>JAHENF010000024.1:0-19903 GCA_024643255.1 Ilumatobacteraceae bacterium
CACTCGACGGAGATGACATGACCAACCGCACGACCGAGATTGCACGGGAACGAACGAGACTCCCCGAAGTCGAGTCGCTGCCGCCGATGAGCATCCGCGAGCGCGTCGCTCGTGGCCTCGCGGCGCGTGATCGAGTCCCGCTCGATTCACACGCGACATGGCGACCCGACGCCACTCGGTCCGACCCGATCTCGGCGCTCGAACGCCAAGCTGCGTCGCGAGACCCCGACCTCGTGCCGTTGCGAAACGGACGCATGTCGGGGTCGGCATTCGCGTTCTATCGAGGCGGCGCCGCGATCATGGCCGCCGATCTCGCGTCGACACGCACCAGCGGGTTGCGAGCGCAGCTGTGCGGCGATGCCCATCTCGTGAACTTCGGCGTGTTCGACACACCGGAACGCAGCCATGTGTTCGACATCAACGACTTCGACGAAACGCTGCCCGGCCCGTGGGAGTGGGACGTCAAGCGCCTCGCCGCGAGCGTCGAGGTCGCCGCACGTGATCTCGGAGTGTCCAGAACGCAGCGAACGAAGGCCGTGAAAGCCGCCGTCGCCGGGTACCGGACGCGCATCGGCGAACTCGCCGAAATGAGCAACCTCGAGGTGTGGCATGCCCGACTCGACGTCGATGACGTCCTGCAACGCATCAAGAAGAGCCAGGACGAGGCGGCATCCTCACACGTCGAGCACGACGTGCGAAAAGGCCTGCGACGAAACCATCTGACGGCGTTCTCCAAACTGATCGATGCGTCCGATTCGGAGCCGAGATTTGCGCGCCGCCCACCACTGCTGGTCCCGATCGACGACCTCCTCGACGACCGCTCGCGCCGCCGATACGTCAAGGTGATTCGCGACTTCCTCCACCAGTACCGATCGAGCCTGTCGACGCAGCACCAGCACCTGCTCGACGGCTACCGGTACGTGCATCTGGCCCGCAAGGTGGTCGGCGTCGGCAGCGTCGGCACCCGCTCGATGGTGGTGCTGATGATGGGTCTCGACGAGTCGGATCCGTTGCTGCTGCAGCTGAAGGAGGCGAAGCGATCGGTGCTCGAGCCGTACTGCGGTCCGGCGCCGTACGCCAACAAGGGTCGACGAGTCGTCGAGGGGCAACGGCTCATGCAGACCTCGAGCGACCCGCTCCTCGGCTGGTATCGCCTGCGAGCGCTCGACGGCAAGGTGCACGACTTCTACGTTCGCCAACTCTGGGATGGCAAGGCGTCGATCGATCTCACCCATCTCGATGCACGATCGCTCGCGGCCTACGCCGAGGTGTGCGGCATCACGCTGGCGCGTGCGCACGCCCGGACGGGGTTCCGCGTCTCGATCGCCGCCTACCTCGGCGACACCGACGAGTTCGACGACGCCATCGTCGACTTCGCCCGCACCTACGCCGACCTCAACGAACGCGACCATGCCGCACTGGTCGAGGCGATCGACTCAGGGCGCGTCCCCGCCGAGTTCGACGACGTCGACCCGCCGGCAACGGTCAGCGGCCGTTCTCCAGCAGGTCGATGAGGATCGGATACACCAGCTCTGGGTCACCTGCCGGCTGATCCGGGTCGATGACGTCGTGGGGGAGGCCCGCATCGGGGAGCAGCACGACGGACACCCCAGCGGGTCCCCACGACTCGGCGAACCCGGTCACGACATCGGGATCGACCTGATTGTCGTTCGGGTTGAGGACGACAACCACGTCCTTCGCGGCCGGGCCCTCATCGCTTGCCTTCTCGACGGCACGAGCGATCGTGAACGTCGCCACGAGTCCCTTCGTGGACTCGCCGGCGTAGGCGTGGTCGAGGTTGCTCTCGCCCGGTAGGTCGAACGCCGGAATCTTGTGGAACAGGTTGATGAAGCCCGTCGTGAGGAACGACGGCATCCCGGGAATCGACATCGCCGGAGCGACCGCAACCACCCGATCGACGTCGGAGCGCTCCTGGGCGGTCCAGTTCGCCAGCACCCCGCCCATCGACAAGCCGAGCACCTTGACCTCGTCACCGAGACCGGTCGCGATGTCGATGGACGTATCGGCGTAGTCGACGAGTTCCGAGGCGGTGATGCCGTCGACGTTGGACACCCCGCCGATTCCATCATCAGCCGAGTTCGCCAACCCATGGCGTGGCGCCCTCAAGATCAGGACGTTGGCGCCCTGGTCATAGAGCTCGGTACCGAATTCCTGGAACTGTTCGGGACAGTTGGTGAGCCCGTGGAACAGCACGACGACCTCGTCGGTGGCTTCGCCGTGGTCGAGGAGCTGCGATCGGCACGGCTCGAAGACGTCGTCGCCCTCGTCGGCGGTCGCTTGTTCGAATCGAGCAACCGCCTCGTCGTACGAGGTCGTCGGATCGGGGTCGGAACCGAGCCCCGAGGTGGACGTTGGCCAGATCGCGAGGACCGCGATCACGACGAGGACGGCGGCGATCACGATCGCCGTCCAGAACAACACCCGTCGCCCGACTCTGCGCCAACGAGCCGGCGCTGTCGTGACGACATCGGCGGTCGGGTGGGGATTCGCCTGCGGACTCGCGTCCGGATCGGTGTCGAGATTCGTGTCGGACTCAACCTGGAGGGGAGCGGTGCTCGACGGGGTCGAATCGGAAATGGTGTCGTCGTCAGTCATGGCGGCGAACATTCTTGCAGCGAAAGCAACATTCTCTGCGATGATCTCCACGATGACCGTCTTCGTCTGGATCCTCACCGTCACCCTCGGCTGGTTGCTCGTCACCGGAATCGCCGGCCGTCTCCTCGGTGCCCGACGCGGGTGGGTGGCGTTGTCGCTCGCGGGAGTGGGTGGTCTCGGCGCCGGCGTCGTTGTCGCCGGCGAGTTGAGCGATTGGGACTGGGCGTCGCTCGACATGGTGGCGGTGTCACTCGGGCTCGGCGTGCTGTTCACGATGACGTTGGCGCTCGCAATCGACCTCGCCGCACCCGTCGGCACCCTCGCCCAGGGCCGGTCGGCGGGACTGGTCACGATCCGCAACCCGATGAGCGCCGCGCGCGACGAGATCGCACCGTTCCGGCGCTACCGCGAGGTGCTCGCGATCGCGCGACGCGAGGGAATGCTCTCGAGAAAGGCCACCCACGACCAGCTCCCCACCGGCGTTCGTCGAACCCTCGAGTCGGCCGGCGGAATCTTCGTGAAGCTGGGACAAGTGGCGTCGACGAGATCCGATGTGCTGCCGTCGGCGTGGTGCGACGAATTGGCGTTGCTGCGCAGCTCGGCCGAACCTCAGCCCGAGGCCGTCATCCGGCCGCACCTGGAGGAGCAACTCGGTCGACCTGCGGAGCAGGTGTTCGAGTCGTTCGACTGGACGCCACTCGCCAGCGCATCGATGGCACAGGTGTACCGCGCCAAACTGCGCAGTGACGACAGCACATCGGACGAGACGTCCGATGTGGTGGTCAAGGTACAGCGCACCGGCCTGGCCGAGACGGTCGCTGTCGACCGGGCAGCGATCATTCAACTCGCACGACTCGTGCAGCGACGCACCCCGCTCGGCCTGTCGGTGCAGCCCGAGGATCTGGCTCTCGAGTTCGTCGAAGGCGTCGAGGAGGAACTCGACTTCACGCGCGAGGCCCAGAACGGGGTGGAACTCGCAGCCGGCCTCGCCGACATCGACGGCATCCGAGTGCCCAAGGTGTATTCCGACCACTCGACTTCGAAGGTGTTGACCGAGGAGTTCGTCGCTGCGCCGACCATTGTCGACGACGCGGCGCTCGCCTCTCTCGGATTGAGTCGGACCGATATCGCCGACCGCCTGATCTCGGCGTTCCTCCACCAGATCTTCGAGGTCGGCGTCTTCCACGCCGATCCTCATCCTGGCAACATCCTGATCGAGCCTGACGGCACGATCGTGCTGATCGACCTCGGCGCAGTTGGGAGGATCGGGCCGCGACAGCGTGCAGCCGTGCTCGAACTCCTCGCCTCGGCATCGGCCGGCGACGCGATCGCCCTGCGTCAGGCGCTCGAGCAGATCGCCCTGTTCGATCGTGATGTGGACACCCGTGCGCTCGATGCCGCCCTCGAGACATTCCTCGGTCGGAACATGACCAGCGGCGGCGGAATCACCGCCACGGCGTTCGAGGACCTGGCGGCACTGATCGGCGACTTCGGGATCCGCCTGCCGAGGTGGTTCGGCACACTGAGCCGCACGATGGTGTCACTCGAGGGCACACTCAAGATCATCGACCCCGACTTCTCGCTGGTGGACGCCGCGCGACGCCACGCCGAGGCGCGCTTCGGTCGCCCAACGGTCGGTGGACTGAAGGATTCCGTCGAGAAGGAACTGCTCCAACAGCTCCCACGCCTGCGCAGAGTTCCGGAGCGCGTCGACGAGCTCCTCAGCCGGGCGGTCGGCGGTCAACTCACCGCCAAGGTGTCGGTCCTGTCGGATGAACGCGACGTTCGCCTGATCTCGAAGCTGGTCGATCGATTGGTGCTCGCCATGATCGCCGCCGCCACCGGTGTCGGAGGGGCAATCCTCCTCGGCGTCGACCTCGGACCCACCTTCGGCGGCTCAGTGTCGATCAACGAGATCCTCGGCTACTTCGGAATCGCTGCCGCGTCGGTACTCGCCCTACGCGTCGTCGCGGGCATCGTTCGAGACGGTGTCGTCTGAGCCGGCGCGGGCTCGACACTCCCGTTCAGTCGTGCGATGGCCGACGACGTGCGATCCCAACCGCAGCACCGCCTGTAGCAATTGCCGCGATGGCGACCAATGCAATCCACAATGTTTCGTCACCCGTCGCCGGCAGAGTCGCCCCTGAACCGGGCGCGGTCGTTGCTGGTACTCCACCTACCGCGGTGGTTGGCGCAGCGGTGGTTGGCGCAGCGGTGGTTGGCGCAGCGGTGGTTGGCGCAGCGGTGGTTGGCGCAGCGGTCGTCGAGGGAGGTGCTTGAATCGTCAGCACTTGGAGGGCACTCGCGCCAGTGGCTGTCTCGGTTGCGATCACATTCCAGGACGCAGGTGCTGTCGCTCCGGCAGGCACAGTGATCACGAAGTCGAGCACCAATGGATACGAGCCGTTCGCGTACGGGCACGTCACGGTGTTCGTACCGGCGCCGGTACATCCGGCGGGCAGCCACCCACCGTTGAAGAGGGAAGGGTTGGCAATCTGCACGTCAGCACCGGCCGCTTGCAGCGTGATGGTGTTTGCAGCGGCGACGCCTTGAACCGTCACTCTCGCCGTTGATGTGCCTGGTGCCTGCACCGAAGCGGGATTCAGCGTCAACGAGACCGGCACCACCTGTCCCGAGACCGAACCGACGACGAACAGGCCACCTGTGACAGCGATCGCAGCTGCAGACAGGACTTGCGCGACCAGTCCCTTGCCCGAATGACGACGTGATGAAAGACGTGAGATCATTCGCCGGACTGTAGAGGCATCTCAGCTTGCAAGCAACTTGCTGACCACGAGGTGCGTCGCTCTCCCGACGGGCCGATCAGGCGGAGGACTTCGACGGGAGGATCGCGATGATGATCCAACCGATGATGCCGAAGATGCCGAGCAGCGCTCCCAGACCGGGGCGCCCCTTGGTACGCCCGATCAGGAAGCCGATCAGGACGGCAACGGCGAGGGCGATGGACAGGACGATGCCGAAGTTCATGGATCGATCCTCAGTCGGCCACGACGGCAGTCTCGTGCTCGGCGTCGTCGTGGACGTCGGCACCGAGCGCATCGAGCATGTCGTTCATGTGATGGAACAAGATGCGCTTGCCCTCGATCTTGTACTCGTGACCCGTCGAGCTGTCGGTGATCACCGCGGTGCGCACTGTGGCCTTCTGATGCATCTCCACACTGAGGTTGGCCCGGTCGAGCGTGTCGATCAGCAACAGGTGCTTGGCGAGGATGATGCCCTTCGCATTGTTCGAGGTCATCAGGTACAGCTTCGTCGGCGACGCTGCGACCACGATCACCGCAGGCAGTTCACCCGAGGTGGCCGAATACCGACCAGCGACATAACCGGCGCCGGCACCGATCGACTGGCCGACGTCGCCGCCCACCGCGTCGCCGAGCACCGAACCAGCCGCCGCTCCTGCGGCGACCTTCCAGGTCATGCCCTTGGGTTGGAAGTCGCCGGCAACCGTGATGGCCGAGTCGCCGGTGGCCTCACGGGCGAGGTCGATGAGTTTCTGCTTGAGATCCATTGGTGGCCTTTCGCCAGAGAGAAAACGTCATCGAACGATACCGGATGTCTCAGTGACCAAGTAGTCAAGATGACCTTCGTATCTTGTGTCGCCGTCACGGCACGATGCAGACTGACGCCGTGGTCTCCCATCGCACCCACATGAGTGACCGGCCCTTGGCAGCGACGAATGAGCATGCCGAGCTGTCGCCGACTGTCGAACTGGCACGTCAGGTGATCATCATCATCAACCGGATCGGGCGAGAGTTCACCCGCGATCTGGACGAGGCGGGTCTTGCCGAGTGGTCGAGCAACGTCGTCATCGGTGTGCTCAGTACGCTCTCGCTCGACGGCCCAGTGCGCCCGGGAGCCCTCCTCGAACCGACCAAGCTGACGCGAGGCGGCCTCAGCAACCTGCTCGAACGCCTCGAGAACGACCGACTGATCAGTAGGGAGTACGGAACGGTGCCCGACGACCGTCGTGGCGCAATCGTCACGCTCACCCGGCGCGGTGCGTCGATGCTGCACGACATCAACGACATCTACGCAGCGTCCACCGCCGCTCAGAAGGAGCGGTTCAACGCACTCGGCGCACTCCTCGGAACTCAGCCGTCGCGCGGGGGGAACGTGCCGACGCCCACCACCGTTGACCGGCTCGAGGCGCTCGTGCGGTTGGGCGCTGTTCTCGAAGAGATGTTCGTCACGTTCGGCGGGGACGACCCGACACCGGCGCGCACCACCATTGCGCTCTGCGCCGCCGGCGACGTGGGAGGCACGCGACCGCGGGCCGTGATTCGCGAAACCGGCCTGTCGAGTGGGGGCGCGTCGCAACTGCTCGACCGTCTCGACGAGGCGGGTCTCATCGTTCGACGATTCGGGCGGTCTCCCGATCGGCGCGCCGTCATCGTCGAGCTGACCGCTCGGGGTCGTTCGGAACTCGAACGTCGGTTGCGCCTCGTTCCGCTCGATCGCCTTCGCCGGGCATTCATCGGCGACGACGACACCCCCACTGAATGAAGGCCTCCAGCCTGAGCACGACCGGGTGACCCGACGGGGCGGTTCGTCAACCGTGTTGCACGACGACCGTCGCGCCGTCCGCGAGGTTGTCGTAGATCTTCTTGGCGACGTCGTCGGCGTGACGGATGCAGCCATGGCTGCTCGGCGCGGTGCCGAGCGGCGTGGCCTGGGGGACACCGCCGATGCGCGGCACGCTGTGGAAGCCGACGCCTCCGTTGAAACGCACCATCCACTGCATCGTTTCCGCCGGGTTCTTCGAATAGTACGTGTCGGCCGATCGGCTGTAGACGCTGAAGGTACCGGTGGGCGTGAGCCCGTTGACCCCGGGGGAGTTGGGGAAGCTGCCGACGAGGGTGCCGGCGCTGTCGTAGAACTCGTCGCGGAACGAGTCGAGGTAGATGACCGCCTTGGTCCACGTGCGGCCTCTGCTGTCGCCGCTTGCCCCACTCCCGGCGCTCGCATGGCGCTGCGCGTCACTCGGCGCGTTGGCGGACACGCCGCGGGTGTTGGTGCTGCGCGACACGATCGGCTTCGGGTTCTCCAACGCATCCCAGGTGAACCTGCCGACCACACCATCGGTCTGCAGACCTTGCGACCGTTGGAACGACATGACGGCAGCGAGCGTGACGTCGCCGAAGTCACCGTCGACTCGCCCGATCGAGAAGCCGAGTTCGACGAGCCGCTTCTGCAGGGTCTCGACCTCAGCGCCGCTGTCTTGCGGTCGCAGGACGCGTCGTCCCCGCTCGTCGAACTGAGCAACGGTCGTCGTCGGTGCGGCCGTCGTGCCGGACGTGGCAGTGGTGGCGGGCGCCGTGGACGCAGCCGCGCTGGTCGTCGGCGCGATGGCCGGGGCCTGGGATGTGCCGGCGAGATCGGTGACCACACCGACGACGAGGGCGTTCAGCTCGTCGGCGGTCTCGACCGTCAACGACGCCCCGTAGTCCCGGGTGGGACCGAACATCGCGTCGCCGGTCGGTATCAGTTCGCTCTCGGCCAGTTGGTCGATCTCGGCCTGGATGGGGCCGAGGCCGGTGTTGTAGCCGCGATCATCGACCTCCTTGATCGAGACCTCGGGTTGCAGCATCAGGTTGATGAACGCGTGAGCGCCCTCGCCGTCGGGGGCAGCTGCGGGGATCACGAAGCGCTCCATCCACACACCGGTCACCGGTCCGCCGATCGCGTACCCCCAGCGCTCGGGGTCGGAACGAACCAGCTGGCGACCCTCGCCGTTCCACATCTGAGCGAGGACGACATCGCCGTCGAGCATGCGCGCCGTCGGTCCGGAGTCGAGGTCGAGCAGGTGCGGCAGCAACCGATCGCGAAGGTCGGCTTCGGCGGCGGCGACGTCGACGATGTCAGGCGTGACCTCCCCTTGCGACCACGACGACAGCGCGATCACCTCGGCGCCCTCTGCGAGCGCAGTCACCTTGCCGCTCACACCATCCGAGGCGGCGACGGTGAGGAACTGGTCCCACGAGTCGATGCCGTCGGGGAGGACGGTTCGGTCCCAGGCGTAGCCGGTGTAGCCCACTTCCTTGCACACGCTGTAGGCGCTGCCTGGATCGAATGGGCTGTCGACGACTGTTTCGAGTTGATCCTTGAGCATCGGGATCAGGTCATGGTCGAGGGGGAGCAGGAAGTCGTTGTCGATCGCCGCCGACAGGAAGGCGCCAGGCACGACGATCAGGTCGTACTGATACTGGCCCTGTTGCGCGAGGAGACGGTCGAGCACGAACCCGAAGTCGTCATAGACCTCGACCTCGACCGACCGTCCGAGTTCGTCGGCCGATCGCACGAAGGCGTCGCTACTGATGCTGTTGGGTGGCATCAGGATTCGCAAGGCGCGCTCGGTCACAGCAGTCGGCTCGGAGGACGGCGTTGTGGTGCTCGGCTCGAAGACCGTCGTGGTCGTGGCCGACCGCGGAGTCGACACGGACGATTCCGACGACGTGTCGGACGACGAGCTGCAGGCCGCGAGTAGCGCCGTGCCGCTCGCTGCGAGAAAGCCCCGACGGGTCATCTTGTTACGCGAGAAAGATGCTTGCACGGCGGCAAATGTACCGAAGTCGACATGACCGAACGTGACATTCACCTCCGGTTCACCTGCTGAGTTCGTTCAGGATTTCCTCGTTTGCGTGGGCTCCGTACTTGACGCCCTCAAGTTCCAATCGGCAGTTCGACGCCGGATCCTCGACGATCGCGGTTCGCACGGTGGCACCGCCACCGAGCGTCACGACGAGGCCCGCTCGTTCCATCATGTGGAGCTGTCCGAGGTGATGGGCAAGCAACTCACCGTGGTGACGTTGTCGCGACAGCACATACAACTTGGTCGGCGATGCAGCGAGCACGACGAACATCGGTAGCTTCGCGTTCGTCGCCGATGTCGCCAGGGTCCCGGCAGCGAACCCCACCGCGGCACCAAGCGTCTCTCCGAGCGCTGCGCCTCCCGCGACGGCATCTCCGATCGCCGAGCCCGCCGTGCCACCGGCAACCTGCTTCCACGCCATCCCCTTCGGCTGGAAATCACCGGCGACGAAGATCGACTCGTCATTCGTCGCCTCGATCGCCATCGCCACCATCTTCTTCAGCGAACTCATGACCGTTGCTCCTCGGCATGCTGCACCATGCGCATCGGCCGGAGCGTAACTCACTCGCTGACCAAGCGATCGGGGCGAGGCGAAACACCAGACGGACCCGACGCACCGAAGCAAGAATCAGGCAACGGCAGGAGTGGCATCGTCAGGCAGGAAACAACGCTCGAGCGACGCATCCGAGTACCGGGCCGGCGTCGAGGATCGCCGCGTCGAGCACACGACGGCCCTGAGATGTTGCCCTGACCACGACGGCCCGACCGTCCGGTTGGGCACCCGACGAGCGAACGACGAGCCCGCCCGTCTCGAGGCGGTCGAGCAGATCGGCGATCCCTGCCGAGCTCAGACCGGTGGCGTCGGCGAGCGAAACCGGCCGGGTGCCCCCACGACCGTTGGCAAGCCACAGCACGTGGAACACATTGCCCGCAGCGTCGTACGAGCCGGTCACGCGCGCGATCGCCGCGGTGAGGAGGTGCCCAGCTTCGACGGTCCGGCGAAGGGTCGCCAGGCCGTCGGACGGGTGCCTCGCCTCGCGCGGAACGTCGTGGCCGAGCAGTGCGAGTAGGTCACCCAACCGTTCGAGCAGTGGCCGTGCGGCCGCAAACGCTGCCGTGGTGGCCATCGCAGTGCGTTCGACCGCTGCGTCGCCGAGTTCTGTGAGTTCGACGACGACGGCGCGGCCGTCTTCGAGTACGCCGCGTCGACGGCGTGTCCAGCCCGACTCCTGCAATCGATCCAGCAACAGCGCCACGCCGCCGCTGCTCAATCCGGCCGCTTTCGCCAGCTGGTAGGGACGTCGCGGCCCGTCGAGGCGCAGGGAGATCAGCACCATCAGGTCGTTGTTGGAGACGAAGCCATCCTGCTGGGCGAGTTCGATTGTCCTGGTCAGAAAGAGCGAGAACTCGCGCAGACTGACCAGGAATTCGCCGACCCCATTCGACTCGACGACGTCGTGAGCCGATCGGGTCCCCATCAGAATGTTGTGTCGAGCGAGTTGTCAGCTCTGTGCGATGCACTCGCCCATGAGCGTCTCGAACTCGGACAGCGCGGCGGGCAGCGCGGTGTTCGCGTCGAGGGCGTCGAGGACAGTCTGCGCATCGCTGTCCGGGAGGGTTGCTGCGGTGTCGTCGATGCACGCTTCATCGATGGTGATTCCACCGAGTTTCGAGAAGCTGTCCTTGTACTGCTTGGCGACCTGCTCCTGGAGCGTGGCCGAACTGTTGGAACTGCTGTCGCTGCCGCACGCCGTGAATACGAGCGCGAATCCAGCCAGTGCGATGGTTGCTGTCTTGAACATGGGGGTCCTCCAGGTCGATGGGTTCGAGCGAGCCTACAATCGCTCTCAGGCAAAGCGACCAGCACGAACCGAGTCGACCGATCGCAGCTCGGCGAGCGCCGAACCGACGACAGTGAAGCCGGATCGAGAGCGTCGACGGCGAAGGTCTTCGGGAACTCAGTCGCTCGGGTCAGGTGATCGCACTGCATCCAGCGCGGCCAGGAGTTCGTCGAGGGTCTGGCGTCCCGCGATCCACGATGTCATGCCGGTGAGCATCGCTGAACGCAGTGCCGAGTCGAACTCGTCGGATGCGTCGAACCGTGTGACCTCGGCGTCCTTGAGCAGCGCCCCGAACCTGATGTCGGACCCCCGGTAGTACGAGTCGGGGTCGACGTTCGTGCGCGGACTGATGTAGCTGCCGCGCTCGGCCCAGGCCCGACCACCGTCGGGCGAGGCCAGGTACGCCATCAGTTCGCTCACCTCGGGGCGGTCGGCGAGCTGCACTGCACCGGTCCCTGCGATCAGCAGTGGCGGAGACGAACCCACGTCCGTACCGGGCAGCGTGAAGAAGTCGACCTCGCCGTCGGCGCCGATCGTCGTGCCATTCGCGAACCACGACGTGGCGAAGCTCGCTTGCTTGTACATGGCACAGCCGGCCGGGTCGGTGAAGAGCGGCCCACTCGCCCTGGCCACGTCGACCTCAGCGATGGCCTGTGCGCCGCCGAACGTCCGCCCTCGTGACAGCACGAGTTCGTCGAACGCCTCGAATGCGTTCCGGATCATGGGATCGCTGAACGCGATCCGACCGTCGACCCACTGGTCGTACACATCGGGGCCCGCCTGGCGCAGCACGAGATCCTCGATCCAGTCGGTCGCCGGCCACCCGGTCTGTCCCCCCGCCGAGATACTGAAGCACCACGGAGCCATGTCGGTGTCGGTCTCGATTCGGTTGACCAGGGCATCGAGCTCGTCGAGCGACGTCGGCGGATCCCAGCCGTTCGTGTCGAACACGTCGGGTCGATACCAGACGAGCGACTTGACATTCGACCGGTACGGGATCGAGTACAACTTCCCGTCGGTCGACAGCCTCAACGAGTCGCTCGTGAAGTTGTCCTCGACCGCGGAAACGACGTCGTCGGAGAACGGAACCAGGTCGCCGCTACTCGCAAGTTCTTCGATCAGTGCCGGTTGTGGGATCAGCGCCACGTCGGGAAGGCCGACTCCCGACGAGATCCGGGCCTGCAGGTCGCCCACGAAATCGGCGCTTCCCGTGTAACGCACCTCCGCGCCGTCGAATCCGTCCAGCACCGCGGCGAACGCGTCCGCATCGCTGCCGATCCACGGTCCGAACACCGTGATCGCCTGCGGAGTCTGGTCAGGCGAACCTTCACCCGCGCACGCGGCGAGCAGCGAGCTGGCGACCACCAGGAGAGCGGTGAGGTACTTCATCGAGCGCTCACCTGGTACGACTGGTCGCTCTGATAGAGCACCTGGAGGTCAACCGGGCCACGAAAGCGCTCCCGGATCTGCTCGGCCAGCTCCCACACCGGTTCGGGGTCGCCACGGCCACTGAGCAGCAATTCGACGGTCGCTCGACCATCGGCGACGTCGGAGGTGATCTCGACGATGCGCACCTCCGCGTCCCAGCTCTCCACGGATCGCACGACGGAGTTCTGCAGGCGCTGGTCGTCCAGTACGGACCGGGTGTGCAGGAAGAGCGGAACAGCAACGAGGAGGACGAGCGCCATTGTGACCGCTACGCGACGCCGGAGCACGCCACGGCTGGTTCGCACCACGGGCCGGAACCCGCTGAAGATGAGCACGATGCCTGCAGCAAAGATGATGGCGGCGAGGTTCGTGACGAACAGCAACAACGCGTTGCGCGACTCGGTCGCGAGGCCCAGCTG
Source organism: Ilumatobacteraceae bacterium (assembly GCA_024643255.1). Classification (GTDB taxonomy): domain Bacteria; phylum Actinomycetota; class Acidimicrobiia; order Acidimicrobiales; family Ilumatobacteraceae; genus Sva-07. Next base: position 12,915 of record JAHENF010000024.1, read on the forward strand.
CGCTGTGATGCCCACCGTGGCCAATGGCGGCACCAACGCGACGGCGATGCCGACTCCCGGCAGCGCCGAGATCGCCGACCGGCGAGGAAGGACATAGCCGGCTGCCGCTCCGGCACTGATCGCGATTCCGAGGTCGAGCAGACCGGGGAAGGTGCGGCTGCGGATCTCCTGGGGCAGAGCCCGGACATCGACGACGGTGCCTCCGGCGATCAGACTCATCGTCCAGCCGACGATGATCGCCAGGACCATGCCGAGGCCGATGATCGCCACCGCCCGCACGAGCTTGCGGTTGTCGGCGGTGACGGTGGCGGCGGCCGCACCCATGATCGGCGTCATCAACGGCGCCACGAGCATGGCGCCGATCACGACCGCGCCGGAGTCGGCGAGCAACCCGAATGCGGCAATCGATGCGGACAACACGATCAACGAGCAGAACCGCACGACGTAGTCGCGCTGCTCGGGACCGATGGGGATCAGTTCGTCGACTGCCGCGATCGCGTCTGCGTCAGGGGTGGAAGGACCGATCGACTCGATCCACCGCGCGACCGTGCCGAGCGCCGTCATACGGGTGTTCACGAGTCAGGAGTTTCCATGAATACGACGAACACCGAGGGCGCCGGACGGCATCGCGGGATCGTATCGGTGTGGTGTTCCCTCGACGCAACGTTCCCGCCGATGGCGAGTTGGGGACACCGACACGTTCACAGGTACTCGTTGCGTTCGAGCCATTGGAAACTCAACCAACCAGGAAGTATCGGCGCCCAGAACGTGAACAACCGGTAGAAGAACACCGCAGGCACCGCGACCGTGTTGTCGAGTCCCGCGGCCACCAGACCAGCGATCAAGGCCGCCTCGACGGCGCCGAGACCGCCAGGCGTGGGTGCCGCCTGGGCAACGGCAGATCCGACGAGGAACACGGCACCGACCGTCGCGAAGGGCAACCCACCGCCGAACGCCTCGACGCTGAAATACAGGGTGGTCAGATAGGCGAACGTCACGAGCACGGAACCGCCGACGAGCATCACCACCTTTGCGGGCCGTCGCAGCACGTCGCCGACGCCGCCGACGGCGCGACTCGCCACCGGCGCGAGCCGGGCTCGCAACACCCGCCGGGTGGTCGGCACGGCGATTGCGATCAGACCGAGCGCAGCGACGACCGCCACACCGATCACGAAGTACTTCGGATCGGGCAGTTCGAAGCTGCCGAAGGCATCACGACCGGCCCACACGATGAACACGCCGACCAGCGTGATGTGCCCGACGAATCCGGCGATCGTGTTCATCCCGATACCCGAAGCGGCCACCGCCTTGTCGACGCCCTGCTTCTGGAGGAACCGCATGTTGAGCGCCATCCCGCCGAGACCGGCGGGCGCCAGCTTCGACGCGAACGACGACGCGAACGACGAGGTGACCAGCGGGCCAGGCGGCAACCGGTCCGGGATCGATCCGGCGAGGCTGATCGATGCGCCGATGTACGTGAGCACCGAGGCGAGGATGACCAGGGGAGTCCACGACCACTGCGCGCCGCGGATCTGATCGACGATGCCGGGAAGATCGGCGAACCGCGGGAACAAGAAGTACGTGGCCAGCACCAGGGCGACCATCGTGACGATCGTCTTGCGGTTCGCACGTTCGAGTTGGACGAATTCGACGTGGTCGATGCCGCAGCGTTCGACCACTTCGTCCTGCAGCTCCTTCAGCAGTCCCTTGTGGTCGTTGACCGCCGTCTGAGTGGCGCCGCTCAACGCACGGATCTGGAGTCGTGGGAGCGCCTCACCGACCGCTTCGGTGCCGAGCGCGTCGATCGCGGCGGTCACCGCCCGCTGAGGGCCGACCACGACGGCGAGCGACGCGAGCAACTGCGCGACGTCGGCGTCGAGCAGATCGTCCGGAACGGCGACCTCCGAGAACCCGAAGTCGATCATCCACGGCACGCCATCGTCGCCGACGAAGACGTTCGCACGACGCAGGTCGCGATGGGCGATGCGATGTCGACGCAGGATCCCGACCTGCTGCCAGATCCTGGTCATCAGGTCATCGGTGACGGCGTCGGGGTCGAGACCATCGAGCGAACGACCGTCGATCATGTTGTAGGCGAGCAGCATCGAGTCGGCGCCGACGTCGACGACACCTCGCAGACGAGGTGTTCGGACATCGACGTCACGGGCCATCAGCGCGACGAGCGCTTCGTGCTCGATCGTGCGACGGAGCGAGGAGAACGGGCGATCGTCGCCGACGTTCTTCAGGCGGAAGAAGCGGTAGATCCGAAACAGCAGATCGGCGGCGCGCTCCTGCGCCCCGAGGACCTTGACGAACAGTTCGCTGCCGTCATCGAGCGTCGCGAAGTACGGGGTCGACCCGCGCGCGTCGACCTTTGCCTGACGAACCTCGGACGCCGGGAGCCCCGCGTCGCGGAGCGCTGCCTTGATCGCGTCGAGTGTGGGGCGACGGTCGGGACGACCGAAGGCCAGCAGTATCGCCGTGCCGCACAGCGCACCCAACGGGAGCGCGAGGATCGCATCGGCCGGCAGCCGCAACGACACGACGATCGTGAGCAACGTGACCGTCGTGATGATGACCACTCCCGAGCGTCGCCATCGCCGCGACACGAACGGCGCCAACACGATGAACGAGGCCGCCATCGTTGCGATGCCGATGGAACTCGATGTCGTCGCGGCCTCGATACCGGCGCGATCGGCCAGCTGGTTGACGACACGGGCCGAGGCCTCCCGGTCGACGACATGCTGCACGAGGGGCATGAGAATCGTGGCGAGCGTGTTCGCCGCAAAGGTGTAGCCGAACAACCGGTAACGGCGGTTGATCAGGGGGATGAGCAGGATCCCCACGCCGACCAGACCCACCAGGATCTCGAGACCTCCTTTGATCACCCGCTCGATGGTCGGGCTGATGAACCCCAGGATGTCGACCAGGTCCCCTTCGAACCCGGTGATCGAGTCCTGCGCCCACCGGGTGAGCGCCATCATCAAGACCGTGGCGGCGGCGAACACCACGATGCGCAGCACGTCCTCCGGCGAGCGGACGTAGCCACGGGTGGCTTCCTCACGCGACCCCAGCCCGGTGATGTCGGACAGGTGACGGTGAGGCATCGGAGCGTCTGTGGCGGCGTTGGCAGTCATTCGATCCTCGGGTCCAGCGTGCGACTCGACGCACGGTGAGCATGATTCTTACCCGGAAAGCATCACCGACCAGCAACTTGTGGTGAAATGCTGCGATGCAGAACGCGCCGTCGACCCGATCACGCTGGGGCGGTCTGAAGGCACCGGGCATCCTCGCCGGGATCGCCGGTGCCGGCCTCGGCGCCTCGTACGTCGTCGCCACTCGTGATCCGATCCCGGAGTGGGAGCTCCGTCTCACCGAATGGATCAATGACGCACCGGATTCGCTGGCCACCGTGCTCTACCCGGTCATGCAGGCAGGCACACTCGGGGGCCCGATCGTGGTCGCAGTGTCGATCGCCGTGTTCAAGCGCGATTGGCTGTTGAGCGGCGCGACCGTGCTTGCGGGCCTCGTCGCATGGTTCGGGGCCAAGGGCGTGAAGCGCATCGTGCAACGCGACCGGCCACTGACGTATCTGCCCGAGATCATCGTGCGCGAAGGCAACGGCACGGGGCTCGGGTACGTGTCGGGCCACAGCGCCGTCGCGGCGACGGCAGCGATCATGGCCATGGCGGCACTTCCCCGACGGTGGCGCCCGTTCCTCGCCGTGGTGGTCGTTCTGGTCGGGCTTGCTCGCATCGTCCATGGCGTTCACCTCCCTGCGGACGTCGTGGGGGGCTGGAGCTTCGGCGTGCTGGTCGCGCTCGGTGCGCTCGGACTCGTCGACGTCCTCGACCGCCCCTCCGCCGAGGACCTCGGATGACGATCGATCGGCGCGATTGGGCGATCGCCGGCATCGCCGCGTTGGTGGTCGCAGTGCTGGCAGGGATCGTCGCATCATCCGGCCACGTTCCGGGCTGGGAACAGGGGATCTTCCACGCGATCAACGACCTCCCCGACTGGTTGGAGGCCCCCATGTGGGTGTTCCAACTGGCCGGGCTGCTGTTCGTGCCGCTCGGCGTCGCGATCGTCGCCGCGGCGTTCAAGCAGTGGTGGCTCGCGCTCGCGCTCGTCGTGTTCGTGCCGCTCAAACTGCTCGTCGAGAAGGGTGTGGTGAAACAGTTGGTCGAACGTGAGCGACCTGGCACCACGATCTGCGGATACGAAGCGACCGACGCGAAGGCATTCGATCCGACATGCGGCCACTTCCGCGGCGACGTCCCGCTCGACGGGTTGTCGTTCGTGTCCGGCCACGCGATCATCGCCTGGGGTGTTGCCGCACTGCTGTGGGCCGTGCTCCCGAGTCCGTGGCGCTGGATGCCGATCGTGATCGCCTCGCTCAACGCGATCGCCCGCGTCTACCTCGGCGCCCACAACCCCCTCGACGTGATCGGAGGCGGAGCGATCGGTATCGCGCTCGCCGCCGGATTGATCCTGCTGATCGACCTCGTCACCAGCTCCACCCACAACAACCGTTCAAACGAACAGGAGACAACACCATGAAACGCCCATTCCTCGTGACGATCATCTCGATCGTGATGATCGTCGTCGGAGCATTCCAAGCAATCATCGGCCTCACCGTGTTGATCGATCGCAATGACGCGACGTTCCTCGCCGACTCCGGCATCACGTCATCGCAGGCGACGGGATTCGGGATCGCCCTCCTGGTGATCGGATCCCTGTCCATGTTCCTGGCGTTCGGTCTGCTGAACGGCAGCCGGATCGCACGCGCGCTGATCGGTCTGGTCGAGGCCGCCCAGATCGCATCCGGCATCTACGCGCTCGTCAAGCTCGATTCCGCAAGGCAGGCCAGCGCCGTCGGCACGATCGTCGGCGCGCTCGTCGTGCTGTACTTCCTGTTCGGCACCGACAAGGCGAAGGAGTTCTTCAACACGTGATGACACTCCTGCGGCGCGAGCCGATGATGGGATTCCCGGCTTCCGGCAACGAGAGCACGACGGGAAGGGTGAGCAAGGCCGGCGTGACCGATCGCACGTGGTGACTGCGCCTCCCGGCGCGCCGCTGCCACTCGACCCCACGGTGCATGAACTCACCCGGCGCATCGTGCTGGAGATCAGCGCGCTCGGCGTCGAGGTCACGCGTGCGATCGAGAACGCAGGGCACGGCGAGATCTCATCCAATACCGATGTCGCCGTCCTCGGTGCGCTCGCGATCCACGGACGATTGCGACCGCGCGCGCTCCTGGGCCCGACGAGGCTGACCCGAGGCGGCCTCAGCAACCTGCTCGAACGCCTCGAGTCGGCGGAACTGGTCCACAGGACCTACGGCAACGTGGCACACGACCGGCGTGGCGCCACTGTCGGACTCACGGCGCAAGGTGATGAAGTGGTCAGCCAGGCCGGAATGGCGGCAGCTCGGTCGTTGGTCCGCCAACAACCCGTCCTGGCCGAACTCGTCCGGCTCCTCCAGACGGTTGGTCGCGCACGGCGCGAGCGAACGGACGCTCTCAGCCCCGTCGCCCAGCTCGACCTGATCGGCCGTTTGGGCGCATTGCTCATGGACGCCCTCGCATCGGTCGAGCCCGAGGATCCCTCACCGGGAAAGACCCTCGTCGTCCTGTCGAGCGCCGCCGGGCCCGAACGGACGCGACCACGTGAGCTCATCGATCGGACCGGGCTGTCGAGCGGCGGCGTCACGCTCCTGCTCGGGCGCCTCGAGAAGGGCGGTCTGATCGTCCGGCGCAGTGACGTCGAATCCGATCGGCGAGCCGTCGTCGTCGAACTCACCGATCGTGGCGGGCAGCTGCTCGAACGACAGCTCACACAGGTGCTGTCACAGATCGGACCGATGCGAGACGGTTTCACGGACCTCCTCGCTGCGACGCGGACCGAACCGCGGTGAGCGGAACCGTTCGGACATCGCGGACCGGAGGATCCGGCGGCATCATTGACAAGATGCACGGGCCATTGTCGATCCTCGACCTTGCGATCGTCGGGCGCGGCGAGACAGCGGCCGACGCGTTCTCGAACAGTGTTGCGCTGGCCCGACGAGCAGAATCCCGGGGCTACGAGCGCGTCTGGTACGCCGAACACCACAACATGGCGTCGATCGCGTCGTCGGCGACGAGCGTCCTGATCGCCCACGTCGCCGCCCACACGGCGACGATCCGCCTCGGGGCCGGCGGGGTCATGCTGCCGAACCACTCGCCACTGACGATCGCCGAACAGTTCGGCACGCTCGCGACATTGCATCCGGGCCGGATCGACCTCGGGCTCGGACGAGCGCCGGGAAGCGACCAGAACACGATGCGAGCGATGCGGCGCGACGCCCACTCGTCCGATCGATTCCCCGAAGACGTCCTCGAGTTGCAGGGCTACCTCCGCGGCGAGTCGAGGATCCCCGGCGTCGACGCGGTGCCCGGCGCAGGGACGAATGTGCCGCTCTACATCCTCGGTTCGTCGCTGTTCGGTGCGCGGCTCGCCGCCCAGCTCGGGCTGCCGTACGCGTTCGCCTCGCACTTCGCGCCTGGCGCCCTGCTCGATGCGATGGCGCTGTACCGGCGCGAGTTCCGCCCGTCGGAACAGCTCGCCGAGCCGTACGCCATCGCCGGGGTCAACGTCATCGCCGCCGACACCGACGACGACGCGCAGGCCCAGTGGGAGACCGTCCGTCGCTGGCGGATCGCGCGGTTCGTCACACCGGGACGTGACCTGTCCGACGACGAGGCCGATGCCCTCCTGCGTTCGCCGCAAGGGCAGCAGATCGCCCAGATGATGCACTACTCCGCGGTCGGAACGCCGGAGAAGGTCAAGGCGTACCTCGACGAGTTCGCTGCGCTCGCCGGCGTCGACGAACTGATCACCGCGCACTCGTCGCCGACGATCGACGAGCGTCTGCATTCCGTCGACCTCCTCGCCGACGTCAACGAACCCGTCACCGTCTGACTCCACGCCCTCCCCCGTCTCGAGACG
>JAHENF010000024.1:20003-49773 GCA_024643255.1 Ilumatobacteraceae bacterium
CGTCTCGAGACGGGTCAGGACGCGACGAGCTCGGCCAACTTCACCACGGTGTTCCAGTTGCGCGCCGTTCCCGCGGCAACCTCGGGAATGCGGCCGACAGCGACCGCCAGCTTCGAGCGACCCATGCCGTCGGGAAGGTGGAGATAGATCTCCGAGCCGACGACCGCCATCTCCTCCGGAGCGAAGGCCGCCGCGTCGAATGCGGCGATCGCAGCGGACACCGATACCGGCAACAGGATGACGTGCACATGGGTGCCGCGATCGACGGCGTCGGGAAAAGGGTCGGCAGTGATCAGGTCGGCCCACTGGTCCGCCGTGCGCACGATCGTGGGTACCTCGAGACCGGTCGCTGCCCGGATCGCAACGGCGAGCACATCCGCGGCCCCAGCCGGATCGAGGTCGGTCGAGGCCACGAGGTTGCCGCTCTGGATGTAGGTCCGCACGTCGGCAAACCCAGCGTCGGTTGCGATCTCGCGCAGCTGACCCATCGGCAACTTGTTGTGGCCGCCGACGTTGACGCCGCGCAGCAGGATGACCAAGTTGTGCGAGATCGCTGCCATCCCCGCAGTCTCGCAATTCGTCGCCGATCAACCTCATCTCTCCCCCATCCCTTCCTCAATCCCGAAATTCGGAGCGGAGATTGCGGTGAGCGCGACGTTGGCTCCGAATTTCGGGGTGGTGGGTTCGGGGTGGTGGGTTCGGGGTGATCGAGGGCGGTGCTCCGCATCTGCTGCGGGAGTGTCGGGATGCGACAATGCGGCGGACACCGATCGAAGGGGACATTCGATGACCGAGAGCAGCACCGACGTCGACGTGGTGATCGTGGGGGCCGGATTTGCCGGCATGTACGAGTTGGTCAGGATGCGGCGGGCGGGCTTCAGCGCGGTCGTGTTGGAGACCGCCGACGACGTCGGCGGGACCTGGTACTGGAACCGGTATCCCGGCGCCCGGTGCGACATCTTGTCGGTCGACTACTCCTACAGCTGGGACCCCGAACTCCAGCAGGAATGGACCTGGTCCGAGCGCTACGCCGCCCAACCCGAGATCCTGCGCTACGCCCAGTTCGTCGCCGACAAGCACGACCTGCGGCGCGACATGCGGTTCAACACGCGGGTGACCTCGGCCGAGTGGAACGACGACACCAATCGCTGGACGATCCGCACCGACACCGGCGACGACGTCTCGTGCCGGTACTACGTCATGGCCACCGGATGCCTGTCGATGCCCAAGGTCCCCGACATCGCAGGTACCGATCGCTTCACCGGCGAGGTGTACTTCACCAGCACATGGCCGCACGAGGGCGTGGACTTCACCGGCAAGCGCGTCGCCGTCATCGGCACCGGCTCGTCCGCCGTGCAGTCGATCCCGCTGATCGCCGCCGAGGCCGAGCAGCTCACCGTGTTCCAGCGAACCCCGAACTTCTCGATCCCCGCACGCAACGGCCCAATCTCCGACGAGCGGATGGCGGCGTTCCGCGCTGATCCCGATGCGTACCGCGAGGAGGCACGCCACTCCGGTGCCGGGGTTCCGATGCCGACACCCCTCGACGGCGCGCTGATGGTGTCCGAGGAGGAACGACTCGCTCGTTACGAGGCGATGTGGGAACGCAGCGAGCTGCTCAGCGTCGGCGGCACCTTCAACGACACGTTGACGAACGCCGACTCGAACGACACGCTTCGTCGGTTCCTCCACGACAAGATCCGCTCGATCGTCGACGATCCGGTGACCGCTGAGGCCCTGTGCCCGACGAACCACTACGTCGGCACCAAGCGGGCCTGCCTCGACACGAACTACTACGAGACCTACAACCTTGCTCACGTCCGGTTGGTCGACCTCCGCAAGGATCCGATCTCGACGATCACCGAGACGGGCCTCGACACCGCGAGCGAGTCGTTCGAGTTCGACGCGATCGTCTTCGCGACCGGCTTCGACGCGATGACCGGCGCGATCGTCAGCGTCGACATCACCGGCCGCAACGGCCTGACGTTGAAGGAGAAGTGGGCGCATGGCCCGATCACCTACCTCGGGCTGATGACCTCCGGGTTCCCCAATCTGTTCATGATCACCGGTCCAGGCAGCCCGTCGGTGCTGTCGAACATGATGGTGTCGATCGAGCAGCACGTCGACTGGATCGCCGATGCCCTGGGGCATCTGCGCGAGCACGACCTCGACACGATCGAGCCGACCGAACTGGCCGAGACCAAGTGGGTGGAGCACAGCAACGCGTTCGCCGGTCTCACCCTGATGCCGACTGCGAACTCGTGGTACATGGGTGTCAATGTGCCCGGCAAGCCGCAGGTGTTCCTGCCGTACCCGGGCGGCGTCGGGCGATACCGGGTGACGTGTGACGAGGTCGTCGAACGCGATTACCTCGGCTTCGCCCTCGCCGGCCCGAACGGACGTCAGGTCAACGACGGGATCATCCGCCCGCTGGCCCCCGACGTCCAGGTCATGCTCGAGACCATGGCGGAGATGGGTCTGCCGCCCATCGAGACGATGGGCGTCGAAGGCGCCCGCGCGTTCATGGACGCTGCCGGCGCGGCCATGCCGCCCGGACCCGAGGTCGGCGAGATCGTCGACGGCACGCTCCCCAGCGCCGACGGCACCCCACTCGAGTACCGCCTGTACCGACCCACCACCGACGGGCCGCATCCGATCACGGTCTACTACCACGGCGGCGGCTGGGTGCTCGGCAGCGCGACCTCGGACGATCCACTGTGCCGATACCTGTGCGTGCATTCGAATTCGATCGTGGTGTCGGTCAACTACCGTCACGCCCCCGAGGCTCGATTCCCGGCGGCGGCCGACGACGGACTCGCCGCCGCGACCTGGATCGCCGACCATGCCGAGGAACTCGGCGGGATGCCCGGCCGACTCGCGGTCGCGGGGTGGAGCGCCGGGGCGAATGTGGCGACGGTGACCGCCCAACAGGCGCAGCTCGCCGGCGGGCCGGCCGTCAGCGGCCAGGTGTTGTTGTGTCCGGTGACCGACGGGACGACCAAGCGTCCGTCGTACACCGACAACGCCGACGGCTACGGGCTGACTGCGTCGGTGATGGACTGGTTCTGGAACGAGTACTGCGACCCCGCCGACCGCGCCGATCCGAAGGCGTCGCCGCTGCAGTCCCCCGACCTCTCGGGCCTTCCACCGGCACTGGTGATCACCTGCCAGTTCGACCCGCTGCGCGATGAAGGCAACGCCTACGCGGCGGCCCTCGCCGACGCAGGCGTCGCGGTACAACACCTGCAGTGCGCCGGCCAGACGCACACCTCGATCCCCGCCGTCGACGCGATGATGACCTCCGAATATGCGCGGGCCGCGATGGCCGACGCGCTGCGCGACTTCTCGGGCGCAAACGTCACACCCGGGATCTGACACCCAGACCCCTGCCGCTGCCGCCCGCCCAGCTCGGCGCCAATCGTCGGCTCAGCGCCACCCAACGGCCGCATCGGCGCCGACGGTGACAGCCCCTGGGTAGCGTCGGGAGGATGTCCACGATGTCGCGTCACCGACCGCCACACGTGGCGCAGGGGACCTGGCGCAGCGGGGCCCTGCACGTCTGGGGCTGGAACGGGATCGACACCGCCTCGATGGCGTGGCTCTACGGCGGGTTCCGCATTCTCGGCGACGACGGGCGCCGGACCGGCTGGCACGACAGCCCCACCTCCTACGGCGCGGTCGGGCGTATCAGCATCGGCCTCGACGAACAACCCACGCTCCACGCCTCATCGGTCCAGCTCGATGCGATGGGCACCGCGGTCTGGTTGTCGGATCTCCCCGACGACCCCTACCTGTCCGACTCGCTCGCCTGGTTCGCACGCGTCGCCGAACTCGCACGGCGCACCGTGTCCGCAGGACGCATCCTGCCCGCTGTCGTCGAGGAGGGGCCGTTCACCGTGGCCCGCTGGCGACCGGTGACGACGCCAGCGATCGACGAGGTGTTGGCCGCGCTCGGCGCGTCGATGCCGCCGATCTGCACCGCCGGGTCGAGCGCCGACGCCACCAGCATCTACTCGCAGCTGGTCGACGGAATCGCCCGCAGCTTCCTCCAGCAGTACGGCTGGAAGGCCGACCTCGGTCGTCAACGCACACCGGTGGTCCAGGCGCTTCGGGCGGTCTTCGGCGCGCTCGCGAAGCCCGACCATGTCGTCCGCGGCGGCACGGACGACTTCGACACTGCACTGCGACAACTCCGCGACGAACTCGACCGGCACCGACGCCGCGTCGACGGCGAACCGGTCGTCATCCCGCGACTTCGTCTGTTGATCTCCGACGATGCGCTCGACCCGTGGGTCGTACGGATCGAACTGGTCGACGACAACGACAGCGCTCGATGGTGTTCGGCCAACGACGTTTGGGAGCGCAACGACACCGCCGTGGAGGTCGCGAAGGGCGAACAACACCTCGGCCTCCTCGCCGAGCTGATCGGCGCCACGGTCGAGCAGATCGCACCGATCGTGCCCGGTCTCGCCGATCTCGCACTCCAACACGAACCGACCCAGGTCGAACTCGAACTCGACGTCGCCGAGGACTTCCTCGACATCGCTCCGGTCGAGCTGGAACGTCTCGGGGTCGAGCTCATCGGGCCTGAGCGCCTCATTCGAACACGCGTCGGCGTCGCCGGGGAGGCGACCCCCGCGCCGGCCGATGATCGACGCAAACAGTTCGGCAAGGAAGCGCTCGTCGAGTGGAAGCTGGTGATCGGCGACGAAGAGATCTCGGAGGCCGAGATCGCCCGGGCCGAGGAGGCCGGCGCCACACTGCTCCACACGGGTCAACGATGGGTGCGCATCGACGCCGACGAGTTGCGTCGAAAGCGGGCCAAGCTCACCGAGCTCAGAGCCAGCAAGCGCGAAGTGACGCCGCTCGAGTTGTTGCGGCTCGCGAACGACGGTCAGCTCGGCGACGACGGCGACTCGCCGGCGATCTCGGTGCGCGACGCGTACGACTCGACGTCCGCGGATACCGAGTGGGTGCGCAACCTGCTGGCCGGTCTCCCCGACGAGCGCCTCGACGAGACCCATGAATCACCGGAGTTCGTCGGTGAGCTCCGCCACTACCAACGCCGGGCCCTCTCGTGGTTGCAGTTCCTCGCCAGACTCGGCCTGGGTGGTTGTCTCGCCGACGACATGGGTCTCGGCAAGACCGCCACCACGCTCGCCCACCTCCTCGAACGTCCCGGACCACATCTCGTCGTGTGCCCGCTCAGCGTCGTGCGCAACTGGAGCCAGGAGTCCGCCCGCTTCACCCCGAAACTCGACGTGAAGATCCACCACGGAGCGAACCGCACCCAGGGCCTCGGCGACGACGACACCCTGTTCGACTCCGACCCCGAACGTCAGCTCGTCATCACCACCTATGGCCTCCTGCCCCGCGACCTCGAACACCTCGGTGCCGTCGAGTGGTCGACCGTCGTGCTCGACGAGGCCCAGATGGTGAAGAACCCCAACACGAAAGCCGCCCGCGCCGTTCGTCAACTCCACGCCGACCAGAAGCTGGCGCTCACTGGAACACCGGTCGAGAACCGACTGAGCGAGCTGTGGTCGATCCTCGACGCGGTCAACCCCGGTCTGCTGGGCGGGCTCCAGAAGTTCCGCGAGCAGTTCGGCACGCCGATCGAACGCCACGGCGACGAGGTGGCCGCGGCACGCCTGCGCCGGATCACCCAGCCGTTCATCCTCCGGCGCACCAAGGCCGACAAGCGGCTCCTGCCCGACCTGCCCGACAAGATCGAGCAGATCGCCTACGCCAAGCTGACCCGCGAACAGGCGACCCTGTACCAGCAGGTGGTCGACCAGTTGCTCGCCGACGCCGAACAGGCCAAGGGAATGCGCCGTCGCGGCCTCGTGCTCGCTGCGCTGATGCGGCTCAAGCAGATCTGCAACCACCCGGCGCACGCCCTCGGCGACGGGTCGCGACTCGCCGGCCGGTCCGGCAAGCTCACCCGCTTCGACGAGTTGGTCACCGACCTCCTCGACCAAGGCGAGCGCGCGCTGGTGTTCACCCAGTTCCGCGAGATGGGCGAACTGCTGCGCACCCACGTCGGCGAGCAGTTCCATTTCGACCCACCATTCCTGCACGGAGGGGTGTCACGCCTCGGCCGCGACCGGATGGTCGATGCGTTCCAGGACGGAACGGGTCCGCCGCTGTTGCTCGTGTCGCTCAAGGCCGGCGGCACGGGGCTGAACCTGACCGCCGCGAGCCAGGTGATCCACTACGACCGTTGGTGGAACCCCGCCGTGGAGGACCAGGCCACCGATCGGGCGTGGCGCATCGGTCAGGAACGCACCGTCAACGTCCACAAGCTCGTGTGCGAAGGGACCGTCGAGGAGCGCATCGGCGTGGTCATCGACGACAAGCGCAAGCTGGCCGACGCCGTGGTCGGCACCGGCGAGGCATGGCTGTCGGAACTCTCCACCGATGAACTGCGCGACCTCGTGACGTTGGAAGCCGATACATGACACGCGATCGGATCGTCTCGTGAGTCGGCCCCGCAAACCGTTCGGCGCCAACCATCCCGGCCGGCTGCCCGCCACGATGATGAAGGTGCTCGCCGCCGAGATGAGCGACCCGTCACGCCTGCGACGCGGCAAGCAGTACGCCAAGGACGGCTCGGTGCTCGACATCGTCATCGAACCCGGCGTCGTCACCTGCGAGATCCAGGGGTCGCGCTCGACCCCGTACATCGCGGCGGTCGAAGTGACCGCCGGAGATGGCATGCCGCTGCGCCGCGACATCCGCACGAACTGCACGTGCCCCGACGACGAGAACTGGGACGGATACGCCTGCAAGCACGTCGTCGCCGCGATGTTCGTGCTCAGCGACGAATTCCTCCTCGAACCGGAACTGCTCGACCTCTGGCGAAACCGTACGACGATCGACGACATGACGCCATCGAGGAACGGTGCCACGACGAACCCGGTCGAACCGAGGACGAACTCGAACGACACGGGACGACACCTGCGGTTGGTGCGACCGGGGGAGGTCGAACCGCCGGCACCGCGCACCGATCCACTCGTTGCCCTCATGGCCGTTCCGGCCGGTACGACGCTGCCCGACATTCCGACGATCGAGCGAATCGAACCGGATCTCCCGCGGTCACGACCGCTCGCGACCGTGCTGCGCGACGCGATCGCGAACCTGCGTATCGAATGGGATTGAGCAGTGACCGGGTGCGTCGTGCACCCAGACCTACACTTCACGACAATGTCACTTCACGCGGCGAAAGTCGCCGACGCACTGCTGTCGAACGTCGACCAGGTCGTTCGAGGCAAGCGCGCCGAGATCCGTCTCGCCCTGTGCTGCCTGTTGACCGAAGGCCACCTGCTGCTCGACGACGTGCCGGGCACCGGTAAGACCAGCCTTGCCAAGGCGATCGCCAACTCGATCGCCGGCACCTGGAAGCGAGTGCAGTTCACACCTGACCTGCTTCCCACCGACATCACCGGCGTGATGGTCTTCGACCAGCGCACGAGCACGTTCACGTTCCGGGAAGGGCCCGTGTTCACCAACGTCCTGATCGGCGACGAGATCAACCGTGGCAGCCCCAAGACCCAATCGGCACTGCTCGAGGTGATGGAGGAACACCAGGTCACCGCCGACGGTGTCAGCCGGCTGGTCCCTCGCCCCTTCTTCGTGATCGCCACGCAGAACCCGCGCGACTTCCAGGGGACCTTCCCGCTGCCCGACGTCCAGCTCGACCGGTTCGCCATGCGGTTGACCCTCGGGTATGCCGATGCCGAGACCGAGATCTCGATCCTCGACGGATTCCACCGTCATCGTTCGCAGGACGATCTGTCGCCGGTGACCGATCCTGAGGAACTCGATCGGGCGATCAGCGAAATCGACAGTGTCGAAGTCGTCCGATCGGTCAACGACTACATCGTGCAGATCGCCAACGCGACCCGCGCGCACCCCGACCTGCGTCTCGGCGTGTCGACCCGAGGCACGCTGACGATGTTGCGCACGGCCCGCGCCTTCGCAGCGACCGATGAACGGAACTACGTGACCCCCGACGACGTCAAGAGCGTGGCGGCACCCGTGTTCGCCCATCGCATGGCCCTCACCGCCGAGGCCGAGCTGCGCGGATCGCGCATCGAGTCGGTGCTGGCCGACATCATCGACGACGTCCCGGTACCGCGTACGCGAGAGGGTTGACCGTGCTCACGAAGTCGGGGCTCGGTGCAGTCCTGACCGCCGTGGTGCTCGCCGTCTTCGGATGGTGGTGGAACTACGAGGAGGTCGTCATCGCCGCCGTCGGCATCGGGGCACTGCTCCTGATGGCGATGTGGGTGTCGCAACGACCGCTGCGCGCCACCGTCACCCGTCGACTCGTCGCCGTGCGCGTACCCCGTGGCGATCCGATCGTGCTCAACTACCGGATCCGCAACGCAACGCGGTTCCGATCGGGGCGCGCCACCATCATCGATCGGTGCGACGACGCCGAGACCCGCGTCGCCGTCCCGCCGGTCGTCCCCAATACGGACCAGGACGTCATCGGGTCGCTCGCGACCCGACGTCGCGGCGTCTTCGACGTCGGACCGTTCGAAGTCGAGCGCATCGATCCGTTCTGGCTCACCGTCGGGCGGCGCCGAGACAGCAGCGTGTCCAGCGTCATCGTCCATCCGAAGGTGTACGACCTCGTCGGACCGCAGGGTGCGGTACGCGTCGTCGAGAACGAGTCGGTACTGCGCAGGGCCACCGCCGATCCGATGTCGGGGTTCGTGTCGATGCGCGAGTACGTCCCCGGCGACGACCCGCGCATGATCCACTGGCCCACGACCGCGAGAACCGGCACGCTGATGGTGCGCGAGCATGTCGAGGTCCGCCGGCCCGAATTCACCGTCGTGCTCGACACCTCCCCCACGGTCGGGACGCCGGACGACTTCGAGGAGGCCGTCGATGTCGCTGCCACGCTCGCCATCCACGCGATCCGCAGTGGCCTCGATGTCGTCGTCAGAACCACCGATCGCCAGCATGCCGGCCGACCGAACCCCTTGGTGACCGATGCGGCGGTGCTCGATCTCCTCACGCCGGTGCAGCAGTCCGACGACGAGAGCCTGCTGCCGATCAGTGCGCTCTTCGCCGGTGGATTCGACCAGACGTCCGTCGTGTTCATCACCGGCCCGACCGGCCCGTCGAGTTCGTTCGCGACCTCGGAGAGGACATCGGTCGTCCGCATCGGCGAAGCAGCGACCAGCGGCGTCGGGATCGTCCTCGCCGCCACGGACGCACGCGAGTTCGTCAGACGATGGCGGACCTGGGGATGACCGAACCGTTCGAGCCCGGCCCGGGACCGGGCCTCGCGAGAGCACGCATCGCCCTGCTCCTCGCGGGTTACGTCGTCGTCGGCGCCGCCGCCTGCGGGATCTTCGATCAGTTCGAGTGGGCGCTGCTCGCGGCGCCGCTCGCACCTGCAGCGATCGCCGTGCTCCTCCTGGGTCGTCGCGGATGGATCCGGGCAGGTGGTGCAGCGATCGCCGTCATTGCCTCGGCTGCGATCGCCGTCGCGGTCAATGACGGTGGTGTCGGTGACCTGGTCGACGCGTTCAGCTCCGGCGTCCAGGGCCTGCTGTCGACCGACTGGCCGAGCCCCTCGACCCCGGAACTGATCGGCACCGTGGCCGCGGTGATCGCCACGGCGACCGCCGTCAGCTCCGAGCTGGCGAGCAGGCGCCGAGTTCATCTCCTTCCGCTCGCACCGCTGATCGCGGTCTACATCGCCGCCGTGGGACTCAGCGCGCCGCTCGGCGTCGACTGGTGGTGGCTCGGTCTCCTGGCCGGCGTCTCGATCGTATTCGCCATGCTGCACAACGAAGGCAGCCTCCACGACCGCATCGTGCTGCTGCGCGGTGAACGGCGCCTCGTCCCGCTCATCCTGATCGCCGTCGCCCTCGTGGTCACCGTCGCCATTCCGGTGTCGCTGACCGCTCGCGCCGACCCCCGCCGCAACGACCCCGCCGAACAGACCGCGCCGCTGCTCGATCCCATCGAGGCGACCATCGCGCTTCGACAGCTCGATCCTGTGCGGACCCTCCACGTCGTGACATCCAGGCAAGGAGGCGCCCTTCCCCTGCGGTGGCGGACGGCCGCGCTCGAGAGCTACGACGGTCGGCGGTGGTCGCCGACCCTCACGCTGCGCCCGATCGGCAACACGCTCGGCCCCGTCACCGGGCCAACGGTGAGTGCCGACATCAGCTTCCTCGACGACAACCTCACGCTGGTCCCGTTGACCGGAGCACCGGTGTCGGTCGACGCCCCCGTCGAGACCGATGCCGACCGCACCGTGGTGCGCCTCGCCGAGCGCGTCGAAGCCGGAACGAACGTGGCGGTGGTCGCCAACGTGGCGCCGACGATCAGCGGTGCGATCGAGCAGGGCGTCGCCACGCGGCTCGTCGACGAGTCGTCGTCGGGCCTCACCGAACTCGCCGTCGCTCTCGCAGGTAGTGGCACCCCCATCGATCAGCTGACACGACTCGAGACGACGCTGCGCGATGACTTCGTGCTCGACAGCCAGGTACAGGGAGGTGGGTTGCAGCAGGCGCTCATCGACCGATTCCTCCGAGACACCCAGCGCGGGACCCGCGAACAGTTCGCCACCGCATTCGTGCTGCTCGCCCGCTCCCTCGGCATCGAGGCCCGGGTCGCCACCGGCTTCGTCATCACCGACACCACTCCACCGTCGCCGGCCGGGAGCCTCGACTTGCGTTCGTCCGACGCCGTCGTGTGGCCCGAGGTCCAGCTGACCGATGGCAGTTGGTTGTCCTTCGATCCGGTCCCCGCCGAGGAATCCACCGACGGCGCACCACCACCGCCCGATCCCCAGGTGCAGACCCCGGCCGCGCCACAACCACCGATCGCACCCCCGCCCGACCCCGAGAACGACACGACGGCGACCGACGACACCACCGCGACGACAACCGACGGTGCACTGTCGACGATCGTGACCTGGACCCTTCGGGGGGTTGCCGGAATCACGGTGCTGATGCTGCCGTTCGTGCTCGCGGCCGGGTTGATCCTCGCCGTCAAGCAACGCCGGAAGCGGCGGCGGCTGACCGCGCCGAGCCCGGCGGATCGGATACGGGGTGCATGGGCATCGGCCACCGATGCGCTCGTCGATGCCGGCCTCGACATCGACAACTCCGCGACCGATGCCGAGATCGCGAGACGAGGCGAACCGCTCGTCGCCGACGGACGTCGCGAACTCCATCGGCTCTCGAAGCTCTCGAGCGCCGCGACCTACGGCTCCCCCGAACACCCTGACCTGTTGGCCGATGACGCCGCCAAATGTCTCGACTCGGTCGATACCGCGATGGCAACCGTTCGCACACGCTGGCAACGGCTTCGGTGGCGACTCAGCCTCCGGTCGCTGCGACCGGCGACGCGGTCACCGTTGACGCGCTGAGCGCAGACGTCACGGCGCCACGGTCGTCGATGGCGGCGACACCGTCGTCGACGGCGGGATCGTCGTCGGTGGTGCGGGGTCGCTCGCCACGATCGTCACCGTCGCCATGGTCGAGGCCGCCTCGCCGTCGGTCACGCGGTAGGTCACCGTGTAGGTCCCTGTCCTGAACACCAGGAGCGTGAGCGTGAGCCCGTTCGCCTCCGCGAAGACGCGCCTCGGGGAACTCAACTCGATGACGGTCAACGGATCGCCGTCGGCATCACCGACATCGAGGTTCAACACTCGGGACTCGCCAATGGTCAGCGCCACGTCCTGGTCCCGGGCGAACGGAACGTTGTTCAGCCGCGGCCCCTTGACCGTGACCGTCGCCGGAGCAGACACGCCGCCGTCGGCGTCGCGGATGCTGTAGGTGAACGTCGCGGTTCCGAGCCCGGCCTGCGGATCGATCGTGACGGCACGGCCGGCCGGATCGACCGTGACGGTTCCGGTCGAGCCATTCGTGAACGTGATCACGCTGCTCGAGATGCCCTGGATGACGAGACCGGCGTTGCCGCCAGTCGCATCCGCGTCGGTGTCGTTGTCGAGGATCGCGAATCTGACGGGGACCCCACCGGACACGTCGGCGGTGTCGTCGACGGCCACGGGCAGCCGATTCTGCACGGTGACGGCCACCGAGACCACCGCCGACAGTCCGCCCGGGTCGCGCACGGTCGTGGTCCACGTGTAGCGCCCCGGTGCGACAGACAGCGGCGGCTCGACGACGAGCCGCGTGGGCTCGGTCGCGACCCATGAGGGTGCTGCGGCGCTGCCGGTGATCGTCAAGGGTTCGGCGTCGGTCGCGAGGTCACTCACCGGGACGACCACGGAGTCGCCGCGGAAGGCGGAGAGCGACTTGGGTTGCGCCTTCGGGTCCTGATTGACGTCGATGGTCACACGACCGGACGCTCGCAGGCGACAACTGTTGACCACCGAGTACGTGATCGCCACGTTTCCGTTCTCACCGGCGGGGGGCGTGTAGACGCCGTTGTCGTAGCCGGCTGGGCCGGCCACGTCGACGATCGTGCCCCCCGAACCGAACGCTGCGAGGTCGACGGCGATCGGTTGCTGGTAGCCGGTCGTGAGGAATCCGTCGTTCGCCACCGGCGTCGACTCGGTGCAGGCGCGCACGACGATGCGCAACACGGCGGTGTCGGTCAGTTCGGCGTCCGCCACCTGGTAGGTCACCGACGCCGTACCCGATGCACCCGGAACTGCGGTGAACGAGATCGTGCGGTCGGCATTGAGCGAGGCCGTACCGAGCGAACTGTCGGGGGCCCCGACGATGCTGATCGTCAACGGGTCACCATCGGGATCGCTGTCGTTGAAGAGCACCGAGGTGGTCACCGACCCTCCGTTGACCACCTCGGCCGCGTCGTCGCGAGCATCGGGTGGCCGGTTCAACGGCTTCTGGATCGTCAGCACGATGCTCGCCGTCGCGGTCAGGCCGGCACCGTCACGCATCGTGTACGAGGCGACCACCTGGCCGATGTACGCCGGCGAGGGTGTGATCGTCACGATCGAGCCCGCAACCGACACGGTGGCGTCACCCGACACGAGCGATGCCGAGGCCACCGACAGCCCGCCTGGGGTCTCGTCCGGATCGCTGTCGTTCGCCAGCACGAGGAACTGCTGAGGTGTTCCCGGACCGTAGATCGACTGTGCGTCGCCGACCGCGATCGGCGGAATGTTCGCACGATTGGTGATCGTCACGCTCAGCCGACCCAGCGAGACCGCCGCCTCGACGTCCGCGACCTGGTAGTTGATGGTGGTCGTACCGGTGACCGACCCAGCGGTGAAGACGATCGTGTTCCCCGCACGCGTCGCGGTCCCGAGCGTCGGCGCCGTCGACGACACCAGGGTCAGACTCGCGTCGCTGCCGTCGGGATCGCGATCGTTCGCGACCACATTGATCGAGGCCGTTTCGCCCACCTCGACGGTGAGCGTGTCGTCGACGGTCTCGGGCGCGACGTTCGTGATCTCGGGCTCGCGCACCGACACGATGATCGAGGCCGATGCGGTCCCGCCGCGAGCCGTCACCTCGTAGGTGCATCGGAATGCCCCTGAGCGACCGGGCGGCGGGTCGAATCGAACCTGGCTGTCGGCGGTCACGGTCGCCTGACCGCCCGACGGACAGCCCGGTCGCCCGACGATCGCGGGCCGGCCCCCCGACGGGTCGCCGTCGTTGCGCAGGACATCGATGGTCACCGGCACGTCGACATAGGTGAACGTCGAGTCGTCGCGTGCGTAGGGCGGCTCGTTGAGCGGCTCGGGAAGCACGGTGATCGTGACGTCGCCCGCGACCTCGTGGCCGAAGCCATCGGTCACGGTGTACGTGAAGCGAGCGGTGACCTGCCCGGCGTCCTCGACCAACGGCGCCGGCGAGAACTGGATCGAGTTGCGCGAGAACACGACCGCCTGGCCGCCTCCGTTGTCCGGCTGCGTGACCGACACCACCGTCAACGGGTCGCCATCGGGGTCGGTGTCGTTCGCGGTCACGTCGAGCTGGATCGACTGTCCCACGACGACCTTGTCGGTGTCGCCGGTGACGACCGGGGGCCGGTTCGGCTCCAGGTCGTCGATCACCACGACGAGGACCCACGCGCGGGCGACATGCCCCCGGCCATCGTCGACGGAGTACTCGAACGGAGCCAGCTTCGCCGCGCCCGCACGTGCCGTGATCGACAGCTCTTCACCCCGGATCTCGACGTCGAGTCCCGCCGGAAGCGGTGTGATCACCGTCAGCGTCAACGGATCGCCGTCGGGGTCGAGGTCGTTCACGAGCACCGGCAGCGGCGTCGTGACATTGCGCCGCAGTCGAACAGCGTCGGGACGCACCACCGGCGGGCGGTTCACGTCACCGGCGCGGGCGACCTCGACACGGACCTCGACGTCGTCGCCGACCGCCTGCAGGGCATCGACCGGGCGATAGGAGAAGGTGGCGGCCCCCTCGAATCCCTCGGTCGGCGTGAACAGCAGCGCCGGGAGGCCCGACGGACCCTTGGTCTCGGTGACCTCGCCGAGCGAAGCCTGGCCGACGCTCGGCGGCGGCGAGAATGAACCCAGCGCCAGCGCATCACGTTCGGGGTCGACGTCGTTGAGCAATACGTCGATCACGACGGGCACGCCCGCGCCGGTCTGCGCCTCGTCCTTCACTCCGACGGGCGGCTTGTTGGTCGCGCCGGCGGCGAGCAGTTCGATGATCACCGAGGCGGTGGCCTCGGTTCCGTTGCCGTCGACGATCGTGTACTCGAAACGGTCGACGCCGACGTAGCCGGGATCCGGCGTGTAGACGACGTCGGTCGCGGTACCGATGTCGACCGAGCCGTGGCCCGGGACACCGACCGCCGACACGGCGATCGCTTCGCCGTCGGGGTCGTAGTCGTTCGCCGTCACCTGGACGGGAACCGATGCCCCCGACCGCGCCGTCACGGGGTCGTCGACCGCAACCGGGGGATCGTCGATGCCGTTGTTGTCCGGTTCGCGCACATCGGGTGCGCTGGCGCCGCTGTCGGCCGCGGCATTGTCACCGGTCGAGGAGGTTCCCGCGTCGACGACTGCACCGTCCTCGCCGAGCACCAGAATCCCCAGGGCATTCTTGTCGATCGCCTTGATGTCCCACGGGTTCACCGCCCAGACGAAATCGCCGCTCACGTCGTCGACCCAGATCAGGTCGACGGTCGAGGTGACGGCGAGCGTCGCGTCCGTCCGCACCGATGCCTCGACGCCGAGTATCTGCTCGGTGCGCCAGTCGAAGCGAACGATCGAAGTCGGCCCCCGCCGCACGACAGCGGCCGCGTCACCGGCGATCGCGAGAAGGTCGCCACCGCCGACGTTCAGGCCCGGAACCGTCGACTGTTCATCGATGCCGGATGCCGAGACGCACCAGAGGTCGTCGTTGGCCGCCACCCATCCACACGATGCCGGCGGGCCCGGCACCTGGGCCAGGATCTCGCTGGGATCGGCGGCGGTCGGCAGCGACTGCCATGCGCCGTCTCCGAGCCGTGCCCGACGGTTCGCTGGGTCGACGACGAACGGAAAGCTGCCGACCATCGTCAGCTTCGCGTCGTCCTGGACGCCGAGCCGCGTGGTCTGTGTGCCCAACGATGTCGATCGCTGCAGGTCGCCGTCGACCAGCGACCAGATCGAACCGTCGCGGGCGATCTGCGGCGACGGTCCGGCCGCGACGGGAAACCGAATCGGTTCACCGTCGGCCGGGACGACGTTGGCCTCGCCCTCGTCGGGATTCACCACGACCAGGCCGGCTTGGCCGACACTGGAGATCGCTCGTCCGGCGCCGAGTGTCGTCAGTCCGAACGGCGTCCCGAGACGCAGGTCGACGGCGTCGATCGCGCGCGCCTCGCCGGTGCTGTCGTTGAGCACGTACACCCCCGGGCCACCCTCCGCGACCGAGAGTTCGTCGCCCTGCGCGCCCGTATCGAGACTGGCGAGCGCCCGGCCGCCGTAGCCGTCGACCAGCACGACTCGGCCTGTCTGCTGATGGACGAACCAGCTCGTGGCCCGTGCCGACGCCGCGTCGACGGCAGGAAGTCCGTCGGAGCGAACGACCACCATGACGGCGAACAGCGCAACGACCGTCGCCGCGACTGCGGCGACGGCTCGGCGCCAGGACACGGTCGAGAGTGCCACGGGACGTCAGGGGAGGATCGGGAGGCGGAGGATCACATCTCGGTATCGGCAGGTCGGTGGCCCGGCTTGAGCGAAATGTCGAGATTTCGTCAAGAACCACACGAATCTCCGATGGGGGCTCGACACGGTCGATCACGGTCACGCACCAGGGCCGTAGTGTGCGCAGTGATGGACATCGTCGTGCGCACACCTCACGGCGACGCCGACGTCTCCGTCGGCGCGCACGCCCCGGACGCGACGCTGGGCGATCTGATCGGCGCGGTCACCGGTCAAGCCATTCCCCGAGTCGCACTCGTCGACGACCGCACCGTCGACTGTTCGACTCGGCTCGACGAGGTCGGCCTGGTGATCGGTTCGACGATCGTCACCGACCCACCGGCCCCGCAGGCGGTCAACGAGGTCGTCCGGCTGCTGCAGGTCGCCGGGCCGGGAGCGGGTCGGATCCGCCGCCTCGTCCCCGGCCGATTCCGCATCGGACCTGGACGTCGCTTGACGGCCGATCAGCTCGAAGCCGCAACGGTCGACACACCGAAGTTCGAGATCACGATCGATGCCGGAGCCCAGGTCACGCTCGCTCCGGCCGAGGGCGGCAACGAACTCCGCGCCGACGGGGCGCTCGTCGACACGCCGACCGTGTGGCAGGAGCAGGTGATGATCATCGCCGACCGCGGGTTCGTGGTCGATCACGACTCGAAACCGGCCGGGCGGCGACTCGCTCCAGCGAACCTCGACGGCACCGTGGCCTTCAACAGGCCTCCGCTGCGCGACACCGGACACCTGCGACTCCCGGTCGTCGATGCAGTCCAGGACGCGGTGCTCGCGAGGCCGACACTCTGGCAGCACCGACGTTCCGCGGCCGGCGCGTTCTGCGCCACCATCGGCTACCGCTGCACCGTCGACCTCCCGCCTGATGTCGTCGAGTTGAATCTGGCCGAGGTGCGCGCGATCGCCTTCCTCGGCGCCGACGACATCAGAACGGCACTGGCGAGGACGCTGCTGGTCGACCTCGCGACTCGGCACGGCCCGGCCGACCTCGGTGTCGTCATCATCGCGCGGCACGACCACGTCGCCTCCTGGGACTGGTCGAAGTGGTTCCCACACCTGCGCTCGAACGGTCGACCCCGGGTGCTGTGCGAGCCATCCGACATCGCACAGTGGGCCGGGGAACTCGACGACCACGCCAACAGCCCTGGAGGGCAGCTCACACTCGTGATCGTCGACGACCCGAACCTGTGGCAACAGCGCGACGGACCGCTGCGCCGACTCGCGTCGAGTCCACCCGAGGATCTCCGAATCGTCGCGCTGTGTGACGAGATCGGCCAGGCACCGGCCGCCTGTACGACGCTGGTGACCGCGACGGCTGATGGGATGGTCGAGGTGACGACCACGCTCGACGCCGTCGACGTCGGGCGTGTCCTGCCCGCCCTCGTCGAATGCGATGTCGCCGCCGACGTGGCACGGGGCCTGGCCCCCCTCATCGACACCGAGCTGGACACACCGGTCACGTCACCGGACGACAACGGTCGCAGCGTGACCGAGCTGATCGGCCTGACCGGCGCCACCGCCGACGACGTCCGGTCGAGGTGGGCGGATCCCGCCGCCGACACGACGGTGCTCGGGACGCGGCGCGGCGCGCCCGTCGAACTCGACACGTCGCTCGGCAGCATCCGGGTCGAAGGAGCCGACCCCGCCGAGGTGACACGGACGGTGGCCACGATCATGCTGGCCACGTGCCTGCGCCACGAACCGGACTCGCTGTGGATGCTCGACCTGCTCGGCCCTCGGGTTCGACCGTCGACCATCGACGCGCTCGTCGACCTCCCCCACTCCGCCGATCCCGGACTGGCCGCAGCAGATCTCGACATGCTCGATCCCAGTCGTCTGATCGACCGGCTGCGCCACGCCGTGGCCGCCGACGACGGACCCGAGCGGATCATCGTCGCGGTCCGGCTCGACGACACCTCCGAGGAACTGGTCAGCCGGCTGGTCGAGGCGACCAACGAGCACCGCGGGCTGCAGGTCGTGGTTGCAGCCGACACCGAATCGATCGGCCCGACCTGCACCGTGCGGATCGCGGTCGACGCGAGCAAGGGGCGACGCCATGCAACCATGGCGATCGCCAACGGCGATCCCTCGCCGACCTTCCTCCTCGACGAATCGTCGATCGGTTCGGATCTCGATGTGCGACCGTTCACGATCGGTCGGTCGCTCACGCCACTCGAACAACGCCTCGACCGCGTCACGCAGCGTCACCGCGGCACGTCCTTCGCCGACGAACTTCGCGCCCTCGTCGCCCTGATCGCTGCGGCGGCCGGTGGGCGAACGGCCCATCCGACTCTCGTCCCGCCCGCGCTGCCGGAGTTCATCGACACCGATGAGTTCCTCGCCGCCTCTCCGGGTGATGGGATTCCGATCGGCCTGGTCGATCGGTCGTCCGGCGACATCGAGACGCTGTGGTGGCGACCCGACGAGGGTTCGCTCGTCGCGATCGGTGCGGCCCGATCCGGTGTCGACCACCTCCTGTCGACGATCGTGCTCGGAGTCGTGGACCGTTTCGCAGCCGCCGATGTCGTCCTCGCCCTCGTCGAACGCTCGACGGGCCGGCGACGGCTGTTCGAGCAGCTCCCGCACGCTCGGCTCGTCGTGGCGTCGGACGATTCCGCTGCCGTGACGACGCTGATCGAGGTCGTGGTCGCAGCGGCGGCGTCCTCGGACACCGACCCGATCCTCGTCGTGATCATCGACGACCTCGGCCAGCTCCGGGATCGTGCTCGCGCCGACGGTCATGGCGCGGCGCTCGACGAGGCGCTGCGGACTGCAACCGACGCGGTCGGACGGATCGCTCTGGTGACGGTGGCTCGATCCGAGGATGCCGTCGATGTGCTCACCTCGACCGGTCGCAGGCTCGTCGGGGTCGCGGGTGATGCCGATGAGGCGCTCGGCGCCCACGCCGCGCCCGCGGGTCGATGCCGGACGTGGCCGACGGGCGATCTCGTGCAGCTCGCCACCCTGCGCACATCGATCACGGAAACACTGCCGATGCGATTCACTGATCCGGGTCCTCGATCGTGAGCGGTGCGGTGTTCCAGCGCGGCGACGGTGTCGGCCTCGAGTTCACCCGGCACGTCGTTCGGGGCGTTCGGCTGTCCTCGACACGCGTCGGCGGCCTCGACGCTGCGGCCGAGGTGGCGGTGTCCGACGCCGATGACGACCGTTCGGTGTTGGACGCACTGGTGCGGCTGCGCGCCGATCTCGGCGAGCCATGCGAGCCGACACGTCTCGCGACGTTCCCGCCGGCAAGCCTGCTGCACCGCATCGAGGTGACCGGACGCAACGGAGCCGAACTCAACTCGATCAGAGCAGATCTCGTGCGCAACCATGCGATCGCCTCGACGGTGCTGCTCGACGACGGCCCACGTCGCTGGATCGTCGCGGTGCGCTGGGACGAGACATTCGTGAGACGTCTCGAAGAGTTGACCGAACGAGCCGGTTTTGCAGAGACCACCGTCGAGCCGAGCCCGATCGCGTTGGCCCGGGTCCTGCATCTCTCCGTGACACGGGCACGACGCGACAGCGCCGCCGACGAATCGTTCGAATCGCTCTGCGCGAACGGACAGATCCTGGTCGCCGGAGCCGTCGACTCGGTCGGGAGACCGACGCCATCACTCGTCATCGGGACCAAGGAGTTCTCGGCGACCTGGTTCGACGGCATCGACGAGGCGGTCGACCTGATGGTCGAGATGCGACGGATCGTCGCCGAACTCGATGGCACCGACGCGGCGGAGAACGACTCGGTGGAAGATGCCCATCGGCTCTGGCTGGGCGACGAGGCCTACCCGACGTTTCCGGCGCACGATCTCCGCTCGGCCGCTCGCCAAGGTGTGGCGCTCGGCGCCGCTGTCGGCGCCGCGGGCCTGGCCGGGCGACTCCGTCCTGTGGACATGCTCGTCTCCAGCGCGTCGGGCAACAGCGACCGGCCATGGGTGATCGAGCGGCTGTCCGACCTCCCGCCTCGTTCCGCTGTGGCGACGATCGGGCCGATTCGCCGGCTGGCGAGTCGAATGCTCCCGCGCCGATCACGCTGACCAGTCGAGACGCGGCCCCAAGCAGACCCTGCGTCTCATTGGTCGAAGATCGAAGGGCGCTGGCCGAAGACCGCGACGGCCTGACGCAACGGGACGAGGTCTCCGCCCGCACGCTTGCCCTCGGCGGCTTCGATCGCGTACATCGCGATGTCGCGAGCCTGATCGAGTTCGGCGCGGAGTCGGGCGTTCTCGATCTCGAGGTGCATGACCCGACGTATCCCTTCGAGGTTCATGCCCTCGTCGGTCAGCTCGGCGATCCGGCGCAGGATGGCGATGTCGGCGTCGCTGTAGCGCCGATTACCACCCTCGGTACGGGCGGGGGTGACGAGGCCGCGGCGCTCGTAGATGCGCAGAGTCTGCGGGTGCATCCCCGCGAGTTCGGCAGCAACCGAGATGACATAGACGGCCCGTGTCCGTGACCGCTCGTTGGTGTCTGGTGTCGTCATGACAGTGAACTCCTCGGGTTGACCGTAGTCGCCGCGGCCAGCTGCTCGATCGCCGCCCGTTGCTCGTCGGTGAGATCGGAGGGCACCTGCACGTTGACGGTCACGATGAGATCGCCTTGGCGGTGCTTGGTCGCGATCCCCTTGCCCTTGACCCGATGGCGGCTGCCGGTCGGGGTTCCCTCTCTGAGTCGCAACGTGACTCGCGGACCATCGAGCGTCGGGACGTCGATGTCGCCGCCGAGCGCGGCCTCGGCGAACGTGACCGGCACCGTGAGCGTGAGGTTGTCGCCGCTGCGACCGAAGAGTGGGTGCGGAATCACCTTGAGCTCGACGAGGAGGTCGCCGGCCGGGCCGCCGTTGCGTCCGGGGCCGCCGCGTCCCTTGAGCCGGATCGTCTGGCCATCTTTCACACCGGCGGGAATCCGTGTCTTCACCTCGCGCTGGCGTTGTTCGACGCCCGACCCACGACATGTCGGGCACGGATGCTCGATTCGCACACCCTGCCCACCACACACGCGGCACGGCGTCGAGAACGAGAACATGCCCTGGTTGTCGTCCACCACGCCTCGCCCGCCGCACGCCGAGCACATCGAGGGTGAGGTACCGGGTTTCGCGCCGGAGCCGTTGCAGGTCGAGCACTGGGCGTCGGAAGTCAGATACAGCGTGGTCGTGATGCCCTTGACCGCATCCTTGAAGTCGACCGTCAACTGGGCCGTGACGTCGGCACCGCGACGAGGGCCGACCCCCGACGCCGCACCGCTGCGACCGCGGCTCGGTCCGCCACGACCGAACATGTTGCCGAACAGGTCGCCGAGGCCGCCGGGACCCATGTCGTCCACGTTGAAGGTGAAGCCACCGTCGCCGGCCCGACCGCCCACCCCCGCCATCGGGCCCAAGGCTCGGACCTCGTCGTATTCCTTGCGCTTGGTGTCGTCGCCGAGGACGTCGTACGCGGCGGCGACCTCCTTGAACTTCTCCTCGGCAGCAGGGTTACCGGGGTTCTTGTCGGGGTGCAGATCGCGAGCGAGCTTGCGATACGCCTTGGTGATCTCCTTGGCACCGGCACCCTGTTCGACGCCGAGCGTCTTGTAGTAGTCCTTCTCGTACCACTCTCGTTGTGCTGCCATCGGTGATCACCTCCTCCTCGACTCGCTCCATCGCGATTGGGGTCAGACCCCGATCGCGATGCTCAGTCCTTCGTCCTGACCATGGCGGCGCGGAGCACCTTGCCCTTCCAGGTGTAGCCGCTGCGCAGGACCTCGGCCACGATCGGCTCGGCGCCGTCGCCGGGCTCGTGGGCCACCGCTTCGGCGAACTCGGGGTCGAAGGCCTTGCCCTCGAGGTCCACGACTTCGAGGCCGTGCTTCTTCAGTTCGACCAGCATCTGGTTGAGCAGCGGACCGACTTCTTCGGGGTGGCGGACGTAGGCCGCCTCGGCCGCATCGAGCACCGGGAGGAGCGCCTCGGCGAGGCGTCCCGACGCGCGGTCGGCCTCCGCGAGCGACTGAGCCGCCGACCGTTTGCGGTAGTTGTCGAAGTCGGCCTGGATCCGCTGCGCCATGCCCTTGTACTCCTCGCGTTCGGCGAGCAGTGCAGGGACATCGACGTCGGAGTAGTCGATCTCGCCGACGATCGCGTCGAAACCGTCATCGGTCCCCTGCGGACGCAGCAGCGAATCGGTCACGTCGTCGATCTCGCTCGCCCGCTCGGCCAGGTCATCCAGCACGTCGTCGATCGTGTCGTCGACCTGGTCGAGATGGTCACCGGGCGTGGCCGGATCCTGATCGGGCTTCTCGGGCGGGTCGACCATGTCGCCGTCCATGAGAGCCTCAGGCCTCCTCGGCGTCGTCGACGATCTCGGCGTCGACGATGTCGTCGTCGTTCACCGAGCCCGCTCCGGCATCTTGACCGGAGGCCGACGTGCCATCGGCGCCCGAGTCACGAGCAGCAGCTTCGTAGAGCTTCTGGCTGAACGCCTGGCTCGCCGACATCAGCGTGTCGGTCGCCGTCTTGATGGCGTCGGTGTCGTTGCCCTCCATCGCCTTCTTGAGGTCGGCGAGCGGCTGCTCGACGGCGTCCTTCTCGTCGGCGGACACCTTGTCGCCCTGTTCGCGCAGCACCTTCTCGGTCTGGTACACCAGCGAGTCGGCGTTGTTGCGGACTTCTGCTTCGTCACGACGCTTGCGGTCGTCTTCGGCGTGCGCCTCGGCGTCCTTGATCATCTGGTCGATGTCGTTCTTGTCGATCGTCGACTGCCCGGTGATGGTCATCGACTGCTCCTTGTTCGTCGCACGGTCCTTGGCGGACACGTGGACGATGCCGTTGGCGTCGATGTCGAAGGTGACCTCGATCTGCGGGACCCCACGAGGAGCGGGCGGCAGATCGACGAGCTGGAACTTGCCGAGCGTCTTGTTGTAGCTCGCCATTTCGCGCTCGCCCTGGATCACATGGATCTCGACCGACGGCTGGCTGTCCTCGGCCGTGGTGAACACCTCGGTGCGCTTGGTCGGGATCGTGGTGTTGCGCTCGATGAGCTTGGTCATCACGCCGCCCTTGGTCTCGATGCCGAGGCTCAGCGGGGTGACGTCGAGCAACAGGACGTCCTTGACGTCGCCGCGCAACACACCGGCCTGAACGGCCGCGCCGATGGCGACCACTTCGTCGGGGTTGACGGTCTTGTTCGGCTCCTTGCCGGTCATCGACTGCACGAGATCGGTCACCGCGGGCATGCGGGTGGAGCCGCCGACGAGGATCACGTGGTGAAGATCACCCTTGGCGACACCCGCGTCCTTGAGGGCCTGCTCGAACGGGATGCGGCACCGCTCGATGAGGTCGGAGGTCATCTCCTGGAACTTCGAGCGCGAGAGCGACTCGTCGAGGTGGAGTGGGCCGTCGGCCGTGGCGGTGATGAAGGGCAGGTTGATCTGCGTCTGCTGCACCTGGCTGAGCTCGATCTTGGCCTTCTCGGAGGCTTCCTGCAGGCGCTGGGCCGCCATGCGGTCGGCGCTCAGGTCGACGCCGTGCGCGGCCTTGAACTGCTGCACGAGCCAGTCGACGATGCGCTGGTCCCAGTCGTCGCCACCGAGGTCGGTGTCACCGTGGGTCGACTTGACCTCGAAGACGCCGTCGCCGATCTCGAGGACCGACACGTCGAACGTGCCGCCACCGAGGTCGAACACGAGGATCGTCTCGTCCTCGGAGCCCTTGTCGAGCCCATAGGCGAGTGCGGCGGAGGTGGGCTCGTTGATGATGCGCAGCACCTCGAGGCCGGCAATCGTGCCGGCCTCCTTGGTGGCGGTGCGCTGGGCGTCGTCGAAGTAGGCGGGCACGGTGATGACGGCCTGGGTGACGCTGTCGCCGAGGAACGATTCGGCGTCACGCTTGAGCTTCATCAGGATGCGTGCGGAGATCTCCTGCGGCGTGTACTTCTTGCCGTCGATGTCGTCGGACTTCCAGTCCTCGCCCATGTGGCGCTTGATCGAGCGGAACGTGCGATCGGGGTTGGTGATCGCCTGACGCTTCGCGACCTCACCGACGAGTACTTCACCCGACTTGGAGAACGCCACGACCGACGGCGTCGTGCGGGCGCCCTCGGAGTTGGGGATGACGACGGGGTCGCCGCCTTCGAGAACCGAGACCACCGAGTTGGTGGTTCCGAGGTCGATACCGACTGCCTTGGCCATGATGTTGCTCCTTCGACGGGTGTGGTGGGGGGAGATTCGTCTCGAGCGTGGCACGCTCTTCGACCCACCACGATACGGAGCGAACAGATCTGTCGCAACATCTCTGTGAGATTTCTTGAGTCTTCACGACTCAACTTTACGGATCAGTGGTCGTCGAGGAACTCGGGGCCGAACGAGTGCGGCAGCAGTTCGGCCATGGTCATGGTCGTCGTCGGGCCGGACGCGCTCACCGAGTGGACGAGTACGCCGGCGCCGGCGAACTCGCGGAGTCGTTGGCGACACCCTCCACATGGCGTGCCCGGCGTGTCGCCGTCGGTCACGACCACGATCTCGACGATCGAGCGTTCTCCGGCGGCGACCATCGCCGCGATCGCACCTGCCTCGGCACACGAGCCGAGCGGATACGCGGCGTTCTCGACGTTGCACCCCACGATCACCGCGCCCGACTCGGTGCGGATCGCCGCGCCCACCCGATAGTGCGAGTAAGGGCAGTAGGCCCGTAGATGCGCAGCGGTCGCCGCCGCCAACAACTCCGGATCCGGCCTCGCCTCAGTCACGTCCATCCCCCCATCATCGCCCCATCACCGCCCCATCACGGTGCCGAATCTCCTCGTCCGACATCCCCCCGTCCGACATCTCCCCGTCCAAAATCTGGAGGGATGTGCCCGCTCCGCGCAACATCCGCTCCGAATTTCGGGGTTTCAGGGGAGGTCGGGGGTGTCAGGGGAGGTCGGGGGTTTCAGGGGAGGGTGGCCAGGACCGCGGCGAGCT
Organism: Ilumatobacteraceae bacterium; assembly: GCA_024643255.1. GTDB lineage: Bacteria > Actinomycetota > Acidimicrobiia > Acidimicrobiales > Ilumatobacteraceae > Sva-07. Next base: position 45,079 of record JAHENF010000024.1, read on the forward strand.
GGTCGGCGAGCGGGGCCGGCACGAGCCGCAGCTCCGGGGCCACGGGAGGCTCGTACGGGTCGTCGATGCCGGTCATGCCGGTCAACTGACCGGCGCGGGCCTTCGCGTAGAGCCCCTTGGGGTCGCGCTCCTCGCACAACTCGAGCGGCGTGTCGACGAACACCTCGATGAACGCCAGGTCCGCCGCCGAGTGGATCGCGCGGGCTCGATCGCGATCGGCGCGATACGGCGAGATGACCGGCACGAGCACCATCAGTCCGGCATCGGCCATCAGCCGCGCCACCTCGGCGATCCGGCGGACGTTCTCCGCTCGATCGTCGGCCGCGAATCCGAGGTCGGCGTTCAACCCGTGGCGGATGTTGTCACCGTCGAGCAGGTACGCGGGTCGGTCCTCGGCGAGCAACCGTTCGGCGACCGCGTTCGCGACCGTCGACTTCCCCGAGCCCGACAGCCCCGTGAACCAGATCGTCGCTCCCCGCAGGCCGTGACGACCCCAGCGCTGCTCACGCGACACCGTCGTGTCGTGCCACACGATGTCGAGCGCGTTCGGCTCGCTCACGTGTTGGTGAGTCGAATCATGCCGCCCGCCACGGTCTGGTTGCTCGACTCGTCGATCAGGATGAAACTGCCGGTCTGGCGGTTGCGGCGATAGTCGTCGACGAACACGGGCTCGGTCGATCGCAACACGACACGGCCGATCTCGTTGAGCGACAGCGAGGTGGCGGACTCGTCACGATGCATCGTGTTGATGTCGAGGCGATACCGCAGCTCGGTCACCATCGCCCGCACCGTGCGCGTCGTGTGCTTCATCGTGTAGATCGTGCGCGGGGTGAGCGACGCATCGGAGTCCATCCAGCAGATCATCGCTTCGAGGTCCTGGGTCACCTCGGGGCGGTTGTGCGGACGGCAGATCATGTCGCCGCGCGAGACGTCGAGATTGTCGGCAAGACGAATGGTGACGGCTTCACCGGGACGAGCCTCGGCGATCGTGTCGACGCCGGCCGCCAACGAGTCGTAGGTGTCGATGCCGGCGATCGTCGTCGAGAGCCCCGACGGCAGGACGACGACCTCGTCGCCCGGCTTGAGTGCGCCGGCCGCCGGCACGCCTGCGTACCCGCGGTAGTCCTGGTGCTCGGTCGTGTGGGGGCGCACGACGTACTGCACCGGGAAACGCACGTCGATCAGATTGTCGTCGCTCGCGACGTAGACCGACTCGAGATGGTTGAGATACGTCGAGCCCTCGTACCAGTCCATGTTCGCCGAGCGATCGACGACGTTGTCGCCGACGAATGCCGAGATCGGGATGAACGTGACGTCGCGCAACTCGAGTTTCTGGGCAAAGTCGGTGAACTGCTCGCGGATCTCCTCGAACCGGTCCTGGTCGTAGCCGACGAGATCCATCTTGTTGACGGCGATCACGAGGTGCGGCACACCGAGCAGCGACACGAGCAGGCTGTGGCGTCGCGTCTGCTCGACCACACCGTGGCGGGCGTCGATGAGCACGGTCGCCAGATCGACGGTGGACGCGCCGGTCACCATGTTACGCGTGTACTGGATGTGGCCGGGACAGTCGGCGATGATGAAACTGCGGTGTGGCGTCGAGAAGTAGCGGTAGGCGACGTCGATCGTGATGCCCTGTTCGCGTTCGGCACGCAGCCCGTCGGTGAGCAGCGCGAGATCGACGTAGTCATTCCCTCGCTTCTTGCTGACCGCCTCGACGTGTTCGAGCTGATCCTCGAAGATCGACTTCGAATCGTGGAGCAACCGGCCGATCAGGGTGGACTTGCCATCGTCGACGCTGCCGACGGTGGCGAAGCGCAACGGTTCGCGGCGCCGCATCAGAAGTACCCCTTGCGCTTGCGATCTTCCATACCCGCCTCCGACACCCGGTCGTCGGCCCGCGTGGCGCCGCGTTCGGTGATCCTGGCCACACTGGTCTCGGCGACGATGTCGTCGATCGTGAACGCCGCCGATTCGACCGCAGCCGTGCAGGTCGTGTCGCCGATCGTGCGGAACCGCACCGTGGCCTCGAACGACTCCTCGCCGTCGAGCATCTCGACGTGCTCGTTGACCGCCATCAACATCGAGTCACGGCTGAACACCTGTCGCTTGTGAGCGAAGTAGAGCGACGGCAGAGGAACCTCTCGGGCACGGATGAACTCCCAGATGTCGAGCTCGGTCCAGTTCGACAGCGGGAAGATGCGCAGGTGCTCGCCGCGGCGGTGACGCGAGTTGTACAGGCTCCAGAGTTCGGGGCGCTGGTTCTTCGGGTCCCATTGGCCGAACTCGTCGCGGTGGCTGTAGATGCGCTCCTTGGCCCTGGCCCGCTCCTCGTCTCGCCGACCTCCGCCGAACACCGCGTCGAACCCGTGCGCGGCGATCGCGTCGAGCAAGGTGACCGTCTGGAGCTGGTTCCGGCTCGACCGAGCACCCGACACGTCCTTGATCCGGCCCTCGTCGATCGACTGCTGGACCGATGCCACGATCAGTTCGACCCCGAACTCCTCGACCGTGCGATCACGGAACTCCATCAGCTCGGCGAAGTTGTGGCCAGTGTCGACGTGCATGATCGGGAACGGGATGCGCGCCGGAGCGAACGCCCGGCGGGCGAGATGCAGCATCACCACCGAGTCCTTCCCGCCCGAGAAGAGCAGCACCGGGCGCTCGAATTCGGCCGCGACCTCACGAAAGATCGTGATCGCCTCGGACTCGAGTGGCGATGAGGACAGCGCGTTCGAGGTACTCATGGGATGCGCCAGCGTACCCGCAGCCACCAATTCCCGACCAGTTTCGTCAAGATTAGATGACTCGGTGCGCCCATCGTCAGAGCCCGAGCACCAACGGGACGACGATCGGCGTGACGATCAGCGTGACCAGGGTCAGCGGCAATCCGACGAGCGTGAAGTCCCGGAATCGGTATCCGCCGAGGCCGTACACCATCAGATTCGTCTGGTAGCCGATCGGCGAGAGGAACGAACACGACGCGCCGATCAGCACCACGATCGCGAACGAGCGCGGATCGAGCCCGGCTTCGGTCGCGGTCGCGATCGCGACGGGCAGCATCAATGCCGCCGCGGCATTGTTCGACAGGACTTCGGTGAGGATCATCGTCGCGGCCAACACGGCGACGACACGACCGGTGTCGCCGAACGGATCTCCGACGTTCCCCAGCACGTTCGCCATCTCGGCCGCGAGCCCGCTGACTGCCACCGCCGTCCCCAGGCTGATCGACATCGCGATCGTCAGCACCACGTTGAGGTTCACGGCGCGCCGGGCCTCGGTGGCGCTGATCACCCCGAACACGACGAGCGCCACTGCGCAGACCAGCGCGGCCTCCATCAGATCGAGGACGTTCGTGACCGTGAGCGCCACCATCACGACGATCGCGGCGACGACGACACCGGAACGCTGCCGGCGCACGGGCGGGGCGGCGTCGAGGGCGGCGATCACGCTGAAGTCACCGTGCCCGCGCCATTGCCGTTCGAACTCCGGCGTCGCGAGCACCAGCAGCACGTCGCCCGGGCGCAGCACCACTGCACCGAGCTTGCCCGGGACGTCGTCGTCGTGGCGACGGATCGCAAGCACCGCGGCGTCGTAACGCGCTCGGAAACCCGTCGCGCGCAGCGTCGCGCCGGCAAGTTCGGATCGTTCGGACACGACCGCCTCGAACAGCCCCGCGTCGGGACGATCACCAGCACCGATCAGGTGCGAGTGCTCCGCGCTCGCCAGTCCGTCGATCTCCAGGAGGTCGACCACGTCGACGACATCGCCCGCGAAATAGCAGACATCGCCGGCGCCCAGCACCGTGCCGGGTCTGGCCGGCACCACGGCGCCGCCGCGTCCGACGCCGGCGAGGAACACCCCGTGCAGGTGACGCAGACCTGCACCGTCGACGGTCTGGCCGACGAGCGGTCCGCCGGGCTCGACGGCCATCGCGATCGTGTACGGCTGGGCGACCGATTCCACCGCGCCGACACCGGTGTGCCGATGACGCAGCAGGCGGGGTGCGGTGACGACGAGCACGGCGATGCCGACGGCCGCGATCGGCAGGCCGACGCCCGTGATCTCGAACACGCCGAGCGGTGCTTCACCCTGGGCAACCAACAGGTCTGACACCACCAGGTTGGTCGATGTGCCGATCACGGTGACCACGCCGCCGAGCACGGCGGCATACGAGAGTGGGATCAGATACGGCGACGCCGACACGCCGGCGCGGCGGCACCACGTGACCACCCGCGGGGCAGCGAGCGCGACCAGCGGCGTGTTCGGCAGCACCGCCGAGAGCAGGCCGGTGGCAACAGCGAGGCGACCGACACGGGCACCGCTGCTGCCGCGCCCTGACTCGGCCCGTGAGGTCGAGCGCGATCCTTCGAGCACGCGGTCGATCAACGGCGACAGCGCTCCGGTCACCGTCGCCGCTCCGGCGAGCACGTACAGCGCAGCGATGGTCACCGGCGCGGTCGACGACAGCCCCGACAGCGCCTCGCTCTGGTCGATCACCCCGGCGAGCAGCAGCACCCCGACCGCGGCGGCCATCGCGGCGGCCGCGGGAAGGCGGTCGAATGCGAGCACACCGAACGTGGCAACCAGCACCACGAGGGTGATCCAGGCGTCGGTCGTCATCGAATCAGCGAGTGTCGAGAACGATCGTCGCCGAGTCCGTGCCGGCACGCTGATGACGCACCGTCACCGTCA
>JAHENF010000002.1:0-55152 GCA_024643255.1 Ilumatobacteraceae bacterium
GCGACCGTCTCGCGGTCAGATGGTGTTGCCGGCGAACTGGGCGTTGTAGAGGCGCCAGTAAGCGCCGTGGTCTTCGAGCAGCGAGTCGTGGTTGCCCTGTTCGACGATCTGGCCGTCCTCCATCACCAGGATCACGTCGGCGCCACGGATCGTGGAGAGGCGGTGGGCGATCACGAAGCTCGTGCGGTTCGCCCGCAGGTTGTTCATGGCCTCCTGGATCAACACCTCGGTGCGGGTGTCGACCGAGCTGGTCGCCTCGTCGAGGATCAGGATCGCCGGGTCGTTGAGGAACGCTCGGGCGATCGTCATCAGCTGCTTCTCGCCGGTGGAGATGTTGTCGCCCTCGTCGTTGATGATCGTGTCGTAGCCATCGGGCAGCGAGTGCACGAACCGGTCGACGTAGGTGACCCGGGCGGCCTCGTAGATCTGCTCGTCGGTGGCGTCAGGGTTGCCGTAGCGCAGGTTCTCGCGGATCGTGCCGCCGAACAGCCAGGTGTCCTGGAGCACCATGCCGATGTCGGAGCGCAGTTCGTTGCGGGGGAAGCTCGCAATGTCGCGCCCGTCGAGTGTTATGCGGCCCGAGTTGATCTCGTAGAAGCGCATGATCAGGTTGACCAGCGTCGTCTTGCCGGCACCGGTCGGGCCGACGATGGCGACGGTCTCGCCCGGCTCGGCCACCACGTTCAGGCCGGTGATCAGCGGCTTGTTCGGGTCGTACGAGAAGTGGACGTCCTCGAACACCACGCGGCCCTTCACCGGGAGCGGATCGGAGGTCAGGTCCTGCTCGGGTGACTGCTCCTCTGCGTCGACCAGCTCGAGCACTCGCTCGAGCGAGGCGATGCCCGACTGGAACGTTGCCGCCATCGACGCGAGATGCGTGAGGGGCTGCGAGAACTGGCGGGCGTACTGGATCATCGCCTGCATGCCGCCGATGCTCAGCGACCCCGACGAGATCTGCAGGCCGCCGACGACCGCGATCAGGACGTACTGGACGTTGCCCATGAAGAGCATGGCCGGCTGGATGAGGTTGGCCATGAACTGGGCGCTGAAGCTCGCCTCGTAGAGCCGGTCGTTGTCCTCGCGGAACCGGGCCTCGGCCTCACGCTGACGCCCGAAGCTCTTGACGATCGCATGGCCGCTGAACACCTCCTCGGCCTGCGCGTTGAGGTCGCCGGTGTGGCGCCACTGCGCCATGAACCGTGGACGCGCCTTGCCGCCGATGAATTTCATCAACAGCACCGAGATCGGCACGGTCGTCAGGGCGATCAACGCCAAGAGCGGCGAGATCGTGAACATCATGATCGTCACGCCGATGAGCGTGAGCAGCGACGTGAGGATCTGACTGGTCGTCTGCTGGAGGCTCTGCGACAGGTTGTCGATGTCGTTGGTCACCCGGCTCAGCAGGTCGCCGCGCGGCTGGCGGTCGATGTAACTCAACGGGAGGTGGTTGAGCTTGCGCTCCACCTCCTCGCGCAGCCCGAACATCGAGCGTTGTACCACCCCGGCGAGGACGTACGACGACGTGTACTGGAGGATGAACGACGCGACGTACACCATCAGCACGGTGATCAGCTGGCTGTGCAGCGCGCCGAAGTCGATGCCCTGCCCCGACATCACGCCCTGGACGATGATGTTCGTCGCCTCGCCGAGCAGCCTCGGCCCGATCACCACCAGCGTCACGCTGACGACGGTGAGGAAGAACACCGCGAACAGACGCGGCTTCTCGGTCCCGAGGATTTCACCGAGGCGGCGCAACGTCTCGCCGAATTTGTCGCTGCGCTCGGCCGGCATGCCGATCCCGCCGCCAGGCCCGAAGCTGGCACGCCGTGCCTCGGTGCCCGCCGTGGCGAGCAACTTGCGGTCGTCGGGGCTCTGCGCCTTGCCGCTTGTTGAGACGCCGGAGTCTGACCCCCGCGTCTCATTCGTGTCGTTCGTGCCAGTGGTGCTCATGCCACTGCCCCCTGGCCGATCTGCGATTCGACGATCTCGGCGTACGTGGGACACGTCTCGAGGAGTTCGCCGTGTGTGCCACGGCCGATGATTTCGCCGTCCTCGAGTACGAGGATCTGGTCGGCGTCGATGATCGTCGACACGCGTTGGGCAACGATCAGCACCGCGGCGTCTGCCGTGTGCGGTTTCAACGCCGCTCGGAGTCGCGCATCGGTGGCGAGGTCGAGTGCCGAGAACGAGTCGTCGAACACGAAGATCTCCGGCTTCACCACGAGCGCCCGGGCGATGCACAATCGCTGGCGTTGTCCGCCCGACACGTTGGTGCCGCCCTGCGTGATCGGGCTGTCGATGCCATCGGGCATCGCCTGCACGAAGCCGCTCGCCTGGGCGACCTCGAGTGACTCCCACAGTTCGCCGTCACCGGCGTCGGGGCGTCCGTAACGCAGATTCGAGGCCACCGTGCCCGAGAAGAGGAACGGTCTCTGCGGCACGTAACCGACCTTGCTCCACAGCAGGTCGAGATCGAGATCGCGCACGTCGACGCCGTCGACCAGGACGCTGCCGTCCGTCGCATCGGACAGGCGTGACACGAGATTGACCAGCGTCGTCTTGCCGGCGCCGGTGCTCCCGATGATCGCTGTCGTCGTCCCCGCTTCGACGCGGAACGACAGGTTGCACAGCACCGGTCGATCGGCGCCCGGATAGGCGAAGCCGACGTCACGGAACTCGAGCGTCCCGCGCTCGGTGACCTCGGTGACGGGTTGCTCGGGCTGGCGCACGGTCGACGGCGTGTCGAGGACCTCCGCCACCCGCTCGGCCGCGACACCGGCGCGCGGGATCATCGACACCATGAACGTCATCATCACGACGGCGAACAGGATCTGCATGAGGTAGCTCAGGTATGCGACGAGCGAGCCGATCTCCATCTGACCGGCACCGATCCGGTCGCCACCGATCCAGATGACGGCGACACTCGACACGTTGATGATCAGCATCACGGTCGGGAACGTCGCGGCCATCAGGCGGCCCGCACGCAACGAGGTCTGGGTGAGTTCGTCGTTGGCTTGCGAGAACCGGGCGACCTCTTCGGGCTCACGGACGAAGGCCCGCACGACACGCATGCCGGTGATCTGCTCGCGCAGCACGAGGTTGACCCGGTCGATGCGGAACTGCATCGCCTGGAACGATGGGATCATCCGGTAGACGATCGAGCCGAGGGCGACCACGGCCGCAGGGATGGCAACGACGAGAATCATCGACAAGCCGGGGTCTTCGCGTACGGCGAAGAAGATGCCGATCACCATGGTGATGGGCGCGGTGATCATCATCGTGCAGGCCATCACGACGAGCATCTGTATCTGCTGGACGTCGTTGGTCGTGCGGGTGATCAGCGACGGAGCACCGAACTGGCCGACCTCGCGGGCCGAGTAGCCGGTCACCGTGTGGAAAAGGTCACGACGGATGTCTCGACCGAAGCCCATCGCGGCACGAGCCGCGAACCACACGGCACCGACGGTGAAGATGATCTGGATGATCGTGAACCCGATCATCACGGCACCCATCGTCAAGATGTAGTCGTTGTCGGCTTTGAGGACGCCATTGTCGATCAACAGCGCGTTGACCGTCGGCAGCGTGAGCGCGGCGAACGTTGCGATCGACTGGAGGACGACCACGACGAGCAGCAGGTTGCGGTACGGGCCGAGGTGGCTCTTGATGAGTTGCCAGAGTTTCACGTGGGGGTTCCTGTTCCGACGCCGTGCAGGACGGTGTCGACGATGTCGGATGCCGTGGACGCTTCCGCGGCGATCATCGGGTGGGTGAGCGACATGGTGAGCGCCCGCAGCAGGCGAGCGGCGGCGATCGGTTGCACGCGAATCTGGTCGGAATGCGCCGCGAAGATTGCGGTCAGTGCCGGACTGTCGGTCATCGGACGACTGACCTGTTGGTGACGTTTCGGGCCGAGGTGTGACAACAGCGTCCAGACGTCGACCACGCGCCGCTGGATCAGCACCGTGGCCTCGACGAGTTGGGTCTCGAAGGGCAACTCGCTGTCGATCGCTCGCAACGCAGCCTCGAACGGGCCCTGGTCGAGGACGGCCTCGAGGGTGGCGTCGAGGAGTTCGTCCTTGTCGGCGAAGACCCTGAAGATCGTGCCCTCGGCGATGCCCGCGGCGCACGCGATCTGCTTGGTGGTGATCGCCTCGCCGTGCTCGGCCAGCAGCGGGCGCACGGCAGCGATGATCGCCGCACGCCGCTCCTCGGGCGGAAGCGCCGACGCCCGCTTCGACGTGGTGGCAGCGCTGGCGGTTGCGGACATTGCGGCGACTCTAACTGAGTGAGTGCTCACTCACACCGGAAGAGCGATGAGAATGTGGCGCGACAGGTGCGCCAGAACCTCATCGCAGACCCACCGATGAGAATGTGGCGCGACAGGTGCGCCAGAACCTCATCGCGACGGGGTGAGGGTGGGCGCGATGCTGGCGCGGAGCGCCTCGAGATAGGCGTCGTAGCCCTTGCTGCTCGGGTGGAACGAGGCTCCGCTGATCGTGAGCGGGCCGTCGTCCCAGTGATCGCGTACGTCTCCGTTCGCCGTCCTGCTGCGCTTCAGTGTCTCTCCGAAGACGGCGTCGTTCACGTAACGATCGCGCTGCCAGAACCGGCATGCACCGTGGTTGTCGAACTGTTCGACCACCGACACGTACGCCAGGTCGGCGCCGGTTCTCAACGACGCTGACCGGATGGATACGGCGATCACCGCATTGAGCCGGTCGACCTGATGATCGACCCAGTTGGCCTCGCCGCGACCGAACCCGGTCACCCCTTCGCACCACCGGTCGCTCTGCATGAGCCGCGGGTAGCCGAGCACCCGCATGGCAATGCCGGGGAAGCGCTCCCCGATCGTCGTGTAGACCTCGGTGAGATCAGCGCGCATTCGGGCGAGGTTGGCGACCTGGTTCTTCGCACTCGCGTCGCAACCCGCCGAGGTGATGCAGCGCACGAGCGTGTCGGGCCAGTTCTCACCGCGGACCGTCCGCAGGTCGTTGCCGCCGATCGTCATCGTCACGAGAGTGCCGCTGCCATCGCCAGGGATGCGCGCGGCGTCGACCTGGTTCGAGATGTCGGCGATCGTCGCGCCGGCACAGGCGACGAACACCGAGGCGGCACCGAGTTCCGCGGCGAGGCGAGGGCCCGGCGTCTCGTCGAGTTCGCGGCTGCAGTCGCTGTTGCCGATCCGTGTCGACCGAGCGAAGGTCTGCGTCGCAGGACCGTGGTCGTCGTAGTCGGACGCGTTCCGATGGATCCCGGTGCCCGAGCTGTACGAGTCCCCGAGCGTCACGATGCGTTCGATCCCCGGCGCCGCCGCCGACGTCGACGAGACCGCTCCGGCCAACCCGAGCGGCGCGGCGACGCAGCATGCGAGCGCAGCGAGGCGGGTCCGGCCAATCACGCGCAACAGGCTAGATGCGTGTTCGCTGCGCCACGCCGCGGCGGTCGGACGTCACTGACCCGCGGGCGAGTCGCGCACTCGCCGCACCAACACCTCTTGAGCAATGGTTGCCGCGTGCAACCCGTCAGCCCGGATGACGTCGCCGGTCACGAGCCCACGACCGCCGTTCAGGCCGTGCGAGCGAGTGTCGAACCAGTGCCACTGCGACGGGTCCGTCGGCCGTTGGAACCACACGGAGTGGTCGAGGCTGGCGCCCTGGAAGAGCCGGCGATCGCCGACGTCGCCCGCCGCGTCGGGGTGCGGCAGGCGTGCCGCACGCGACGGGGCGGCGTCCGACATGAACGCGAGCGCGCACTGATGGTCGGCCGGATCGTCGCCCATCTCGGCATTCAGGCGGATCCAGTACCCCATGGTCCCGTCGGCGAGGAACGTCGCCTTGCGCTCCAGCAACCCGGCCCAGCTGTGGTCGGGAAGTGTCGGATCGTCGTGCCAGGGCAGACCGGCAGGCAGCACGGCGATCTGCGCGTCGACCTCGTCCTCGACCACCTGGAACGACACCGACAGGTTGAGGATCGCGCCGCCCGACTGTCTGGCGACGACCTGACGCGTCGTGAACGATCGGCCGTCGCGCAGGCGCTCGACCTCATAACGGATCGGTTCCTCGTTGCTCCCCGCCCGGATGAAGTACGAATGCAGGGAATGCGCCGGTCGGTCGGCCGGGACGGTCAGCGACGCCGCACGCAGGGCCTGGGCCACCACCTGTCCGCCGAACAATCGACCTCCCCACGGGTAGCGCGCCGCGATCCCCACGTAGGTGTCGGGTCCGTGCGGCTCGAGCTGCAGGAGCTCGCCGAACTCGATGTCGTGGATCCTGGGGGTGGACATCGCGCCATTGTTACAGCAGGTGTCTGGCTCCTGTCACAACGGCTCGGTCGAGCCAGGCGAGCACTTCACGCGCCACGTCGTCGGGCTGCTCCGGCAGCAGCGCGTGACCGGCGTTCGGGATCGTCACCATCCGGGCCCGATCGCCGAGTGCTTCGACGATGTGCTCACCGTTCGCGGGCACCGCGATCACGTCGTCGGCCGGCTGGACCACCAACACGGCGGCGTCACCGGCCTCCCACCAGGTCTCGACAGGCGTCTCGCTGTTGGCCTTGCCCTGCACGGCAGCAACAACGCCGTACCAGCCGTCGAACCACACGTCGGGATCATTCCCCGGGGCGAAGAATGCGGTGCGCACGGCGGCGGAGTGTTCCGCGGCGGAGCGTTCCGGATCGAACACCGCCCGAAGCGCCGCGACCGCTTCCGCCGAGGCAGGGATGCGCCCACCGCACGCGAGCAGCACCACGCTCTCGACGAGGTCAGGATGGCGCGTCGCCGTCATCCGTGCGACCCGATTGCCGAACGCGTGGCCGACAACGGTTGCCCGACCGTCTCCGGCCCAGCGGATCACTGCAGCCACGTCGTCGGCGAGATCGTCCATCGCCAGGTTGTCGAGGCTCGATGTGCTCGCCCCGATCCCCCGTGGTTCGGGCGCAATCGCCCGAAACCCACGGGCGGCGAGGCGGGCCGCCAGGTCGTCGAAGTCCGCCGCGCCGCGACCCAACGACGGGATCATCACCACCGGGTGTCCGTCACCGATCACCCTCAGCTCGAGCGGTCCCCCTGGTCCGTCGATGACGATCACGCCCAACATCCTCGCCGCTTCCCTCGGGACGGGCGAACAACGCGCCGATCAGGCCGCCGAGACCAGTTGGCTCAGGCCGAGCGCATCGAGCACGATGATCCGGCCGCGACACGTCTCCACGAGGCCAGCACGCCGGAAGCCGGCCAACGCCCGCGCAGTCGATTCGCGGGTCGTGCCGATCCAGTCGGCGAGGTCGGACTGCGTGATCGGCACCTCGTACGACACCGAACTTCCGCTGTGGCGCATCATCAGCGACGCCAGCTCCACGAGCATCCTGCCGGTCCGCACCGTCGTGCTGTTCGTGTTGCGAGCGACGAGGCGGTCGTTCGCGCGCCTGAGTTGGGCGCTGAGGTTCTGGCAGACCGCCACCGACAGATGCGGTTGATCGATCAGCGCATCGAGAAAGCGGCGTGCGGGCAGTTCGGCGACCACCGTGTGGTCGATCGCCGCGGCACTCGCCGAACGCGGTCGCCCGTCGAGCGCGGAGAGTTCACCGAATTCGTCGCTGGGCAGCTTCATGCCGACGAGAAGTTCGCGGCCCGATGGCATCGTCAGGAAGATTCGGACCCGGCCTTCGAGGCACACGTACACGTTGTGGGAGTGGTCGCCCTCGACGAACAGGAGGTCGCCTGGCGCGTAGCTGCGCCGCCGACCGAGATCGGCGATCACCTCACCCACCGTCGTCTGTACGAGTGCGTTCATGTCCCCTCTCGACCACGCAGGCCGCTCCGACGAATCGGGCCCCCGGCTGTGTGATGTAGGTCATAGACCGTAGTCGACTTCGGGCGCATCGTGGAACGGTCAGTTCAACCGCCAACACAGGAGAGACACATGTACTTGTTCAGCCGCAGCACCATCGCCACACTCGGTCGCGAGTTCGACGCCATCCCCGCGGCGATCGAAGTCGGTGCGATGGTGACCAAGATCACGGGACGCGACGTCAACGTCTTCACTGCCCACTTCGGCGCCCCGGGCGGTTCGGTCATGTGGAGCGCCCGGGCCGACTCGCTCGCCGACCTCCAGGAGGTCACCGAGAAGCTGATGGCCGACCCCGGATACCTCGAGAAGCTCGAGTCGATGAACGGGCTGTTCATGACGCCGGCGGAAGACCGGTTCGCCCGATTCATCACCCCGCCGATGGAGGCGACCTCGAGGTACTACGGCGTCACGAGCGCTGCGATGGCCAACGGCAAGTTCGCCGATGCGATGGCATTCGGCATCGAAGCCGCCGAGTACATCGGCAAGGCGCTGAAGGCTCCATCCGCCTTCGTCAAGGCCGCGTACGGCGGGTTCGGCGACGTCACCTGGATCACGGGTTTCGACACGATGGCCGAGGTCGACGCATTCGACGACTGGCAGATGACCGACGCCGGATACCACGACATCTTGCAGCGTTCGGGCGGGCTCTTCGTGGAGAACTCCGGTCACACGAGTCTGCTCGAGAAGCTCACCTGACCTCCGCACCAAGCATCGGCCACACGCACAGTCAGGGCGCCGTCGCGATTGGGGTCTGACCCCAATCGCGACGGCGAGGCGATACTGGGGCGTATGGCTTCCACCATCGAAGTGTTCGCCGACATCACCTGCCCGTTCACCCACGTCGGGCTGAAACAGGTCGTGCGGCATGTTGCCGAGATGAACGACCCGGTCGCCGTCGTGGTGCGGGCATGGCCCCTCGAGTGGGTGAACGGCACTCCGCTGGACGTCGATGCCGTGGTGGTCAAGGCGAAGGCGCTGAGCCAGCAGTTGGGCGTCGACGACTTCTCGGGGCTGCGCGCCGACCGATGGCCCAAGACCACGATTCCCGCACTGAACCTCGCCGCCTCGGCCTACGAACGCGACGCCGCGACCGGACTTGCCGTCAGCATGGAGTTGCGTTCGGCATTGTTCGAACAGGGCGTCGATGTCGGCGACCCCGTCGCGCTGGAGTTGATCGCGACTGCTCACGGCCTGCCGGTGCCCGGGCGCGAGGCAAGCCAATCGGTGCAGCGCGACTACGACGCCGGTCGAGCCCGTCCGGTCCAGGGATCGCCTCACTTCTTCGTCGGGGGCGACGGATTCTTCTGCCCCGCACTCGACCTCGGCCACGACACCGCCGGCCATCTGACGGCTCGATTCGACAGTGAGATGCTGGCGGAGTTCTTCGCTCGCATCGATCGCTGACTTCTCGATCCCGACCCGACGGATCCGGCTGGAGGGGGGAGGACAGCCGGACCCGATCGGGTTGGGATCGATGCGAAGAGTACGGAGCCCACATGGCCGGCGGATGACGACGAGATGGAATGCATTCGACATTCGGCTGAACGCCGTGTGATTCAATGTCGGAGAAATCCTTGGAGGAGAACATGGACGTTGGAAGCCTGCTTGCAGCACTGCTGCTCGGATTCGTGTGTGGAGCAATCGGACGGGCGCTCGTCCCCAACGACGCGTTCCGCATGATGAGCGGCTGGCAGTCGTGGTTGGCCTCCACAGTGCTCGGCCTGCTCGGCGCCCTCGTCGGTTATTGGATCTTCACCGGCGTGTTCGGCATCGGCGACGACGACAAGTTCGACTGGGGCGGCATCGTCGGCGCGGTCATCGGGGCGGTCATCGTCGTCGCGGTCGGATCCTGGGCGATCAAGAAGTTCGCCAAGGGCAAGCTCGCCTGACGGCCACCACTCGACAGGGCCACCGCCCGCGCGAACGTGATATCACGGGCGCATGGGGAACCTGGCTGACGAGACGCGGTGGCTCGACGCCACCGCCCATGCCGAACTGATCGCCACCCGGGAGGCCACCTCGACCGAACTGGTCGAGGCTGCGATCGAACGGATCGAGCGTTTCGACAGCGCGATCAACGCCGTGATCATGCGCTGGTTCGACCGTGCGAGGGCGCAGGCCGGAGCCTTCGACGAACTCCCGATGCAGTCCGACCAGCGCACCACCGCGTTCGCCGGGGTGCCATTTCTGCTCAAGGACCTCGGCATCCATGCCGCCGGGATGCCGCTGACATCGGGCACTCGGGCAGCACGCGATTCCCAGCCCCTGTCGAAACACGATTCGACCATGACCATTCGATTCCGTGAGGCCGGCCTGATCACCCTCGGACGCACCAACAGCCCCGAGCTCGGCAGCCTCCCGGTCACCGAGCCCGCCGCCTACGGTGCGACACGCAATCCGTGGAACACCGACCACACCCCCGGAGGTTCGAGCGGCGGAGCAGCAGCAGCGGTCGCGGCAGGGATGGTGCCGGTTGCCCACGCCAGCGACGGTGGCGGTTCGATCCGCATCCCGGCGTCGTGCTCCGGTCTCGTCGGGCTGAAGCCGACGCAGGGTCGCACGTCGATGGGCCCCGAGCGCGACGAGTCCGGCCTGAGCACGCAACTGTGCGTCAGTCGCAGCGTGCGGGACACGGCCCGAATGCTCGACGCCGTCAACGGTCCGGGCGTCGGCGACACCGTGATCGCTCCGCTGCCGCGGCGGCCGTACGTCGAAGAACTCGGCAGCGATCCCGTCCGACTCAGGATCGGGATGCTCGACACCCATCCCACCGGTGGCGCCCTTCATCCCGACTGTGTGGATGCGGTTCGCGCCGCCGCCGCCCTCCTCGAGGGTCTCGGCCACGACGTGTCGCTCGGGCACCCGCGCGTCCTGGAAGACAGCGAGTTCCCCCGCCGGTTCGCCGCCATGTGGGCCACGCAGATGGCGGTCGGCATCCAAGGGCTCAGCGCGGCGGTCGGGCGGGAGTTGACCGCCGACGACATCGAGCCGGTCAACTGGGCACAGGGCGAGTACGCCACCAGGCTCTCGGCCACCGAGTACGCCATGGCCCTGGCCGCGGTGTCGCAGTACCGACGCCAGATGCACCAATGGTGGGCCGACGGCTGGGACCTGCTGCTCACGCCGACCGTCGCCGCTCCCCCATTGCGCATCGGGGCGCTGTACGACGCCGACGACGGCATCTCCGCCGACAATCCGATGGCACCGTCGATCCGGGCGGGACAGTTCGTCGCGTTCACTCCACCGTTCAATGCGACCGGTCAACCGGCGATCAGCCTGCCGTTGCACTGGAACGACGCCGGCCTCCCGATCGGTGTGCAGCTCGTCGCCGCATACGGACGCGAGGACGTGTTGATCGCGGTGGCGAGCCAGCTGGAAACCGCTGCGCCATGGTCCGGTCGTCGCCCGCCGCTGTAAGGCGAGCCGTCACGACGAGCTGGACGGTCACGGGCGCCGCCGACGGATCGGGGCCGTCGATCGATGCCCGATACCGTCAGGGCTCGTGAACCGCCCTGGCATCGACATCGACGCCGTGATCTTCGACTTCGCCGGCGTGTTGAGCACGAGCCCCGCCGCGGCGATGCTGGCCCAGGCCGACGGCTTCGAGGTGGACCTCGCCACGTTCATGCCCATCGTGCTCGGGCCACTCCACGAGGACAGTGACCATCCTTGGCACCTCATGGAGTGCGGCCGCATCACCATGGACGAGTACGAGGTCGCCATCGAACCCCTGTGGCGTGAGGCCGGCTTCAGGACATTCCCCTCACCACCTCGTGGCGATCAGTTCCTCTCCGTGCTCCGCCCCGTGGTCGAGATGATCGACACCGCACGCGCGGTCCGCGCCGCCGGATACCGAACGGCGATCCTGACGAACAACACGAAGGAGTGGGGTGGGTGGCGCGCCGCCTGGGACGCCGACAACCTCGTCGACGTCGTGGTCGACTCGTGCGAGGTCGACCTCCGCAAGCCGAACCCGGCGATCTTCGAACTGACCGTGGAACTGCTCGGCGCCCCCCCGATCGACAGATGCCTGTTCCTCGACGACTTCCCGTGGAATGTTGCGGCCGCCGAAGCGCTGGGGTTCCACACGATGCAGGTGACCGACCCGGTGGCGGCCGCAGCCGACGTCCGCCGACTGTTGGGCCTGCAACCCGCCGCGCCGCACACGGACGACGGCGATCCGCAACGATGATGCTGTGAGCGACGACCGAGGAGGGCAACGCGCGATTGCGGGCCTCTGCGCTGCCGGGTTCACGATTGCCCTCGCCGCGCTCGTCACCTCACAGCTGGCGCTGATGTCGGTGCTCGACGCCAACCGGGCCGCACGGGCAGCCGATCAGATCGCGACCTCGCGGTTCACCGCCAACGTGATCGCCCAGACCGTTCAGCAGGCGGTGGCGCCGATCGCCGGCCGAGACGTCGCCGCGCGCCTGTCGATGACGGCGAGCACGGACCCGAGCGTCACTGCCGTCGTGAGCGACGCATTGGTCGCCGCCCACAGCGCGCTGGTCGACCCGACCGTGCTCTCGGCGAGTACCGGCAACGCTGCGGTCGATCGCGCCATCGTCCAGTCGGTGATCGATGCTGCGGCCCAGTCGGGCATCGACCTGGAAGCAGTCGGGGCCGACGCCGGCAACGCCACCATCGGTGGAGTCCCGCTCGCCGACGTCGCCGACCGGGCGAGCCTGCCCTCTGTGGTCCCTGCCGATGTGCCGAGTCTGGGACTGCGCCGGCTCGGTGAGAACACGCGGATCATCGCGCTGCTGGCAATGGTGGTGCTCGGATTCATCGCGGTCTTCGCCCATCCGCGTCCCGGGCGCTCACTGCGCGGGCTCGGGTGGGCGGTGGCGGTCGTCTGCGGTACATGGCTCGTCGGGCTGCTGATCGTCGGCCGAGTGATCGGGCTCACCTCGACGACCTTGTTCGGCGAGATGATCGACGCCGTGTGGTCGGACGCCGTGCCGTCGATGCTGCTGCTCATGAGCGCCGGAGCGATCATCGGCATCGGGCTGTGGATCGCGGGGACGGCATTCGACGGCTTCGACGTGGAACGCGCGAGGCGATCAGCACATCCGCCGGGTTGATCAGACCGAAGTGGTCATGTTCCGGGTTCCGCCTGCCGATGAAAGTGCATGGTCGATTCGATCGACATGGGAACCACCGAACGTCACGACATCACGGTCTGCGACTTGGCCGACACCGTGGCAGGCGCCACGACGCGGGCCCGATGGGCAGAACTGGATGCCCAGGCTCCGTTCGCCAACCTGTGTGCTCGTGTGCTCGGTGTACGCACCGCCGAGTGGGCCCTGCGGGTCGAAGCGACCGGCGAGGAACTCGTCGGCCGACGCTTGGCAAGACTCGGCACCGAATGGGAGGTGCTGCACTCGATCGAGACGGGCGACGGCGGCCACACGATCGATCATGTGGTCATCGGTCCCGGCGGCGTCTTCACCTTGACCACCAAACACCGTCCGCGAGGTCGCGCTGTGGTCGACGCGCGATGTGTGCGAGTGAACGGCCAGCACACCAATCACGTGCGCAACGCTCGTCACGAGGCAACTCGCGCCGGATGGTTGCTCAGCGAGGCGTGCCACTTCTCGGTGACGGCGACACCGCTCATCGTGTTCGTCGGCCTCGACGACTTCAAGATCAAGCAGATGCCCGACGCCGTGCAGGTGACCACACTCGACAGGCTCCTCGCCTGGTTCGACTCCCGCCCGTCGATCTCGTCGCCCACCACGACGGCCGCGATCTACCAGCGGGCCAGGTGGAGCACCACCTGGTACTGAGACCATCGGTCCCGATCGCCCACCCGAATACCCGAGCGGTGACAACCGTTCGATCCGGGTGTCACCGTCCGGGTCCTGTCGGGCAGATCAGCTCAGACCGAACTCCGACAACTCGACCGGGCGACGCTCGTCGATCGAACGATGCGCTGCAGCACCGGTGGCGACCGCCCACATGCCTTCGGTGAGCGTCACCGACGCGGGCCGGCCCGCACGGATCGCCTCGGCGAGGTGCAGATGCTCCATGTAGCTCGCGCCCTGATGGAAGTCGGGATACGGCACCCGAGGGTCCATCGGCGCCGGGATCTCGCGAACGCCGCCGCCGGGATGCGACCCGGGCTTGCCGGCCGCCGATCGTTCGCCGAGCCACACGACGTCGCCGGGCACGGTGGCCTCCATCTTCGCAAGATCGCCGGTGATCGTGATCTCCTGCTCGAATCGCCCACCCTCCGCGAACATGCACAGATCGAGTGCACCGCGCACTCCATTCGCGAACTCGACGATCACCAGGGCGTTGTCGAGAATGTCGGGCACCTCACCGTCGTACAGCTCGTCGAGATGGTTGACGTCCTGGCCGCCGCTCGCCATCACACGCACCGGGTGAGCACCGGCGACGAGATGCATCAGGTCGAAGAAGTGACAGCACTTCTCGACGAGCGTGCCGCCGGTGTTGCGGGTGAAGCGGTTCCAGTTGCCGACCTTCTCGAGGAATGGGAACCGGTGCTCGCGGATCGACACCATGTGGGTCGTTCCGCACACACCCGTCGACAGTTGCTGCAACATCGCCGCGGGTGTCGGCATGAACCTGTACTGGAGCCCCATCCACGTGATCGCATCGCGACCCTCGGCCGCCTCGACCACACGGCGGCAATCGTCGACCGTCGTGCACAGAGGCTTCTCGATCAGGACGTGCTTGTCGCTCGCGAGTGCGTCGGCGAGCACCGCGGCATGGGTGAAGTTCGGCGTCGTGATCACCACGGCGTCGACGCTCGGATCGGCGAGCAGGTCGGCGTGGTCGCTGTAGGTGGCGACACGTGCCTTGGCCTCTGCTCCACCGGGCCCGGCCTCGACGCAACCGAGGCCCCAGTCGATGCTCTTGGCGACTGGATCGGCGAGAGCGACGACCTCAGCGCCGTCGATGTGGTTCAGGTCGAGGATGTGTTCGCCGCCCATCATCCCGCTGCCGATGATGCCGTAGCGGATCGTTTCGCTCATGAGTTCGACCGTAGTCCTCCGCAACCGTTGCCGCAGAGTGGTCCGATGCTCGACGGTCAGGCGACCAACGCAGCGAAGGCAGCGGTGTCGACGTACTCGTGCAGTCCGCTGATCAGGCCAGCGGAATCGAAGTGGACCACCACGCACACGTCGCTGCTGGCCGACACCCCGTCGGGACGAGTGAGACGAACCACGTGCTGTTCGACGACGAACCGGTCACCGACGCTTCGGCGAATGTCGGAGTAGTCGACGCGCACCCCATCACGTTTGAGACCCTGGATCATCGTGAGCAGACCGTCGATTCCGTGCTCCGGATTCCCGTTCTGCCTGACGCCAGCGCCGGGTGCGAACAGGGCGCTCACGCCGTCGAACTCCTGCGTCGAGAAGTGCTCGAACAACTCAGCGGTACGTGCCTCGAGGTTCATACCCAAACAGTATCCGCGCGCGACCGCACCGAACCCGACCGGCGGGATCAGCCGCGAGGCGCTGGCCACACCGAGATGGTGACCGCTCACGTTCAGGACGTCGCCGAGGTGACGTAACCTGCACCGATGACCGACCTGCTGATCGAATCGACCGTGCTCGAGGATCGACTCCGATCGGTACTGCCCGCCGACGTCGACTACGCCTCGGCTCGGCTCGTCGACGAGCGCACCGAGCACTTGAGCGTGCGGCGAAACGAGCTCGAACCGGTGTTCAACGAGTTCGACACCGGTGTGATGATCTCGATCTGGAACAGGGGCGGACTCGGCTATGCCGCCACCACCGACCTCAGCAGGACCGGCCTGACCGCGGCGGTCGAGCAGGCGCGCTCGTGGGCGGGCATCACCGCCGGGGCCATGGTCACCACCGCCGCACCGCCGAGCCACGCATCCGGCGCGTACGCATCCCCGGTCGAGGTCACCTGGGACGCGATGCCGCTGCACGATCGCCTCGAACTGCTACATCAGCAGTCCCGGCTGCTGGGCATCGATGACCGCATCGTCGACTGGGGCGCATCGCTCGTACGACGCGAGGTCGACCAGCTGCTGATCACCGCGTCGCGGGGCGGTGACGGTGGCCGCATCGAACAGCGCTTCCGATTCGTGTACCCAAGTCTTCGAGCCACCGCGAACGAGGCGACCAACACCCAGACCCGCACGTTCGGGGGCCACGCCTACTGCGGTCAGGGTGGCGCCGAAGTGCTCGGTCGGTTCGGGTTCGGAGATGCCGCCTCGCAGATCGCCGAGCAGGCTCTCGAACTCCTCACGGCCCCGAACTGCCCGACCGGAGTGATGGACGCGCTGCTGGCGCCCGATCAGATGATCCTGCAGATCCACGAGTCGATCGGCCATCCGCTCGAACTCGACCGCATCCTCGGAGACGAGCGCAACTACGCCGGCACGAGCTTCGTCAAGCCGGAGATGTTCGGCTCCTACCAGTACGGGTCCGAGTTGCTCAACGTCACGTTCGACCCCACGGTGCCCGGCCAACTCGCGTCGTATGGATTCGACGACGACGGCACCCCCGCCGAGCGTCAGCACCTGATCGAGAACGGCATCCTCGTGCGTGGGCTCGGCGGAGCGGTGTCCCAGGAGCGCAGCGGACTCCCCGGCGTCGCGAACTCGCGCGCACAGAACTGGAATCGACCGCCGATCGACCGGATGGCCAACCTGAACGTCGAGCCCGGCGAGTCGACCGTCGACGAGCTGATCTCGTCGATCGAGCACGGCGTGTACCTGCACACCAACAACTCGTGGTCGATCGACGACAGTCGCAACAAGTTCCAGTTCGGCTGCGAGTACGGCCAGCTCATCGAGAATGGGGAGATCGTCCGCGCGGTCCGGAACCCGGGCTACCGCGGGATCTCGTCGACGTTCTGGCGCAGCCTGTCGGGGGTCGCGAACCGCGACAGCTTCACCGTGATGGGAACGCCGAACTGCGGCAAAGGTGAACTCAACCAGGAGATCGGCACGGGACATGCCTCGCCGGCCTGCAAGTTCTCCGACATCGAGGTCTTCGGAGGCGAGTCATGAGCCAGGATGCACGCGTCGACGATCAGATCTACTTCGACGAACTCGTCACGACGGCCACCGCATCGCTCGTCGGCGACGAAGTGCTGCTCGCCAACGTTGCGGGTGAACGCACCGATTTCATCCGTCTCAACAACGGCGATGTCCGCCAGGCCGGAACCATCGACCAACGTACGTTGACGGTCGATCTCATCGAGGGGCGCCGCCATGTCGGCGGGAGCATCCGGCTCGCGGGCGTACGCGCCATCGACGACGCCCGACTCACATCGTTGTTGGTCCAGCTGCGCGATCAACGGCGGCTCGTCGCAGACGACCCGTTCCTGCTCTACAACACCGAACCCACCTCCACCGAGCGCATCGAGCGCGGCACGATCCCCGAACCCGCCGCCGCCCTCGCGGACATCCGCTCGGCAAGCGGCGGGCGCGACCTCGTGGGCATCTACGCCTCAGGAGACACGTTCCGGGGCTTCGCCAACAGCCTCGGCCAGCGCAACTGGTTCGAGTCGTCGACGTTCAACCTCGACTGGTGCTTCTATCTGCGCGCCGACAAGGCCGCGAAGAACCTCTACGCCGGCTTCGACTGGAACGACGGTGCATTCGCGGCCAAGGTCGAATGGTCGGCGCAACAGCTGGCAGCACTCGCACGCGAGCCGATCAGCTTGTCACCGGGCGACTACCGGACGTACCTCGCCCCACGAGCGATGCAAGAACTCGTGCAGTTGCTGTCGTGGTACGGGGCCTTCGGCCTCCGGGCGCACGAGACCCGCCAGACCCCACTGCTCAAGATGCTCGTCGACGACACCAGGTTGTCGCCGATGTTGTCGATCAGCGAGGACACCGCGAACGGTGTCGCCGCGAACTTCCAGTCGGCCGGATTCCTGCGTCCCGACACCGTGGCGTTGATCGTCGACGGCGCCTATGCGAACACGCTCGTGTCCCCGCGCTCGGCACAGGAGTACGGGGTCCCCACCAACGGCGCCGCCAACGGTGAGTACCCGCTGTCGATGTCGATCGCGCCCGGCGCCCTGCCCACCGACGGCGTGAACGAAGCCCTCGGCAGCGGACTGTTCGTCGGCAACCTCTGGTACACGAACTTCTCCGACCAGGCGGCCTGCCGCACCACGGGCATGACCAGATTCGCGACGTTCTGGATGGACGAAGGCGAGATCGTCGCTCCGGTGAACGTGCTGCGTTTCGACGACACGGCCTATCACCTGCTCGGCGACCGCCTCGAGGGCCTGACCGACACCGCAGAAGTGCTCCTCGACGCCGCCAGCTACGGCGAACGCTCGACGATCAGCGCTCGCCTGCCCGGAGCCCTCGTCGGCGCGATGCGCTTCGTCCTCTAGCCGCTTCACACCGGACCGTCACACGGTGCCGGGTCGAACGTGACGCCCGCGCGCCGGCCCGCGGTTGTCGGGCATGGGTCAGAGCGATACGGTCGACGGTATGAAGAAGCTCCTCCTCATCATCGCCCTCATCGGCGCCGCCGCTGCCGCTGCTGCCGCATTCCGCCGCGACGACGTCAAGGCCGGCGCCAAGAAGGCCACCACGTCGGCGACCAACGTCGCCCAGCAGGCCAAGGAAAAGATCCAGCCGAGCGCCGACAAGGCCACCGACGCTGTCAAGGATGCCGCCGACGCCGTCAGCGATGCCGCCGACGCCGCGAAGGACGCCGCGAAGGACGCCGCGTCAGCCAGCTGACCCGGTCATGCGCCAAGATGGGCGCATGACGATCCAACTCATCGGTGCGGGCCTCGGCCGGACCGGCACCATGTCGCTCAAGCTCGCCCTCGAGCAGCTGCTCGGCGGCACGTGCCACCACATGATGGAGGTGTTCGGGCACCCGGACGAGATCCCGTCGTGGGACGCAGCGATGCGCGGCAACGATGTCGACTTCCCGACCCTGCTCCAGCCCTACTGCGCGATCGTCGACTACCCGGGCGCCGCAGTGTGGCGCGAGCTGGCGGCCGCGTTCCCCGACGCTCCCGTGTTGTTGTCGACGCGCTCAACGCCACAGGTCTGGTGGGACAGTGCGAGTGCGACCATCTTTCCCTCGACGCAACGAGAGCCCGACAACGGCGACGAAACCTGGCTGGCCCAACGCGAAATGATCAGCGCGCTGTTCGAGCGCAGTCTCGGTGGCGACCTCACCGACGCCGAGGCGGTGATGGCCGCGTACGAAGCGCACAACGCCGCCGTGCGAGCCGAGATCGCCCCCGAGCGGCTGTTCGAGTATCAGCCCGGCGACGACTGGGGTCCGATCTGTGCTGCGCTGGGTCTCCCCGAGCCCGCTGAACCGTTCCCCCACACCAACACCCGCGAGGAGTTTCGGAGCCGAGCCGGCCTCGACTGAGGTTCAGCCGAGCGGGCCTCGCGCGCGGCTGATCGCGTCGAGCAGTGCGTCGGGTTCGTTGGTGCCGATGCGGAACACGCGGGATCCGCGCAGTTCGAGTTCGACGGCGTCGTAACCGGCGATGTTGTACATCCAGCCCCGCGAGACCTTGCGGATGCCCCAGCCGTGCCACCAACTGTTGCGGAGCTTGCGGACGTCGACAATCTCCTCGATCGCAATCGTGCGCCGCGGCCAGCCCCATCCGAACGTCGCTGACACGGCGCGCGCATCAACCGTCGACGTCAGGCGGGAGATGACCGCTCCCGTCGCAACGAGCAGGACGAAACTCGCCGTGGCGAGGATCGTGGTGCCTGACGTGGCAGGCGGGGACGCCGCCACCCAGATCAGGCCGACCAGGCCGACCAGGCTGATCAACCATGCCCAGCGCGATGACTGCACGTGGCGATAGGTCATCTGGCAACTCTGTCACAGCCCTGCGTCACACTCGACCTCAGCTACGAGACACGGAGGTTGACACGATGTTGGTATTGGTCGCAACGAACGAACTGCAGGGAACGGCCCAGGGCGACTACGCCTGGACCGTGGAGGGCGAACTCGTCACACCGGTCGCCACCGGATGCGCATCGGGCGAGGCGTGCGGGTGCAACCGTGGCTTCCCGGGCCTGGCCAGCGGGTTCGCCACGACCACGGCCATGGTCGTCGAGCGGCCTGGCGTGACGCCCGCAGACCTCCGCGACGCCGTGTACGACTGGCTCGATCGAGGTGGATGGGTCAGCCTCCTCGAGCAGACAGCGGTCGACCGCTCCGTCGCCACCGGGCACGACGGGTGCCTCGGTGTCACCGACTACGCCGACATCGACGCGATGGTCGACGCAGTCATCGACGAACACCTCGACATGATCGAGGAGGTCTGCTCGTCGTTCCCCGAGGGCACCGTGGTCGCTCGCCACGGCCAGCTGGTCGGGGCACGCACCCACCCCTTCGCCGCCTGAGCGCGCCGCCGCGGCCCGGCGTCGTAGCGTTGGCTCCGATGGGTCTCTACGAACGCCATGTCATCCCTCGGCTGATCGACGTGGCGTGCGGCGGGGCCGACATCGAGGCGCAACGCCGCAAGGTGGTCCCGCGGGCTGCGGGCCGTGTACTCGAGGTCGGTATGGGGCCCGGTCTGAACCTGCCGTTCTACGACCGCTCGCGCGTGGAGTTCGTCTGGGGCCTCGAGCCCAACGGCGGAATGCGGTCGCTCGCCGCAGCGCGAATCGAAGCATCAGGCCTCGAGGTTCGCTGGCTCGATCTGCCGGGCGAAGAGATCCCGCTCGACGACGATGCCGTCGACACCGTCGTGCTCACCTACACCTTGTGCAGCATCGCCGGGTGGGAAGCGGCGCTGGGACAGATGCGGCGCGTCTTGAAGCCCGGCGGACGACTGCTGTTCTCCGAGCACGGCGAAGCGCCGGATCAATCGGTACGCACCTGGCAGCGCCGGATCGACCCGGTGTGGACCCGCCTCGCCGGCGGCTGCCACATCACCCGACGCATCCCTGCGCTGATCGAGCAAGGAGGATTCGTCGTCGAACAGCTCGACGAGGGCTATCTCCCCGGGCCGAAGATCGCCAGCTACCACTCGTGGGGCAGCGCCCTGGCAGGTTGAACCTCAGTGCAGCGTGAGTTCGTCGCCGACACCCACCTGGCCGGGGGTGACGATCGTGGCGTAGATGCCGAGGTTCTGGTCGAGATCGCGCACGATGTGGCGCAGCACCGACCCGTCGGCCGGGATGGCATCGTTGATCTCGCGGGTCACCATCACGCAACGCGGGCACGGTGCGCCGAACTCGATCGTTGCCGATCCGATCGTCGCGCGGCGACCACGCCAGTCGAACTCGGGATGGCCGGGTGTCGTGGCATCGCCGCCGCCGTCGCCCGTGTCGATCACCAGCGAAGGTCGGAAGCGGCGGATGTCGACGCTGGAGCCGGGCAGCGCCCGCTCGAGTGCGGCCAGCGCCGCCGTCGTCATCACCATCAACGGGAACACGTCGTAGTAGGTGCCGGGAGGTGATTCGAACTCCGAGATGATCGGCGGGAAGATCGAGAAGTCGGGAAATGGCTCGTCGGCCTCGCGCCCGAAGATGCCCCGGAGCTCCGCGACGACGTCGTCGGAGTCGGGCGCACCTCGCCGGTAGTGATCCAGGTCGTCGGCGGGATGCAGCGGCTCGAGACGAACCGGATGCTCGATCGCCGCGCTCACGCGCTCGTGGACGTCGGCGTCGCTCGTGCGCACGGTCGATCCGTCGGGCAACGTGATCTCCACGTCGCCGTCGCCGAGGTCGTGCGCTGCCAGCCGCATCAGCGTGCCGATCTTCTTCGCCCCGCGTATGCCACCACGCTCGAGGTCGCGGGCGGCCCACGTGCGATCGCCCACGACGCCGAGTCGGTCGAGTTCGATCGATCCGACCGTCTCACCGACCATGGACTTCACCGGGTAGTGCCACAGCTCCGACACGCGCATCTCGGCACCTTATGACATCACGAGAACGGCGGCCCCCGACACGTCGCCCTGGGCGAGTGCTGCCAATGCCGCGTTCGCCTCGGCCAACGGATACTCGTCGACGACGGTGCGGATCGGGATCTCGACCGCCAGCGCGAGGAACTCCTCGGCGTCGCGACGCGTGAAGTTGGCAACACTGCGCAGCGACCGCTCGCGCCAGAGCAGGTCGTAGTCGAACGCCGGAATCCCATCGAGGTGGATCGCGTTGATCGCCACGCTGCCTCCAGGCCTGATCGCCCGAAGCGCTGCGACCACCACCGACCCGACGGGCGCGAACGTCACGGCCGCGTCGAGCGGCTCCGGAGGAAGGTCGCCGTACCCACCGACCCACACGGCGCCGAGTGCGAGTGCTCGCTGTCGTTCCGGTTCCGAACGGGTGGCGACGTATACCTCGCAGCCCCAGTGTCGTGCGACCTGCATGGCCAGGAGCGCTGACGCCCCGAACCCGTACAGGCCGAGTCGACCGCCGGGGTCGATTCCGGAGATCTTCAGCGACCGGTACCCGATCACGCCACCGCACAACAGCGGTGCCGCCTCGACATCGGTGAATCCGTCGGGAATCGCGAAGGCAAAGTCCGCCTGTGCCGTCATCGCCTCGGCGTAACCACCATCGCGATCCCATCCGGTGAACACGGCGTCGTCGCAGAGGTTTTCGTCTCCCGCACGGCACGCCGGACAGGCACCGCACGACCCCGCCAGCCAGGCGACGCCGACACGATCGCCGACGGACCACCGTTCGACCCCGGGCCCGATCGACCGGACGCGCCCGACCACTTGATGACCCGGCACGATCGGCAACCGATGGGTCGGGAGATCACCCTCGACCAGTTGGAGGTCGGTTCGGCACACTCCGCAGGCCGCGACCTCGATCGCGATCTCGCCAGGCCCGGGCGCCGAGGCGCCGACGACCACGAGCTCGAGCGGACTGGTGCCGATCGAGCCGGGATGTCGAAGCTGCTGTGCCCGTGTCACGGGCCACCTTCCTCAGAGAGCGAGTATGTCGTCGAGCGCTGCCTGTACGGCGTCTCGGAAGTCGGCCGGAGCATCGATGGCGGTCGGATCGATGAACAGTCCGATGTCGAAGCCGTTCTCGTACGACAACGCCGTCGCGTTGCAGGCTGTACCGGCCACCGGGCCCATCGAGATGATCCTGAGCACACGGGCCCCCGACACGTAGAGCGCGAACGGCGCACCCCGCAGGTTCGATGTGGCGAAGTCGATCTTGGCAGCAGCAGCCCGCGCGGCGCTCGTGACCACGGAGGTCGGCAACAGGTTGGCCACACCCGACAGGGCGCCCATTCCACCGCCGGTCGACATCGACTCGCGCTTGACCGCAAGGCGTTCGTGAATGTCGGTGATCCGCTCCACGAGGGGGATCGGGCCTCCCGGAACCTGCACCGGAACGGGTGTGAACGAGTTGCCGCCGACGGCGCTGTCGTGACGTGTGCTCAGTACGAAGCTCGTGTTGAACGCGTCGACCTCGACACCGCGATCGGCGTGGTAGCGCACCGCTCCTTCGGTCATGCCGGCCAAGAAGAGGTCGTTGATCGTGACGCCGAGGCGTTTCGCCGCCGCCTTCAGTTCGTCGAGCGGTACCGCGACGTGTTCGAGATGACGATGCCGCGACCGCTCCTTCCACAGCGGCGACCCCCCGGCGACGTCGTTGCCCGAGCCCGTCAGGGCGCCGAGTGTCGAAGTCAACGCACCGAGCGCGCCCTCGATCGTGTCACGGGCGCGCTGCGGGTCAGCGGGCCAGATCACCACTTCGCCCGCGACACGGCGCACGACTCCGAGTTCCCGGCGAACGAGGTGGGCGACCGACTGGCCGACCGTGGTCGCGAACCCGTCAGTGAGATCGCCACCGAGCTGCTTCGAGTGATGCGCTTCCACCGCTGCGGCAACGATCGCGTCCAGGTCGATGTCCTCGGGAGGCGGGTCGTTCGGATCGAGCTGCTGGTACATCTCGGCCATCCGGAGCTGGCCGATTCCGTCGCTCACCGCGTGGTGCACGATGGACCAGATCGCCGAGCGGCCACCCTTGAGCCCGTCGATGACGACGAATCGCCAGAGCGGGCGGGTCCGATCGAGCGGCTCCTGATACAGCTGCGCCGCGAGTTCGAACAGTTGCTCGTCGGTGCCTGGTTTCGCCAGCCGCAGTCGACGCATGTGGTAGTCGAGGTCGAACTCCGGATCCGGCACCCACGCCGGCGGTGCCAGGCGCCCGAGACCGGGCACCACGCGTTCGTACAGCCGGGGCATCTTCGCGACCGCCCGGCGCAGTGTGCGGCGGAAGTGCTCCTCGTCGACCGAGCCCTTGAGGATGGTCAATGCAGCGCCGCTCGGATTGAGCCATGGATCCTTCTCGATGTTCCACATGAGCGCTTCGTGGTCCGACATGCGGTCGCTGAACCGCATCTCTCGTTCTCGGGTCTCGGCCATGTGCGTCCTCGGAATCGTGGGTGCGTCGGGTTGGTCAGGTGTCGGTGCCGGGGCGGCGATCGAGCTCGGCCGCCGGGTCTCCGTGATATCCGGCCGGGTACGTCAGCGCCAATTCTTCCGGAGTTGGTGTACGGCGCTCGCGGGCCTCCGGCGGGAGCAGTGCGCTGAGCGCCTTCATGATCTTCTTCGTGTCGGCGTCGGGACTGCGGTACTTCAGCTTCACCGGGGGGCCGACCGTGGCGGTCACGAGCGGGCGATCGGTGAGCGACATCTTCGGCAACCGCGATCGACGCGGCCACACCTTCTCGGTCCCCCAGAGCCCGACCGGGATCACCGGGGCGCCAGTCGCGGCGGCGATACGAGCCGCGCCCCAACGCCCCTTCAACACCGGATCGAAGAATGCCGGCCCGCGGGGGATGGTCCCCTCCGGGGCGATCATCAGTACTTCACCGGCCTCGACGGCGGCGATGGCCGCATCGAGGGGTTCGTCGGACCCCGTTCCGCGATCGACGCGGATGCCGCCCGACGCCTTCATGATCCGACCGACGACAGGAACGTCGAAGACTTCCTTCTTGCCGAGCCCGCGTACGTTGCGGCCCGCCTTGGCGATCACCAGCGCCATCACCGTGGGGTCGAAGTACGAACGGTGGTTGAACACCACGATCGCCGGACCCGACGACGGAATGTTTTCGATGCCGTCGAATTCGATGCGGGCGTTCGGAGCCATGAACTGGGGACGCAGGAAAGGGCGGCCCCATTCCTGCAGTTCGCGGCCCGCAATCTTGGCGACTCCTTCGGCGCGGTCGAAGTGCGTCACCGGCCACCCTCGGATCGTCGCGGTGATCCGCAGCTGTGCATCCGGGTTCACCGCGACGGGGTGTCCCACTAGGGCGAGCAACGACGCGTCGAAGTAGCTGTCGCTGTAGGCCCAGCTGTCGGACAGGTCGACCTCGTGCTCGCTCGCCCACGCAGCCACGGCATCGGCCTTGGTGCGTCCCCACACGAACGGTCCGTCCATCCGACCGGTGAATTCCTCGCCGTCTGGCCCGTCGGTCCGTTCCCAACGGGTCGCAATCGTGGCGTCGAATCCAAGGCGTTCGGCGAACGGTTCGACGAAGGGCCGCGGCGACGTGGTCGCCATCACCAGCAGCCGGCCGGCGGCGCGGTGCTCCTCGATGGCCTTGGCCGCACCCGGCAGCAGCATCGCTGCCAGTTCGTCGGCGGCCGCGCGCATCGCCGCGTCGACCGTTGCCGTACTCCAGCCTGCCGACGCCCGGCTCGCGAGCCGCGCCGGCTGCATCAGCAACCAGGTCTCGCCGAACTGCTCGTAGAACCGCGTGAACACGTCGACGAGCGGAAGGTCGTGCCCACCGCCGAGACCGTGCTCGGCAAGATGCTTGCGGAACACGGTCGCCGACGATGAGGTGATCAACGTCCGATCGAGGTCGAACACGGCGGCCACCTGTCGCGACATGGTCACGACACTAGGTGGTTCGGGTCAGGCCGTCGGCAACGAACTGATGACGTGGATGATGCCATTCGAGGCGAGGATCGCCGGGGGTTCGATCTCCGCGCCGCCGATGGTCACGACGCCACCATTGATCACGAGTGCGAAGTCGTTGCCGCTCACCATGCTCACCGGATCGGTCAGATCGGCGAGCTCGAAGCGACCGTCCACCGCCGTGTCGGCCGCGATGAGGTAGAGCTGATCAGGCGTTTCGCCCGCAATCAGCGCATCGATGTCGATCCCGGCAGCAGCAAACGCGTCGTTGGTCGGCACGAACAGGGTGTATTGGGCCAGCAGCTGTTCGGGAAGCGCCGCTGCTTGGAGCAGGTGGAGGTAGTCGCTGAACCGCGGATCGGCGGCGAGCGCCTCGGCGAGCGACGGGAGTTCGATCGGCGGTTGGGGCGGCACCGTGGTCGCCGGCGGCACCGTGGTCGCCGGCGGCACCGTGGTCGCCGGCGGCACCGTGGTCGCCGGCGGGACCGTGGTCGCCGGCGGCAGCGTGGTCGTCGGCGCACCATTTTCGAGGCCCCGGGCGTAGACGGCCTCCAGCGTCGCCGCGTCGATGATGCCGGTCTCGGGCACGCCGAGCTCCCGCTGCAGGGCCTTCACTGCATCGGTGACCTCCTGGGTCCAGATGCCATCGATCGGACCGGTGTAGAAGCCGAGCTCGGTCAGCAGACGCTGCACTTCCATGGTGCTCTCCATGAGCGCAGCGGCGTAGTCACCCAGCGCTGCCCGCATCGCTGCGTCGGTGGCCGCGTCCCAGATGCCGGTCGGCGGGAGGCCAACCGAGGTCTGGAATGCCGCAATCGCTGCACGGAACTCCGGGGAGTCGAGACCGTCGATCGGCCCGCTGTAGAAGCCGAGGAAGGTCAGTGCCTGCTGGATCTTCGTGTTGAGATTGGCTGCCGCATAGGCCTCGAACTGACGGCGCAGGACCGCGATGTCGACATCGGCGCTGTCGGGATTCGAGATCTTTCCGCCCTCGATCGTGGCCGAGGTGTAGCGGGCAAATGTCGGGTCACCGTTGTCGTCGAGCGCGATCTGGCCGCTCGCCCCGTCGTAGTTGATGTCGTCGCCACTGTTGAGCTTCGTGAGGCAGTCGTCGTAGGTGGTGCAGGTGACGCCCTCGCCGGTGACGTCGATCGCCGCCTGCGCCAGCGTGTCCGACGTGCCGGCGTCGACGGCCGCCGTGGCGAGTGCCATGATCATCGCGCAGTCGTACGCCTGCGCGGCGTTGGCCACCTGGCCGGCGGGGTCCGCTTCGTAGAGGCGATCGAGGAAGGCCTTGTTGCCCACCGTGCCGAGCATCTGGAACCCGTCCGCCGCTGTTTGGTCGGTGCCGGCGATCGCGATCTCGGCGATACCGGGAGCGAAGAAGGCGTCGAGGCCGATCATGGTCGACGGGTCGAGGCCGGCGGCGATCAGCGCCGACAGCAAGTTGCCGCCCTCCCCGTAGGTCACGAGAATCGAGACGTCGGGTTTCAGCGCTGCGACCTCGGCCGCCGTGCCGCCGAAGATCACCCGGCGGGGGTTGTAGTCGACGACCGAAGGAACGAGCCCGGCCGATTGGAGGACGGCGGCGATCGTGTTGCCCACCGAGTAGCCGTAGTCGTCGCCACGGGCGACGATCGCCACCTTCCACGGAGCGCCGGGAGCCTTCTCGTCACGGCGATTGATGATCTGGCCGGCAAGGTAGGCCGAGGTCACGTCGTCGGGGATGGCGGTGCGGAACAGCGTCATCGGGTCCTGGCCGAGCGTGAGACTCGGCACGGTCGCCGAGGCGGAGCAGATCGTCGACCCGAGCGACGCGACCTCGTCGCGGACCTCGATTCCTCCGGTCGAGCCCGCGGGGCCGATCAGCGCCTGGGCACCCGCATCGACTGCGGCCGTCACGTTGGCGGCCGGCTCGGCGCCGGGTTCGGCGACCGAGGTGTTGATCGTCAGCGGCCCCTCGAGCACGCCGCCGCCTTCGTTCACGTCGGTGACGGCGAGGTCGGCCCCGCGTTGTTGGCCCTGGAACAGGGTGGCGAGGAGACCGGGAGCCGGTGCGAGGAGGCCCAACTCGAGCCCTTCGCCGGTCAGGCCGGCTTCGGTCGTCGGCGCGCTCGGCTGCGTCGTCTCGACGGTTGGGGTCGTCGCTGGGGTGTCCCCGTCGCTGCTGCAGCCGGCGATGATCACTGCGGCGGTGACCAGCGCGGCAACCGGACGACTCCACGTGTTTCGACTCATGACCACTCCCTGCATTGACGGATTCTTGACGGATTCTTGACGAACGCGAAGCGGCCGCGAACGAACGGTAACCCTCCATCGGCACACGGAACGGACAACTTGAGCGTGATCTGAAAATATTCTTCGAGGCCGATCGGTACTGTTCGACGATGCCTCAGAAGCGCATGAAGATCGGCGTCCAACTCCCCGAAGTCGAGTGGGAAGTGCCGTTCCCCGAGTTGATCGCAATGGCTCAGACCGCCGAGGCGGTCGGCTTCGACTCGGTCTGGCTCGGCGACCATCTCCTGTACGAACTGGACGTCTCCGACCGTGGCCCGTGGGAGGTCTGGACATCACTGGCGGCGATCGCCGCCTCGACGTCCACGATCCAGATCGGCCCGCTGGTGGCATCGACGAGCTTCCATGCGCCGGCGATGTTGGCCAAGCAGGCGACGACGGTCGACGCCATCTCCGAGGGTCGTCTGATTCTCGGGCTCGGCGCCGGATGGAACCAGCGCGAATACGACGCCTTCGGGTTCGCCTACGACCACCGCGTGAGCCGATTCGCCGAGGCGTTCACGATCATCCGAACGTTGCTGCGCGAGGGGTCGATCGACTTCCACGGCGGCTACTACGACGCGGACCGGTGCGTCCTGCACCCGCGATCGAGCGAATCAGGGCCACCTCTGATGGTCGGCTCGATCGGTGATCGCATGCTCGACATCACGCTCGCGCACGTCGACTCGTGGAACATGTGGTGGAGCCAGTACGGCAACTCGGTCGAAGGGTTTCGGGGTGAGAAGCAACGCGTGGACGCGCTGATCGAGGCCGTCGGACGCTCCGGCGAAGTCGACGCGACCGCCGCGCTACTGATCCAACTCGAGGACGGCGTCGGTCGCCAGATGGGCGACTACGTCGACATCAACGCCGTGCGCCCGCTCACGGGGTCAGCGATCGCGCTTGCCGATCAATTGCGCGAGTTCGAAGCCGCCGGCGCAGCACACGTCCAATTGGTGGTCGATCCGATCACCCGTTCCTCGATCGAGTGGCTCGGCGACGTCCTGACCGCCTTCCGCCACTGACGTGAGGCAGCGAGGGTGACGCCGGTGCCAGGCGTCGGCGTCACCAAGATCATGACGTGAAGGCGGCGAGCGTCGCTCGACCCCGGGCCTGTTCGTCGGGCGAGCCGCCCATCACCACGCCGGTGAAGTCCGTGGCCCCGGCGGCGGCGATGCGGCCGAGGCCATCGGTCACCTCGGCCTCGCTGCCGATCAGGGAGATCTCCTCCACGCCGTGGACGCCCTCGATGTCGAGCATCGCCCGGTAGGACGGCAGCGTGGCGTAGTCCTTGAGGATCGCGCCCACGAACTCACGAGCGGGCGCGGGGTCGTCGGTGACCCACACCGGCAGGCTGCACACCACGCTCGGCGTCGGTCGATCGGCATTCGCCGCTGCCGCACCGATCGTCGGCACGATCTGACGCTCGAGCGTGACCGGTCCCACACACCACAGGATCGTGCCGTCGCAGCGGCGGCCCGCGATCTCGAGCATCTGCTGGCCGAGCGCGGCGAGCATCACCTTTGGCGGATCGGTCACCGGGCGCGGGCCGCCACCGTGGTAACTCCACACGTCGCCCGTGTGGTCGGCGGCACCGTCGTGCAGCAGTGGCAGCAACACGTCGAGGTAGTCGAGCATGTGACGAATCGGACGCTCCCAGGTCATCCCGAGCGTGCCCTCGACGGAAGGTTTGTGGGCCAGACCGATCCCGAGTGTGAACCGGCCACCGGTGGCCGCCTGCGCCGTCAGCGCCTGGGCCGCGAGCGCCGACGGATGCCGCTGCCACGTCGGGACAACGGCGGTACCCAGTTCGATGCCGCCGGTCCGTGGGCCGGCAAGACCGAGCACAGCTGTGGCATCGAGCAGGCCTGTCTGAGCCAGCCAGTAGGAGGTGAAGCCCGAGGCCTCGGACGCCCCGATGTCGTCCAGAATCACCCCGAGATCAGGGTTGACGAGCTTGTCCGAGCCGTTGATTCCGATGCGCATGGGTCCCCTGTCTCGACGCTCCGACCGTCGGACGTCGCCGGCATGATCGTACGTGGCGGCAGGCGACCTGAGGTCGTCGGGCCTGGTCTGTCAGTCGGCGACGGCCATCGCCCACCATCGACGAAGGCGCGCTTCGTGATGACCGGCGGCCAGCACGATGTGATTGCCCAGCGGGCGTTCGAGCAGGTCGCTGACGTTGCCGGACGACAGCGCGACGGTCACCTGCGTACGACACAGGTCGGGATCGTCCCCGGTGGCCACGATGTCGCCCTCGACGATCCAGGACTCGTCGAGATCTGCACCCCCGACGCGCAGCAACGTCACGGGCTGGGCCGCGAAGTGGCCGCTGATTCCAACGCCTCGACCCGATTCGAAGTGGGTGTCGAGCGCGAATCCGTCGATCATCGACGGCGCAACAGTGCAGTGCGCCAACACCAATTGGTTCGCCTCGACGTCGACCGTTGCGGGATTGGCCATCCACGCCGGACGATCGAGCAGGTGGCGCACCAGCAACATCCCCAGCGTCGAGGGCACGTCGCCCTCGCATCCGGCGACGATCCCGTCGTCGTTCAGCGCCGCAAGGGCGAGACATCCCGAGGTGCCGGGGTCACCGAGCAGGTCGAAGCACCGCACCGTGACCGCGTCGAGCAGGTGATCCTCCAGCACGTCGCCGAGCGCCGAGCGCACGCCCATCGCGTCATTGACATCACTTCGCTCGACGTTCGACCGGACGGGGTCGGCCACGGCGGTGAATCGTTCGGCGAGCACACCGGTCGGAACCACCGGTGCCCGAGTCAGTTCGATCATCCGGGTCGGGTCGACGGTCACGAGCTGTGGGCCCCACCGGCGTCGGACGACGTCGGCATCGGGACTGCTCGCAACCAGCCACGTCGACGGGCCTCCGACGATGCCGAGGCGCGTCGAATGCATGCGGCGGATCGCCTCGATGTCGCCGACGGCCTCATCGAGATCTCGCTCGTCGACTTCGGACCGCCCGCTGAGAAACACGATGCGACCGCGGCCGCCGGTCTGGCGCAATGCGGCGAGCGTCTCCAGCGCGGCCGGCAGCGAGTTGTGCGCGCGGTGAGCGATCAGGATCGTCGGTTCCTCCCCCTGCGACAGGCGCCGGTGGGCCAATGCGTCGAGCACCATCCGCTCGGTGCCTCCCGTGGCCACCAGGAACACGAGCGGCACGTCGTCCGCCATCTCGGCGCCGTGAGCCTCCCGGCCACCGATCGAGTCGAGCACGGCCCGAGCGGGAGCGGTCAGTTCGGCGACGACATCCGCGTCGTGGAGCCGAGAGGCCATCACCGCATAACGAAAGCGAACCGCGGGCCCGTCGCTCATCGCAGCGCCTCGATCCGGGCCCGCAGCACGTGTTCCGGTTGCGCGCCGACAACGGTCTCGACGAGATCACCGTCGCGCATGAACAGCAGCATCGGGATGCTGCGGGCCTCATAGCGCTGCGCGGTTCGGGGCGACTGGTCGACGTCGACCTTCACGACCTTCAACGAGTCCGCGAACTCGTGCGACAACTTCTCGAGCACCGGCGCCACCATGCGACACGGTCCGCACCAGGGCGCCCACAGGTCGACCAGCACGAGGCGTTTCGTTCGGACGGCGGCGCCGAAATCGTGGTCGCCGGCTTCCACGATCCACGGCAGGTCGACATGGCACTTCGCGCATCGGGGCGAACCCGCCGCCGATGCCGGCACGCGATTCTTCGCTCCACACGACGGACAGACGACGACGTTCGACCCCACGTCCCAACGGTAGGGCGGACACCGCGCCACCGACAGGGCCGATCGTCACGTTGGAACGTCACGTTTGACCCGGCACCGTGTGACGGATTGACTGAGCAGCATGGGATACGTGCTCGATCCTGCGGGCACCATGCAGGACGAAGTGCGCCGAGTCGCGGCGGAACGCCTCGGCGCGGCGATCGAGCAACTCGAGGCGGTCGGCTCGGGCACGGTCGACGCCGAGACCGCCGTGCACGACGTCCGCAAGCGCTGCAAGGAGACGCGCGGACTGGCACGACTCGTCCGGCCCGCGCTCGGCGACGGATTCCGACCGTTCGACGCGCTGGTGCGCAACGCCGCCAACCATCTCTCGGCGACGCGCGACGCACACGCCCTGCTCGCCACCCTCGATCGTCTTCTCGATGCTCACGATCTCGACGACCGGCTCGCGTCGGTCCGCGACCATCAGGCGTCGGTCGCGGCCGCCGCAACCATCGAGATCGAGGCGGGCAACGAGGGGATCGCCGCCGCCCGGGACCTGCTCATCGAAGCTCGGAAGCGATCGCAGCACTGGGAGCTGCCCGACGACGTCGAATCGATCGCTGACGGGCTGGACGCCACCTACCGCGCCGGGCACCGGGCGCTGCGCAGCGCGGAGCGCCGCCTCAGCGACGAGCACATGCACGAGTGGCGCAAGTCGGTGAAGTACCTCTGGTACCAGATGCGCCTCCTCCGCGATGCGTCGCCGAGCGTCATCGAGCCACTGATCGATCAGCTCGACCACCTCGCCGACGCCCTCGGCGACGATCACGACCTGGCCGTCCTCGTCGCCTCGCTGAATGCCGACGCGGCCCGATTCGGCACGCCCGACATCGTCGCCCATGCGTGCGAGGTGGCACGGGCGCAGCAGCACGATCTGCGGATTCCAGCGCTCCGCGCTGGCGCCGTCGTCTACACGGAACGGCCCCGGGCGTTCCGCTCCAGAGTGATGCGCTACTGGAGGCTCACCAGTGAGTCCGGACCCGAACTGCCCACGGGCGGTATCGAGGCGCCCGCGCCGTCGACCGTCGAACCGTCGATCTCCACGATCGAACGAGAACGGAAGTTCGTCATCGACGCGATACCTGCGGATCTCGATCTGTCCGACCGTTGTGATCTGCGTCAGGGGTACCTCGTCGCCGACGACGGGGCATCGGTGCGGGTCCGCGACAGCGGACCGAAGGGATTCACCCTCACGGTGAAGGCCGGTCGCGGAGCCGAGCGGACCGAACTGGAATGGGCGATCGATCGGACGCAGTTCGATGCTGCGTGGCCGCACACGGCCGGTCGGCGCGTCGTCAAGACCAGGCACCGCATCGCGCTCGACCGCCATGTCGTCGAACTCGATGTCTTCGCCGAGGACCTGCACGGCCTCGTGTTCGCCGAGGTCGAGTTCGACTCGCGGGATGACCTCGATGCCTTCGAGCCACCCGACTGGTTCGGCCTCGAGGTCACCGACGATGGTCGATACACCAACGCATCGCTCGCGCTCCGCGGTCGACCCGAGGAGGACTCATGAGCGACAACGAACTGCACTGGATGTCTGCGACCGAACTCGCGGCGGCGATCCGCGGCCGGGACGTCTCCAGCGTCGAGGCCCTCGATCACTTCGTGGCACGCATTCGCGAACTCGACGGCGCGGTCAACTCGGTGGTGCACTGGGATCTCGAACGCGCCGGCACAGCGGCCCTCGCCGCCGACGCGGCGCTGACCGCCGGTGACGACGTCGGCCCGTTGCACGGCGTCCCGATGACGATCAAGGACTCGTTCCAGACCGAGGGGTGCGTCACCACGTCGGGGTCACCAGAGCTGGCCGAGTACGTCCCGACCCAGGACGCGTGGCCCGTCGCCCGCCTGCGTGACGCCGGTGCGATCCCGTTCGCGAAGACGAACCTTCCGCTGTTCGCCGACGACATCCAGACCTTCAACGACGTGTACGGCACCACCAACAACCCGCACGACCTCGACCGGACGCCCGGCGGTTCCTCGGGCGGTTCGAGCGCCGCGCTCTCGATGGGGTTCACGCCGTTGGAGCTCGGCAGCGACATCGGTGGCTCCATCCGGGTGCCGGCCCACTACAGCGGCGTCATGGGTCACAAGCCGAGCTACGGCATCGTCCCCGGGCACGGCCAGATCCCCGGCATGCCGGGCACACTGACACAGGCCGACCTCGCCGTCGTCGGACCGTTGGCGCGCACGGTCGACGACCTGGAACTCAGCCTCGACGTCATCGCCGGA
Source organism: Ilumatobacteraceae bacterium (assembly GCA_024643255.1). Lineage (GTDB taxonomy): Bacteria > Actinomycetota > Acidimicrobiia > Acidimicrobiales > Ilumatobacteraceae > Sva-07. Next base: position 33,975 of record JAHENF010000002.1, read on the forward strand.
CCCGACCGGTGGACGTCCCCGGCGTGGACACTCGCCCTTCCGCCGAGCCGCGCCGACGAGCTGACCGAGTTCCGCATCGCAGCGTGGATCGACGACGAGGCGTGTCCGGTCGATGCCGACACTCGGCGCGTCCTCGGCGACACCATCGACGCCCTGACCCACGCCGGCGGCAGCGTCGACGCCGAGGCGCGTCCAGGGTTCACGCTGTCGAAGGCCATGACCGTGTACGGCGAATTGCTCTTCGCCGCGCTCTCGGGAGGCGTCGCCAAGGACCGCCTCGACGTGCTGGCGAGCAACGACGACGACACACCGATGGGTTGGATCATGCGCTCGTCGGCGGCGCGTCATCGCGACTGGCTCTCGAACAACGAACGCCGCCTGCAGATCCGTGAACGTTGGTCCGAGTTCTTCACCGACTTCGATGTGATCCTGCTGCCGGTTCATCCGCGTCCGGCGTTCGCCCACGATCACTCGATGCCGCAGTTCGAACGCAGGGTCCCGATCGACGGCCTCGACCGTTCCTACCTCGACCTGTGGACGTGGATCGCACCTGCAGGGCTCGGCGCACTCCCCGCCACGGTCGTTCCCGTCGGCACCAGCGCCGACGGCCTCCCGATCGGCGTCCAGATCGTCGGACCCTTCCTCCACGACCGCACGACGCTCCAGCTCGCGCGGTGGGTGTCGCAGATCATGTCGGAGCGCAATTCGTGGCCGGCGAGCTGCCCTCGCCCAGCGATCGCTACTCGATGAGACGCTTGAGTTCGGCGAGGGCGCTCTCGAGCGCCGGCGCACCCTGACGCCTCCAGATCGCACCCAGAATGCCGCCGAAGCCACGACGGGCCTGGAGTCCCTGGCGGTAGATCACCCGACAACCGGCGTCGATCGGCTCGAGCTGAACCGATTCGGCCATGGCAGCCAGGATCGGCAACTTCGCGGCGATCACGGCGAACGCGAAGTGCTCGTCGGTGTCCCACACGGTGAATTCCTCGTCCATTGCGAGCCTGTTCACGGTCACCCGCCGGCCGCCACCGACACCAGTCGGCGCACCCGTGATCTGCACCGAGTCGAGGGCGGTGAACCATTCGGGCCAACTCAGGTGGTCGGCGATGCGCGCCCAGACAGCGGACGGTGGGGCGGCGATGTCGACCGAACGCTCGACGCGGATCGGCGCGGCGTCGATCCATTCGGGCGGGTGAACAGGAAGACTGGCCATCAGAGACGCGATCCGTTCATGCGGCTTCGACGAGCGCTTTGTCGAGGGCGGCCAGCGCGATGGTGATCTCCTCGCTGGTGACGGTCAGCGGCGGCATGAATCGCAGTGTCGTCCCGGCGGCACCCGCGGTCATCGTGATCAGGTTCCCTTCGCGCAGGCAGTGCGACACGATCGCGGACGTACGCGCTGCAGTGTCGAATTGCGCAGCGATCATCAAACCGAGCGCACGGACCTGCACGATCGCATCGTGGTGCTCTTGCAGGCGCCGGAGGCCGTCGGCCAGCTGGCGACCGCGCTCGTTCACATTGGCCATGAATCCGTCGGCGGTCAACACCTCGATGGTGGCCAGCGCCGCCGCGCATCCCATCGGGTTGCCGCCGTAGGTCCCGCCGTGCGAACCGGTCGGCCACTTGTCATCGAGTTCGCGACGTGTGCCGAGCGCCGAGAACGGGAACCCGGAGGCGATCCCTTTGGCCATGCAGACGATGTCGGGCTGGACGTCGAAGTGCTCGATGGCGAACATCTTGCCCGTGCGACCGAACCCCGACTGCACCTCGTCGGCGATGAACAGCATCCCGTGCTGCTTGCACCGGCGATCGATCTCCTCGAGGAAACCGGCCGGCGCCGCGACGTACCCTCCCTCACCGAGCACCGGCTCGATGATCACTGCTGCGGTCTCGCTCGGAGCGGTCACGCTCGTGAGCAGTTCGTCGAACCCGGCCAGCGCTCGTGCCACCTCGGCCTGCACGTCGTCGGCGCGCACGTTCGGATAGGGAGCGATGAAGATGCCCGACGGCAGCGGCGCATGACCTGCCCGGTACACCGTCTTCGACGTCGTCATCGCCATCGCCTGATGGGTGCGACCGTGGAAGCTGCCCTGGAACACGATGATGTTCGGCCGCCCGGTCGCCTGCTTCGCGAGCTTCACCGCGGCCTCGGTGATCTCGGCGCCCGAGTTGGCGTAGAAGAAGGTGTCGATGCCCGCGGGCGACAGCTCGGCGAGGCGGGCGGCCAGCGGCTGCATCAGGTCGTGGGTGTAGACGTTGGCCTGGGCGTGCACGAATCGCTGGGCCTGGTCGGCGATCGCCTTGGTCACGTGGGGATGACTGTGGCCCGTCGACGTGACGGCGATGCCTCCGCTGAAGTCGAGGTAGCGGTCGCCACTGGTGGTGGTGACCCACGACCCCTCACCCGAGGCGACCTCGAGATCGGTGACCTTGAACCACACGTGCGACAGGTTGTCGGTGCTCATCTCGTCATCATCGCACGATGCGATCCAGGACGGAAGCGGCGCGAGGCGTTCGCTGGTGCCTCGACTCGCGGTCGTCGATCCATCCGGCGAGGCGCAAGCCCGCGTTGATGCCGGCCCACCGCAGCGGTTCCGGTTCCCATCGTCCCGACCGGTGGCCCACCCAGGGGAGCGACACCAGGTCGGAGTCGGCTCCGGTGACGAGGTCGGCAAGCGTCCGGCCTGCGAGATTCGTGGCCGCAACGCCCTCCCCGACGTAGCCGCCGGCCCAGGCCACCCCGGTGGATCGATCGAGCCCGACCGATGGCCGCCAGTCACGCGGGACACCGAGGACCCCACCCCAGCGGTGGCTGAAGCCCACGTCGCCGAGCACGGGAAGAAGCTGTCGGAGTGCGGCGATGATGCGATCGTGGATCCGCGACGATGCCTCCGTGGTGGCGTCGATGCCCGAGCCGAAGCGGTACGGCGCACCACGGCCACCGAACGCGAGCCGACCATCGGTGGTGCGCTGGCCATAGATCACCATGCGCCGGTCGTCGGCGAACGTCTCCATCCGGCGAAGGCCGATCTCGTCCCACATCTCGGCGGACAACGGTTCGGTGGCGACCATCAGCGAATACAGCGGCACGATGTCGCGTCGCAGTCCGTCGAGATCACGCGTGTACGCCTCGGTGGCCCTGACGACGACGTCGGCCCGAATCGTTCCGTGGTCGGTGAGCACCTGCGCCGGGCGGCCCGCCGTCCGAGGCACGATCGCTCGTGCGCCAGTGCCCTCGACGATCTGCGCGCCACGCCGCTCGGCCGCCTCGGCGAGACCCCGTGCAAGCTGTGCCGGCTGGATCCGCGCCGCCGGTCCGTACAGGACACCGCCGACGACGTCGGTCGCACGGAGATGACCGGTCGCCGCCTCGGCATCGAGAACGCGCAACACGTCGTCGTCGAATCCGTGCTCGTGATACTCGTCGACCTCTGCTCGCTGGCGCTGCACCTGAGGAACGGTGCGAGCGACGCGGATCACGCCACCTTTCGCGAACCCGCACTCGATACCTTCGGCCTCGACGACTCGGCCGACCTCGTCGACGGTGTCGATGATCGCCTGCGTCATGCGGACGCCGGCCTCGCGACCTCCCGCCGCGACCGCTCCCTCCAGTCCGCCGGCGAGTTCGCCGACACACCATCCGCCATTGCGACCCGATGCGCCGAAGCCGACCATCTCGCGCTCGACGACGAGCACCCTGAGCGAAGGGTCGGCGACCAGCAACGAGTACGCGGTCCACAGCCCGGTGTAGCCGCCGCCGACGATGGCGACGTCGACCTCGATGTCGCCGGCCAACGCCGGTCGCACCTCGAGCGGTCCGACGAGTTGATCGAGCCAGAGCGACCGTGATCGCAACGTTCGCTCGTCCATGAGCCGATCGTACCGACACCGGCGGACCGGCGTCCTGCCTGCCGGGTCTCGACGCTCACCCAGCTACATTGCGCCCCATGCGAGTACTCGTGGTCGGTGCAGGTGGGGTCGGTTCGGCGTTCGTGGCGATCGCGTCCAAGCGGGATGCCTACACGCACATCACCGTCGCCGACATCGACACCGGCAAGGCCGAGGCTGCGGTCGAGACCGCCAGCAACAACGAGGACCGCACGCGGATCGTCGCCGCCCACATCGACGCATCATCGGAGGTGTCGGTCGCCGACCTCGCTCGCTCGATGCGCGCCGACGTGGTGCTCAACGCCTGCGACCCGCGCTTCAACCCGCCGATCTTCGAGGGCGCCTTCGCCGCCGGCTGCAACTACGTCGACATGGCGATGAACCTGTCGGTGCCGCATGCCACCAAGCCCTACGAGAAGACCGGGATCCGCCTGGGCGACGGTCAGTTCGCCGAGTCGCCGACGTGGAAGGCACGCGGGATGATGGCGCTGTGCGGCATGGGCGTCGAGCCGGGGTTCTCGGACGTCGCCGCCCGCTACGCGGCAGACGAGTTGTTCAGCGAGATCCACGAGATCGGCGTGCGTGACGGCGCCGACCTGGTCGTCGACGGCTACGACTTCGCCCCGACGTTCTCGATCTGGACGACCATCGAAGAGTGCCTCAACCCACCGGTGATCTACGAGCGCGACCGCGGCTGGTTCACGACCGAGCCGTTCTCCGAGCCCGAGACGTTCACGTTCCCGGAGGGCATCGGCCCACTGCAGTGCGTCAACGTCGAGCACGAGGAGGTCATCCTCATGCCGCGCTGGATCGACACGCAACGAGTGACGTTCAAGTACGGCCTCGGCGACGAGTTCATCGACGTGCTCAAGACGTTGCGCAAGCTCGACCTCGACTCCACCAAGGCCGTCGACGTCAAGGGGGTCCAGGTGTCACCGCGAGATGTCGTCGCGGCCAGCCTCCCCGACCCGGCAACGCTCGGCGAGGTGATGACGGGCCGCACGTGCGCGGGCACCTGGGTGACCGGGCTCGGCAAGGACGGAGCGCCCCGCGAGGTGTACGTGTACCACGTGGTCGACAATGCCTGGTCGATGCGCGAGTTCGGCCACCAGGCCGTCGTGTGGCAGACCGCCGTGATGCCCGCCGTCGCGATCGAACTGATGGCGACCGGCGTCTGGCACCGTCCCGGCGTGGTCGGGCCCGAGGCGCTCCCCCCGATGCCGTTCCTCGATCTGCTCGACGAGTACGGCAGCGAATGGGAATGGGCCGACTACAAGGACCGCGCCCCCGTCTGACCTCTACACACCCGGGTCGACGACCCATCGGCCGCGCACCTGACCGTCGAGGATGCTCGGGCCGCGCTCGAGGAGCTGGCTCAGCGGAACGATCTCCGTCATCGACTCGATGAGGTCGGCCGGCAGATCCCGACCGAGCCGGGCCCACGCCCGGTTGCGAAGCGGCGTCGGCGCCACCACGGACTCCACGCCCTGGAGCCGGACGCTGCGCAGGATGAACGGCATCACCGTCGTCGGGAGGTCGGCCCCACCGGCCAGACCACACGCTGCGACGACGCCGCCGTACTTCATCTGGGCCAGCACCCTGGCGAGCATCTTCGAACCGACGGTGTCGACCGCTGCGGCCCACTGCTCGGACTCGAGCGGACGCGCCGGTTCGCTCATCTCCTCACGAGTGAGGAAGGCCGTGGCACCGAGGCCGGCGAGGTATTCCTGCGTCTCCGGACGACCGGTCACCGCAGTGACCTCGAACCCGAGCCCGGAGAGCAACGCGACCGCCACCGACCCGACGCCACCGGCCGCGCCGGTCACGAGGACCGGACCCTCCGCCGGCAGCACGTGGGCGTCCTCGATCGCCATCACGCACAACATTGCGGTGAGTCCCGCCGTGCCGATGGCCATCGCCGTCAGGGCACTCATGTCGTCGGGGCGTCTCACCAACCACTCCGACCGAACGCGCTGGCGTTGCGTGTAGCCGCCCCAATACCGCTCGCCGACACTCCAGCCCGTCGAGATCACCGCGTCGCCGACCGCGAAGTCGGGCGACTCGCTGGCGACGACGGTGCCGGTGAGATCGATGCCGGGCACCATCGGGTAGCTCCGCACGATGCGACCCTTGCCCGAGAGGGCCATGCCGTCCTTGTAGTTCAACGACGAGTAGTCGACGTCGATCGTCACGTCCCCGTCGGGCAGGTCGGCGTCGGTCAGTTGCTCGAGTGCGCCGATGGGGCCGTCATCGGTCTCACGAAGCACGAGTGCCGTGAAGGTGTCGCTCATCGGTCAATCGTTGCACACCGCCGGCGCCGGAACCGGCCCGTCGACTGCGACATGGCAGAGTTGGCGAATGCCTCCGGCCGCCGACGATTCCGCACTGACACCCCCGATCGTGAGCGCCGCGTGGCTCGCCGATCGCGACGACCGCCGCCTCGTCGTCTGCGAGGTCGGATCATCGATGGGCGGTGACGATCCGGAAGCGAAGTACCTCGAGCGGCACGTGCCCGGTGCCCGCTACGTGGCGCTCGACACCGCGTTGGCGGCACCTCCCTCGACCGGCGGCGGGCGGCACCCTCTGCCGACTCCCGAGGAGTTCGCCCGCGCGCTCGGTGCGCTCGGCATCGCCGACGACGCAACCGTGGTTGCCTATGACCGGCGCGCCGGCGGCGGGTTCGCCGGTCGTCTCGTGTGGATGCTGCGGGCGATCGGGCAACCGGCGGCGCTGCTCGACGGCGGCCTCGGCGGCTGGGACGGCGCCGTCGAGAGCGGACCGGTCACCGCCGAGGCCTTCGAGCGCGCTGTGCGACCGTGGCCGTCGAACGCCGTGGTCGATGCCGACGGCGTCGTCGAACACATCGAGTCAGGCGGCGTGGTCATCGACAGCCGCGACCCGGCCCGATACGCGGGCGAGGTCGAACCGATCGATGCGGTCGCAGGCCACATCCCCGGCGCGATCAACCTGGTGTACACCGACAACCTCGATGCTTCGTCGAGGTTCCGGCCCACGGCGGAGCTCCTCGAACGGTTTGCCGCCGCCGCCCGAGACGACGATCCGATCGTCTACTGCGGCTCGGGTGTCACGGCCTGCCACAACGCGCTCGTGATGGAGCACCTCGGTCTCGGGCGACCGCGCGTCTACGTCGGTTCGTGGTCGGCATGGTCGACCGACGTCGATCGCCCGGTCGCCACCGGTCCGACGCCATGACCGGCCGTTCACGGTGACCGGCACCGAACTCGTCGTCATCCTGATCGCGGTCGTCATCGGAGCGATCGCCAAGGCGGTCACGGGGATGGGCCTGCCGCTGATCGCGATTCCGGTTGCATCACTCTTCGTCGATGTCGACACCGCGATCGTCGTCATCGCGTTTCCGAACGTGCTCGCCAACGCCACGCTCGCCGCGAGGGAGCGGCACAGCTATCCGGAGACCAGGGATCTCCCGACGCTGGCGACCGTCGGCGTGATCGGCGCGATCGTCGGGACCCTGCTGCTGGTCAACATCCCCGAGACGCCGCTCGTCGTGGCGGTGATCGTGGCGATCGTCGGCTACATCGTGCTGTTCTTCGCCCACCCAGACCTGCGCACGACCCCCGAACGTTCGAAGCGACTGGCACCACTCGTCGGTGGTGTCGCCGGTGTCTTCCAGGGTGCCGTCGGAATCTCCGGGCCGATCGTCGGATCGTGGATCCACAGCTACCGACTCCCCCGCAGCGCTCACATCCTGTCGGTGACGTCGTTGTTCTTCATCACCGGCCTCGCCCAACTCGTGGTGCTCGTCAGCACCGGAGAGCTCTCCGGGCGCGTGCCGGCGACCCTGCTCGCCTGCATCCCCGTCTTCGCGTCGATCCCGGTCGGCACCCGTCTTCGCAACTCCGTGTCCGGACGCGGATTCGACCTGGCGATCATCGGGATGCTCGGCGTCTCCGCGGTCGCTCTGTGCGTGCAGACGTTCTTCTGAGGTACCCTCGACCACACAACCCACATGGGGAGCTCGCTGGATCGGCGGGCTGAGAGGGTGACCGCCGTCGCCGACCCACGAACCTGATCCGGGTAATGCCGGCGGAGGAAATCGTGAACGAGCACATCGTCATCATCACCGGGGCTTCCCCGATCGGGCCGGACATCGTCGCCCGCATCCCGCCGGATGCTCTGCTGATCGCCGTCGACGGTGGCCTCGATCACGCAAGGGCGGTCGGTCTGGCGCCGACACATCTCGTCGGAGATCTCGATTCGGTCACCGACGACAGCTTGGCCTGGGCTGCTCGTCATGCGTCGATCGAACGGCACCCGACCGACAAGGACCTCACCGACACCGAACTGGCACTGGCTCTCGCAGCGACGTTCGATCCAGAACGCATCACGGTGATCGGTGGCGGCGATCGACTCGACCACACGATCGCAGGTATCGGTGCGCTGGGTTCGCTGAGCGTGACCAGCGTGCCGCTCCTCGAGGCGTGGTGGAACAACCAGCACGTCAGCGTCGTGCAGGGTCCCGGGTCTGCGGTGCTCCGACTCGCTCCCGGCTCGACGCTGTCGCTGCTTGCGCTCCACGGACCGTGCACGAGGGTGACGCTGCGCAACACCCGATGGGAACTCGACGGCGTCGACATCGATCCGGTGATCGGCCTCGGTGTGAGCAACGAGGTGCCAGACGGCGACCGACCTGTCGACGTCGAGGTCGCCCTGTCGGGCGGCACGCTGACGATCTTCGACGTCCCCGCCGACGAGGCCGCACGATGACGTCCACGACCACTCCTCGGTCCAGCGGTACATCGCCATGGGTGCGGCTGGCCGTGTTCGCCGGCGTCGCTGCCGCACTCATCACCACGAGCGCCTGCGGCAGCGATGACGCTCCCGCCACCGACTCGGTCGCCGTCGGCCAGCCACCGGCGGTTCCCGGCACTGGTGACACCACGGCGACGACGGAATCGACGAGTGGTGAGACCGTCACGCTCGTCACCTACGACTCGTTCCCCGAATCCGACACGACGCTCAACGACGCGCTCGCGTCGTTCACGGCACAGACGGGGATCGGCGTCGACATCCTCGTGGCCGGAGATGCCGGCACGATGCTGTCGAAGGCCTCGCTCACCGCCGGGAATCCCGAGGGTGACGTCATGTGGGGCGTCGACAACACGCTGCTGTCACGAGCGGTCGCCGACGGCGTGTTCGAGCCGTACGTCGCATCAGGCATCGCCAACGGATCGATCGCCGTCGACGACGCGTTCACGTCTCTCGTCCCGAACGGAGAGGCGACGCCGGTGGACTACGGCGACGTGTGCGTCAACTACGACATCGGCTGGTTCGCCGAGCGTGGCCTGGCACCGCCGACCACGCTCGACGACCTCATCGATCCCGCCTACGCCGGCATGCTCGTCGTCGAGAATCCGGCGACGTCATCCCCAGGGCTCGCGTTCCTGCTCGCCACGATCGAGGAGTACGGGCTCGATGGGTGGCAGGACTACTGGCGTGCGCTCGGCGCCAACGGCCTCGAGGTCGTCGACAGCTGGACGCAGGCGTACTACGAGCGGTTCAGCTGGGCAGGAGGCGGACCGACGCCGATGGTGGTGAGCTACGGATCGAGCCCACCGGCCGAAGTGATCTTCGCCGACCCTCCCCGCACGGATTCGCCGACCGGCGTCGTCGAGAGCACCTGTTTCCGCCAGGTCGAGTTCGCCGGCGTCCTGCGCGGCACCGACTCACCGGCGGCCGCCCGCCGACTGGTCGACTTCCTCGTCGGCGAGGAGTTCCAGCGTGAACTTCCGCTCAACCTGTTCGTGTACCCCACGAACCAAGCGGTCGAGTTGCCGCAGGAGTTCGTCGACTTCGCGGTCGTGCCCACGACGTCGCGATCGTTGGATCCTGCGGTGATCGACGCCAACCGATCGACGTGGATCGACGAGTGGACGGGGTTGGTGCTCGGGTGAACCGACTGCCGCGATGGCTCGTCGCGGCGCTGGCGGTCGTGCCCGCCGTCGGCCTCGCGGTGTTCTACCTGTGGCCGTTCGCCACGCTGGTGGTCGCGGCCCTCGACGCCGACGCGCTCACCGACACGCTCGGGCGATCCCAGACCTGGAAGGTCGTCTGGTTCACGCTGTGGCAGGCGGTGGCGTCGACCGCCGTGACCATCACCGTCGGAATGATCCCTGCCTACGTCGTCGCCCGGTTCGACTTCCGCGGTCGCAGCGTGCTCGTCGGCCTGCTCACGGCGACGTTCGTCCTGCCGACCGTGGTGATGGGCGCCGCGTTCCTGGCGCTGCTGCCCGACTCACTCGAACGCACCGTCTGGGCGGTGATCGGCGCCCACGTGGCATTCAACGTGGCGGTCGTCGTGAGGATCGTGGGGGCACTGTGGGAACACCTGCCGACCGACATGGAGTACGCCGCAGCGACCCTCGGAGCGTCGCGATTGCAGATCGCATCCAGGATCTCCCTCCCGCTGATCCGACCCGCGATCACGGCCGCCGCGACGATCGTGTTCCTCTTCACGTTCACCTCGTTCGGCGTCATCCGGATCCTCGGCGCACCGGGGACGCGCACGATCGAGGTCGAAGTGTGGCGCCGCGCCACGCAACTCGGCGACATCGGCGGCGCCACCGTGCTCGCACTGCTCCAGTTGGCGGTGCTCGGCGTCGTCCTCGTGTGGTCGACGATGGCGCAGCGACGCCACAGCCGGTCGCTGGCGATGGGGCCGGCCGCGCTGCGCCGCCGCGCGCGGACCCGAGGCGAGCGACGGTTCGTCGCAGCGGCCGCCGGATCCACCGCGCTGATTGCGATCGTGCCGCTCGCAGCGCTCGTCGTGCGGTCGTTCTCGACGCCCGACGGGTGGTCCGCGAACGCCTGGACACATCTGGGGCGAACCGAGGTGCGGCCCGGCCTCCGCGTCGGTGTCGACCCTGTCGACGCGATCGCCAACTCACTGATCAACGCCGCGTGGGCGACCCTGTTCGCCGTCACGATCGGAGCACTCGCCAGCCTTGCCATCACCGCCGCGAAGCGTCATGGACGTCTGATCGATGGCGGCCTGATGCTCCCGCTCGGTACGTCGGCGGTCACGATCGGGCTCGGCATGTTGATCACGTTCGACGTCGCACCGGTCGATTGGCGGGCGTCGTGGTGGCTGGTCCCCGTCGGCCACGCCCTCGTCGCCGTCCCCTTCGTCGTGCGCGTCTGCGTCGGCGTGTTGAGGTCGGTCGACCCGGCGATGACCGATGCGGCCGCGACGCTCGGCGCCCCGCCGATCCGCGCCTGGTGGTCGACCGTCGTGCCATATCTCTGGCAGCCGCTCCGTGTCGGCGCAGCGCTGGCCGCGGCGATCTCGCTCGGGGAGTTCGGTGCCACCAGCTTCCTGTCACGCTCGGGCGGCGAGACGCTGCCGATCGCCATCGAACAACTGCTCGGCCGCACCGGGACGACGCTGCAAGCCCAGGGGTACGTGCTCGCGACGATGCTCGCGACGCTCACGGTGGTGCTGGTCGTCGCGGTCGAGCAGAGCGAGGCAGCGCCGCAGCGAATGGTCGGTCCATGAGCTCGCTCGACGTGACCGACGTCCGAGTGGCCTTCGGTGAGGTCGTCGTCCTCGACGGCGTGTCGCTGCACATCGCCGGCAACGAATCCGTCGCGCTGTTGGGTCCGTCGGGGAGCGGCAAGAGCACATTGCTGCGCGTGATCGCCGGCATCGTGGCGCCCGACGCCGGCACCGTGGTCGTCGACGGGATCGATGTCACCGCCGTCGCGACACATCGGCGCGGGATCGGCATGGTGTTCCAGGACAACCAGTTGTTCCCCCATCTGTCGACGTTGGACAACGTCACCTTCGGCCCACTGATGGCGGGCAAGCCCAAGCGCGACCGCCGCGAGATCGGGCAGCGGTGGCTCGACCGTGTGGGACTCGCCGGCTTCGATGATCGAAACGTCACCGAGTTGTCCGGTGGCGAGGCCAAGCGAGTGGCGCTCGCACGCGCGCTCGCGGCCGAGCCGGCCGTCGTCCTGCTCGACGAGCCCCTCACCGGCCTCGATCGAGAACTGCACGATCGCCTCGCGGTCGACCTCGCGGAACTGCTGCGAACCGTCACGACGCTGCTCGTCACCCACGATCCCGACGAAGCCGCCGTCGTCGCCGACCGCACGGTCCTGCTGGCGGACCTCGTCGGCTGACACCGAGCTGTCACAAGACTCGACAGCGCGTGCATTCCGATCACGCGGTCTCGTCGCCCACTGCGGTTCATGAACGCCAGTGCACGTGCCGAACTCCTTCGCGAACGGGCCCGACACCTGCGTGAGCTCGCCGACACGATCGAGTCGCTGCCGGTGATGCGGCTGGATCGCCATGCGGACGACGGCACCTGGCGCGGCCCCCGTCCGTCGCTGTGCCGATCGACGCTCGCCGTCAACCAGCAGCAGTTACACGGTGCCGCGGACGACCTGCGCCTCCACGCGTACCGGTTCGAGCAACAGGCGTCCGAGATCGAGGTCCTGTCGCGGTTCGGCATGGCGGGCTGACGGGCGCCGGCGTGGAGACGGGATACGACCTGGCGCTCGTGCGGGCGCTGGGGCATCGCACCACCGAAGCGATCGAGGAGCTCCGCTCGATCCGATCCGACGATCCGGCCGCTGCTGAAGCGTTGCGCGCCGTCAAACTCACGAGACGCAACCTGGAGGACATCTGGATGCCGGCCATCCGCAGAATCGAGCACAGCGACGCGATGCTGTCGTGGGTCGGCACCCAGCTCGATCTCGGTTCGTTGATCGTCGTCCGCGCGCCGGGTGCGGGAACGCAGTGCGACTGGACCCCGCTGAGCCCTATGACCGACGACCAACTCATCGGTCAGCTGCGTTGGGCCGACCGACGCGGGGCAGCGCTCGATCTCGACACGCTTGCCCGCGAGACCGCCACGCGGGTGGAGCACGACCCCAGCTTCGGCGACCGCCTCGTCGCGCTGGCCCCGACGATTCCGTCGATCGCGTCGTTGACCTCCCGAGCCGACTTCCCGGCGCCGTTCCTGGCAGGCATCGTGACCGCGATGATGTGGCCGCACGGCCCCCAGGCCACCGCCGATCTCGACGGCTTCGCCGCGGCGTTGTCGACTGCGCTGGCGGCCCTCGTCGACGACCCTGGCGCGTGTCTCGACCTCCTGCTCGATCCCGCGGTGCTGTTCGGATTGGCGAGCTGGGAACGTCTCGATCCCGACGTGGTCACCGAGTTCACGCTCAGCGCGCTCCACAGCGCAGTGGTCGAGGACGGCGCTCGCCTCAGCGACGGCTACCGCGTGCTCGAAACGCTCACCACGATCACGAATGGCCCGCTCGACGACGGCATCGAACCCGGACTCGCCCTCGGGGTCGCCGCGTCGATGGCCGGCTACATCGAGACACTGGCGCCCGCGATCCGTCTCGAGGACTCCTACCCGGTGCTGGTCGTCGACGAGCAGCGTGGCATCGAGATCGAACTCGGGACGTACGACGACCTCGTCGACCTGTTCGGCGCGCTCCTGCGTGATGGCCCGGCCCAGGCCGCACTCGGCGCCGTGCTCGGCGCCTACACGACAACCATCGTGACCGAGCTCGGCGGTGACATCGCCAACCGGCCGGGACTCGAGTACGTCACACGGTTCGCCGATCTCGTCGGTGATGCGTCCCGCGCGGAGCAGGCCGAGCTCGTGGTGGAGGCTGCCGCCGAGCAAACGCGCCGTCGGCAGCTGGGCGCGGTGATCGGTTTCGGCGTCACGGCGGCGATGACACTCGGCGGCGCGGGGTCGTTGGCCCGGGCGTTGACCTCGCGGGCGATCACGCTGGCGACCGAGTTCGCCGGGCGCGTCGGCGTCGCCGAGCTCCCCACCGGGCGGATCCCGGCCTTCACACACGACCTGATCACCGTCGAGGCCCTGCGGATCGTCAGCACCGACCGCGACGAACGCCGGCGGGCCGGTCTCTCGTCCGTGTCGCGATCGGACTGGCACGAGATCTCGGGCCGCCTCGACCGGATCGACGCGGCCGACGACGAGTCGGATCGAACGACGTACCTCCTTCGCCTCGACCGCTGGATCGAGGCCGAGGTGCCGGTCCTCGCCGGCTACCTCAACCGCATCCGATCGGTGCCGGGCATGGACGAGCTCACCGAGGGTCGCCCAGCCGTCCGGGCGGACTAGGAGCGACGGCGCGGCGGGGCCTTCACGACGGGCGTCGGCGCCTCGTCTCGACCCCGAGGGCCTCGAGTTTGTGCCACGAGCGTTCGACGATCAGCGGGTAGGTGTCGAGGTAGTACGGCAGCGCCGCGCACGCCTGGTTGATCGCCGCTCCTCGACTCCTCGCGAGCGTTGCACCGTCGACGCAGAGACGTTCGATGAAGTCGTTGCGCGACCGTTCGGTGAACAGGTCCGACCACACCACCTGCACGTCGACGGCCGGGTCCCCCACGCAGGCCGACCCCCAGTCGACCAACCCGATGAGCCGGTCGTCTCGAACGAGGCAGTTCCCCTCGAGGTCGCCGTGGACCCAGACCGGGTCGTCGACATGCCGATCAGCATCCATGGCCGCCTGCCAGATCTCGGTCGCAGCGTCGACGTCGATGAGGTCGCCGGCCGATGCGATCGCCGCCCGCGTCGCGGCGTCGTACTCACCGATCGGCCGAGCACGTCCACGAGCCGGCGGCGCATCCTCGACGGGGCATCTCCGGAGCGAATCGACGGTGCCCGCCAGATCGGCGGCGAACTGCAGCGGATCGCCGAGGAACCCTGGTGCCGCGCCCCGCCCCTCGATCCAGCGATGCACGGCCCACTGGAACGGGTACCCGTGGGCCGGCTCGCCCACCGCCACCGGCTCCGGCACCTCGATCGGCAACCGTGGTGCGAGCTTCGGCAACCAGACGGCCTCGAGCCCGACCTGTCGCTGCGCCCAGTCGATGCGGGGGAACCGCACGACAAAGTCACCACCCAGCCGCCAGATCGCGTTGTCGGTTCCCCACGGCTCGACGATCGCCAACGGCAAGTGAGCGAATTCGGGCAACTGCGCGAGGAGACGTCGCACGAGCTGTTCGTCGACGTCGACCTCGTCGTCGTGCATCCGCGGGGCCGCGCGGGGCATCAGTAGATGCCGGCGGGTTCGAGCCCGTCGATCGTCGTGCGCCCCATCAACCACGAGAGTCGATCTGACGGGACAGCGGCGAGCGCGAGGAACGGAAGTGTGGTCAGACCCATCGGCTGGCGCGCCGCCCAGAGCATGCTCATTCGGCGGGTCTCCTCACGGACATAGGCGTCGGGAAGATCACCGAACCCGTACCCGAACCCGAGGTCGGCGTGGTGGATCGCCACCTCACGAAGGCGCAGGAACGGCAGGTCGGAGATCGCCACGTCGCCGCCCATCGATGCGCCGACGCCGTCCCACGTGGGCATCGACGCCCACCTGGCCTCCAACGCCTCGATCGACTGCCGCAGGTCGGCCAGCTGTTCGCCGGCTGGTCGCGTCGCCCCCTGTTCGATCCCGCTGTTGCGCTGCTCGCGCCCGCCCGGATACTGCACGCCGACGGCGCCGTGTGCTGCAGCCTCGAGCATCAACAGGTGGCCGTCGCCACTGTGCGTGATGTGTGTCAGCACATGCCCGACGGTCCAGTCGGGAAGCAACGACGACGCCGTCACGTCGAGGCCGTCCGTTGCGACGAGACCCTCGATCGACGCGAGCAGCCGTCGGTGCTCGTCGGTCGCCACGGCGATCCACCGCTCGCGATCCGTTGCGTCCCGGTCGGCCGTCATTCCCGGAGCGTAGACCCGGGCGCAGCGTGGCAGTCTGTGCCCATGCAACTCGGAATGATCGGGCTCGGCCGGATGGGCGCCAACATGGTGCGCCGGCTCCAACGCGGCGGACACGACTGCGTCGTCCACGACGTCGACGAAGGAGCGATCGCCGCGCTCGAGGTGGAGCTCGGCGTCGTCGGCGCTCGCTCCCTCGCCGAGATGGTGACGGCACTCGCCGCACCCCGAGCGATCTGGATCATGGTGCCGGCCGCGTTCGTCGCCACCACCGTCGATGCGCTCGCCCCGTTGCTCGAACCGGGCGACACGATCATCGACGGTGGCAACTCGTGGTACCGCCACGACGTCGACCGTTCGGGCGCCCTCGCGCCGTCCGACATCCAGTACCTCGACGTCGGCACCAGCGGCGGTGTCTTCGGACTCGAACGGGGGTACTGCTTGATGATCGGCGGCCCCGACGCTGCGGTCGAGCGTCTGAGCCCGATCTTCGAGACGCTCGCTCCCGGCATCGGCGACACGGAGCGGACACCAGGGCGCACCGCTGCCGAAGCCCCCGAGGAGCACGGCTGGCTGCACTGCGGACCGAGCGGCGCCGGACACTTCGTGAAGATGGTCCACAACGGCATCGAGTACGGACTGATGGCCGCGTACGCCGAAGGACTCAACGTGCTCGCCAAGGCCGACATCGGCGCCGTCGATCACACGGCCGACGCCGAGACCGCGCCACTCGACGCAGCGCAGTACTACCGGTACGACCTCGATCTTGCCCGCATCACCGAGGTGTGGCGACGTGGCTCGGTGATCAGCTCGTGGCTGCTCGATCTCACCGCCGAGGCGTTCCACGCCGACCCCGAGCTCACCGCCTACGCCGGTGTGGTCAGCGACTCCGGCGAGGGTCGCTGGACCATCAACGCCGCGATCGACGAAGGCGTGCCGGTCCCGGTGTTGTCGGCCGCCCTCTACCAACGGTTCTCGTCACGAGGCCGCTCCGACGTCGCCGATCAGGTGCTGTCGGCGATGCGCGCCGGATTCGGCGGCCACATCGAGCAACGCGACCAGACCCGATGAGCGACCACATCGACTCGACCATGTCGACGGGCCACGTCGACGGCGCTCGGATGCAGACCAACCAACCTGACGCCGACGCACTCGTGCTCTTCGGCGCCACCGGTGACCTCGCGGTGCGCAAGTTGTTCCCGGCGCTGTACCGACTCGAACGGTCCGGTGTCCTCCAGGTGCCCGTCATCGGCGTCGCGCGGAGCGACTGGACCGACGACGACTTCCGCACGCACGCCCGCGAGTCGATCGCGGAGCACTTCGACGATGCCGACCCGACGATCGTCGACTCGTTGTGTGAGCGGCTCGATCTCGTGCAGGGCGACTACGCCGACGAGACGACGTGGAACGAACTGCGTGCCACGCTCGACCGCCACAACTCGATGGTCGCCGTCTTCTACATGGCGATCCCGCCGACGATGTTCCCGATGGTCGCCACGAAGCTCGCTTCGGTCGACCTGCACCGGCGCGGCCGGATCGTCGTCGAGAAGCCGTTCGGACGCGACCTGCAGTCGGCCGTCGAACTGAACAAGATCCTCCACGAGGTCTTCGCCGAGGACCACATCTTCCGCATCGACCACTATCTGGGCAAGGAGGCCGTCGAGGACCTCCTCGTGTTCCGATTCGCGAACACCCTGCTCGAGCCGGTGTGGAACCGCAACTACGTGCGCAGTGTGCAGGTCACGATGTCCGAGACGCTCGACGTCGAGGGTCGAGGCTCCTTCTACGAGGGGGTCGGCGCACTCCGCGACGTGCTGCAGAACCACGTGCTGCAGGTGGTGTCGTTGTTGGCGATGGAGCCGCCGGCGGGCGCCGACTCCGGCTACCTGCAGGACGAGAAGGCCAAGGTCATCGCGGCGATGCGTCCCATCCAAACCGACGCCCTCGTGCGCGGCCAGTACGTCGGCTACCGAGACGAACCCGGTGTCGATCCGAACTCCAACGTCGAGACGTTCGTGGCGGTGCGCCTCGAGATCGACTCGTGGCGTTGGGCGGGCGTGCCGTGGTACATCCGCGTCGGCAAGGCGATGGCGCAGAGCGCGACCGAGGCCGTGCTGGAGCTGCGCGAGCCACCACGGATGTTGTTCGACGAGTCGGGTGGGCCGCCGCCCGGGCGCAACCTGATCCGCCTCCGGCTCGGCAAGAACGACGGCGTCACATTCGCGTTGCAGGCGAAGACGCCGGGGCCCGACCTCGACAGTCAGGAGGTCGACGTCGACGTCGACTTCGCCGCGGCGCTCGGCGAACGGCAGGACGCGTACGAGCGGCTGATCGGCGATGCCCTGATCGGGTCGCTGCGCCGCTTTGCCCGTCAGGACATCGTCGAGGGGACCTGGCGTGTCGTTCAGCCCGCGCTCGACGACCCCGGCCACGTCGTTCCCTATTTCCGCGGATCGTGGGGGCCCGCCGACGCCGACGACATCCTCCTCAACGGCGACCACTGGTTCGCCCCGACCCCCGACTGACCCAGATCGCGATCGGGGTCAGACCCCAATCGCGACAGGGACCGCTCATGTGGATTCCCATCACGCTGGCTGCGGCGACATTCCAGATCCTGCGGACGTCGCGACAACACCAGTTGCGTTCGATGCTCTCGGTCAACGGCGCCGGGTTCGTCCGATATGCCTACGGTTTTCCGCTGGCGCTGCTCGTCGCGGCCGTCACGTTCGGCGTGCTCGGCGAAACGGTGCCATCGATCCCGTCGCGCTTCTGGCCGATCATCGCCGGAGCAGGCGTGGCGCAGATCCTCGGCACGCTGGCACTGCTGCGGGCGTTCGATCTCCGCGACTTCGCCATCGGCACCGTGTACGCGAAGACCGAGGTGATCCTCGTGGCCGTGGTGAGCGCGATCGCGCTCGGCGAGCCCCTGCAACCGCTCGGCTGGGTGGCGGCGTTCGTCTGCATGGCCGGCGTGGCCTGGCTCGCTGCGCCCACCCGATTGCTCGACATCCTCGGCAACGCCCGCGACCCCGCCGCGATCATGGGCATCCTCGCCGCGGCCGGGTTCGCGATCGCTGCGGTCGGCATCCGCGGCGCGTCGACCTCGCTCGATGGCCCGACGTGGAACCGGGCACTGCTGACCCTCACCGTGATGCTCGGCATCCAGGCCCTCGTCAACTCGACCCAGCTGTTCGTGTCCGACCGCGCCGAACTCCCGCGGGTCGTCCGTGCGTGGCGCTTCGCCCTCCCGGTGGGCATCCTCAGCCTCTGCGGCTCGATCGGCTGGGCGGTCGCGGTCACGTTGACCAACGCGGCGAAGGTCCGCACGCTCGGCCAGGTCGAGATCGTGATCGCGTTCGTCATCTCCGCGCGTGTACTCCACGAACGCCACACCCGCCCCGAATACCTCGCCAGTGCCCTCGTGCTCGTCGGTGTGGTCGGCGTCGTCGTGTTCGGCTGATCGCCATCGCGCCCGCCGGTAACCTTCGGCGATGCGCGGTCTCGTGGTTCCCGAAGCGAGCGAGGACTTCACTGCCGACCCGGTGGAACTGTTCTTCGACCTCGCTTTCGTCTTCGCGTTCTCGCAGATCGTCGGGTTGCTCCTCTACGACCCGACCTGGAACACCGTCGGCAAGTCGACCCTGATCTTTCTGCTGCTGTGGCTGCCGTGGTCGCAATTCGCCTGGTCGGCCAACGCCGTGCCCGGCAACTCCCGAACCGTGCGGCTGCTGTTCCTCATCGCGACGGCGGCCAGCGTGCCGATGGCGGCATCCGTGACCACCGCGTTCGACCAGAGCGGTGCGCTCTTCGCGATTCCGCTCGCGATCATCTTCCTCACGGCGCTGGCGATGATGGTCATCGGTCTCGACAGCGACTCGGAGGTCTACCGATCGAGCCTGCGCTACGGCGCACCGAACCTCGTCGGCATGGCGATCATCGTGATCGGCGGCTTCCTCGACGGCGACGCCCGCACGGTCGCCTGGATCCTCGGCATCGTGATCTTCGTCTATTCGACGATCCGAGCGGGAGGAAGCGAGTGGATCCTCCGCGCCGGCCACTTCGCCGAACGGCACGCGCTCATCATCATCGTGGCGCTCGGTGAGGTGATCGTGGCGCTCGGGAACTCGGTGGCGATCCCGTTGAAGGACAAGGGCGGACTCCCCGCAGGTTCCGTGATCGCGCTCGTTGCCGCAGGTGTGTTCGCCGGGCTGCTGTGGTGGGCGTACTTCGATCGGGTCCAGCCTGCGTTCGAGCACCGGGCGGAGGAAACCCCATCGGTCGAGCGCGGGCGCTTCGCGCGAGACGTCTACACCTACGCCCACGCCCCGATCGTCGCAGGGGTCATCCTGTCGGCCGTGGCGATGGAGGAGATGGCGTTGTACCCGTCAGACCCGTTGCCGGCGGCCTTCCGCTTCATGGGTGCCGCCGGCATCGTGCTCTACTTCGGCGGGGTCGGCATCGGCGTGTTCCGGGCGTTCGACGCCTTCGCCAGGGAGCGCTTCGTCGCCCTGATCGCGATCTGCCTGCTGATGTTCTTCGGCTCCGAGGTCGACGGTGTGGTGCTGCTGGTGGGCATCGACGTGATCCTGCTCGCGACGCTCGTGTTCGAGCATCTCAGGATCGAAGGCTCCCCGAGCAGGTCGGGCGACAACTCAGTCCACGACCACCGGGTCCACGACGCTGGGGTCATCGACGACGCTGCGCAGTAGCCACTGGAACAGACGCCATCCGGTCGGCGCCGGGGCCAGCGTCTCCGCTGCTACCGCTGCAGCCGCGTTGCTGATGGCGATCCCGTTCGGCGCCTTGACGTGCACCTCGGCCACGCGCTCGGCCATCACGAACCACCCGACCGCCTCCTCGACCGACCCACCGGCGGTGAGCAGACCGTGGTTGCGCAGGATGCAGAGTTTGTGGTCGCCGAGCGCGGCCGCGATGCGCTTGCCGCCGTCGTAGGAGAGGACTTCGACCTCCTCGTCGTCGAAGAGTGCCTGGTCGAACACGAACGCACACGACTCCTGGCTGATCGCCCGGAAGGGCTGCACGTTCGCTGACCACGGCGTGCCGAACGACGTGTGGGTGTGCGCGGCGCTGACCGCATCGGGCCTGGCGGCCAGCACCGGTGCGTGGATGTTGTACCCGGCGGTGTTGACCGCCCCGGTCGGGTTGCCGTCGGCGTCGACCACACGGCTGTCGGGTCCGACGAGCACGAGACCGTCGACGGTCGCCTTGCCGAACGGGATCCCCCAGTCGAGCAACCAGAAGTGGTCGGTCAGGATCGGGTCGCGCGCGGACACGTGACCGTCACCCAGCTGTCCCCACCTCATGGCGCCGAAGATCCGGTAGCCGAGCGCGCACATCCGCTTGCGGTGCGTCCGTTCGGCCTCCGGCGTTCGAACGACGTCGAACGCCTCCACACCCGGGAACGTCGGATACGGCGACTCGCTCATGCCACGATCGTAGATCCCCGCCCCCAAATTCTGTTTGCGGCGAAGTTTGGTTGGCCCGTCCCAACCGGAACGCGCCACAAACGGGATGGGGGG
>JAHENF010000002.1:55252-134556 GCA_024643255.1 Ilumatobacteraceae bacterium
CGAACGCGGCAACAGCGACACGCCGGCCGTACGACACCGTCACGTCGCTGAACTCCAGCGTGCTCATCCAACGATCCGCCGGGTGCGAAGGAGGTAGATGAAGAACGGCGCGCCGAGAAATGCGGTCACGACCCCGATCGGCGTCTCGGCCGGGCTCGACAGCATCCGACCAGGTATGTCGGCGAGGATGAGAAACGCGGCCCCGAACAGCATCGACAGCGGGATCAGCCGCCGATAACCCGCTCCGGCAACGAGTCGGATGGCGTGCGGGATCACGAGCCCGACGAAGGCGATCAGCCCACTGACCGACACCACCGCGGCCGTGCCGAGCGTGGCGGCGATGACGATGACGAGACGGGTCCGACCGACGGACACACCGAGCGCGGCCGCCTCGTCGTCGCCCACCCGGAACACGTCGAGATGACGCCGGTGGAGCATCAGCACGATGCACGAGATCGTCACGTACGGCAGGATCAACACGACGTCCGACCAGGTGGCACCCGACAGGCGCCCGAGGATCCACTGGAACACCTCGCGCACCACGTCCTGGTTGCGTTGGAGGATGAACGTCTGCACGGCGGTCACGAAGGCGACGACGGCGACCCCGGCGAGCACCAGCGTGACACCCGACCGGCCCGACCCCGGCGACGATCCGCTGAACGAGGCACCGACGAGATACGTGACCGCCACCGTGAGCACGGCGACGACGAACGCCGACGTCGGGACCGGGTCGACCGGCCACGACATGGTGACAGTGCGGCCCGTCGTCAGCGCCAGGGTTGCTCCGAGACCGGCACCGGCCGCCGCGCCGAGCAGATACGGATCGACCAGCGGATTGCGGAACACCCCCTGATAGCTCGCACCGGCCACCGAGAGCATCCCTCCGACGAGCGCGGCGAGGATCACCCGCGGCATCCGGATCCGCCAGACGATGTTCCACTGGGCATCGGTCACCCCGGAGTCGATCGAGATCCACGGCAGGTGGTCGAGCAATGCGAACGGGACTCGCCACGATGCCGGGCCGGCTGGACCGATCGACGCACCGAGGACGATCGACGCGATCAGGATGACTGCGCCGATCGTGTACCAACGGCGATTGACCGACGACCACGTGCCCGCCCGCGTGACGACGGCGTCGGCCGTCGTCACGTCGGCGGGCACGGCCGCCATCAGCCCGCGGCGTTCGACACGGCGTCGGATACGGCCTGGACGAACTCGACCACTCGGGGACCCCAACGAGACGCGACGTCGTCGTCGAGGTTGATCACGTTGCCGGTCTGCACGGCGGTGAGGTCGGCCCACCCGGGGCGAGCTGCAACGGTCTCGAGCGACTGGCCGCAGCACTTCGTGTCGGCCAGGAAGATCAGGTCGGGATCGGCCGACACGATGAACTCCGCGCTCAGCTGGGGGTACCCGCCCGAATCGCCCTCGGCGGTGTCGGCGATGTTGCGGAGTCCGAGCAGCGAGTAGAGCTCACCGATGAACGTCGTGGAGTCGACGCTGAACAGCGTGTCGTCGATCTCGTGGAAGAAGCTGAGCGCTTCTGGCGGGGTCGGCGTGGCCACAACGATCGCATCGATGTCGGACTGCATCTCGGCGACGAGCGCGTCCGCCTCGGCCGAGTGACCGGTCGCAGCCCCGAGTTCGGCGATCTGGCGGTAGGTGTCGTCGAGCGTCAGCGCCGCTGGACCGTCCCACCACGCGATCCCCAACTCGTCGAGCTGCGAGCCGAGCCCGTTGAAGTCGCCGCCGATCAGCACGAGGTCGGGTTCGTAGGCCGCGATCGCTTCCACGTTGTTGTCGAAGGCCGAGAGGTCGTTCGGGAGTTGCTGCGCCTCGGCCGGATAGTCGGAGAACTCGTCGACGGCGACGAGCTGATCGCCGGCACCGATGGCGAACATGATCTCGGTGTGGGTCGGGCTCAACGACACGACGCGCATCGTGACGGCGTCGCTCGGCGCCGAACTCGACTCGACGGTCGTCTCGGCCGGCGCCGACGTGGCGGTGCTCGCCGACGTCGTGTCGGCGGCGCCGTTCGACGCGTCGTCGGAGCCGCACGCAGCGGCGATCAACGCGAGTCCGACGACGGCGCCGAACATTCGCCGGGTGAACCGGCGGGGGTGAGTGGTCATGGTTGCCTCCAAGGAGTTGGAGGACAAGATGGGTGCAGGTCGGCGAGCCGACCGGCGAGCCGTCCCTTGCCTCGAGGGTTGTGGTCGCGTCACAGGGCAGGCGACCGGGCTCGCCTCCAGCGTGAGCTGGAAGACCACCGTTGCGGGACAGCGCCGGATTCTCACCGAACTTCGCTGCGTCTGCGACAGTTCGACATCGTACTGCTGCGTGCGTACGCTCCCCAATCCCATGACTGTCCACGAACCGACCGGCGACGTGCCCACCGAAGATCCACGCCCCGACGGGCTGCGCAGCGCCGATTCGCTGGTGGTCGTCAACACCGGCAACGGCAAAGGCAAGTCGTCGTCGGCGTTCGGCATGATGATCCGCGCCGTCGCCCGCGGCTGGAACGTCGCCGTCGTCCAGTTCATCAAGTCGGGCGACTGGAAGGTCGGAGAGGAGAAGATCGGACGTGAGCTCGGTGTCGATTGGTTCGCGTTCGGAGACGGCTTCACCTGGGATTCCGACGACCTGACGAACGATCGGGCCCATGCCGCGCAGGGTTGGGCGAAGGCCGCCGAGCTGATGAACGCCGGCGAACACCAACTCGTGATCTTCGACGAGCTCACCTACCTCGCGTCGTTCGGCTGGATCGACATCGCCGACATCGTCGACGCGATCACGAAGCGACCTCGCCACGTGAACGTGATCGTCACCGGCCGCGATGCCGCACCGGAGCTGATCGAGATCGCCGACACCGTCACCGAGATGCGCGAGGTCAAGCACGCGTACCAGCAGGGCATCCGAGCGATGCGCGGCATCGACTACTGAGATGGGACGACATGCTGTCGCCACATCTGCGTGAACGTCTGGCTGTCCTGCCGGACAACGACGCCGCCGCGGTCGAGGCCGTGCACGATCGGGCCGCCAATCTCCTGCGGCCGAGTGGCGCGCTGGCGTGGCTCGACGAGATCGCCGCATGGGTGGCCGGCTGGCAGCGAACGGCCACGCCGGCCGTTGATCGCCCGGCCGCGTTGATCTTCGCCGGGGACCACGGCGTGGCGGCAGCGACGAAGGTGAGCGCATACCCGACCGGAATCACGCAGGCGCTCTTCGACGCCTACCTGGAGGGCCGTTCCACCATCGCGGCCTTCGCGAAGATCGCCGGTGCCTCGGTCTCGGCCATCGACGTCGGCATCGGCCGACCGACCGGCGACATCCGCCATGAGCCGGCGCTGACCGACGAACGCTTCGACGAGATCGTCGAGATCGCCTTTCAGGCAGTCGCCGAACTCGACTGCGACCTCCTCGTGCTCGGTGAGATCGGCATCGGCAATACCACGCCGTCCGCGGCGATCGCTGCTGCCCTCGCGGGAGGTGAGACTGCGGCATGGGTCGGCCGTGGCACGGGCGTCGACGACGATGGGCTCGCGCGCAAGCGCGCGGCCGTGCAGGAGTCGGTGCGCAGGATCGCCGGGATCATCGACCCGATCGAGATCCTGCGAGAGCTCGGTGGCTCTGAACTCGTCGCGGTCGCGGCGGCCACCGTCGCCGCTCGGCACCGTTCGATCCCCGTGGTCCTCGACGGCTACGTGGTCACCTCCGCGGTCCTTCCTCTCGTGATGGTCAACCCGGCAGCGCTCGATCACTGCACCGTCGGTCACTGCTCGGCTGAACCCGGCCACCGCAAGCTGCTCGAACGACTCGGCAAGCGTCCGCTGCTCGACCTCGACATGCGTCTGGGCGAGGGCTCCGGAGCCATGGCCGCCGTGCCGCTCGTGGCCATGGCGTGCGCCGGTGTCACCGAGGTTCCCACCTACGACGAGTGGTTCGGTCGCTAGCCTCGCCGCGTGCGAATTCCCACACCCATCGCCCAGGTCGTCCGCGGGTTCACCATGGGGTCGGCCGATATCGTTCCCGGCGTCTCGGGCGGCACCGTCGCACTGGTGCTCGGGATCTACGACCAGCTGATCCGCAACATCAGCCAGGGTGCACACGGCCTGAAGCAGCTGCTCACCGGTGACGTCGCCGGATTCGTCGACACGTTCAAGCGCATCGAGTGGGTCTGGCTCCTCACCCTGCTCGCCGGCATCTTCGCCGCGATTCTCGCCCTGTCGTCGGTGATCGAGACGCTGCTGCACGATCAACCCATCCGGATGTCGGCGCTGTTCTTCGGCCTGATCCTCGGCTCGATCTGGGTGGCGCTCCGCATGCTCGACAAGGTCGACGGTGTGTCGGTTGCCCTCATGTTGGGCATCGGCGCCACGATGTTCCTGCTCCTCGGTCTGCGCTCCGACACCGAGGTGGCCGACAACGCCGTCGAGGCGGTCACCAAGTCGTGGTGGGTGTTCTTCCTCGCCGGCGCGATCGCGATCTGCGCCATGATCCTGCCGGGCATCTCCGGGTCGTTCATCCTCGTCATGCTCGGCATGTACACCGAGGTGCTCGGGGCGGTCAACGACCGCGACATCGCAGTGTTGGTGGCGTTCATGCTGGGTTGTGTCGTCGGCCTCGCCCTGTTCTCGACGCTGCTCAACTGGTTGCTCGAGCACTATCACCGCTGGGTGCTGGCAGCGATGATCGGCCTGATGCTCGGCTCGACCCGGGTGCTGTGGCCGTGGCCGAACGGCACGAACACCACCACGATGACGCTGCCCCGCGACGATGTCGCCGTTCCACTGTTGTTGATCGTCGTCGGCGCTGCGCTGGTCGTGATCGTCGATCTCCTCGCCGTGCGCTTCGTGCACGTCGAACCACTCCACGAACACGACACCTGACCGCCCCTCACCTCACCGCACACCACCCAAGCCGCGCACACCACCTCACCCGAAATTCGGGTCCGATTTCCCGCCCAGCGGGACGTTCCCTCCGAATTTCGGGGCTTTTCGTTCGGGTGCGGGACTCAGCGGCTCACTCGGGCGTGATGTCGAAGGCGCGGCCGAGGGCCGCGACCTCATCTCGCCGCCAGCGCCTCGACGCGTCGGCATCGGGAAGCATCGTGTCCGAGCCGTGGAACGAACCGGGATACACGTGCAGCTCCGTCGGCACACCCGCGCCGAGGAGCGCCTGCGCGTACGCGATGTCCTCGTCGAGGAACATGTCGAGGTCGCCCACCGTGACGATCGCCGGAGGCAATGCCGAGAGGTCGGCGGCGCGGGCCGGTGCCGCGTAGGCATCGACGTCGGGCATCCCACGTCGATCGCCGAGGTAGGCCGACCAACCGATCAGATTCGCCGAGCGGTTCCAGACTCGAAGGTCGGTGATCGCGTGACTCGATGGCGTCTCGTTGCGATCGTCGAGCATCGGATACCGCAAGAGCTGGAAACACGGTTGCGCGGCATGTGCGTCGCGGAGCCGAAGGGTCATGCCGGCGGCCAAACCACCTCCGGCACTTCCACCGCCGGCCGCGATGCGCTGGGGATCGAGTCCCAGCTGCAGGCTCTGCTCGACGAGCCATTCGAATGCTGCGACGCAGTCGTCGAGGGGTGTCGGGTATGCGAATTCGGGAGCGAGTCGATAGTCGACGGAAGCAACCACGATGTTCAACTCCGCAGCGATCCCAGCGCAGTGCGCGTCGTCCATCGACACGTCGCCGAGAATCAGGCCTCCTCCGTGGATCCAGAAGAGACCAGGGCTGCTCGGGCGAGCATCCCGTGGCCGGTACAGGCGGACCATGATCTGGTGCCCGTCGGCAGCCGGCACGTGGTGGTCGACGAGTTCGACCGACTCGGGGAGATCCACCGGTGCTGCTTGCAGCATCGTCATCAGTTGGTCGACCGCCGTGTCGAGATCGGTGAAGTCCATCAGATCCGGCGGCAGCATCCCGAGCAGTGCTCGGTGCGTGTCATCCATGCGAGCTTCGATGTCCATCAGCGGTCCTCGATTCCGGGGCTGTTCGCGGCGGCAGGTTCGACGGACATTCGATTCTCCACATCACTTGCGGTCGGCCGCTCGTCGGTGCGTCGACGGGCGACCTTGACGACACCTTGACGACTGGCGATCGCCACGGCGATGATCAGCGTCAACCCCTCGAACAACGGTTGGATCCAGTCGATCTCGAGTGGATAGCGCAGGCTGATCCCCTTGATCCCGAAGGCGAGGACGTACACCGCCAGAATCGTGCCCCAGACGTTCGGACGCATCTTGATCTGACTGGCACCGAAGAACACTGCGCCGACGGCAACGAACAGCAACCCACCGCCGACCGACGACGTGTACGTCGCAAACTTCCACGAGTAGATCAACCCGGCGAATCCGGCGATCGACGCCGACGCCATCAGCGATCCCCAGACCATGCGATCGGTCTTCACGCCGGCGAGCCGGGCGGCCTCACGATTGCCGCCGGCTGCGAACATGTGCCGACCCACCGGTGTGTGTTCCAGCACGTACCAGATCACGGTCGCGAGCGCGAGGCCGTAGAAGAAGTAGTACGGCAACGAGATCGTGCTCGCCGACCAGGGCCACTTGAACGAGAACACGTCACGCTTGCCGAAGTCGATGTAGCCACGACCGAACGCTGCCGTGATGTTGCCCCCGTCATGGATCTTGCGGATGACCGCGGCGACGATCGTGCTCATCCCGAGCGTGGCGATGAAGCTGTTGACCTTCAGCTTGACCACGATGAAGCCGTTGATCGTGCCGACGATCAGACATGCCACCATGCCCACGATCGCACCGACGCCGTCGGGCAGATCGGTTTCGAGCGCCATCTTGTTGACGATCACGAGGCTCAACGCCATCGTCGCGCCGATCGACAGGTCGAACGTCTCGGTGGTGAGCGGGACCAGGAACGCGAGCGCCAGGATGCAGACGATGACCTTCTCGGTCAGGACGAACTCGATGCTGCCGTTCCACAGGAGGAAGTTGTCCTCGGTCAATCCGTAGAAGATGAAGAACGCACCCAACATGTAGAGACCGCTGTAGCGGTTCAGGCCGAGCCGAACGACGAGCGACCGATGGTGCGGTGCGCCACCTGGTGCGGACTGTTCGGGGCGTCCGGCGTCGGGCGAGCCGTCCGACACCGATTCCTGCTCTGCTGTCACGTTCATCCAGTTGTCACTTTCGCGTTGCCGAGCTGTGCCCGTTCGACGTTCTCCGCAGTCATAGCTGCGCCACTGAGTTCGTGGGCGATCCGCCCGTCCACGAAGACGAGTATCCGATGGGACACCTGCACGAGTTCGTCGGTGTCGGTCGACGCCACGAGCACGGCGGCGTGCTCCTGGGCGGCCTCGTCGATCAGTCTCAAGATCTCCTCCTTCGCGTGCACGTCGATACCGCTGGTCGGCTCGTCGAGCACCAGCACGGTCGGAGCGAGTCGGAGGCTTCGACCGAACAGCACCTTCTGCTGGTTGCCACCACTGAGTGCGGCGATGGGGATCGTGGTTCCTGCGGTCTTGATGTTCAGCGAATCGATCAGCTCCCGACACTCGGCGTCTTCCTCGTCGTGTCGGAGACGACCCTTGCGCCAGTGTCGACCCACGTCGGCGATCGTCATGTTCTGGGCGACCGACATGAGTGGCAGGACTCCGTTCGTCGCCCGCTCCGCCGGGACGAAGGCCATGCCGGCGGCGATCGCCTCGACCGGTGAGTAGTTGGCGATCGATCGCCCATCGACGAACACGTTGCCGAGATCGCTCGGCCGCTGGCCGGTGATCAGCGGCACGATCGACTCACGCCCGGAGCCGGTGATCCCGGCGATGCCGACGACCTCTCCGGGTTGCACCGAGAAGTCGACGCCGTGAACGGTCGCACTGGTCAGTCCGGTGACGACGAGCCGGGGTTCGAGGTGGGTGACTGCCGACGAACTGTGCACGGCCCGCTCGAGGCGATGGCCGATCATCATCTCGATCAACGAGTCGTGGTCGAGCTCGGTGACCTCCTTCGTCCCGACACGAGTTCCATCGCGGATGACGGTCACGTCCTGGGCGATCTCGAAGACCTCACCGAGGTGGTGCGACACGTACAAGATGGCGACGCCGCGAGACTTGAGGATCCGGATCGCCGAGAAGAGCCGCTCGACGTCCTGGCCGGGCAGCGATGCCGTCGGCTCGTCGAGGACCAGCAGGTGCGCGTCTTCCTCCCACCGATGCAGCGCCCGCGCCACCGCGACCGCCGTTCGCTGCGACGGGGCGAGTCGACCGACCGGAACGGTGACATCGATGTCGTCGAAGCCGAGCGATGCGAGTCCATCAGCTGCCCGTGTCCGGTCCGCGCGCCAGTTGATCCGCCCGAATCGGCGGGTGGTGTAGCCGACCGCCATCGAGATGTTCTCGACGGCGTCGAGACCGTCGACGAGTCCGAGGTCCTGGTGGACGATCCGAATTCCGCCTTCGTAGGCGGCGTGCCCGTCGCCCAGACGAAGCGGGCGACCGGCGAGCTCGGCGAACGAACCCGGATCCGGCTGGTGGTATCCGGCCAGGATCTTGATCAGCGTCGACTTGCCCGAGCCGTTCTGGCCGACGACGGCATGCGTTCGCCCTGCGTCGATCGAGAGATCGAGGCCGTCGAGCGCCATCTGACCCGGAAACGTCTTCGAGAGATGTCGGATCTCCAGCAGTTTTGACACGATCTTCGAGGCCCCCTCCGGCTCGTGAGCCGAGCAGGCCCCCATTTAGAATACTAATCGATCAGTAAATTTCGGCGCAACGTCGCCGACAACAGAGGGGGAATAGATGAGGAACGCCCGATCTTTGGGTCTTCTACTTGCAGTGGTTGCGCTTGGCACGGTGGCGTGCGGCAGTGATTCGAGCAGCAGCTCGAACACGACCGGCGACACCGTGGCCACCACCGGTGGTGGTTCGGCCCAAGCGGACGGCGTCGCAGCAGCGATCGCCGCCACCGAGGGCCTCGACACGCCACCGACTGACATCGGTCCCACGATTCCGTTGGACTCGGTGCCCGAGACGAAGACCGTCGGCTGGTTGGAGTGCTCGCTGCCCTCCTGCCAGGTGATCGGCCAGGGCTTCAAGGATGCGACGGCGGCGCTCGGCTGGAAGCTCGAGACCATCTCGTGGACGACCGACGCCGCAGCCGCCGCGCAGCAGGCGATCGACCTCGGCGTCGACTACATCGCCATCACCGGCACGGCTCCCGAGCTGATCCAGGATCAGATCGACGCCGCCAAGGCCAAGGGCATCGGGTTCTACAGCTGCTTCGACACGGCCGATCCCGGCCAGGATGCCAACAACATCTGGATGCAGTGTGGTGACGAAGCGGGCGTCGTCAAGGCCGGCGAGAACCTCGCCAACCTCATCATCGCCGATTCGAATGGAGAGGCGAACGTACTGATGGTCAACATCCCCGACTTCGCCGTCTTGACGAAGGAGCGCGAGGGATCCGAGACGTCGTACGCGGCGAACTGCCCGAACTGCAAGTTCACCGAACTGCCGCTCACACTCGACCAGCTCCTCGCGGGCGAGGTGCCCGGCGCGATCGTGGCAGCTGTGCAGGCCGACCCGTCGATCGACTACATCCACTTCGCCTTCGACGGCCTGACGGGTGGTGTCTCCCAGACGTTGGCAGACGCTGATCTGCTGACCGGGCGCAAACTGGTCGGCGTGGACTTCAGCGCAGCGGTCCTCCAGGAGATCGTCGACGGCACCATGCAGTTCTGGAGCGCCAACCCGAAGGAATACTCCGGTTGGTTGATGGTCGACGCAATGGCGCGTCAGGCGATCGGTCAGGAGAACACCGAGGAGCGCGCCAACGCCGTGCTGCCGACATTCTTCGTGACGACTCCCGATCAGGCCGAGCCGCTGATCGCGACCGACGGTTGGCCCGGGCCCGAGACGATGGCCGATCAGTTCAAGGCGCTCTGGGGCGTCTGACACACGGCTGACAACCAGTCATTGACGTGAGCGTGGGGCGCCCGTTCGGGCGCCCCACGTTCGCGTGGTCCACCAACCGGAAATTCGGGTCCAACCTCCCGCTCAGCGCGACGTTCGCTCCGAAATTTGGGGGAAGGCGGGTGTTCGCTGACCGGGTGTCAGCCGTTGACGAGGGCGGCGAACCGTTCGATGCCCTCGACCAGGTTCTCGTCGCCGAGCGCGAACGAGAAGCGACCGTACCCACCGAGCCCGAACGCTTCGCCGGGCACGAAGGCGACCTTCGCCTTGTCGAGCACGAGATCAGCGAGCTCGAGCGTGTTGGTCGCCGTCACCCCGTCGATCGGTCGGTTCAGCAGCCCGGTCAGGTCGGGATACGCGTAGAACGCACCCTGTGGCTCGAGACAGCCGACACCGTCGATCGCGTTCAACATGGTCCACATCGTCTGGGCCCGCCGCGCGAACGCGGAACGCATCATGACGACATCGTCGAGCGACCCGGACACTGCGGCGAGCGCCGCGCGCTGCGACACGTTGGCGACGTTGGAGGTGGCGTGGCTCTGGAAGTTCGTCGACGCCTTGACCACATCGTCGGGACCGATCATCCAACCGACGCGCCAGCCGGTCATCGCATAGGTCTTCGCGACACCGTTGACGATGATGCACTGGTTGGCCAGTTCAGGGACCAGCGTCGGCATCGAGGCGAACACATTGTCGCCGTAGGTCAAGTGCTCGTAGATCTCGTCGGTGATCACCCACACGCCGTGATCGAGCGCCCACTCGCCGATCGCCCGCACCATGTCGGGCGGGCACACCGACCCCGACGGGTTGTCGGGGCTCACGAACAACAGCACCTTGGTGCGCTCGGTGTAGGCCGCGTCGAGCTGCTCGATGGTCACCTGGAAGCCGCTCGCCGCGTCGGTGTCGATGACCACCGGAACGCCACCGGCCAGCGTGATCGCCTCGGGGTAGGTCGTCCAGTACGGCGCGGGGCAGATCACCTCGTCGCCCGGATCGCACAGCGCCGCGAACGCGGTGTAGACAGCGTGCTTGCCACCGTTCGTGACGAGCACCTGCGACGGCGCGCACTCGAAGCCGGAGTCGCGCAGCGTCTTGGCCGCGATCGCGGCCTTCAGTTCGGGGAGCCCGCCGGCCGGCGTGTAGCGATGGTTCTTCGGATCACGGCACGCCTCGACGGCCGCCTCGACGATGTGGGCCGGCGTCGGGAAGTCCGGTTCTCCGGCGCCGAAACCGATGACGTTCTCACCCGCCGCCTGGAGTGCCTTTGCCTTGGCATCGACGGCCAATGTGGCTGAGGGGGCGATCGCGGCGAGTCGTTCGGAGGTGCGCTTCACGCTCGCCAGCCTGCCACAGCGACACGCCCATCCCAACGACGAATTGACGCTGACCGATGGGGCAGTTTCTCTGCGTGGCAACGCTCGGCGGACGCGCCATGCTGGTGACCGTGAGTTTCGACCCCTCCGCCATCGTCATCCCCGCCGATCTGTTGCCCGCCGACGGCCGCTTCGGTTGTGGCCCCTCCAAGGTTCGCCCCGAGCAGGTCGCAGCGCTCGACGCCGCCCGGGCCACGGTGCTGGGGACCTCGCACCGTCAAGCGCCCGTGAAGAACCTCGTCGGCAGCGTCCGGTCCGGCCTCACGTCGCTGTTCGGCCTGCCCGACGGCTGGGAGATCGTGCTCGGCAACGGCGGCTCCACCGTGTTCTGGGACGTCGCCACGTTCGGACTGATCCGCGATCGGAGCCAACACCTCGTGTTCGGCGAGTTCTCGTCGAAGTTCGCCGAGGCCGCAGCCGCAGCGCCCCACCTCGGCGAGCCCACGGTCGTCAAGTCCGGCACCGGCTCACACCCCGAAGCGGTTGCCGAGGCCGGGGTCGATCTGTACGCGCTCACCCACAACGAGACATCGACCGGTGTAGCGATGGACCTTCGGCGCCCAGCCGGCACGAGTGCCGACGGTTCGCTCGTGGCCGTCGACGCAACGTCGGCTGCGGGCGGCCTCGTCTGGAATCCCGCGGAGGTCGACGTCTACTACTTCGCCCCGCAGAAGTGCTTCGCTTCCGACGGCGGTCTCTGGCTCGCCGCCTGCTCACCGGCCGCGGTCGAGCGCATCGACTCGATCGGCGCGAGCGACCGGTGGCGCCCCGCCTCGCTCGACCTCAAGATCGCACTCGACAACTCCAAGCTGAACCAGACCTACAACACCCCGGCGCTGGCCACGCTGGTGATGCTCGACGCACAGATCCGATGGATGAACGACAACGGCGGCCTGCAGTTCGCCGCGGGTCGCAGCGCGCAGTCGGCCTCGACGCTCTACGACTGGGCCGACGCAAGCAGCTACGCCACGCCGTTCGTCGGTGACCCGTCCAAGCGCTCCAACGTCGTCGGCACCATCGATCTCGACGAGAGCATCGATGCCACGTCGGTCAGCGCCGTCCTCAGGTCGAACGGCGTCGTCGACACCGACTCGTACCGCAAGCTCGGCCGCAACCAGCTGCGAATCGGCATGTTCCCTGCGATCGACCCCTCCGACGTCGAGGCGCTGACGCACTGCATCGACCACGTCGTGGAAGCCCTCGGCTGAGCAAGGCCGCCCGATGCAGCCCACCGACGTCCTCGAGTTCAGCACCGGCGACATCGGCGCGCTCGAACGCCCGGTCATGCTCGTCGGGCTCGAGGGGTGGTTCGACGTCGGCGGGGCGGCGACCCAGGCGGTGAACGCATTCGTCAGCGCGGACCACGCGGTCACCGTCGGCCAGATCGACCCCGACCCGTTCTACGACTTCACACAGCAGCGCCCGCACGTGTCGATCGACGACGACATCCGCGAGATCGTGTGGCCGCAGAACGAGTTCGTTCTCCAGCGCAACCCGGGCCACCGTGACGTGGTCGCGCTGATCGGCGTCGAACCCCACATGGCCTGGCGCACCTACACCGGCGCGATCACCGTGGTCGCCGAGGCACTCGGCTGTGAAGCGATCGTCACCGTCGGCTCCGGAGCCGAGGCGATCCCCCACTCGCGGACTCCACCGGTGACCGGCAGCACAGCCAACGCCGAGCTCGCTCGCCGCCTCGGGCTCGTCGCCCCCTCCTATCAGGGCATGACCGGCGTGGTCGGGGTACTCCAAGCCGAACTCGAGGCCCGCGACATCCCGTCGATCTCGCTGCGCGTCGGCATCCCCCACTACCTGATGAACGCCGAGCACCCGCAAGCGGTCCAGGCGCTCGTGCGGCACCTCAGCCATGTGCTCGACGTACCCAACACGACCGACCTGAGCGATCAGATCGACGGGTGGCGCGACGTCCACGACGAACTCGTCGCCAACGACGAGCAGCTGCGGATGTACGTCAACCTGCTCGAGGCCGAATTCGATCGGCGGTCCGAAGCTCAGATCCCGACCGCCGACGACCTCGGAGCGGCGTTCGAGGAGTTCCTCCGCAACCAACGCGACGACTGAACCGTGACGCCGCTGCCACGCACCGGCGTCACCGCATTCGGTCCAGTTGGGGACTGTCAGGAGGAAGCAGACGCGGGTCAGACCCCGCGTCTCATTTGGCGGCGGCGAAGGCGGTGTCGAGGTCGGCGATGATGTCGTCGATCGACTCGAGGCCGACGCTGAGCCGCACGAGGCCCGGCGTCACGTCGGACGCCGCCTGCTCCTCGGGGGTGAGCTGGGAGTGCGTGGTGCTCGCCGGGTGGATCACGAGGCTGCGCACGTCACCGATGTTCGCGACGTGGCTGTGCAGCTCGGTCCCTTCCACGAACTTCTTGCCCGCTTCGAGGCCACCCTTGATCTCGAACGCCAGCACCGCGCCGTAGCCCCGACCGCCACCGAGCTTCTCGGCGCGCTCGTGCCACGCACTCGACGCAAGCCCTGCGTAGTTCACGGACTCGACCTGATCGTGGGCGTCGAGGTATTCGGCGACCGTCTGGGCATTCGCGAAGTGCCGCTCCATGCGCAGGCTGA
Organism: Ilumatobacteraceae bacterium; assembly: GCA_024643255.1. Lineage (GTDB taxonomy): Bacteria > Actinomycetota > Acidimicrobiia > Acidimicrobiales > Ilumatobacteraceae > Sva-07. The sequence continues at coordinate 69,174 of JAHENF010000002.1, forward strand.
GCGTCTCGATGCCCTGGAGGATCATGAATGCGTTGAACGGTGAGATGGCGAGGCCCATGTCGCGCAGCATCTGCACGCGTGCCTTGAGGATGAACGCGCCATGGCCGAGCGCCGGGAAGTAGGCGAGGCCGTGGTAGCTCGGGTCGGGCTCCGTGAAGTTGGGGAAGCGACCCGATGCGGCGTAGTCGAAGGTGCCGCCGTCGACGATCGCTCCAGCGATCGACGTGCCATGGCCACCCATGAACTTGGTGAGGCTGTGGATGACGATGTCGGCGCCCCATTCGAGCGGCCGGATCAGATACGGCGTCGGGACGGTGTTGTCGACCATCAACGGAATGCCGTTCGCATGGGCGACACCGGCGATCCCCTCGATGTCGAGCACGTCGTTCTTCGGGTTGGGCATGACCTCACCGAAGAACACCTTCGTGTTCGGCTTGATCGCGGCTTCCCACTGGGCGAGGTCGTGCGGGTCGTCGACGAAGGTGACCTCGACGCCGAACTTCGGAAGTGTGTAGTGCAGCAGATTGTACGAGCCGCCGTACAGCGACGGTGACGCGACGACGTGGTCGCCCGACTCGCACAGGGTCATGAAGGCCAGCGTCGATGCCGCCTGGCCGGACGCCACGGCGAGTGTGCCCGGAAGGCCGACGGCCGTGATGCAACCGCCTTCGAGCGCGTTGACACGCGCTTCGAGTGCAGCCTGCGTCGGGTTCATGATCCGGGTGTAGATGTTGCCGATCTCGGCAAGGCCGAACAGGTTGGCCGCATGGTCGGTGTCGCGGAACTCGTATGCCGTCGTCTGATAGATCGGCACCGCCCGCGCGCCGGTCGTCGGGTCGGCCTCGCCGCCGACATGAATCTGCTTGGTCTCGAATCCCCAGGAGTCACTCATAGGGCGCAGACGCTACAGGCCAATTCCCGACCCCACAAGTCAACTTTCGTCGATGCGCTCCCCCACCCGAAGTGATGCGCGCCCCCACCCGAAATTCGGAGCCGAGCTTGCGCTCGCCGCAATGTTCGCTCCGAATTTGCGGGATTGCGGCCCAGGGGATCAGAGGAGCGACGCGACGAGGCCGGCTTGGCCGAGGTGATAGGTGACCATCACGGTGATCGGCATCCAGCGCGCCGAGCCCACGAACTGGCGCCAGCCGAGCACCGAGTCCGACGCGACGAACAGTGCAGCACCGGCGATGGCCCACCAGTTCCCGGACGCGACCGCCGCGCAGAACATCAGCGAGATCGCAACGAGGTACGCCGACACCGCCGGGCCGAGCACCGGCTCCGAGCGGCGAGCCGCCTGCACGATCCGCAGGCCCACCGCGGCAGCGAGCGCCGCCATGATCGCCACGCCCACACCGAATCCGACCCACGACCAGTCGGGCGCGACGATCAGGCCCACCGTGTAGGCGATGTGCGCCAGGAGGAATGCGACGAGGCCAGGGATGAACCGACGATCCCCGTCGAGCAGGAACACGTCACCCGCGAGCGAGCACACCAGCGCCACGACGAACCACCCGCGCATCGCCGGGTCGACCGGATCGAGGGTGGCCGCGACGCCGATCAGCGCGATCAGTGCGAGCGGTTTGCTCCACAGCTCGACCGAACGGTTGTCGGTCCACCGACTCCACCAATTCGCACCCGCGGCAACGGCGAACACCACAGCACACCCAATCGACAACGTGCTCACCAGACCTCCTCCCCAGCTTCCGATGAGAAATCAGCGCAGCTCTCGCGCCACATTCTCATCGTCGGCCACTGAACTCGGGAGAGCGATGAGGTTCTGGACCGACGTGTGCACCGGAACCTCATCGCACGCGTTCCAATGAGTTTGTGGCGCGAGGGGTGAGCCGGAACCTCATCGCAACGAGGATGGGGGGTCGCGAAGATGTCAGCCTCCGGAGATGTCGGAGACCTTCTGCTTGCCGGCGCTGATGAACGGCATCATGCCGCGCAGCTCGCCGCCGATCTCCTCGATCGGATGGGCCTTGCCCGCTTCCTGCATGCGCTTGTAGTTCGGGCGTCCGGCCTCGGACTCGGCGATCCACTCGGCGGCGAACTGCCCGCTCTGGATCTCGCCGAGGATCTTCTTCATCTCGGCCTTGGTGGCCTCGGTGACGACCCGGGGTCCGCGAGTCAGATCGCCGTACTCCGCGGTGTCGGAGATCGAGTACCGCATGCCGGCAATGCCCTCTTCGTACATGAGGTCCACGATCAGCTTCACCTCGTGGAGGCACTCGAAGTACGCCATCTCGGGGGCATATCCGGCCTCGGTGAGTGTCTCGAATCCGGCGCGCACGAGCGCCGTGACACCACCACACAACACTGCCTGCTCACCGAACAGATCGGTCTCGGTCTCGGCGGCAAAGGTCGTCTCGATCACGCCGGCGCGGGTGCCACCGATCGCATCGGCATACGACATCGCGATGTCACGGGCCTGGCCGGTCGCATCCTGCTCCACGGCGATCAGCGCAGGAACGCCGCCGCCCTCGGTGTAGGTGCGGCGCACGAGATGGCCGGGACCCTTCGGGGCGATCATGATCACGTCACAGCCGGCAGGCGGCTGGATCCGATCGAAGCGGATGTTGAAGCCGTGGGCGAAGGCGAGCGCCTTGCCGTCGGTCATGTTCTTGGCGATGTGCTCGTCGTAGATCGACTTCTGCTCGGTGTCGGGAGCCAGGAGCATGATGACGTCGGCCCAGGCTGCTGCCTCGTCGATCGTCATCACGGTCAGCCCCGCGGCCTCGGCCTTGGCGGCCGACGACGACTCCGGACGCAGGCCAACGGCGACGTCGACTCCCGATTCCTTCAGGTTCAACGCATGGGCATGGCCCTGCGAGCCATAGCCGATGACGGCGACCTTCTTGCCACGGATGATCGAAGGATCCGCGTCCTCTGCGTAGTAGACGGTGACGGCCATCTCAGCCAGCCTTTCCAGTGTTCGGTGTGGGGGTTTGGTTCACGGCGCGCAAGCGTGCGCCACGATCGAGTTTCGGAAGCGCCACGCGACCCGTGCGCTGGAGCTCAACGATGCCATATCCGTCGAGCAAATCCTCAAAATCGTCGAGCTTGTCGGGATGACCTTCGAGGCTGACGGTCAGCACCGACTCGGCGACGGCGATGATCTTGCCCTCGAAGATGTTGACCAACTCGACGACCTTGGCACGCTGCTCGTCGGGAGCCTTGACCGTCGCGATGAGCAGTTCACGCTCGACCGACCGACGCGGGTCGAGCTCGGAGATCTTCACCACGTCGATGAGCTTGAACAGCTGCTTGGTGATCTGCTCCAACGGCGTCGACTCGACGTCGACGACGATCGTGATCCGGCTCATGCCCTCGTCCTCCGCGGGAGCGACCGCCAGCGAGAAGATGTTGTAGCCGCGGCGGGCGAACAGCCCGGCCACGCGGGCCAGGACACCGGGGCGGTTCTGGACGAGCACCGACAGGATGTGGTGGTTGAGGGTCTGGCCCCCGTACTGGTTGATCGTGGTCACTTGAGGGCCTCGGCTCGGTCTTGCTGGGTGGGGTGGAGGATCAGTTCGTCGTTGCTGGCGCCGGCGGGCACCATCGGGAAGACCAGCTCGGAGGCGTCGGTGCGGAACTCGATCACGACGGATCGATCGGTGATCGAGTTCGCCTTCTCGATCGCCGGGCCGACCTCTTCGGGCGACTCGACGAGAATGCCGACGCACCCCATCGACTCGGCCCACATCACGAAGTCGGGCACCTTGGCGTTCAGGTACACCTCGGAGTAGCGCTCGTCGTAGAACATCTCCTGCCACTGACGGACCATGCCGAGATAGCTGTTGTTGAGCAGCGCAACCTTGATCGGCAGACCCTCGACGGTTGACGTCACGAGCTCCTGTGCGGTCATCTGGAAGCAACCGTCGCCGTCGACGGCCCAGACGTCGCACTCGGGCTTGGCAGCCTTCGCGCCGATGGCGGCGGGGATGGAGAAGCCCATCGTGCCGAGTCCACCGGAGTTGACCCAGGTGTACGGCTCGTCGAACTCGAAGAACTGCGAGGTGTACATCTGGTGCTGGCCGACGCCCGACGCCACGATCGTGTGCGGCTTCGCCAATCGGTTCAGCTCCTCGATGCAGTACTGCGGCTTGAGCGCCGCGCCCGGCTCCGACTGCTCGTACGTCATCGGGAACTGCTCGCGCCAGCCGGACACCTTGCTCTTCCAGGCCGATGTGTCGGCCTGGACGGTGCCGGCGGCGATCATCGCCTTGATCTCCGAAATGATCTCCTCGATGACGTACTTGGCGTCGCCGACGATCGGCACGTCGGGACGGCGGACCTTGCCCTGCTCGGCCGGGTCGATGTCGACATGGATGATCTTGGCTTCGGGGGCGAACGCGTCGACCTTGCCGGTGATGCGGTCGTCGAAACGTGCGCCGAGCGTGATCAGCAGGTCGGCCTTCTGCATCGCGGTCACCGCGGTTGCGTTGCCGTGCATCCCCGGCATGCCGAGGCACAGGGGGTGGTTGTCCGGGAACGCACCGCGGGCCATCAGCGTGGTGACGACGTAACTGTCGATCAGTTCCGCCAACTCGCGCAGCGCCTCGGCGGCACGCGACTTGAGGATGCCGCCACCGGCGTAGATGATCGGACGCTCGGAGCCCATGATCACCCGCGCCGCTTCCTTGATCATCCGCGGGTGGCCCTTGACATTCGGGCGGTACCCAGGCAGCGAGTCGAGCACTTCCTGATCGGTCGGCCAGTACCACTCCATCTCGTTCTGCAGGCAGTCCTTCGGCACGTCGATGAGCGTCGGGCCCGGGCGACCGGTGGTGGCGATGTGGAACGCCTGGCGGACGGCCATCGGGATGTCGTCGGCCGACATGACGAGTTCGTTGTGCTTGGTGCACGAGCGGGTGATCCCGACCGTGTCGCATTCCTGGAACGCGTCGGTGCCGATCGCATTCGTCGCGACCTGACCGGTGATCGCCACCATCGGCACCGAATCCATGTATGCGTCCATCAGCGGGGTGACGAGGTTGGTGGCGGCGGGGCCCGACGTCACCATCGCGACGCCCGGCTTGCCGGACACGTGCGCGTAGCCCTCGGCCATGTGGCCGGCGCCCTGCTCATGGCGCACGAGGATGTGACGGATCGAGCTGTCCATCAACGGGTCGTACGCCGGCAGGATGCAACCGCCGGGGTACCCGAAGATCAGTTCGACATCTTCGTGCTCGAGTGCTCGGATCAGCGCCTCGGCGCCGGTGATTCGTTCAGCCATGATCGTGCTGCTTCCTGGTGGTGCTTCTTGGTGGGGATCGGGTGTCGGTTCGTTGATGGAGGTCGTCGGTTCGGTGCCGAAAAAGCAAACGACCTCCCGTGTGGGAGGTCGGAGCGCGCACAGCAGAGAGCTGGGCGCGCTACTGGATGAGTACTACGAGCAGGCTCGGCAGGTTCGTGGTCGTAGACACGTCGAACATCATAGCGGTCATCGGTCGCCTCACGACAAGTCATGAGCCACATCACGCGCGTCGACGTGGCTACCGTGATCCCGGTGAGCCGCCGCGACGATGTCATCAACGCCGCTGCGGACCTGTTGCGCGAGGCCGGACCGGACGCGCTCACCTCGATCGCGGTCGCGAAGCGGCTCGGGATGTCACAGTCGGCGATCTACCGGCACATCAGCGACATGCAGGAGCTGACCACGGTCGCGAGCCACATCGTCGTCGCCGAGCTGACCGACGTGATGGCGGCGGCGATCGCTGCGCCCGAGACGGAATGGGGCGACGGCGCCAACATCGTCAACTTCAGTACGCGCATCGTCGGATTGATGAGCGAACACCGTCAGGCGTTCGAAGTCATCGATCGTTGGCGGTGGAGCGACGGCGAGCTCGGCGAGGGCATCCGTGCGCTCCTCGTCGCCGGGTGTACCGCCATCGCAGGCGAACTCGAATCGCAGTGGCGTTTCGACTTCGCCTGCACGACCCCGTTCGACGAGCACACCGCCGCGATCCAGCGCGCGCATGCCCAGCTGATCGAGGACGACACGATCGCCGTGGCCCGCACCGCCGGCCCCCCTGACCGCGACGTGGACGTCTCGGTGGCGCGCATGCTCAGCGTGCGGATCTTCGCCGGGTGGAGCGCGTATGCCCTCGACATGAACGGGCGTCTGGGTCTGCCCACCCCGATCCTCGGCGGACCCCATCTGCTCGCGCCGGAGTTCTCGCTGCTGTGACCGCCACGAACGGCGGGCGCCATGGCGATCTCGATCGCCGCAACCAGGCGATCCAGCACGGAGCCGACCTGCTTCGAGAAGGCGGGCCGAGTGCGCTCACATCGGTGGCCGTCGCCGAGCGGATGGGAATCACCCAGCCGGCGGTCTACCGACACATCCGCGACATCGACGAGCTCACCGCTCTCGCCAGCGAAGTCGTCGTCGCCGACATCAACGCGTCGCTTCGTCAGCTGCTGCTGTCGCCGCGTATCGACTGGGAGCGCCTCGACGACATCGGGTGGGTGTGCCGCTCGTTGATCGATCGCATGGTTGCCGAGCAGCAAGCCTTCAGCGTGATCGATCGTTGGCGATTCGACGCTGGCGACCTCGGTGCAGGGATCCGTGCGTTGCTGAACGAGGACCGCGACCTCGTCGCCTTCCTGCTCGAGTCACGATGGCGCATCGAGTGGGGCTACGAAGGGCCACTCGACCACGAGCAACGCACGGTGCTGCTCACCCACGCCCAGCTGCTCCACGACGATGGGCTCGCCGCTGCTCGACTGGCCCGGACCGCGGGGAGCGACAGCATTCGAGACGATCTCGGCGACGTGCTCCGGTATCGGCTCATCGCCGGATGGGCGAGCTTCGTGATCGACATGAACGACCGGGTCGGACTTCCCTTTCCGACCATCGAGCTCGACGACCGCACCTTCGACGAGTGACCGGCGGCGTCAGCGTCAGTCGGTAAACGCTCCCTGGAGGCGTGCGGCGCTCAGGGTGTTCTCCATCAGGCAGGCGATCGTCATCGGGCCGGTGCCGCCCGGCATCGGCGTGATGAACCCCGCCACCTCGGCCACCGCGTCGAAGTCGACGTCGCCGACGATGCCCGCCTCGGTGCGCGAGACGCCGACATCGATCACGGCCGCGCCGGGCTTGACCATGTCGGCGGTGATCATCCGCGCCTGGCCGGCGGCGCCGACCACGATGTCGGCCTCCCTGACGACGGCCGCCATGTCGGCCGTGCGCGAGTGGGCCAGCGTGACCGTGGCGTCGATGCCCTTGCGGGCCAGCAACAGTGACAGGGGGAGCCCGACGAGCGTCGATCGCCCGACAACGACCGCGCGCTTGCCACTCGTCGAGATGTCGTAGCGCTCGAGTAGGCGCATCACGCCGAGCGGTGTACAGCCCACGAGGCCGGGGCGGCCACGCACGAGTCGACCCATCGATCGTTCGGTCAGACCGTCGACGTCCTTCTCGGGCGGGATCAGGTCGAGGACCGGTTCCGGGTCGAGACCGTCAGGGAGCGGGAGCTGCACGAGGATGCCGTGCACCGAGTCGTCGGCGACCAGTTGGCGCACGGCCGCCTCGACCTCGGATTGCGTCGCGGTGGCCGGCAGGTCGACGTGGCGCGACGCGAGCCCGGCCTCCGCGGCCTTCTGGTGCTTGCTGCGCACGTAGCGCTGGCTCGGACCGTCGTCGCCGACGAGCACCGTGGCCAGGCAGATGCTCGGCGAACCCGCCGCCTCGATGCGTTGGCGCAACCCGACGATGATCTCGTCGCGCAGCGCATTTCCGTCCATCACCACAGCCGTCATGTCACCGACTGTATGAGATCGAGCCCCCTCACCCCGTTTGCGGCGCGGTTCCGTTGGGGCGGGCCAACGAGAACGCGCCGCAAACGGGGTGGATGACGTGTGTCAGCCGGCTTCGGAGTGGGTGACGGGCTTCTCGCCCATCCACTCACGCAGGGTGTTCTTCAGCTTGGTCTGCTGGATGAACAGATCGCTCTCGGCGGGGGAATCGCCGGCCGCCTGCGGGGCCTTGAGGTAGAAGCTCAGCCACTCCTGCACGCCCGACTCACCGGCGCGATGCGCGAGGTCCATGAACAGCGCGAGATCGAGCACGATCGGCGCGGCGAGGATCGAGTCGCGGCAGAGGAAGTCGACCTTGATCTGCATCGGGTAGCCGAGCCAACCGAAGATGTCGAGGTTGTCCCAGCCCTCCTTGTTGTCGCCGCGCGGCGGGTAGTAGTTGATGCGCACGACGTGGTCGATGTTGCCGTAGAGGTCGGGGTACACCTCGGGCTGCAGGATGCCGTCGAGCACACCGAGCTTGGAGACTTCCTTGCTCTTGAAGTTCTCCGGATCGTCGAGGACCTCGCCGTCGCGGTTGCCGAGGATGTTCGTCGAGTACCAGCCACGCAGACCGAGCATGCGGGCCTTGAGGCCCGGGGCGAGGATCGTCTTCATCCACGTCTGGCCGGTCTTGAAGTCCTTGCCGGCGATCGGCACGTTGCGGGTCTTCGACAGCTCGATCATGCAGGGCAGGTCGACCGACAGGTTCGGTGCGCCGTTGGCGTACGGCACGTCGGACTGCAGCGCCGCGTACACGTAGATCTGGCTCGGCGAGATGTTCGGGTCGTTGTCGCGAAGGCCCTGCTCGAACGACTCGACGGTCGCATGCACATCGGAGGCCTCCTGATAGGCCTCGGTCGAACCACACCACACCATCACCAGACGGTCGCAGCCGTTGGTGGCCTTGAAGTTGGCGATGTCGTCCATGACCGCCATCGCCTGGTCCCACTTGTTGGCGATGTTCTTGACACGAACACCCTCGAGACGTGACACCCAGCGCTGGTCGAACACGGCTTCCATCGGGACGATCGCCTCGAGCTCGCTGGAGATCGTGGCCAGGTCTTCGTTGTTGAGCACGCCGGCGGTGCGGGCGGCCTCGAGTGCGTTCGGCGAGATCGGATCCCAGCCACCGAACACGATGTCGTCGAGGTCGGCCAGCGGCACGAACTCACGGATCATGGGGTTGCGGTTCTCGTCCTTGGTGCCGAGGCGGATGTGCGCCATCTGGCTGATCGAGCCGATCGGCGGGTGCAGTCCCTTGCGGGCCGAGATGACGCCGGCGATGAACGTGGACGCAACGGCGCCCATACCGGGAGTGAGGACACCGAGCTTGCCGGTGGCGGGAGCGATCTGTCGTGCAGTCATCCCATCGATGATAAGCGATGATTCAGTTCGTTGCCCTGTTGTGAAGGAAGACTGAAGTATCCTGCAGGGGTGCAGCCACTCCCCGATCTGTCGATCCGACAACTCGAGTACCTCGTTGCGGTCGCCGAGGAGCCGACCTGGGCGGTTGCCGCAGAACGTGTCGGCGTGAGCGCGTCCGCACTGTCACAGGGTCTGGCCGAACTCGAACGTCGAGTCGGTGTGGCACTGTTCGATCGCGACGGCCGACGGCGGCTCGTGCGACCGTCAGCGGCGCCGGTGGTCGCACATGCCCGCCAGGTGCTCGCGCTCACGCACGATCTCGCCGGGTGGGCCGACCGGGTCCGCACCGGACGCAGCGGCGCGCTCCGGCTCGGGATGATCGACGCCGCCGCCGTCGTCCATCTCCCCGACCAGCTGCGTCGCTTCCGCACCGGCCATCCCGACGTCGACCTACGCCTGCGGGTCGCGCCCTCCGCCGAGCTCCTCGACCTGCTCGTGGCAGGCGAACTCGACCTGGTCGTGTGCGTGGACCCTCCGACACCGGTCGGCGGCATCGACACCGCTCCCCTGCTCACGGAGGACCTCGCCGTGTACGCACCTCCGGGCCACCCGACCGGACCCCCGACGACTTGGGGGCCGTGGGTCCTGTTCCCCGCCGGTTCGCACACCCGGGCACTCGTGGTCGACGAGTTGCGCCAACTCGGCGCGCCGATCGACGTGGTCGCCGAGAGCCACCAGCCCGACGTGCTGCGCGAGATGGTGCAACTGGGCGTCGGGTGGACCGTGTTGCCGACCTCGCAGGCCGAGCACGGCGATCGGCCACTCCATCGTCGACGCAAACTCACCAGTCGCCGACTCGTGCTCGCGACGCGCTCCGGGTCCGTCCACGACCCTGCCGCCGACGAACTCGCCGCATCGCTCGCCGCGCGCCGGGGACTGACGTAAGTTCAGGCGCCCAGCCGGACTGGGCGACCGATGCGGACGTCGACACCGGGCGACCACATCACGAGTGGAGGTGCGGCGGGACGAGGGAGACCGGCCGCGGTCACGAGGTGGTCATCGAGGTACAACACGTCGGCTCGATGCAGTTCCCACGTCGGGTGGTCGACCGGCGCGTAGCGCAATCGGCCGGTTCGAGTGGCCGAGATCAGACCCCACCGCGCCGTGAGGAAGCGAGCGAGTGAATCGACGGGATCGATCAGCCCACCCGTCTGCACGGCGATCTCCGTCGTGGCGGCCGGGCTCGCGCGCGGCCAGTTGCGCCGGACTCGGCTGGTGACGATGTCACCAGCGCGCACGTGGACGGCCGTTCCCGAGTTGTACGGCAGCGAGTACGTCATGCGGGCGACGCCGGCGGGGAGGAAACGGTCGACGTCCAGCGAGAAGAACCAGACGCCGACACGGCCTCGGGCCCGCACGTAGGTGCGCACGTTGACCTCGGGGAACGACCCGACGAACGGAAGCGGGCCCGAGCCGGCGATGCCGAGCGCGTCCATGTGGAATGGCACCAGCCCCACCCAGGCGCTGCCATCGAACGTGTCGACCTCCACGCCGTCGGGAAGCAGCTGCTGGATGACGTCGGGCTCGAACCGCCAGTGCAGGAACACGACATCGTTCCACCGCTGGACCATCACCGCCCGCGCGACAGGTTCCGCGCACATGAGCGGCTGCAGATCGTGGTCGGGAACGGACGGCTGACCGAAGGGGGCTTGCTCGGACGCGCTCATCGCCGACTCATTACATTCAGCACGATGTCCAGAACAGAGGTGCTCGCCACCGCATTCCCCTGCTGGGCCGGACAGCCGCGATGACCGCTCCACCCGTCCCCACCGTGTGGGTGCTCGGCGACCAGCTCAGCCGATCCGGAGGAGCGCTCGCCGAACGGATGCCAGGCGACTGTCGCGTCCTGCTCGTCGAGAGCGCGGCGCTGATCACCTCCCGACAGTGGCACCGCCAGCGGCTCCATCTCGTCTTGTCGGCCATGGCTCACTTCGCCGCCGAACTCAGAGCCGAAGGGTTCGACGTCGATCACCGCCGAGCCGACACGCTGCAGCAGGGCCTGCGCGACCACGTCGAGGAGTTCGGCGTCCATACCGTCGTCGCCGAGGAACCCACGAGCTGGGACGCCCGGGCGCTCCTCGAGCGACTCGGCGTCGAATTGGTGCGCAGCGACAGATTCCTCTGTCACTACGACGACTTCGCGCGCTGGGCGGCCGACCGCAAGCGGCTGACGATGGAGGACTTCTATCGTTGGCAGCGAATGCGGCTCGGGGTGCTCATCGATGAGGGCGCCAACGGCCCCGAGCCCGTCGGCGGCCGATGGAACTTCGACCACGACAACCGAGAACCCCCACCGCGCGACGGTCGAACCTGGCCGTCGATCACCCTGTTCGAACTCGACGACATCGACCGCTCGGTGACCGAACGGCTTCCGTCGGCGACGTTCGGTGCCGACCCCGACGGCACGTGGCCGGTCACCCGCTCGCAGGCTCTGGTGCGATTGGGTGAGTTCATCGAAGACGGTCTGGAATCGTTCGGACCGCACGAGGACGCGATGCTCACCGCCGAGTGGAAGCTGGCCCACTCGGTGCTGTCGTCGTCGATGAACCTCGGGCTGCTGCATCCCCACGAGATCGTCGAGGCAGCCGAATCCGCGGCTCGCGAGGGCGCCGCGGCGTTGAGCTCCGTCGAAGGATTCATCCGCCAGGTGATCGGATGGCGCGAGTACGTGTGGGGCGTGTACTGGCTGTGGATGCCCGAGTACCGAACGCGAAACGCACTCCGGGCCGCCCGTCCGGTGCCACCCGCGTTCACCGGTGCGGCCGGCACCGAGATGGCCTGTGTCGCCGGAGTCGTCGGCCACGTACGAGACCACGGGTACGCGCACCACATCGAGCGGCTGATGGTGCTCGGCAACCTCGCCCTCACCGCCGGCGTCGACCCGTGGGCGATGACGGAATGGATGTGGGCGAGCTTCGTCGACGGCGCAGAGTGGGTGATGTTGCCCAACGTCATCGGAATGGCACTGTTCGCCGACGGCGGGATGATGGCCACCAAGCCGTATGCGTCCGGCGGTGCCTACATCAACAAGATGAGCGACTGCTGTCGTTCGTGCCGATTCGACCCGAAGCAGCGGGTCGGACCCGACGCCTGCCCCTACACCACCCTGTACTGGGACTTCCTCGCTCGCAACGCCGAGTCGCTCGGAGCGAACCATCGCATGGCCCGGCCGCTCGCTGCGATGCGCAAACTCAGCAATCTTCCCGCCGTCCGCGACCACGCCGTCGAGATCCTCGACCGCCTCGACCGCGGCGATCTCTGACGGACGGCACCATCGCCGAGCACCCACCGCCAGGTCGGCTCCAACCTGTTGCCGGGACCAGCGACGTCAGGCGGACGGAGTGGCGCCGCCGAGCACTGCGTGCAACTGTGACGAGTCGACGTTGCCGCCGCACAGCACGAACGCGCTGCGCTTCCCCCGCCGCGCCGGCGCCTCCGACAGCAGGCCGGCCAGCCCGATTGCTCCCGCGGACTCGGCCACGTTGTGGGTGGTTCGGTAGATGATGCGCATCGCGTCTGCGGTCGCATCGTCGGACACGGCGACGATGCGCGCCGCACCGGCGACGATCCCGGCGATCGACACAGGGTCAGGCGACCGCGTCGCCACACCGTCGACGAACGTCGCCGCCGACTCGGTCGTCACCACCTCGCCGCGCTCGAACGAGAGCAGGGTCGACGGAGCCAGCTCACTGACGACGCCGACGATCTGCGTGTCGAGCCCGAGGAGATCGCGCACGGCGATCAGGGCGTTGATGCCCGAGCCCATGCCGACCGGCACGTAGACCGTGTCGAGTTCGCCGGCAGCCTCGAACAACTCGACCGCGTACGTGGCGACGCCGAGCACGAGGTCGGGATGGAACGGCGGCACGGGCTCGAGCCCACGTTCGGAGGCGAACTCGATCGAACGTTCGCGGGCCTCCTGGAAGTCGTCGCCGAACTCGACGACCTCGGCGCCGAGCGCCCGCATCGCCGCGTTCTTCTCGACGCTGTTGCCGTGCGGCACGAAGATCGTGACCGACCGATCATGCACCCGACCGGCGAACGCAAGGCTCTGGCCATGGTTGCCACGCGTGGCACTGACCACGCCACTGACCTCCGCACGCTCGCGCACCAAGCGCTCCATGTAGACGAGTCCGCCGCGCACCTTGAATGCGCCGACGGGCGTGTGGTTCTCGTGCTTGACCACCACCGTCGAACCGGCCACCTCGCTCAACTGCGGCCATTCGTACTGCGGCGTCGGTGGGACGTGGCGTCTGACGATCTCCGTCGCACGTGCGAGGTCGTCGAGGTCGAACAGCGTCACGCCGGCCCGCGATCGGTCACCACGTGATGCATCGCGACGTCGTGCGCCTCCACCGGCAACACGTCGACCAACTGTTCGTGGAAGCAGACGCCCACCGTCTCGCACGTGTCGCGGACCTCGGCGAGGAAGCGGTCGTACCAGCCGCCGCCCTGCCCGAGCCGTCGGCCATCCGGCGTGAACGCCAAACCGGGCACGATCGCCACGTCGGGCCACGCCGGATCGACGTCGTCCTCGGGGACGGCGATCTCCACGCCGTGATCGATGCACCACCTGGCGAACGCCTCCACCTCCGGCTCGCCGGGGATCGTGCTGAAGACCAGGATCCGGGCGGCGTCGACGACCGCCGGCAACGCCACCACGTGTTGCCACAGCTGCCCGGATCGCTCCGATCGGTCGGCGAGCGATCGGCGCAGGGCCCGCATGCGCCGACGAAGATCGGGCTTGCCCTCCTCGAGCGGCGTTCGATCGGCCATCGAGGCGGAGCGTACAGTGGTCGTCGATGAGCGATCAGCCGCCACTCCCCGACGCCAACTCCGTCGCGTTCGACTCGAAGCACTTCCGCACCGTGCTCGGCCACTTCCCCACCGGGGTGACCGTGATCACCGGCATGGCCGAGGGTGACCGACCGCACGGCTTCACGATCGGATCGTTCACGTCGGTGTCGCTCGATCCCCCGCTGGTCGGCTTCCTCCCGCAGACCGACTCCGAGACCTGGGCGCTGATGTCCGAGGCCGGCAGCTTCTGCGTCAACGTGCTCAGCGACAAGCAGAGCGACCTGTGTTGGAAGTTCGCGAAGAGCGGCACCGAGGCGGGCCGCTTCGACGGCGTCGAGTGGCATGCCGCGCCATCGGGTGCGCCCGTGCTCGAGCGGGCCGTGGCCTGGATCGACTGCGAGGTCGAGAACGTCTACGAGATGGGCGATCACTACTTCGTGCTGGGCCGGGTGACGTCGCTCGATGCCGACGCCGACCACGACGGTCTGCCGCCGCAGCCGCTGGTGTTCTACCGCGGCACCATCGGCGGCTTCTCGGCCGAAGGCTGAGTTCCTCGGGCCCATCTGCGGCCCGAGCCGGTTTTCGGGGCGACGGCGAGAGACTGTGGGCGATGACTCCGATCGATCGACACACCCCATTGGCCGCCGGGCTCGACACGTTCGCTGTCGTGCTGTTCGTCGCCATCGGACGCCGTGAGCACGAGCAGGACTCGGCGATCAGCGGCCTGATCAACACCGCGGCGCCGTTCCTCATCGCGTTGGGAATCGCCTGGCTCGTGCTGCGGGCGTGGAAGCGCCCGACCGAGCTTCGGACCGGTGTCGGCATCTGGGCGATCGTCGTCTCCGCCGGGATGCTGCTGCGTCACTTCGTGTTCGACGACGGAACGGCGACCGCGTTCATCGTCGTGGCGACGCTGTTCCTCGGATTCTTCATCGTCGGATGGCGCGTCGCCTTCGCGGCGATCGTGCGGCGACGCTCGGCCGCGGCGGTCTGACGTTCGGAGACCGCCTCGTCGATGGACGCCGTGGCGGTCAGAGACCGGGCGACACGGTCGAACCGTGTGACGTCCAGTAATCGTTGAGCGCGCTCTGGATGCGGACGTACCAGATGAGGTTGCCGATCAACGGCAGCAGGAACCACAGGCCCCAGATGGTCGTGATCGGGGGCTCCTTGCCCTCGCTGCGATACATCTGCTCGACCTCAGACGCCATCAGGAACATCGTCACCGGCGAGATCAGGAGCGTGATGAACAGGTAGGCGACGCCACCGAGGCCGGTGTTGCGGTGACGCTTGAGCTCGTCGCCGTTCTGGAACGACCACACGATGGTCCAGATACCGAACGTCACGATCGACAGCAGGATCACCAGCAACGCCGAGCGGGGTTTGCCGAGTGGACCGGACGCCCCTGGCGAGGACACCGGCGACGGAGGCGGCGGCGGGGTGGTCGCAGGCGGGTCCATCGGTGGGGGCGTGTCGCTCATGGTGCCACCGTAGACAGGGGCGCAATGCTGCGACGGTGACCGGGTCGGCTCGTCGTCGACGAGCGAGGTGCGACATGCTCGGCGCATGACTGCACTCGAGATCGAGATCGACCCCGCCGACGCCGGCTTCGCCCCGGACCGCCTCGCCCGCATCGACCGACACTTCGAGGGATACGTCGACCAGAAGAAGCTCCCCGGCTGGCAGATCGCCGTGAGCCGCAAGGGCCGGTTGGTGCACTCGTCGACCTACGGTCATCGCGACATCGAGAGCGGTGCGCCGTTCACGGACGACACCGTCGTGCGAATGTTCTCGATGAGCAAGCCGATCACGTCCGTCGCCGCGATGATGCTCTACGAGGAGGGCCTCCTCGAGCTGAAGTCACCGATCTCGAAATGGCTGCCGGAGTTCGCCGACACCCGGGTGTACCGGTCGGGCTCCTTCCTGGCGCCATTGACCGAGCCGCAGATCGAACCGATCCGCGTGTGGCATCTCCTCACGCACACCTCGGGGCTCACCTACGGATTCCACAACACCCACGTGACCGACGCGATCTATCGACGGGGCGGCTTCGAGTGGGGCAACCCACCGGGCGCCGACCTGGCGGAGTGCTGCGCGTTGTGGGCGGAGATGCCGCTCGCGTTCCAGCCCGGGTCCGAATGGAACTACGGGGTGTCGACCGACGTGCTCGGCCGTCTCGTCGAGGTCGTGTCCGGCATGCCCCTCGACGAGTTCTTCCGGACCCGGATCTTCGAACCGCTCGGCATGACGGAGACCGACTTCTACGTCCACAGCGAATCGGCGGACAGATTCGCCACGCTCTATGTCCGCAACCCTGCGACCGGGGAGGCGGTTCCTGCACCGGGAGCGCTCGGGCGCGCCTCGGACGAGCCGCCGGCGATGCTGGGAGGTGGTGGTGGTCTCGTCGGAACGGCGCACGACTACCTGCGCTTCGCCCACATGATGCTCAACCGCGGCGAACTCGACGGGGTCCGGTTGCTGGGGAGCCGGACGGTCGATTACATGACCCGCAATCACCTGCCGGGCAACGCGGACCTCGAGGCATTCGGCCGACCGTTGTTCGCCGAGACGAGCTTCGACGGTGTCGGTTTCGGGCTCGGGTTCTCGGTCGTGCTCGATGCCGCGGCGAACAAG
Source organism: Ilumatobacteraceae bacterium (assembly GCA_024643255.1). GTDB lineage: Bacteria > Actinomycetota > Acidimicrobiia > Acidimicrobiales > Ilumatobacteraceae > Sva-07. The sequence goes on from JAHENF010000002.1 coordinate 85,839, forward strand.
GTCATGCGCTCCGAGGGCGAGTACTCGTGGGGCGGCGCGGCCAGCACGATCTTCTGGGTCGACCCCGCGCAGGAGATCGTGGCGCTGTTTCTCACCCAGCTGCTGCCGTCGAGCACCTACCCGATCCGCTCGCAGCTCAACCAGCTCGTGCAGCAAGCCCTCGTCGACTGATCGCGATTGGGGTCAGACCCCAATCGCGATCACCGCCGTTGATCATCACAGCGTGTTGGTGATCGCTCCGGTCTCGGCGCCCTGCACGAGCTTGGCGTACTTGCCGAGCACCCCGGTGGTGTAGCGCGGCGGGTTCGGCTGCCAGCCGTCCATCCGGTTGGCGAGTTCGGCGGTGTCGACCAACAGGTCGAGCGTCTTGGTCGGCACGTCGATGCGGATGAGGTCGCCGTCGCGGACGTACGCGATCGGCCCGCCGTCGGCCGCCTCGGGCGCAACATGGCCGATGCAGAACCCCCACGTGCCGCCGGAGAAGCGGCCGTCGGTGATCAGCGCGCAATCCGAGCCGCGGCCAGCACCCTTGAGCGCTCCGGTGATGGCGAGCATCTCGCGCATTCCCGGGCCACCCTTGGGTCCCTCGTAGCGGATCACGATGACGGTGCCGGGCTGGATCGAGCCGGCGAGGATCGCCTCCATCGCGAACGACTCGTCGTCGAACACCCGGGCGGGTCCCTCGAAGTGCATCTGCGCATCGGAGAGTCCGGCGACCTTCACGACGGCGCCCTTCGGTGCGAGCGTGCCGGTGAGGATGTTGATGCCGCCGGCCTGATGGATCGGGGCGTCGAGCGCGTGGACGACCACGCCGTCGGCGCCGGGCGGGTCGATCTCCGTGAGGTTCTCCGCCATCGTCTTGCCCGTCACTGTCATCGCCTCGCCGTTGAGCAGGCCGGCGTCGAGCAGCATCTTGAGCACGACGGGCACGCCGCCGATGCGGTCGAGGTCGCTCATGTGGAACTTGCCGCCCGGCTTCATGTCGGCGATGTGCGGCACCTTGTCGGCGATGCGATTGAAGTCGTCGAGGTCGAGGTCGACGCGCGCCTCGTTGGCGATGGCGAGGAGGTGCAGCACGGCATTGGTCGACCCACCCAGTGCCGAGGTCAGCGCGATCGCGTTCTCGAATGCCGCCTTGGTCATGATCCGGCGCGGCGTGATGCCGAGACGCAGCAGATTGACGACGGCCGCGCCCGCCCGCTCGGCGTCGCCTTCGCGGCGCCCGTCGATGGCCGGCGGCGACGCGGTTCCGGGCAGGCTCATGCCGAGCGCTTCGGCGATCGAGCTCATCGTGTTCGCGGTGAACATTCCCCCGCACGCGCCCTCACCGGGGCAGGCCGTCGCCTCGATCTCGTGGAGCTCTTCCTCGGTCATCGTGCCGGCGGCGCACGCTCCGACGGCTTCGAACACGCTCGTGATGTCGGTCGCGACACCGTTGTGCTCGCCCGGCATCGTCGAGCCGTTGTAGACGAACACGCTCGCCAGGTCGAGGCGAGCGGCGGCCATCAACATGCCGGGGATCGACTTGTCGCAACCGGCGAGGCCGACGAACCCGTCGAAGCGCTCGGCATGCATCACGGTCTCGACCGAGTCGGTGATCACTTCGCGCGACACGAGCGATGCCCGCATGCCCTCGTGACCCATCGAGATGCCGTCGCTGACGGTGATCGTGCCGAACTCGAGCGGGAAGCCTCCGGCCTCGCGCACGCCGACCTTGGCGTGCTCGGCGAGCTTGCGCAGCGTCATGTTGCAGGGCGTGACCTCGTTCCACGACGACGCGATCGCCACCTGCGGCTTTTCCCAGTCGGCATCGCCCATCCCGACGGCGCGCAACATCGCTCGCGACGGCGCCTTCTGCATGCCGTCGGTGACGTCACGCGACCGCGGCTTGATGTCGACGGGCATGTCGATCGGGTGGTCGGGGCTGTTCGAGCTCATGGACCAAGAGTAGTGGTGACACCAGCAGCCCAACCTGGTGTTCCAAGCACCTGCGAGACCCGGTTACGCCGGTGCCAGGCACCGGCGTAACCGGAGGTCGGAGGGCGGGTTCGGGGACGGGCTGCCACAATGGCTCCATGGCCGACGTGCGCGAAACCAAGCTTCCCGGTGTGGGTGTCCGCCACGAGTTCACGACGGAGGACGGTGCGAACATCGGGGTACTCGTCCACCACGACGGCCGCCGTGAGATCCTGGTGTACGACTCGGACGACCCGGATGTCTGTTCCTCACTGGTGAGCCTCTCGGCCGCCGACACACGGACGGTGTCAGAACTGCTCGGGGCGAGCCGGGTCACCGAAGCGGTCGCTGCTGTGCAGCAGGAGATCGAGGGCCTCGCCATCGAGTGGATCGAGTTGACTCCCGCCTCACCGGCATCGGACGCAACGATCGGTGACGGGATGTATCGCACGAAGACCGGATCGTCGATCGTGGCCGTCATCCGCGACGGCCAGTCGATCCCCGCGCCAGGCCCGGAGTTCCGATTGCTCGCCGGCGATGTGATCGTCGCCGTCGGTACCACCGAGGGCCTGGCCGCGATGCGCGAGCTCGTTCGCCCCTGACGGTCGGATGTTGATTGCCGCGGGTTCCTCCGATGTCGCCTTGGCGTTCGTCGAGATCGGAGCGCTTGTGCTCGGCCTGGCACTGTTGTCGCGCCTCGCGGGCAGATTCGGGATCACCGCGATCCCGCTGTACCTGCTGGCGGGACTCGCGATGGGCGAAGGCGGCGTCGTGCAGCTCGACGTCACGCTCGAGTTCTTCGAGATCGCCGCCGAGATCGGCGTGCTGCTGCTGTTGTTCGCGCTCGGGCTGGAGTACTCCGAGGGCGAGCTGCGAAGCGGGCTGCGATCAGGTTTGAGCCCCGGCGTGATCGACATGGCGCTCAATGCGACCCCGGGGGTTGCGCTGGGATTGATCCTCGGGTGGGATCCGCTGGCGGCCGTGCTGCTGGGCGGCGTCACGTGGATCACGTCGTCGGGCGTCGTGTCGAAGGTGTTGTCCGACCTCGGTCGGTTGGGCTTCCGCGAGACACCGGCGGTCCTGAACCTGCTCGTGATCGAGGACCTGGCGATGGCCGTCTATCTCCCGGTGGTGGCCGCGCTGATCGTGGGCGGCACGGTGGAGGCGACGATCACGAGCGTTGCGATCGCGCTGGCCGCAGTCACGGTCATCCTGCTCGGAGCGCTGCGCTACGGGCATCGCCTGAGCAATCTGGTGGCGGGCGGGTCGGACGAGACCTTCCTGTTGACAGTGTTCGGCGTCACACTGCTCGTCGCCGGCGTGGCGCAACGCCTCGAGGTGTCCGGAGCGATCGGTGCATTCCTCGTCGGCCTGGCGCTGTCGGGCAAGGCCGAGCGCCGCGCGAACCAACTGATCTCACCATTGCGCGACCTGTTCGCCGCGATGTTCTTCCTGTTCTTCTCGTTCCAGATCGACCCGGCCGACCTCGTCGCCGTCCTCGTGCCGGCGATCGCGCTGGCGATCGTGACGGTGTTCACGAAGGTGGCGGCTGGCTGGTATGCAGCGGGACGCATGGGCGTGGGGCCGAAGGCACGCCTGCGAGCGGGGACGGTGTTGATCGCGCGCGGCGAATTCTCGATCGTGATCGCCGCACTGGGATCGAGCCTGATCGACGGCCCCGATCTCGGGGCGCTGGCCGCCGGCTACGTGTTGATCACGGCGGTTGTCGGTCCGCTCGCCTCGAAGTTCTCCGACCGCATCCCGATCCCCCGCCGACTCGCCGGCCCGCAACGTCTTGCACGTGGGGTCTGACCCCTGATGGGTGACGCCGGTGTCAGCACCGGCGCAACCGTCAGCGGATCTCGAAGACCGGGTATTTGGGAGCGGCCGCAAGGAGCTCGTCGTCGGTGGCATCGGGGCCGACACCGTCGAAGAACTGGCCGACCTCCCACTTCCATCGACGCAGGTAGGGACGCAGCACCTCGGGCTTGGCGGCGTCGTCCAGCTCCACGAGCTGCACATGCTCGACCCGACGTCCGACCCGGAGATCACACGAGCCGGATGCCCGGACGTTGCGGACCCACTGGGTGACGCCGCGGGGTGCCACCAGGTAGCGACGCTCACCGATGGTGAGCACGTTGACCGGCGTGGTACGGATCTCGCCGGAGGTGCGTCCGGGGACCTGGAGCACTCGCGAGCCCCACAGGCTCAACCCCCACTTGGTGCTCCGGGCGACGACGGCGTTGAAGACGTTCCGGGTGAACCAGTCGGGCTCGATGTAGCGGGTCGTGCTGTTGGTGTCGGCGGCCTGAGTGGCGGTCATGATCGGTCCTTTCAAAGTGTGAGCAGTGCTCTCGTTCCTGATCACCGTACTCCAAATGCGTCGAATGTCAAGAGCAGTGCTCACGTTTTGGAGCGGAGATCTGCCAGACTGCTTCGCCATGGCCACATCGACACCTCCCGTTCCGGTCAAAGGCGCCCGTGCGCGAGCGCATGCCGAGGTCCGCGCGGCGATCCTGACGACGGCGAGCGCCCATGTTGCAGCCGACGGCGCAGCGGCGCTGTCGCTCCGTGCCGTCGCGCGCGATCTCGACATGGTGTCGTCGGCGTTGTACCGCTACTTCGCCGGCCGCGATGAACTGCTGACCGCCCTGATCATCGACGCGTACGACTCACTCGGCGCTCACGCCGAGGCAGCGGTCGACGCCACCGTCGACGACGCTCCGGCGGCCCGCTGGGTCGACGCGGCGATGGCGATCAGGTCATGGGCGATCGGTCGTCCGCACGAGTACGCGCTGTTGTACGGCACGCCGGTCCCCGGCTACGCGGCCCCGGACGACACGGTCGCGCCGGGCACACGAGTCTCGCGAGCCCTGATACGCATCGTGCGCGACGCGGCACGCGACGGCCGGCTCGACGACCCGGCGTCGACGACGACCGTGAGCGCGCCGACGTCCGAGTCGTTCGTGTTGCTCCGAACGGAGATCGACCTCCCGACGGTCAGCGACGCAACGATTCTCGCGATCCTGCTCGCGTGGACACAGCTCTTCGGCTTGCTGACCTTCGAACTGTTCGGCCAGACGAGGAACTTCGTGCACGACGACGAACGTCTCTTCCGCGACGCCACCGCGACGATGGCACGCCACCTCGGCCTCGGCGATCATTGAGCTCGTGGTGTCCGACACCACGAGGACCACTCAGTGCTTGATCATGACGTGCTTGACCTCGGTGTAGGCCTCGACCGCGTACATCGACATGTCCTTGCCGTAGCCCGACTGCTTGAAGCCGCCGTGCGGCATCTCCGAGACGATCGGAATGTGGTCGTTCACCCACACCGCTCCGAACTGCAGCGCCTTGCTCATGCGCATCGCCCGGCCCACGTCGGCGGTCCACACGCTGGCGGCCAACCCGTAGTCGACGTCATTGGCCATCGCGAGCGCAGTCTCCTCGTCGGCAGCCGTCTGCACCGTCACGACCGGGCCGAACACCTCTCGCTGCACGATCTCGGACGACTGACCCGGCCCGACGACGACCGTCGGCTCGTAGAAGTAGCCGGGACCTGAGCCCATCGATCCACCGACGGTCACCTCGGCGCCGGCCTCGCGCGCCCGATCGACGTATCCCGCCACTCGTGAGCGATGGACGTCGGAGATCACGGGACCCATCTCGGTCGCGTCCGACATCGGGTCGCCCACATTGATGCTCGCGACCGCGTCGGTCAGCTGGTTGACGAAATCGTCGTGGATCTTGCTGCCGGCGATCACGCGACACGGCGCCGTGCAATCCTGCCCGGAGTTGTAGAACGACATGCCCTTCAGGTTCTCGACGACCGCGGCGATGTCGGCATCGTCGAACACGATGACCGGCGCCTTGCCACCGAGTTCGAGGTGCACCCGCTTGAGCGAGTCCGATGCCGCCCGCGCCACGGCCTTACCCGCGCCGACACTGCCCGTGATCGAGATCATCGCGATGTCCGGGTGCTCGCTGAGCGCGGCACCCGCGACGGCGCCTTGGCCGCAGATCACGTTGAACACGCCGGCCGGCAGGACGTCGGCGGTCAGCTCGGCGAGGCGCAGCACCGAATACGGTGTCAGCTCCGAGGGCTTGAGGATCACGGTGTTGCCGGCGGCGAGTGCCGGGCCGAGCTTCCACGTGGCCATGTTGAGCGGGTAGTTCCACGGGGTGATCGAGGCCACCACGCCGAGCGGGTCACGTCGGATCATGGAGGTATAGCCCGCCATGTACTCACCGGCGGCCTTGCCCTCCAGGAAGCGACACGATGACGCGAAGAAGCGCCAGTTGTCCTTCGTGAGGTCCATCTCGAACTCGACGATCCCGACCGGCTTGCCGACGTTCTCACACTCGATCCGCGACAACTCGTCGATGTTCTCGTCGACGATGTCGGCGACGCGATGCAGGATCTCGCTACGTTCTCGGGGCGTGAGCGCGGCCCACGCGGGAAACGCCGCTGACGCCGCGGACACCGCGGCGTCGACGTCGGCGGCATCGCTCGCGGGGACCTCGCCGATGACGGCACCGGTCGCAGGATTGACGACCGCGTCGGTCGCGCCGCTGTGCGCCGCACGCCAGTCGCCGCCGATGAAGTTCGAGTTCAAAGAGGACAGATCGGATGACATGGTGCACAGATTGCCACGCCGGGCACCGCAATGTTGCCGCCGGATGAACGAGCCGACCGTTTGCTTGCCGAACGACGTCCACGATGTAACCTCCGTCACACATGATCGACGGACGGCCGCGATTCGGGGCAGAACAGATGGACAACAGGTGAGTGACGTCGTCATCCAACTCGATCACGTCCAGAAGTCCTTCGGCGACTTCGTGGCCGTGGAGCAAGCCGACTTCGGCATTCAGCAGGGCGAGTTCTTCGCGATGCTGGGACCGTCCGGATGCGGCAAGACCACGACGCTGAAGATGATCGCCGGGTTCGAGCAGCCGACCTCCGGCAAGGTGCTGCTCAACGGTGTCGACGTCAGCCGAGTACCGCCGTACAAGCGCAACGTGAACACGGTGTTCCAGCAGTACGCGCTGTTCCCGCACATGACCGTTGTCGACAACGTTCGGTTCGGCCCGAAGTCGAAGAAGGTCCCCAAGAGCGAGTACGAGCCGAACGTCGCCCAGATGCTCGAGGTGGTTCGGCTCAGCGAGTTCGCCGACCGCAAGCCGACGCAGCTCTCCGGCGGCCAGCAGCAACGTGTTGCGCTGGCACGGGCGCTGGTGAACTTCCCGAGCGCACTCCTGCTCGACGAACCCCTCGCCGCGCTCGACCTCAAACTCCGCGAGGCGATGCAGTTCGAGCTCAAGCGCATTCAGCGCGAGGTCGGGATCACGTTCGTGTTCGTGACGCACGACCAGGGTGAGGCGCTCACGATGAGCGACCGGATCGCCGTGATGAGCGACGGTCGCGTCGAACAGATCGGCACGCCCGAGGAGATCTACAACAGCCCGGCGACCCTGTTCGTCGCCGGCTTCATCGGGTCGGCCAACCTGCTACCGGGTGAAGTGGCGGGCACCGACGGCGACGACACCGTGGTGACCCTCACCGCGGGCCCCACCGTGCGCGCTCGCACCGACATCATCCGGCGCGTCGGCGACCCGGTGTCGGTCATGCTGCGCCCCGAACGGCTGACGGCAACGGCCGAAGCCCGTGCCGACGGACGATCGATCGAGGGCACCGTGAGCGACGTGGTGTTCCAGGGCGCCACGGCACGCATCGTCGTGCACCTCGCCGACGACAGCGAGGTCATCGCCAGCGTCATCACCGGAACCGATCTGCCGTTCCTGCATCCCGGCAGCAGCGTCCACCTGTCGTGGGACCCCGGCAGCGCCTACATGCTCGCCGGGTGGCCGCGCCGGCCCGGGGCAACCGCAAGTGACATCGACACCCTCGAAGAACTCGCAGACTCCTAGCGACGATCGAGGCGACCTGGCCGAGACCGCTCCAGCGGGCAGAATCAATGTTCGACCGACAAGACAACACAGGAAAGTGACATGACGACTCGACGACCCAACCCATTCACCGGACCCCGCAGCGCGATGACCCGCCGTCAGCTGCTGATGCGCGCCGGCGCGCTCGGTGCTGCCGGGATGACGCTGCCGGCGTTCCTCGCTGCGTGCGGTTCCGACGGGGGCAGTGGCGCCTCGGCAACCACCCCGGGAACGACCCCCGGAACCACCCCGGGGACCACCCCGGGCGGTGGCGGTGCGGGTGGCAGCCTCTTCTTCGAGAACTGGCCGTCGTACATCGACCCCACCGAGGACGGCGCCACCGGCACGGTCGACCGGTTCAAGGAAGCCACCGGCATCGACATGCGCTACACCGAGGCGTACAACGACAACAACGAGTACTTCGCCAAGATCCAGCCGTTGCTCGGCCGGGGCGAGCCGATCGACCCCGACATCATTGCGCCGACCAGCTGGTTGGCCAACCGTCTGATCCGGCTCGAATGGCTCGACAAGCTCCCGCTCGACCAGGTGCCCAATGCCGCGAACCTTCGGGCCGACCTGCAGAATCCGGCCTGGGACCCGACCGGCGAGTACAGCCTCCCGTGGCAGACCGGCTTCGCCGGAATCGCCTACAACTCCGACGCGACCGGCCGCGAGATCACGAGCGTCGACGACCTCTTCGATCCCGAATTCGCCGGCAAGGTCGGCGCACTGACGGAGATGCGCGACACCATCGGCGTCATCGCGATGAGCCTGGGCATCGACATCTCCACGCTCACGACCTTCGACGAAGCCAAGCCGGCGTTCGACAAGCTGCAGGAGGCCAAGGACTCGGGCCAGATCCGTCGCTTCCACGGCAACGACTACTTCGACGATCTGTCGAACGGCAACCTGGCGATCACGATCGGATGGTCCGGCGACGTCGCCGCGATCGCCCGCGACAATCCGGCCGTGAAGTTCGTGTTCCCCGAGAGCGGAGCGACGTCCTGGGCCGACACCATGGTCCTGCCGAAGGGGGCCAAGAACGTCGCCCAGGCCGCCGAGTGGATGAACTTCGTGTACGACCCGGTGCAGGCCGCACAGATCACCGCGTGGGTCGGGTACGTGTCGCCCGTCGACGGGGTTCAGGACGAAGTCGCGAAGCTCGACCCCGACCTCGCGAACGACCCGCTGGTGTTCCCCGACGACGCGACCCTCGCCAACACCCAGGGCTTCGCACCGCTGGCCGAGGATGTCGAGGCCGAGTACGACGCTGCGTTCTCCGCCATCACCGGCGCCTGACATCATGAGTTCTGCCGTGGTCCGCTGGGGGGTGAGGCGCCCCGAGATGCTCGGTCTCGGCGCGCTTCTCCTCGCCGGCGGGCTGCTGGCAGCCGTCGGTACACGACTGCTCACCGGGCCGCTCGCCGTTCTGGCGTTGGGCACCGTGTTCGCGAGCATCGTCGCGCTCGTGGTCGTCGCGACCATGGGCACACCGGAGACCCGCCGCAAGATCGCCCCGTACGGGTTGCTCAAGCCCGGCATGCTCTGGCTGGCGCTGTTCTACCTGGCACCGCTGTTCACGCTGCTGCGGCTGTCGCTGTCGACACTGCCCAGCCGGTTCGCGGTGGAGGCCAACTTCGACTGGAACTTCGACAACTACGTCACCGCGTTCACCGATTTCGGCCCCCAGTTCCAACGGGCGTTCATGTACTCCGGCATTGCCACGATCCTGACAATCGCGATCGGCTACCCGCTCGCCTATGTCATCGCCTTCCGCGGCGGCAAGTTCCGCAACCTGCTGCTGGGCCTCGTCGTGATCCCGTTCTTCACCTCGTATCTGATCCGCACGATCGCGTGGCGCAGCATCCTGTCGGACAACGGCATCGCCACCGGCATGATCGGCAAGTTCCGTCTCACCTGGATGCTCGAGACCATGGGCATGATGGACAACGGCCGCCTGATCAACACGCCCGCGGCCGTGATCTTCGGACTCACCTACAACTTCCTGCCGTTCATGATCCTGCCGATCTACGTCAGCCTCGAGAAGGTCGACGTCCGTCTGGTCGACGCCGCGAAGGACCTCTACTCGACATCGACGTCGGCGTTCCGCAAGGTCGTGGTCCCGCTCTCGCTTCCCGGGGTGTTCGCGGGAACGTTGCTCACCTTCATCCCGGCCGCCGGTGACTTCGTCAATGCGCTCTACCTCGGCAGCCCGAACACCACGATGATCGGCAACTCGATCCAGGACCAGTTCCTCGTACAGAACAACGTGCCGCTCGCCTCCGCGATGTCGTTCGTACTGATGTTGATCATCACGGTGTTCGTGATCATCTACAGCCGTTTCTTCGGAACGGAGGACCTGGCATGAGCGCACCGTCGTCGAGAGGTGGACGCGTCGCCCGCTTCGCGCTGAACGCATACGCGGGCTTGGCCCTGCTCTATCTGTTCGTCCCGATCGTCTGGATCGTGGTCTTCTCCTTCAACAAGCCGAAGGGCAACTACAACGTCGCCTGGCAGCAGTTCACGCTCGAGAACTGGAAGAACCCGTTCAGCGACGAATCGCTCACCAACGCCTTCGTCGAGAGCCTGAAGATCGCCGCGATCTCCACCGTCATCGCGACGGTGCTCGGCTCGATGATCGCGATCGCGTTGGCCCGCTACAAGTTCCGTGGCAGCGGTGGCCTCAACTTCTTCCTGGTGCTTCCGCTCACCACACCCGAGATCGTGCTCGGTTCGTCGCTCGCCACGCTGTTCCTCGACTGGAATGTCACCCGCGGCTTCACGACGGTCGTGATCGCTCACATCATGTTCCAGGTGAGCTTCGTCGCGCTGACCGTGCGCGCCCGGGTCCGCGGATTCGACTGGACGCTCGAACAGGCGGCCCAGGACCTCGGCGCAACCCCCGTGCGCACGTTCTGGAAGGTGACCTTCCCGTTGATCCTTCCGGGCATCCTCGCGGCTGCCCTGCTGTCGTTCGCCCTCTCGCTCGACGACTTCATCATCACGCTGTTCAACGCCGGCTCACTCGTCACGTTCCCGCTGTACATCAACGGCAGCTTCCGGGTGAAGTTCCCGCCCGAGGTCAACGTGCTCGCCAGCGCGATCCTGTTCGTGAGTGTCGCCCTGATGCTGATGGGCACGCTCTGGGGCGCACGCGGACGCCGCAAGTCCACCGCCTGACGTTCGGACATGACGCGACACGTTTTCGTGTACGGCACGCTGCGACCGGGCGACGTCCGTTGGCACCTCCTCGAGCCGTTCACGCTCGACGCCGGGATGACCGATTCGGTGCCCGGCGAACTCTTCGACACCGGCCTCGACTATCCCGCCGCCGTCTTCGGCCCGCGCAGCACGATCCACGGACACACCTTTGCGCTGCTCGAGACATCGCTCGATCACGCGATCGCCACGCTCGACGAGGTCGAGGACGTGGTCGGCGGCGAGTACAGCCGGGTCCTCGTGCGGACGAATCGCGGGATCGACGCGTGGGCGTACCAGTACGGGTCCGGGCTCGACCTGACACCGATTCCCTCCGGCGACTGGCTCCAGCACCGTCCGATCGGATGAGGCGGGGGGTCAGACCCGGCGTCGCATGTTGCGTCCCCGTCGAGGGCGTGCGAACATGTGTTCGTGTCCGAACGCAGGTCGAGCGCCACGATCCTGCACGCCGATCTCGACTCGTTCTACGCCTCGGTCGAGCAGCGTGACGACCCCGCGTTGCGCGGCAGGCCGATCGTGGTCGGCGGTGGTGTCGTCCTGGCCGCGAGCTACGAGGCCAAGGCCTTCGGCGTCCGCACCGCGATGTCGGGTGGCGCCGCCCGGCGTCTCTGCCCGAACCTGATCGAGGTCGCACCGCGCTTCGAGGCCTACACGCAGGCGAGCCGGCACGTGTTCGACATCTTCCGCGACACGTCGCCGATCGTCGAACCGATGTCGATCGACGAGGCCTTCATCGACGTCGCCGGGCTGTGGCGCATCGCCGGAACACCAGCGGTGATCGCCGCCGGGCTCCGCGCGCGGGTGGCCGACGAGGTCGGTCTCGCGATCACCGTGGGCGTGGCGCGCACGAAGTTCCTGGCGAAGGTGGCGAGCGGCGTCGCCAAGCCCGACGGCCTCCTCGTCGTCGATCCCGACGAGGAGCTGGCGTTCCTCCATCCGCTGCCCGTCCAGCGGCTCTGGGGAGTCGGTCAGGTGACCGCCGCAAAACTCAACGAACGCGGCATCCACACCGTCGCGGATGTCGCATCGATGGACCCCGGTGCCCTGACCGCGATCGTCGGCGGGGCGATGGGCCACCAACTGCACGCGCTCGCGCACAACCGCGACGCGCGCCGTGTCACGACCGGAAAGCGGCGCGGCTCGATCGGTTCACAGCAGGCACTCGGACGACGACGACGTTCCCGCGACGAGATCGACGTCGTGTTGTGGCGCCTCGTCGACCGCATCACCGAACGAATGCGACGCGCTGGTCGCGTGGGCCGAACGGTGACGCTCCGGTTCCGGTTCGACGACTTCACACGCGCCACCCGCTCGCACTCGCTGGCTGATCCGACGGCGGGCACGTCGACCATCCACTCCACCGCCGTCGCTGTACTCGACACGGCCTGGCCGCTCGTCGAGGCAAAGGGCATCAGCCTGCTCGGTGTATCGATCGGCAACCTCAGCGATCTCGACGCCGTGCAGCTCGTGCTCCCGTTCGAGCGCAAGGACGCCGAGCAGCTCGACACCGTGATGGACGCAGTTCGCGACCGCTTCGGACGCGGCGCCCTCCAGCGGGCGACGACCATGCGCGGAGACCCCGGCATCCAGCTCCCGATGCTGCCCGACTGACCGTTGCGATGAGTCTCGGCGCGCACAGGTCGCGCTGAAACTCATCGCTCGCCTAGGTTCGGCGCGATGAGCGCACGAGATCGTCTGACCGGCCCATCGAACACCGGTGTCTGGTACTTCACCGATGCGATGAGCGCCGGCCAGGCCGGCGAGACCGCCGCCCGAATCGAGTCGCTCGGCTACTCCACGCTGTGGGTACCGGAGACCGTCGGACGGGATCCGTTCGCCCATCTCGCCTGGCTCGGTTCACAGACCACGACACTGCAATTGGCGACGGGGATCGCCAGCATCTTCAACCGCCATTCCGGCGCGATGCTGCAGGCTGCGAACACCCTCGCCGAGCAGACCAGCGGTCGGTTCGTTCTCGGCCTCGGCGTCAGCCACGGCCCCATGGTCGAAGGCGTCCGCAAGCTCGACTACTCCAAGCCGCTCAGCCAGATGCGCGACTACCTCGCGGCGATGGACACCGCGATGTACATGGCCGTTCCGCCGTCCGAGAAGCCACTGCGTCTCCTGGCGGCGCTGGGCCCGAAGATGCTGGAGCTGTCGGCCACGGCCGCCGACGGTGCCCATCCCTACTTCGTGACGCCGGAACACACCGCGGAGGCACGGGAGGCGATCGGGCCGGACAAACTGCTGTGCGTCGAGCAGAAGGTCATCCTGTCGACCGATGCCGACGCTGCGCGCGCTGCTGCCAACGTCCAGATCGACCGGTATGCGGGATTGCCGAACTACCGCAACAACTGGAAGCGGATCGGGTTCAGCGAGGACGAGATCGAGCAGCGCTCCCATCGATTCGTCGACCACGTGATCGTGTGGGGCGATGAAACCCGTGTCCGCGCCGGGATCCAGGCCCACTACGACGCCGGCGCCGATCACGTGTGCATCCAGCCCGTATCGACCGAGGGTCCGCTCGTGCTCGACTGGAACGCGCTCGAGGCACTCGCCCCGTCGACATGAGTGACTGGCAGCACGTCCGCTACGACCGGCCCGCAGAGCGGGTGGCGAGGATCACGCTCGCCCGCGCCGAGATGGCCAACGCCCAGAACTACCTGATGATCTCCGAGGTCAACGAGGCGTTCGACGTAGCGGCCCGTGACGACGACGTCCGCTGCATCGTGCTCGCCGCCGACGGCGACCACTTCTCGTCGGGCCACGACCTGAGCGATCTCGACGCCGACATGTCCGACCTGCACACCATCGGCACGCAATGCCACTTCGATGCCGACGGCGCCGAGGGGTACATGGCCCGCGAGGCCGAGCTGTATGTCGGGATGTGTTGGCGCTGGCGCAACATCCCCAAGCCCACGATCGCATCCGTGCAGGGCAAGGTCATCGCGGGCGGGCTGATGCTGGTGTGGCCGATGGACCTCGTGATCTGTTCGGAGGAGGCGACCTTCTCCGACCCGGTCGTCGCGCTCGGCGTGAACGGCCACGAGTACTTCACGCATCCCTACGAGGCGGGGGCTCGGCTGGCGAAGGAGATGCTGTTCACCGGCCGGGCGATCACCGCGCAGGAGGCCCTGATGCATGGCATGGTCAACAAGGTCGTGCCGCGGGAGGACCTGGAGTCGGCCACGCTCGAGATGGCCGCGCACATCGCCCGCCGCCCGATGTTCGGTTTGGCGCTCGCCAAGCAGTCGGTCAACAACTCGCTCGACGCGATGGGTCAGTACACGGCGTTGCAGTCCGCGTTCGGGCTGCACCACGTGGCCCACAGCCACAACCGCCTGAAGTTCGATTCGATCATCGACCCCAACGGCATCAAGGTCATCCGCGACGAGGCCTGAATGAGACGCGGGGGTCTGACCCCGCGTCGCAGTCAGGCGAGGCGGTCGAGGATGTTGCGGGTGATCTGCTCGACATGGCGATCGTGTTCGGCGAGGCCCCACACCCAGTCGGTGCAACCCGATGTGATGACCGTGCCGCCCCCCGACGAGATGTAGCTGCCGAGCACCGCATTGCCGTGCGCGATGCGTTCGACCGACGCCGGATCACGATTGTCGAAGAGACGGGAGGCGACGAACTCGATCTCCGACGGTTCGTGCGGCGCCGGCGGCCGCGAGGCGGTCGTCCGGGTGAAGTGCGCCGCCGGTGCCATCCCCAGGATCTCGAAGTTCGCAGGGGTGCCGTCGTCGCCGGTCGGGTACGGCAGGCCGTCGCGGGTGATGAAGTCGCAACCGTCGCACTCGTAGCCGACGATGCTCGCCGACGAGCCGAGGACGTCGCCGTACTGGAGCCCGGTGCCGTCGAAGATCCAGTGGTCGGCGCGGTACAACGTGTACCCGCCCGCACCATTGGTGACCCGCTTGCCGATGCGGTGGTACCCCCCGCGGCTGAAGCTGACGCCGGTCATGTGGTTCTCGGGCCGCTCGAGGAGATGGTCCGACCAGATCGTCGTCAGCTCGGGCTGCCGGTCGGTGCCGAACACCGGATCCTGCTTGAAGAACCCCTTGTAGCCCACCATCGTCGCGGCCGGACCCTCGGCTCCGTCACCGGTCGCGTCCTCCAGCCGTACCTGCCAGAAGGCCGTGTTCCCCGAGAGGAAGGCGGCGTTGCCACCGCGGCCGATGAAGCCCTCGACCGTGTCGCGCATCGGGCCGGACCAGTACTCGTCGTGGCCGATCGAGAGATAGAGGCGATACGGCGACTCCGCGCCGAGCAGTTCGGGATGCTCCTCGAGGTCGGCGTTGGTGACGATGTCGATCGCGTAGCCCTCGCGGTCGGCCCACTCGACGAACGGCAGCTCCCAGTTCGGCCAGCCCGCCGACCCGCCCCACGGCGACAGGTGGTTCATCCGGAGATATCCGACGTGGCTCGCCGACTGCGGGTCGGGCGGATGCAGCGACGTGACCCGTTGACCGGCCCCCGGCGGCTTGTACAGATACCCGGGTGCCATCGGCCGCTGCAGAGACACAGCGGTCCCGCCGTTGTAGAGGTTGCGGCCCCCGAAGTCGTTGTAGGCGTGCCAGGTGTTGGTGCCGAGCGCGAGCAGGATCGTGGCCGACGTGGTGGCGTGGACCGGGCGGACGACGAAGAATGCGTGGGTCCGACGGATCTTGCCGTCGACGTCGATCGACAGGATGACCTCGTAGTACCCCGACGGCCACTCGGGCTCGATGCCGATGTCGGACGCGACCGGCCACCCGCAGCCGGCGTGCGACGCGTCCGGCGGTGTCGGATGATCGCCGGTCGGGATGTCGTTCTCCGCGAACACGACGGTGCGCGTCGCTCCGATGTGAGCGACCTCCACCGACACGGGCCGTGCGCCGGCCGACGACAGGTGGAGATCCACCCGCTCGCCTCCCGCCACCGATTGCGGCCAGCAGTATCCGGTCACCGTCTCGTACGCCATCGCCCGACCCTATGCGCACAGCCACGCCCCGTTCGGATGCGGCCGATACGTTCGGAACCGCCATGTCAGCGCTGCCCGCCGTCGAACTCCTCGAGCGTCCCGCCGCGGGACGCGTGGTCACACGCTCGCGCCCGGTTCGCCTCGGTGATGTCGATGCTCGCGCCCGCCTCCGGCTCGACGCCACCGCGCGCTATCTGCAGGACATCGCGACCGACGACGCCACCGATGCCGGTCTCGACGACGCATTCGGCTGGGTCGTACGGCGCACCTTGATCGACGTCCGACGCGCGGCGAGCCTCGACGAACCGCTCGAGCTGTCGACGTTCTGTTCCGGTACGGGTCGGAGTTGGGCCGAACGGCGTACATCGATCGTCGGGGGCCGCGGCGCGTCGATCGAGGCCGTGAGTCTGTGGATCCGCGTCGACCCGACATCGGGACGGCCGACCGGCCTCGGCGACGACTTCGTCGACGCGTACGGCATGGCCGCCGCCGGGCGACGGGTGTCGTCCCGGCTCCGACTCCCCGTGCCGCCCGAGCGGGCCGCGCGCCGCCAGTGGACGATCCGGCGTGTCGACATCGACCCGTTGCGTCACGTGAACAACGCCGCCCAGTGGGCGATCGTGGAGGAGTCGCTGCCGTCCGAGCAGTCGCGCCGAGGCGTCGCGGAGATCGAGCACCTCGCTGCCGTCGACGCCGACATGCCGCTCGAACTCGTCACCGCCGACGACGAGGCGGCACGAGCGTCGTGGTTGGCCGTCGACGGCAAGGTGCTGACCGCCGCCCGATGGACCCCGGCGACGTGAACGCCACGACATCGACGGGGGTGATCTGCCTGCAGGGTGGACGAGAGCTGACGCCGCCGTGTGACGACATGGACCGCACGGTGCTCGCACGATGCAGCGGTCGGATGGTCGTACTCGCCGGTGCAGCAAGGCCGGGGAGCGACTATGCCGGAGCGTCAACGCGCACCATCACCCACTACCGGCGGCTCGGAGCCGACGTCGACGCGATCCCGGACCCTCGTGACGACCCGCGGACGGCGCTCGACGCGCTCGCCACCGACATCGGGTTGGTCGTGCTGCCCGGCGGCTCGCCGAGCGGGCTGCTCGACGTGCTCGCCACCGCGGTCGACGGCCGCACGATCGGTGACCGTCTGGTCGAACTGTGGTCGACAGGCACGACGATCTCCGGTGCGTCGGCAGGTGCGATGGTGCTGTGCCTCCAGGTCGCGACACCCGACCGTGGCGGCCGCCTGGCCGGCGGACTCGGTCTCGTGCCGGGACTCGCGGTGCCCCATTGGACACCCGGGTCGGAACGCCGGTGGTCACTGCCCGACGTCGTGCTGTGGGGACTCCCCGAGTGCGGCGGCGTGCTGATCGACCACGACGGAGTGATCGGCATGGGGCAGGGTGCCGCCTCGATCCACCTCGACGGGACCTGGTCGGCGGTCGACCGATCCGCGCCACAACCGGTGCCCGGCTGACAACGCCGGCGCACTTCGCGAGACTGGGGAGATGAGCGACGGTGCCACCGACATCACGATTCATCCCATCCACCTCGGCCTCGGAGCAACCGCCGAGATCGAGCCCGAGTTCACCGGCGGCATGGAGTGGTACGGCGGCTACTCGAAACGTCACGCAGCGGACGGCGCCGAGGGCCGCCTCGTCACGATGCACTCGTTCAACGAGCCGTGGGATGTGTGGGAGATGCACCCTGTCGGAAGCGAGGTCGTCTTGTGCACGACCGGTGAGATCACCTTGCACCAGGAGCATGCCGACGGGTCCACCGCCAGAGTGACGCTGTCGGCCGGCGAGTACGCGATCAACCCTCCGGGCACCTGGCACACCGCCGACGTCGACGGCACCGCGACCGCACTGTTCATCACCGCCGGCGAAGGCACCGATCACCGGCCGCGGTGATCTCGCTGCGGCCGCGCCGCTCGACCGCTCGCGGGTGAGCGGCGACACCGGATGACCGAGAGCACGTTCTGCCTTCGGCAGAATCGAGTGCACGGGCTCCCCCGATCCGCCACGATCGGGCGATGACCTCACTGACTGACGAACGGTTGGCCGACCGTCTGATGGATCGGCGCATCGTGGTACTCGGCGAGGAGGTGACCGACGAGTCGGCCAACCGCCTCGTCTCACAGCTCCTCGTGCTCTCGGCCGACGACACCGAATCCGACATCTGCCTCTACATCAACTCGCCCGGTGGCTCGGTGCTCGCCGGGCTGGCCGTCTACGACGTGATGCAACTCGTGCCCAACGACGTCAGCACCGTCGCCATCGGTCTCGCCGCGAGCATGGGCCAGATGCTGCTGTGCGGCGGCACGGCGGGAAAGCGGTACGCACTCCCGAACGCCCAGGTCCTCATGCACGAGGGATCCGCCGGGCTGGGCGGCACCGCCGCCGACGTGGAGATCCAGGCGGCACATCTCGTCGCCACCCTCGACCGGATGCGGTCGATCATCTCGCAGCACACCGGTCGCCCGATCGACCAGGTGATCGACGATGTCGGGCGCGACCGCTGGTTCGATGCCCAGGGAGCGAAGGAGTACGGGTTCGTCGATCATGTCGTGTCGTCGCTCGACGAGATCCGTCCGCTCTCACGGCGTCGGGGCGTCGGCCTGGCAGGAGCCACGGCGTGAGCAGCTACACGATTCCGAGCGTGGTGGAAGCGACCGCGCGGGGCGAGCGCGTGACCGACATCTACAGCCGGCTGCTGAGCGAACGAATCGTGTTCCTCGGCACGCCGATCGACGACGGTGTCGCCAACGTGGTCATCGCGCAGATGCTCCACCTCGCGGCCGACAAGCCGTCGAGTGACATCCAGCTCTACATCAACTCGCCCGGTGGCTCGTTCACGTCGATGATGGCGATCTACGACACGATGCGCTTCATCGCGTCCGATGTGGCGACGATCTGTGTTGGTCAGGCCGCCTCGGCTGCGGCGATCCTTCTCGCGGCCGGAGCACCCGGGAAACGTGCTGTCCTGGAGCACGCGCGAGTGCTGCTCCAGCAGCCCGACACCGAGGGCCGGCGGGGATCGATGAGCGACCTCGCGCTCGAAGCAGCCGAGCTGACGCGGATCCGCCTCGAAGCCGAAGTGGTCCTCGCACGCCACACGACCCGCACGATCGACCAGATCCGCGCCGACACCGATCGGGCACTGGTCCTGGCCGGGCAGGCAGCGATCGACTACGGGATCGCCGACACCGTTCCGACGCCGGTGCCGTCAGGCCGCGCAGAGCTGCAGGCCCGAACCGCCCTGCGACCCGGCGCGTAGCCGGTCGACACAGCGTTCGAGCACCTCGACCAGCGGGATCTCGAGGGCATCACAGACCGCGTCGAGCAGGTCGGACGAGATCTCCTTGCGACCGCGTTCCACCTCCGACAGGTACGGCAACGACACCGCTGCCGCACCGGCGACATCGGCGAGCGTGCGTTCCTGCTCGAGACGTTCGTCGCGCAGGACCTCACCGATCAACGGCCGCAGGCCGATCTCGGGATCGGCCGACGGAGGTTTGACCGGCGGGAACGCGAGTACATCGGCGAGTACGCGGCCAGGGTCGTCGTGGGCGTCGTGCTGCTCGTTCGACACGGCATGACGATACAACGATCGGGCAGCTCGCCCCGTCCGCGGCGCGTGTCGGTCTACGATCCGACCATGTCATTCGGCGGCCACATGGGAAATCCGAACCCGTTGAGCCAGCCCTACCGATGCCAGACGTGCGGCGAGCCGATACCGCCATACGAGTTCTACTGCGAGCAGCATCGCGACGTCGGTCAGCAGAACGACAAACCGCTGCTGATCGACCGCATCATGGACCGTCTCCTGGGGCGCTCGAGAAATCGCTGACCGAACGGTTGGGTTCGTCGTTCGGCCTGTCGACCGCGCGTATCGACATTCGGTGCAACACTCCGGCCAGCTCGTGCGCCATAGGAGACGATGGAGGAAGTCGCGATCTCGAA
Source organism: Ilumatobacteraceae bacterium (assembly GCA_024643255.1). Lineage (GTDB taxonomy): Bacteria > Actinomycetota > Acidimicrobiia > Acidimicrobiales > Ilumatobacteraceae > Sva-07. Next base: position 105,897 of record JAHENF010000002.1, read on the forward strand.
CGACACCGACACGGTGCCTGCCGACGAACCGCAGGCAAGTCTGCCTGACTGACATCTCGAGGCGGTCCGAGCGCCTGCTCGGACCGCCTCCTCGCGTCACGACGCCAGAGGTGGAGAGGATGCAGGGCTACGTTCGACGAGATGGTCGCCCCGCAGAACCTCGTGGTCGTGCTCCTCGACTCGCTGAACCGGCACATGCTCGGGGCGTATGGCGGCACCGAGTTCTCGACGCCGAACCTCGACCGGTTCGCCGCCCGGTCGACGCAGTTCACCAACCACGTCACCGGATCCCTGCCGTGCATGCCGGCCCGCCACGACATCCTGGTCGGCTCGCTCGACTTCCTGTGGAAGCCGTGGGGGTCGATCGAGCTGTGGGAGGAGTCGATCACCGCGACCCTGCGCCGAGCAGGCGTCACGACGATGCTCGTGTCGGATCACCCGCACCTGTTCGAGACCGGCGGCGAGAACTACCACACGGACTTCTCCGGCTGGGAGTACCTGCGCGGCCATGAGGGAGACCCCTGGCGGACCTACGCCGACCCGTCGGCGTTCGGGGCACCGACGCTGACGCCCGACGGGCGACCGCTGGTCACGAACGCGGCCGACGGAGGCTGGTTCCTGCGCGACCAGCTCGGGATCGCCGACCAGTCGTTCGGTCGCCGGCACTACGACGACAGCCGCACGTGGTTCCGCGCCGAGGAGGATTTCCCGGGGCCGAGAACGATGGCAACCGCCGCCGCCTGGCTGCGTCACGCCCCGGCGGCGCACGATCGTTGGATGCTGTTCGTCGACGAGTTCGACCCGCACGAGCCGTTCGACACCCCCGAGCCCTGGGCGTCGATGTACGACGACCACCCCATCGACGCCGACGAAGCACGTCTGGTGTGGCCGCCATACCTCGTCGGCGGCACGTCGAAGGGCGCGATCACCGACGATCAGGCCCGTCAGATCCGCAACAACTACGGCGCCAAGATGTCGATGATCGACCACCACTTCGGCCGGATCCTCGACGAACTCGACGCTCAGGATCTGTGGGACACCACCGCGGTCATCGTGTGCACCGACCACGGCCACTATCTCGGCGAGAACCGTGTGACGGGTGCCCCCGGCGACGACACGGTGGCCGACATCTGGGGCAAGCCGATGGTTCCCCAGTTCGAACCCCTCGGCCACACCCCCCTCATGATCCACTGGCCCCGCACTCGCGATTGGGGTCAGACCCCAATCGCGATCGACGCGTTGACGACGAACGTCGACATCAACGCCACGATCGCCGACGTGTTCGGCGTCTCGACCGCGCACCGCACACACGGGCGTTCGCTCGTGCCGCTGCTCACCGGTGCCGCCGCCTCGATCCGCGACTGGGCGATCGGCGGTGTCTACGGCAACTGGGTGCAGGTCACCGACGGCCGGCGCAAGTACGCCCGGGCACCGGTCGAGGACAACTTCCCGTTGTCGATGTGGTCGAACCGTTGGTCGACGATGCCGGTGCACACGGGCCTCGAGGACTACATGCGATTCCCGAACCCCGATCGCCGAGCGACGCTCGACTTCATGCCCGGATCCGACATCCCGGTGATCCGTCAACCGTTCGAACCGGGAGACGTGCTGCCGTTCTGGGCCAGCGGTGCCCGCAACGTCGGACGCCACCACCTCTACGACCTCGGCATCGACCCCGACGAACACGAGAACCGTCGAGGCGAGCCGTCGGAACGCGAGATGATCGACCTCCTGCGGACCGCGCTCGTCGAGGTCGACGCACCCGCCGATCAGTTGGTTCGACTCGGCCTCAGCTGAGTTCGCAGCGAACACACCCGCCGACACCAAGGAGACACGACCATGGACTATCGCCCACTCGGCCGCACGGGAGTGCAGGTCAGCCAGTTCTGCCTCGGCACGATGATGTTCGGCGGCAAGACCGATCAGACCGAATCGAACCGCATCATCGATCACGCGCTCGTCCAGGGAGTGAACTTCGTCGACACCGCCGACATCTACAACGCCAACGAGAGCGAACGCATCGTCGGCGAAGCCCTCGCCCGCGACGCGAGACGCGATCAGGTCGTCCTCGCCACCAAGTTCAACTTCCCGCAGGGCGGCGACGTCAACGACCGAGGCGTCAGCCGACGACACCTGATCACGGCCTGCGAGAACTCGCTGCGCCGACTGCGCACGGATCACATCGACCTCTACCAGATGCACCGGTGCAGCGCCGACGTCCCGATCGACGAGACACTCCGGGCGCTCGACGACCTGATCCGTGCCGGCAAGGTCCGCTACATCGGCGGCAGCATGTTCCCGAGTTGGCGCATCGTCGAGTCGATCTGGGTCGCCAAGGAACTCGGCCTCAATCGGCTCGTGTGCGAGCAGCCCGCCTACAACATGCTCGATCGAACGGCCGAGCGCGAGGTCATCCCCGCCGCACAGTCATTCGGCCTCGCCGTCATCCCCTGGGGTCCGCTCTGCGGCGGTCTCCTCACCGGCAAGTACGACCGTCGGGAGGGAACCACAGAAGGGCGCTGGCAGGACGGTAGGGACAACGCCGGCCGGAGAGCCACCGAGCTGGGCTGGGACCTCATCGACCTGCTTCGCGAGATCGCCGGCGAGAAGCACTGTTCGGTGTCACAGGTCGCGCTCGCCTGGTGTGCGTCGCGGCCGGGCATCACCGCGCCCATCATCGGACCGCGCACGTACGAGCAGGTCGTCGACAACCTCGGAGCTGTCGACATCGACATCACCGACGACGATGTCAACCGCATCGATGCCATCGTGGCGCCGCGTGGTGTCGCCGTGCGCTACTACGACGAAGCGATGTCGGCAGACTTCCGACCCAACGCCCACGCCAGCATCGTCTGAGCCCCGACAGCCACTGCGAACACACCCGAATCGACGACGAGACGAATGAAGAAGATCCCCCGCAATGATCGACGGGCGAAGTACCGGTCGAGCAACGTCACCGTCGATCGGCAGGGCCTCGAAGCATTCATGGCCGGCAAGAACCGGTGGGTCCTCGCGACCACCCGCGCTGACGGACGGCCCCAGATGAGCTTGGTCACCGGTGGCATGACCGCGGACGGCCGACTCGTCGTCTCCACGTATCCGTCGCGGGCAAAGGCCAGAAACGCACGCCGCAACCCGCTCGTCTCGGTGGCCGTGATGGGCGACGAGTTCAACGACGCGTGGGTGCAGATCGACGGACACGCGACGGTGCTCGACATGCCCGACGCTGCCGATGCCTTCGTGGCCTACTACCGCTGCATCTCCGGTGAGCACCCCGACTGGGACGACTACCGGCAGGCGATGGCCGACCAGGGCAAGTGCCTGATCATCATCGAGCCGACCCGATGGAGCCCGGTGAGCACCGGTGGCTTCCCGCCCGAACTCTTCGAGGACTGACCGAGGCAGCGCGCCCGTGCCGAGCCACGTCGTGCCCTGCCCGGAACGTCACGTTTGACCCGGCACCGTGTGACGGCACCGTGTGACGGTTCAGCGGCGGCGGGTGAGTGCGAGACCGAAGTCGCCCGCGGCATCGGTCAGGAATTCGGTGTGGCCGAATCCGGCGTCGGCGAGTTCGGCCACGATCGCCGCAGGGTCGAACTTGGTCGAGATCTCGACGCGCAGCTCCTCGCCGGCTTCGAGCGCCACGTCGAGGCCGAGCGCACCGATGTGGGCGACCTCGGGTTCGCAGGCACGCAGTCGCATGTCGATGCGATGCTCTCGGGCATCCCACAGCGGGACGTAGTCGAAGTTGCCCAGATCGAAGTCGGCGTCGAGTTCGCGGTTGATCCCGCGGAGCGCGTTGCGGATGAAGGCATCGGTCACCCCCTGCGAGTCGTTGTACGCGGCGACCAGGCGGTCGACCGACTTGATCAGGTCGACCCCGAGCAGCAGCCAGTCACCGGGTTCGAGCACGTCGGCCAGCGCCCCCAGGAACGCACGACGCTCCTCCAGGTGGAAGTTCCCGATCGTTCCGCCCAGGAACGCGACGAGCCGAGTGCCGCCGGAGGGCAGACGCGAGAGATGCCGCGTGAAGTCTCCGACGACGGGTTCGACCGCGAGATCCGGATAGCGCTGGGCGAGCACCTCAGCGGCGTAGAGCAACGTCGCCTCACTCACGTCGAGCGGCACGAACCGTTCGATCTCGCCGTGCGCGACGAACGCATCGAGCAGCGTCCGAGTCTTGTCGCTCGTTCCCGATCCCAGCTCGATCACCGTGGTCGCGCCCGAGGTCTCCGCGATCATCACCGAGTGTGTGGCGAGGATCTCGCGTTCGGCCTCGGTCGGGTAGTACTCGGGCAGTCGCGTGATCTCGTCGAACAGCTCGCTCCCACGGTCGTCGTAGAGCCAGCGAGGCGGGATCGTGCGCGGGCGGGTTCGCAGTGCCCGGTCGAGTTCGGCGAGCGGATCGTCGCGATCGATCGATGCGTTGACTCGTCGAGTCGTGTCGTGGTCCATGATCGCTCCTGTCTTCCTCAACGCGCCCGATCGGCGGCGAGGCGGACGCCGGCGAGATGCCAGCGGGTGTGCGGGTGGAAGAAGTTCCGGTACGTCGAGCGGGTGTGCCCCGGCGGGGTGAGCGCGCCGCCGCCGCGCAACACCTGCTGGCCCGACATGAACTTGCCGTTGTACTCGCCGATCGCGCCGTCGGCGATCCGGAATCCCGGATAGGGCTGGTACGCGGACGACGTCCACTCCCAGCAGTCGCCGTACAGCTGACGCAGGTCTCCGGTCGGCGGTCCGGCAGCAGTCGGGTGGAACGTGAACTCCGGATTGCGCTCGTCGAGGAAGATGCCCGACACCGGCCGTGCCCCCGCGGCGTGCTCCCATTCGAACTCCGTCGGCAGCCGCGCCCCTGCCCAGGTGGCGAAGGCATCGGCCTCGTAGTGCGACACGTGGACCACGGGTTCGTGGGAGTCGAGCGACCGCAAGCCGGTCAGGGTGTGCAACCACCAACGTTGCGGGTCGTCGGGGTGGCGACGCCAGTACAGCGGGGCCTCCCACTGCTCGGCCTGGGCCCGGTACCAACCGTCCGACTTCCACAGCTCGGGTCGGCGATACCCACCGTCGTCGATGAAGCCGAGCCATTCACCTGCGGTGACCAGGCGATCGGCGAGCGCGAAGTCGTACAGCCGCACCTCATGGCGGGGACTCTCGTTGTCGAACGCGAAGTTCTCGAGCGGTGAGCGGTCGCTGCACTCGTGGCCGATGTCCACGATGCCACCGGGCACCTCGATCCAGGCCATCGGCCCGGGATCGTCGGCCGCCGGCACGGCGAGATCGACGTAGGCAGGTCCGACCGAGGGGTTCATCGACAACACGTGCTTGATGTCGATCAACAGGAGCTCCTGATGCTGCTCCTCGTGGTGCGTGCCGAGTACGAGCGCGTCGAGCTTCGTCTGGTGGGAACCCATCGAGACCAGCGCCTCGATCTCGGCGTCGACATGGGAGCGATAGGCCGCGATCTCCTCGATCGACGGCCGCGTGACGAGACCGCGTTCGGGTCGCGGATGACGAGCGCCGACCGCCTCGTAGTAACTGTTGTAGAGGAATCGGTACTCCGGGCGGTCCCATGCCCGATCGCTCGATCCGTCGGCGCCGAGGACGAACTCGGCGAAGAACCATGTGGTGTGCGCTCGATGCCACTTGGTCGGGCTGGCGTCGGGCATCGACTGCACGACCTGGTCTTCGGCGCTCAACGAGCACGCGAGCCGTTCGGTTCGATCACGAACCGAGCGATAGCGCTCGATCACGCTCTGCACCGACACACCCCCTGACATACAGAAGTGCAACCCCGCCCACGCCGGGGCTGTTCCCCGGACACGCGAACAGACGGTGAACAACGGGAAACGGCGTGGTGCCGGGGCAGCCCGACACCACGCCGCTGCGTCAGGTTCCCGGGTCCTTGACGACGAGGGCCGTCACCATGCCGAACATGCCCGATTCACGCTCGACGTGCGTGAGGATGTGGCAGTGCCAGACCCACACACCGGGGTCGGTCGCGTGGAAGATCACCGAGTAGCGCTCACCGGGAGCGATGCTGATCGTGTCGGCCCAGTAGGGATGATCGAGCGGGATGCCGTCCTTGGCGTACACCAACTGCGGGAACTGGTGTTGGTGCATCGGGTGCGCCGTCAGGCCCTCGTTGTAGTAGTCGACGGCGACCCAGTCACCGGTCTCGAGCACGACCGGCTCGGTGGCGGGGAAGCTCTTGCCGTTCAACGTGAGACCGATCGTCCCGGCGTCGTTCAGCACCATCGGCAGTTCGACGTCGGGCTGGAAGTCGGCGGGGATGGTGACGCCGCTGATCGTCTGTCCCCGGGGGTACGGACGCTCGCCGATGCGGAAGGCGGCGAACATGCCGTTCAGCACGGAGATCTGCGAGTGCAGGTGGGCGTGGTACATGCCGATCGCCGGATCGGTCGCCACGAACTCGTAGGTGTAGGTCTCGCCGACCTTGATCGGGTCCTGCGTGAACGGCGACACGCCGTCCTGGTCGTTCGGCGTGTGGATGCCGTGCCAGTGGATGTCGGTGCCGAGCGGGGTGTTGTTGGTGATCTCCACCTGCACCTTGTCGCCGACGTCGACGACGATCTGCGGGCCGGGAACCATGCCGTTGTAGGCCCACGCGTCGACGAACTCGCCCGGTGCGACCTCCCACTTGATCACCGACGCCTCGAGCACGAACTTCTTGGTGCCGTCGGCGAGGATCTCGGGTTCGAGAATCTGGTTGCCCTTGCCGGCGGTCTCGGCCGGGAACTTCAGCATCGACTCGACCATCTGGGCGTCCATCGCCTCGGCGTCGTAGGTGCCGTCGGCATTCTGGTGTGCGGTGTGGTCACCGCCGGCGGCAGCCTCGCCCGTCGGGGGGTCCGTGCTGACGATGAGGGTGGTCTCCATCCCGGACTCGCGGTGGCCGGGCACACTGCAGAACAACGTGTAGTTGCCTGCTGCGAGCGATCCGAGGTCGAGATCGGCCGAGTCGCCGGCATTGAGCAGCGGCGTTTCGGAACCGAGCTCCTCGACGACCAGGTTGTGCTGCTGCGTGCCCGAGTTGGACACCGCCAGGTTCACGTTGCCTGTTTGGGCCACCAGGCTGCCGTCGATCTTGAACTCCGACAGCGTCACGTCGACCGTCGTCGCTGCAGCGGTTCCGCCCGCGCTCGCGCTGCTGCTGTTGTCATCGAGCAACCCGATGACACCGATCACCAGCAGCGATGCCACCAGGGCGATCAGGAGCGCCGTCATTCCGAAGAAGATCAGGCTGCCCAGCGTGCGGCCGTTGTCGGACTGCTCGGGTTCGGGGGTGCGCGGCGGCGCGGGTTTTTCGATGACGGTCACGTCATGTTCTCCAATCGTGGTCAGGTGGCCAGCAGCCTCGCACCGCCGACGTCGAGACCCTAGGGACCATTGACCCTTTCGTGTGAATCTGGGAACTTTCCTCCAACTACGGTCGACGACATGCACATCGGTGTCGAAATCTTCCCGACCGACCAGACGATCGGTGCGGTCGAACTCGCCCGGGAGGTCGAAGCGCACGGTTACGAGTCGCTCTGGTTCCCCGAGCACTCGCACATCCCCACGAGTCGGGTCACCCCGTGGGGCGGACGTGAGGGAGCTCCCCCGCTCCCCGAGTTCTACTGGCGGACGTTCGACCCGTTCGTGGCGCTCGGCGCCTGTGCGGCCGTCACGACGACGCTGAAACTCGCCACGGGAATCTGTCTGGTCGCGCAACGTGACCCGATCCACACCGCCAAAGAGGTGGCCAGCGTCGACGCCCTGTCGGGCGGGCGTTTCCTGTTCGGCATCGGCTACGGCTGGAACAAGGAGGAGATGGGCCAGCACGGCACCGCCTACACCGAGCGGCGGGCGATTCTGCGCGAGAACATCCTGGCGATGAAGCAACTGTGGACGAACGACGTCGCGTCGTTCGACGGCGAACACGTGTCCATCGAACCGAGCTGGTCGTGGCCCAAGCCGGCACAGTCACCACACCCGCCGATCATCCTCGGCGGCGATGCCGGGCCCCGAACGGCCGCCGACATCGCCGAGTTCTGCGATGGCTGGATGCCGATCGGCGGACGCCACGCGGTCGACAAGTTCACCGAAGTCGTCGCCGCGTGCGAGCGAATCGGCCGAGATCCCGAGACGATCGAACTCGGAGTGTTCGGCGCCCCGCCGGACGAAGCGAAACTCGCCGAGTTGGCGGGCAGGGGCGTCCGGCGTGCTGTGTTCGGTCTGCCGCAGGGACCTCGCGACGAGGTGCTCGCCGCGCTCGAGGCCATGGCCCCGCTCATCGAGGCCATGCGCTCGGCCTGATCGCGGAGCGTCACGAACCGCTGACGCTCTCGAAACATCGCCGACACGTCCGGCGATGAGGATGACCACATGGAAACGGCCGCCCTCCTCGTGATCGCCGTCGACCACCCGAGTCTCGACGGTGCACTCGACGCATTTCTCGACGAGCTGCGCGCTGAGGCGCGCGGAGCGGGTCGACGAGTGGCCAGCGGACGCTCGCCGTCGCCAGAGCTCGTCGAACGGCTCGCCGCCGGCAGAACGATGCGTCTCGGGGTGCTCGCCGGACGTCGACTCGTCGCAGTGGCATCGGTCGACAACGACGGTGCGGTCGCCCTCGCCGTCACTCGCGATCATCGCCGGCGTGGCGTGGCCAAGGAACTCATGGAGGTCGTGACGACGCGGGCGACCGCGATCGGCTATCCCCCACTTCATCGATACACGACGCCGAGCGTCAGATTGGCCGGGTGATCGACAACGACGCTGCTGCACACCTGATTCCGTCGATCCCCGACGGCCTGGCCCGACCCCCCTCCGGTGCCACGGTTGCAGGGACATCGACGCTCGACGACACCGGTCCCGCCGAAACCCCCCTCCGGCGGGGCCGTTGTCGCGTCCGGGGACAGCCATGGTGGCGATCAGGATGTCAGATGTATTAGTTGTGATCACAACTATTGCGGTCTAGATTGCTTGCTATGACAACTTTCTCCACCACCACCGCTCTCCCGCTCACCTCCGGTACATGGACGTCGGACCCCTCGCACACGACCGTCGGATTCGTCGTCCGCCACCTCGGATTGTCGAAGGTTCGCGGCCGCTTCGAGACAGCTGCCGCCCAACTCGTCGTCGGCGACGATCTCCCATCGAGCTCGGTCAGCGCCCAAGTGCAGATGGGAACGGTGAGGACCGGCAACGCCGATCGCGACGCCCACCTCGCGTCATCCGACTTCTTCAACGCAGACGTCAATCCCACGATGACGTTCGTCTCCACGAACATCGCCGGCGCGGGTGAGGAGTACACGCTCACCGGCGACCTGACCATCAACGGGATCACCAAGCAGGTCGAACTCGACGTCGAGTTCTTCGGCACGTCGGTGTTCCCGATGGATCAGTCGACCCGCGCCGGGTTCAGCGCCTCCGGAGCGATCTCGCGCAAGGACTTCGGCATCGAGTTCAACGTGCCGCTCGGCGGGGACAAGGTCATGATCTCCGACAAGGTCACCATCGAGCTCGACGTCCAGCTGATCGCCCCCTGACCAACTGCGGGGCTCCTTGCGCCTGCCGCTCGGAGCCCCGCATCGTTCGGGTCGAGGCTCAGCCGACGTTGCGGTCGTGGCCTTCCCAATACGGGGCGCGGAGCTCACGCTTGAGCACCTTCATCGCACCGGACAGCGGCAAGGGATCGGCGCGGAACGTCACCGCTTTGGGGACCTTGTAGCCGGCGATCCACTCCCGGGCGTGGTCGATGATCTCCACGTCGGTCGCCTCGGAACCCTCGCGCAGCACGACGATCGCGTGCACCGCTTCGCCCCATTCATCGCTCGGGACGCCGATGACCGCCACCTGCAGCACTGCCGGGTGGCTGGCGATCGCATTCTCGACCTCGGCGGAGTAGACGTTCTCTCCACCGGTGACGATCATGTCCTTCACCCGGTCGACGAGATACAGGTAGCCCTCGGCATCGACATAGCCGGCGTCACCCGAGTGGTACCAACCGCCGGCGAACGCGTCGTGCGTCGCATCCGGCTTGTTCCAGTACTCGATCATGAAGTTGCCGCCGCGGGCACACACCTCGCCGGGCACGCCGACGGGCAACTCCGTACCGTCGAGATCACGGATCGAGAGCACAACGCCGCTGACCGGAGATCCTGCGGATCGCAGCAGCTCGCCGCCGGCGCGATGATCCCGCGGTCGCAGGACCGTCAGAATCGGCGACGCCTCGGTCATCCCGTACACCTGCCAGAGATTCAGCGCCGGATACAGCGAGGAGAGCTTCTGGAGCAGCACCTGCGGCATCGGTGACGCTCCGTATCCGATGTCGGTCAGCGGTGCCAGCGAATCGGTCTGGAACTCAGGATGCGACAGGGTCATACCGATCATCGTCGGGACCATCACCGTGAAGCCCGGCTGGTACTCCTTGATCGCACGCATGACCGCGACCGGCTCGAACATCGGCACCGTCACGATGTGGCCGCCGGCGGCCGGCAACGACGTCATCGTGAGCGTGGACGCCGCGTGGAACATCGGGGTCTGGAGCAGGAAGGTCGACTCGCGCTCGTACGGCAGCGTCATCAGGCAGTGGTAGACGTTCATCACCTGGCCGCGCTGGTCCGACAGCACACCCTTCGGGAGGCCGGTCGTGCCACCGGTGTACATGAGCACGACCGGATCGGACTCCTCTCCCTCCTCGGGGATCAGGGGTGATGCCGCGGCGAGCATGTCGGCGTAACGCATCGTGTGCGGCGCGTCGCCGTCACCGACGAGGACCACGTGTTCGAGCCCGGCCTCTTCCTTGACCTGATCGATGATCGCGGCGAAGTGCTGGTCGACGAAGCACACGGTGCTCCCCGAATCACGGAGCACATAGGCCAGTTCCTTCGGGGCGAAGCGCAGGTTGAGCGGGTTCACCACGCCGCCGCCGAGCAGCGCGGCGTGGAAGAGCACGAGGTACTCGGGCGAGTTCGCCATCATCACCGCGAAGCGGTCGCCCCGCCCGACACCGAGTTCACGCAACCCACCGATCGCCCGGGCCACGTCGTCGAAGTGCTCGCCATAGGTCCGGGTCACACCGGTCGAGGCGTCGGTGGTACACGGGCGATCGGCGTTGCGCTTCGCCGACGGCAGCAGGACCCGGTGAAAGATCAACTCCTTGGTGACGACCGCAGCCTCGATCCGGCTCCGGTCGCGGTGGTGGTCCTCCGTGGTGGCGATGCTCTCGGTCATGGTGACTCCATTCGGCTCTGGGAACCCCCGGAGTGTTGCAGATCGACAGCGACGTCCGTTTCCGCGTCTCAGATGACGGTCATCCCGTACATCTCGCCGAGCGGATCGGCGATCAATTCGAGGCGCTCGCCATCCGGCCCCATGAAGTAGATCGACGTGTCGGCCAGCACGTGGGTCTCCACACCTGCGGCGTCGAGCTTGGCCTTGATGCGTTCCCAGTTCGTGCGCTCCATCGAGATCGCCAGGTGGTGGTGACCGCCGAGCACCTCGGCGTACTCCCCGAGCCCCAGACCGGGGAAGTCGAAGAAGGCGAGTGCGTTTCCATTGCCGATGTCGAAGAAGAAGTGCGTCGAGCCGACGTAGTCACGGTTCTGGAACAGCTCGGTGAGCGGGAACTCGAGGAGGCCCTGATAGAAGTCGATCGTCCGCTCGACATCGGAGGAGATGAGCGCCTGGTGGTGCACACCGCGCGCCGTCGATGCCGGTCGCTCGTCAGACGGCAGGATGTGCTTGGCCCGCAGACGGGCCCACTCGTCGTCACGGTCGGGATGGTCGCCGTCTCGCTCGGTACCGAAGTGCAGGTCGTTACTTGCCATCGCAACAGTCTGCCACGGTCGTGCGACAATGGGTCAGCTGTCGTTCGCCGCCGCGACATACGCGATCGAGCGCGCATCGGTCAACGAGACCGCGCCGTCGACGATCCGGTGACCGACCGCAACAGCGGGTCCGATCGTCAGTGCCAGCAACACGGTGCCCAGCCCGACCGGGCCGCCCAGCACGACCCCGACCGCCAACCACGACAGCTCGATCGCCATTCTGGCGCGAGGCTCCGGCCGGCCGCTGCGATCCGACGCGGCCGCAGCGAGCAACTCACCGGATCCGGCGCCGAGGCGTGACACGATCAACGCGCCGGCCCCGATTCCGATCGCGCCGACTGCGAGGAGATGGATCGCCACTCGTACGGCCAGCGCCTCGGGAACCGCGACGGAACTCAGACCGCTCGCTGTCGCCTGCATCGCGGCACCGACGATCAACGGCGAAATCAGCGTGCCTGGCCCTGGACGACGGCCCAGCAACCATGCCGCGACGACCATCGAACCCACGACGAGCCACACCGCTGGTCCGAGCGGGAGGCCCGAGCGAACCCGCACGGCGCCGATGAACACGTCGAGCGGGCCGGGCCCCAGACCGTTCCAGAGCGTGACGGCGACCGCAACCGCGATCGTCAACGAACCGCCGAGCAGCAACCCGACGCGAACGGAGAACCGCATGGCGCGCGTCGACGGGGCACCGGCGAGCACGACGGCGATCGCACCAGCACGCGACCAGGCGACGTCGCGCAGCGAGTCCGAACGCGACACCTCGTCGGTGCGCGGCGGATCGATGACGGCGGAACTCACGTGTGCAGTATCGGCCCGGCGACCGACTTCTCCAGTGCCTCGCAGCGGTGTCGTACGGCACATGCCGCCGCACAGCGACCGGTCAGTCGGTGCGAGCGGTGGGCGACGCCTGGTGCGACAGGTGGCGGCGAAGCGCCTCGAACGCGACCAGATAGCTGTCGGCACCGAAGCCCGCGACCACGCCGAGACACACCGCGCTCACCACCGAGGTGTGGCGGAACTCCTCGCGGGAGTGCACATTCGACAGATGGGTCTCGACGACCGGCACGGAGATCGATGCGATCGCATCACGCAAGGCGATGCTGTAGTGCGTGTAGGCGCCGGGGTTGAAGATCACTCCGTCGGCACGCGTGCGCGCCTCCTGCAACGCATCGATCAGCTCACCCTCGCTGTTCGACTGGATGTCGTACACGTCGACACCGTGCTCGGCCGCCATCGCGCGGACGTCGCCCAGGATCGAGTCGAGGGTCGCCGTGCCGTACACATCGGTCTCGCGGGTGCCGAGCAGGTTGAGGTTCGGACCGTTGAGCACCAGGACGCGACAGGACATGGGAGCAGGTTACGCAGCCTGCCGATCACGGGTCGGCACCGGCTCGTCGACGAGGCGCTTGGCGGGGGCGGCGAAACCGATCGACCCTCCGTCCGCTTCGACCGCGCTGCGTGGGAATTTCTGGGCGACTCGCTTCAGTTCCGGCTTCGTTCGACCGATACACCCTGAGACGTTGCCCGTTCGAGGTGACACCAGCATGCAGGGACACCGATTGAGCACGATCCGTCTACGCACAGCAGTCGCAGGCCAGGCGGCATCCGAGGCCACCGCATGAGCGCGGAGGTGTTCCTCGGGCGCCAGCCGATGGTCGATGCCGATCGTCAGGTCTTCGGCTACGAGCTGCTCTACCGCGGAGGCCCCGAGTCGGCCACCATCTTCGACGACCCCGACGCCGCCACCCGTGGGGTCATGGAACGCGTCCTGCTCCAGTGGGGCATGGAGCACGTCGTCGGCGACCATTTCGGAATGATCAACGCCAACGCCAGCCTTGTCATGCACGGCCTCCATCGCGCGATGCCGCCCGAGGGCATGATCATCGAGGTCCGCGAGGAGACGCCGTTCGACGACGACACCGTCGTTGCACTCCAGCAGGCCCGGTACGACGGCTACCACTTCACGCTCGACAACGTGAGCCGCCTCGGCGACCTCGAGCGGTCACAGCTACTCCCGCTCGCGAGCATCGTGAAGATCGAGTTGACGACCGCCCACGACGCCGAGATCCCGCGGCTGATCGACGTCGCCCGGGAACGGTCACCGGGCATCCAGGTCGTGGCCGAGAAGGTCGAATCGGTCGCGGACTTCAAGCGGTGCGTCGAGCACGGCTTCGACCTGTTCCAGGGGTACTACATCGCGAAGCCCGAGCTGCTCCGACGTCCCGCTCGCCCGGCCGGAACCCGGTCGGCCGCCGCCCTGCATGATTCGCTCGAGAACAACGATCGCCGGATCGACGTCGGCGCGCTGGAATCGATCATGACGAGTGACCCGTCGCTGGCATTCCGCCTGCTGACCGCGGTCAACGCCAGTGCGTTCGGCCTCGATCAGAACGTCCACTCGCTCGATCAGGCGATGGGTCTGCTCGGGCCGGTGATGCTGCGCTGCCTCGCGGAGCTGATCGCGTCGTCGGGCGACACGATCGACGACGACGCCCACCTCATGCGCGGCGCCGTACGCGCCCGTATGGCCGCCGAGCTACTGGTCGGCACCGAGCACATCGGCAGCGGCGTGACCGTCGCGTTGCTCTCGACGACCGACTCGCTCTACGACGCTCCGATCGCCGAACTCCTCGCCGAACTTCCCGTCACCGACGAGATCGTCGACGCACTGCTCTACGGGCGGGGACGACTCGGCACGATGATCGAGATCATCAGGGCCTGTGAACAGCACGATGTGACCACACTCGACGAACTGGCGCCTGGCCGCAGTGACGACTTGTTCGCGCTCCGCGCCGCCGCCGCCGAGGCGGTCGCTGCACAGTGCGCGCCGGACAGCTCGGCCAGCCCCGTTCACCTCTGATCACACGTCACCTGCGAGGCTGGCGGCATGAACGACGCCGATGCCATCGACTTCGCCCTGCTCCTGCTCCGCTGCGGTGTCGGGGCGGTCATGCTGGCGCACGGCATCAATCATGTTCGCCCGAACATCGACGGAACGGCGGCGTGGTTCGGGTCGATGGGCATGAAGCCGCCGAAGCTGCATGCGTGGCTGGCGAGTATCACCGAAATCGGCGCCGGCCTCGCGCTCGTCGCCGGCCTCCTCACCCCGTTCGCCGCGGCAGGGGTGGTCGGTGTGATGTTCGTGGCGTGGGCGATCAATCACCGGGGCAACGGCTTCTTCATCTTCCGACCGGGCGAGGGATGGGAGTACGTGATGACGCTCGGCATCGTCGGTCTCGCGATCGGCGCGATCGGGCCGGGCAGGTGGTCACTCGACCACGCACTCGACCTCGATGCCGACCTCACGGGGACGTCGGGACTGCTGATCGCCGCGATCGGCGGCATCGGCGGCGGGGCCGCACTGATCGCCGGCTTCTGGCGCCCCGACCCTGAATGAGGCGCGGGGTCAGACCCCGCATCCCATTCAGATGAGCGGTTGCGCGGCCGTGCTGAAGGTGGGGCTGAGGTGCGACGTGTCGTTCCAGCAACGCACGACCCAGCGGTCGGCGGTGACGACCACGTGGGTGATCGAGGCGTTGTCGGCGCCCGTGAACGCGAAGCCGGTCGACCCGGTCGCGAGGTTCATGATCTCGCCGATCACACCGCCGTGGACGACCGCGACCACGAGTTCGTCGGGGTGGGCTGCGGCGATGCGTTCGATCCCCCGCTGCACCCGGTTGCGGAACTGGTGCGCGGGCTCGCCACCGGGGATGACGTCCCAACGCTGCTCGACGTACATCAACAGCGCGATCGGGTCACCGTCGGCGACGCGTCGCCGGAACTCGCCACCTTCCCAATCGCCGAGGAACACCTCGCGCAAGTCGGCTTCGACGATCGGGTCGAGGCCGAGCCGCTCCGCGAGGGGCGCCGCGGTCTGGACCGTTCGCTGCAGCGTGGTGACGTAGATCGCCGCGATGTTCTCGCCGGTGTCGAGCAGCCGTTGCGCGGCGAGTTCGGCCTGCTCCACGCCGATGGGAGCGAGCGGCGGGTCGCCATGGCCGCCGACCAGCCCGAACGATTCGCCTTCCACGTGCGCCGCGGACTCGCCGTGGCGCACGAGCAGGATCTCGGTGGCACCGGGCGGCGGCGCGAATCGTGTCTGGGGGAACTTGCGGGTCTCGCTCACGGTGCGAACCTACCCGCGCAGCCTCTCCCGCCTTCCGACCGACCGACCCGTGATCGTTTGCGGCGAGTTCCTGTTGGACCGGCCCGTCGAAGACGCGCCACAAACGACAGATGCCACACTGGGAGGCGTGAAGGCGCTCAACTCCCGGCCGATCGACACGGTCGATCTGCTCTCGTTGCCTGCATTCGTCGGCACGATGCTCTGGGAGTCGCGCGTGCTGGCCCGACGCGAGTTGCGCGAGTTCGGCGACCTCGACGACGCAACGCCGGAGGAACTCTCCGATCCGAGCCTGCCCGCCGATCCGCTGATACCGGTGGGCTACGAACGGCGCGACACCGCGGCGAGCCTGTCGATGCTCGCCGGCAACGTCGCGGTGAACCTGGCACTCGCGGGCGGTCTCGCCGCGATGAACCGGTTCGTGTTCAAACGGCGCATCGCTGACATCGGGTCGACCAAGTGGTCGCTGCCGGTGGCGATGGTCGCCTGGGACTTCCTGTACTACTGGGACCACCGGTGGATGCACGAGGTGCGGTTGTTCTGGGCCAACCACGTCAGCCATCACTCGAGCGAGCGGTACAACCTCTCGACCGCGCTGCGACAGCCGTGGTCCGGGTTCCTCACGTCGTGGGTGTTCCTGCCGATGCCGCTGCTCGGCATCCCGGCCCATCACGTGATCAAGGCCGGCCAGATCAACCTGCTGTACCAGTACTGGATCCACACCGAGGCGATCGACAGGCTCCCGGCACCGATCGACACGGTGTTCAACACACCGTCGCACCATCGGGTGCATCACGGGGCGAACCCGCAATACCTCGACAAGAACTACGGCGGCATCCTCATCGTGTGGGACAAGCTGTTCGGCACGTTCGAGCCGGAGGTGCGCCGCATCAAGTACGGCCTCACCAAGAACATCCAGACGTTCAATCCGGTCCGCATCGGCTACCACGAGTTCGCCGACATCGCCCGCGACGTCCGTCGAGCACGCGGCTGGCGCGACCGCCTCGGCTACGTCTTCCGCGGGCCCGGCTGGCAACCCAGCTGACGGGTCCACCCCATCTCCACGTTTGCGGCGCAACTCACGTTTGCGGCGCGGATTGGTCGACCCGGCCCAACCAAAGTGCGCCACAAACGGAATGGGTGGGGGGTCCACAACTCACGTTTGCGGCGCGGAACTGTTGATCCGGCCCAACCGGAGTGCGCCACAAACGGAATGGAATGGGTGAAGCTCAGGTGTAGGGGGCGAGGACCATCGCCACGAGAGGGTCGACCTCGAGGTCGGCGGGGTTGTAGCCCGGCTTGAACGTCCGCAGGTAGCGCGGTCGGCCGTTGGCAAACCACGGCGGTGTGTGGTGCTTGGCCGGCGCACCTTGCGACGCGAGCAGGATGCGCTGCATCGAGTCGACCGCGCGATGGAAATGCACCTGAGCCTGCAACGAACCGGCCACGCGGTAGGCGTAGTTGCCCTCGAGATGGTCGTACACGTCGAACGCCACGGTGCGGTGCTCGATCTCCTCGGCCGCATGCCACGACCACAACTGCTGCCATGCCCCGAAGCGGCCGTCGCCGGCGCGGGTCCCCGACGACACCTCGTCGAACATCGTCATCGCCATCGCACACGTCATCGCCTCGAAGCCCTCGGCGTACACGAGGTTGAACCGGCGCGACTTCTCCGCGTTGAAGCGGCGGTAGTCGGCATCGAGCCGGTCCTCGACCGCCTGCAATTGCGCCGCCACTACGGGCTCGAGTTGGCCCTTGATGATCTCGTTGATCCGCCGATGGTTCTGGAAGTGCTGCGCCTCCTGGCCGATGAACTCGCGCACGTCGGCCGCCAGTCCGGGGTCGGTGATGTCGTCGGCGACCGAGCGGTACGTGCGGATCAGGTACGGCTCGAGGTACGGCATCGTCAGCGAGAACGCGACGAGATAGGTCTCACGGACGAGATCGACGCCGGGCAACACGTCGTCGAGTTCGTCGGGGAATTCGAACTTGACCTTGCGCACCGTGATGTCCGACATGGGCGCCACGCTAGTAGCGACGCAACGGGGCCATCACCTGCTCGACGAAGCGCACCACGTGCTCGTCGGTGAGGGGATGCCCGAAGTCGAGCACGAAATGCTGTACCCCGAGGTCGGCCTTGCGGGCGAGCAGATCGAGGAACTCGGCGGACTCGGCGTCGGTCTCGGGCAGCGCCCGCTCGAGGGTGGTACTGATCTCGATGTTGACGGGATCGCGCCCTGTTGCGGCCGCAGAGGACTGCACGATGTCGAGGCGTCGTCGCCAGTCGTCCTCGGTACCTCGCGACGGCCCGTTCCACATGTCGGCGAGTCGGCCGACCATCGGAAGCCCGATCTGCTCGCCCGCTGCACCGATGCAGATGGGTGGAACGACGTCGGGCAACGGCGATGCCGCCGCACCGTCGATGTGGAAGTGCTTGCCGTGGAACGTTGCGTCGGAGTCGGTCCACATGCGTCGACAGATCTCGATCGTCTCCTCCAACTGCTCGAACCGCACGGACGGTCGAGGGAAGTCGTAGCCGTACGCCAGGTACTCGTCCTCGCGCCACCCGGCGCCGATGCCGAGGATGAACCGGCCGCCCGACAACGTCTGCAGCGACGATGCCATCTTCGCGGTGAGCGCCGGCGGCCGGTAACCGACACCGAGCACGTGATGGCACAGCAGCACGTCGGGGAACTTGGCCGCCAGCCACGTGAGGGTCGTCCAGGCCTCCATGAACGGGTCGGTCTTCGCGTCGAACCCGTAGAAGTGGTCGGCGATCCACAGGGAATCGAAGTGCGCCAGCGCGGTCGGCAGGATGTGCTGCTCCTGGTACATCACGATCGGTTGGTGATCGCTCCACCGGTTCCCGATCACGGGCGACAACCATCCGAACTTCAGCCGACTCGTCATCTCGCCACGTTACAAGTGCGGCTTAAGGTGGCCCGATGAAGAACTTCTCGGGCAAGGTCGCCGCGATCACGGGGGCCGGCTCGGGCATCGGCCGGGCGCTCGCCGTCGAGCTGGCCGGGCGGGGGTGCCACCTGGCGCTCAGTGACGTCGACGACGCCGGACTCGCCGAGACCGTGGCACTCGTCGGGCAGGCTGCCCCGATCGCCGGGGCGGTCAAGGTCAGCACCGCGCACGTCGACGTGGCCGACCGTGATGCCGTCGAGGCGTGGGCCACCGACGTGGTGGCCGAGTTCGGGCGTGTCAACCTCGTCTTCAACAACGCCGGCGTTGCGCTCTCGGCAAACGTCACCGCGATGACCTACGACAACTTCCGGTGGCTGATCGACATCAACTTCTGGGGTGTCGTCCACGGGACCCTCGCCTTCCTCCCCCATCTCCAGGCTTCGGGTGACGGCCACGTGATCAACATCTCCAGCGTGTTCGGACTGCTCGGCATCCCGAGCCAGTCCGCCTACAACGCGGCGAAGTTCGCCGTGCGCGGGTTCACCGATGCGCTGCGGACCGAGCTCGACATCGAGCAGTGCGGCGTGTCGGCGACCACGATCCACCCGGGCGGCATCCGCACGAACATCGCCCGCAACGCCCGCTTCGAGTTCGCCGAGCACGAAGAAGCCGTCGACGCCGAGCAGGCCGCCATGGACTTCGAGCGGCTCACCCGCACCACACCGCAGAAGGCAGCTCAACTGATCATCGGCGCCGTCGCGAAGAACAAGCGGCGGGCGCTGATCGGACCCGACGCCCACGTGTTCGACGCCGCAGCACGCATCTCGCCGCGCGGTTCGCAGTGGGCCCTCGGCAAGCTCATCGCCCGCAGCTCCACCACCCTCGTCTAGAGCCAGCCGGACTTCTTGAACTGGCGGAACAGGAACGCGACGGCGACCGCCGTGAACGTGAGGACGACCGGATACCCGAGCGTCCATTCCAGCTCGGGCATGTTGTTGAAGTTCATTCCGTAGATGCCGGCCACCATCGTCGGCACCGCGGCCATCGCCACCCAAGCACTGATCTTGCGCATGTCGTCGTTCTGCCGGACGGTGATCTGCGTGAGGCTCGCGGTCAGCGCGGCGTCGAGCAGCCCCGACAACGAATGGGCGCGGGTGACCGCCCGGTCGAGCTGATCCTCGGCTTCGTTGAGGTCGGCGATGACCTCCGGATGCAGCTGCGAACCGCGCACGCGGATGAGTCGAGCGAGCGGATCGTCGAGCGAGTCGATCGCCACCAGCAATCGACGGACCTCCCGCTTGAGCTTGTAGAGCCGCTGCACCGGCTGGCTGTGTGTATCGGAGAACACGTCGCGCTCGACTTCGATCACGTCGTTCTCGAATCCGTCGAGCGCCGGGCCATAGTCGTCGATCACGAGCCCGATCACCGCGGCGACCACAGCGGACGGGCCGAGACGCAGCCGGTCCGGATCACGTTCGAGCGACGCACGACTCGCTGCCAACTGACTCGCCTGACCGTGTCGGATGGAGATCACCGCCCGCGACGTGACGAGCAGGGTCATCTCGCCCAGCGCGATCGTCTCGCTGCGATCCTCGTACGACGCGGTCCGCAGCACGATGTGCACGGTCGATCCTTCGACCGTGAGGACCGGCCGTCGGTGTGGTGTCAGCACCTCGGCGGGTGAAACCCCGCTGACACCGAGGGCGTCGAGACCGCTCTGCAGCTCGGCCTCGTCCGGCATCCGTAGGCCCAGCCACACGAATCCGTCACCGACCATCGGGTCGTCGATCGTCATCGTGTCGGGATCGAAATCGTGGCGGCACCCGTCGACGTAGGCGGCACAATCGATTCTCACTCGCACAGCTTCGCCGATGGGACGACCGATGTCCGACACCTGGCGTCGCATCCGCGATCCGACCCGGACACACCACGGGTTGCACGATCGACACGGCGGTCGGCAAGCATGGAGGGTGATGACCCCACCGCCCCACCCACCCACCCAGACCGAGAGCAGCAGCGACTCAACGACCGACGTCACCGTCGAACACTTCGACGTCCTGATCGTCGGTGCCGGCATCTCGGGTGTCGGCGCGGCGTACCACCTGCAGGACCAGTACCCCGAGAAGTCGTTCGTGGTGCTCGAGAAGTTCGAGAGCTTCGGCGGTACCTGGCTGACCCACAAGTACCCCGGCATCCGTTCCGACAGCGATCTCTACACGTTCGGGTACCGCTTCAAGCCGTGGATCGGCAAGCCGATCGCCACGGCCGACAAGATCCTCGCCTACATGGGTGAGGTGATCGACGAGAACGACCTCGGTCGCCACATCCGCTACCACCACGCCATCGCGTCCGCCGAGTGGTCGAGCAGCGACAACCGCTGGACGCTGCACGGCACGCGCACCGACCCGACCACGGGCACCAGCCAACGCGTTGCGTTCACCACGAACTTCCTCTGGATGTGCCAGGGCTACTACCGCCATGAGAAGGGCTACACCCCCGAGTGGCCGGGTATGGCCGACTTCACCGGCGAGATCGTGCACCCGCAGACCTGGCCGACCGACATCGATCTCTCGGGCAAACAGGTCCTGGTGATCGGCTCCGGCGCAACGGCGGCGACCCTCGTCCCGGCGATCGCAGGCGAGTGCGAGCACGTGACGATGCTGCAACGCTCACCGACGTACTTCGTCTCGCGACCCAACGTCAACGAGACGGCCGACATGCTCCGCGATCTCGAGATCCCCGAGGAGTGGACGCACGAGATCGTTCGCCGCAAGGCCCTCAAGGATCAAGCCGAGATCACCCGGATGTCGTTCGAGTACCCCGAGATGGTGCGCGACGAACTCCTGCGGCTGGTCAGCGAGGAGCTCCCGGAGGGCTACGACGTCGAGAAGCACTTCACCCCGAAGTACCGACCGTGGCAGCAGCGCCTCGCCATGGTTCCCGACGGAGACCTGTTCAAGGGCATCAGCAGTGGCAAGGCGTCGGTCGTCACCGACGAGATCGACACCTTCAACGCCACCGGCATCCTCACGACCTCCGGGGAACAGCTCGACGCTGATGTGATCATCACCGCGACCGGCTTCGACCTGAGCGTGCTCGGCGACATCGCGTTCACGGTCGACGGTCGGCCCGTCAACTACGCCGACACCATCACCTACCGGGGGATGATGTTCACCGGCGTACCGAACCTCGTGTGGGTCTTCGGGTACTTCCGGGCGAGCTGGACGCTGCGCGCCGACCTGATCGGCGACTGGGTGTGCCGACTGCTGCATCACATGGACGAGCTCGGGGTGCACAAGGTGACGCCGCAGCTGCGACCCGAGGACGCCGACATGGAGACCGGGTCGTGGATCGATCCCGAGAACTTCAACCCCGGCTACCTGATGCGCAGTCAGCACCTCATGCCCAAGCGGGGCGACAAGCCCGAGTGGCAGCACACCCAGGACTACTGGGTCGAGAAGGACGCGCTCCCCGCCGCCGACCTCGACGACGGTTGCCTCGTCTACGAATGATCACCTCATGACCGTCCGGGTGGGGTTCTACGGAACCGGATTCATCAGTCGAACCCACAACTGGTTCCTCAAGTACTCGACCGCCGACCATCGCGTGGTCGCCGTGCACGACCCGGAGGCCGACCGCGCTCAGGCGTTCGCCGATCGTGTCGGGGCCCGGGCGGTCGGCGAGGACGAACTGCTCGATCGTGTCGACGCCGTCTTCGTCACGACGTGGACGTCCGAGCACGAACGCCTCGTGGCCGCGGCGGCCGAGCGCGGACTCGCCGTGTTCTGCGAGAAGCCGCTCGCGGTCGACGGCACCGTCGCCCAGCGGATGGTCGACGCCGTCGAGGCGGCCGGGGTGGTCAACCAGGTCGGTCTGGTCCTTCGTTTCACGCCGCAGTTCATCCACGCCCGCACGCTGCTGAGCGACCCGCGCGCCGGGCGACTCCTCGCGGTGTCGTTTCGCGACGATCAGTTCATCCCGATCCAGAGCCACTACGGGTCGACCTGGCGGGTGGATCCCGAGCGTTGCGGACGCGGCACGCTGCTCGAGCACTCGATTCACGACGTCGACGTGATGCAGTGGATGTGTGGCCCGGTCGAGTCGGTGAGCGGCACCGTGCGCGAGGTGCACGGCTACCCGCGCATCGACGACGTCGCGGTGGCCCGCATGGAGTTCGCGAACGGCGGTGTCGCCTCGCTCACGTCGATCTGGCACGACATCGTCGACCGGCCGAGCCTGCGCAACATCGAGCTGTTCAGCGAGAACCTGTACCTGTCGATGGACGGCACACCCGAGGGTCCGCTCACCTGGCAGTTCACGGGTGAGCCCGTGCAGTCGCTGCAGGGCGAGGCGTTGGCGCACGCATGCATCGAGGCGGGCCATGCACGCATCGACGATCTCGCCATCGTTCCCGGCGGCGCGATGTTCAACCCGCTCACGCCGTTCCTCGATGCGATCAGCAACGCCAAGCCGTCACCACTGCCGTTCAGCGAGGCGCTCCCGGCGCACCGCATCGTCGACGCGATCTACGCCTCCGCCGACCGCTCGGGCGCGGTCGTCGCAACGGCCTGAGTCGTTCGTCCGCGATTCCCCGTCAGAGGTGGAAGCGGTCGAGGGCGAGGCCGACGTCGGGGACCGCTTGCTCGTCGACGTAGCACCACGCCCAGTGCTCGTCGGGTTCGAACGACTGGATCACCGGATGTCCGGTGCTGTCGAAGTGCGCAGCTGCATGCCGATTGGGTGAGTCGTTGCAGCACCCGACGTGACCGCACGACTGGCACATTCGAAGGTGCAGCCAACGAGCGCCGATCGGAATGCAGTCCTCGCATCCGGTGAAACTGGTCGGCTCGGTCACGGTGATCGACGTCAGGTGTCCACAGGGCATGGCTCATTCTGTCCCAAATCGACAACGCCGGCCAGTGTTGCGACGACGACGCCGCCTCGGGACCAGCGACAACGTGGTTCGTGTCACGGTCCTGCGCGATCGAGTCGGTTTCGTCATCCGATACGTCGCCAGGTCCGTAGATGGTGATCCGACACGACGTCGGGCTCGCGCCCACCGATGCCAGCTTCCGCGGTTTGGTCGCCGACCTGACGAACACGCCGGTCTGGAAGCTCGAGGAGACCGACGTGTTGAACACGATCGTCGCCCTCACCGCCGACCCTGCGATCAAGGACGGCCTGACGACCACCGTCCTGTACCACGTGAGTCCGCAGAACAAGATCGACCCGCGCCGCCAGCGCACGGCGATCCCGACGGTCGCCGGTGTCGACATCCGGCCCATCCCGTTGCGCTTCAGCAGCATCCTGCGTGACGGTGACCGCAACGATCGAGACCCGTTCATCGTGGGTGGACCGATCGCTGCATCCAACGGCACGGTGTACGTGATCGCCGGCGTCCTGCGCCCGATCGACCTCAAGGCCCTGTTCCCACTCGACTGATGTTGCCGCCGCTGTCACATCCGGGGTCTGACCCCGGATGTGACAGCAAACATCCGCGAGAGGATCTCCGCGGAATAGTGCCGGGCGAGAGTGTCGAGGAAGAGCGGGAAGTCGATCGACGCCGTACCGCTCGCCAGGTCGGAGATCGATCTGACCACACACAGCGGGACACCACCGTGTTCGAGGCACACCTGGGCGACAGCGGCGCCCTCCATGTCGACGCACAGCGCGTGCGGGGCGCGACGGCGAACGACGGCTTTGAGGTCGCCGTGGATGAACTCATCACCGGTGGCGACCTGACCGACGTGAACGGTCGGCCGATCGATGTCGAGTTCGGCGAGCAGTTCGTCGCTCGCGATCGCCCCGAAGCCGGACTCGACGAACTCACGCGCCGCGCCGCTCGCGGCCGCGGTGAGCCCCTCATCGGTCGGGATCTCGACGACACCCAGCAACGGAACCTCGCCCCGGGCGAAGATCTCCGGCGGCCCCTGGAGGTCGTGCTGGATCAAGGTGTCAGCAACGACGACGTCGCCGACTCGGAGGTCGTCCGACAGGGCACCGGCGACTCCGGTGAAGATGATCGCGTCGACCTCGAAATCACGGATCAGTGTCGAGGCCGTCACGGCTGCGGCAACCTTGCCGATGCGTGACTGCACGAGCGTGACGCGCTGCTCGCCGATCCGTCCGCTGTGGAATCGGCGCCCGACGTGTTCGGTGATCGACTCGTCGTCGAGGAGTTGGTGCAGCCGCTCGACCTCTTCCGGCAACGCCCCGATGACCCCGATGTGCTGGTGGACGCCGGCCATCGGGAGAGCGTAGACCGAGGTGGTCAGTGGTGCGCTGGGCGGCGGGGCCGAGTTGCGGGCACGGCGCACGCCTTCATCGAGGTGCCGAACAACGGATTGATCGGGCAGACGCCGAACACGCCGGTCCCGATCGGGAGCAGGGCGAACACGGAGAGGGCGATGCCGAACGCACCACCGATCGTGATCCCGACCGCGATCAGGCCGAGTCCCGCTGCGATGCGGATCCATCGGCCGACGGGAGTGTTCATGAACTGGAGGAAGGACATGGTCTGACTATACCCCAAGGGGTATAGTCTCCACCCGGAGTCCCCTCAGAATCGAACGGGGCCGCATCGGCTCTCACCGTGACCTCGGCGACGTCTACGGTGCAGCGCATGGAACTCGAAGATCGCGTCGTCGTCGTCACCGGAGCCGGATCGGGAATCGGTGAGGCGATCGCTCGTGCGGCCCACGTTGCCGGCGCCCGGCACGTGGTCGTGGCCGATCTGCACGGCGACGAGGCCGAACGAGTGGCGAACGACATCGGCGGGACCGCCGTGGCCATCGACGTGCGCGACGAGGAAGCGATCCGCGCAATGGTCGAAGCGACGCTCGACGCGCACGGACCGATCGACCTGTTCGTGTCGAACGCCGGCTTCGTCACCGCCGCCGGCGTCGAGGACTCGAACGAGGCGATCCAGGCGATGTGGGAGGTGCACTGCATGGCGCACATCTATGCAGCGCGCGCAGTGCTGCCGTCGATGATCGCCCGCGGCGAGGGCTACTTGTTGAACACCGCGTCGGCGGCTGGCCTGCTCACACAGATCGGCTCGATGACGTATTCGATGACCAAGGCGGCCGCGATCTCGCTCGCCGAGTGGCTCTCGGTCTCGCATCACCACCAGGGGATCCGGGTGTCGGTG
Organism: Ilumatobacteraceae bacterium; assembly: GCA_024643255.1. Taxonomy (GTDB): domain Bacteria; phylum Actinomycetota; class Acidimicrobiia; order Acidimicrobiales; family Ilumatobacteraceae; genus Sva-07. The sequence continues at coordinate 131,920 of JAHENF010000002.1, forward strand.
CTGTGCCCGCAAGCCGTCGCCACCAACATCGTGCGCAACAGCCCTGACAATCGACACGCCACCTCGGCAAGCGGCGACGGCTCCGAGGTGGCATTCGAGGGCGGTGTCGCGAGCGGCGACGGCGTGCTCGACCCGGCCGACGTCGCCCAACTGTGCCTGAACGCAATCCGTGACGAACAGTTCCTGATCCTTCCCCACCCCGAAGTCGCCACGTACGTCGAGCGCAAGGCCGCCGATCGCGACCGGTGGCTGGCCGGCATGCGCCGGTTCCAGAGCGCATTGCACCCCGACGGCGACCTCCCCGGCAACGCCATCGCCCCCTGACGATCGCGATTGGGGTCTGACCCCGATCGCGCATGCCCCAAACGCGCAGGCCGGAATCGGAGGGGGTGCGGGCCGGGTGCTTGACTGGCGACATGACTGCAGTGAGCGAATCCGTCCGTCTCGAGATCGAGTCGAGCGACGTCGGCGACGTCGCCCTCGTGATCGTCGACAACCCGCCCGTCAACGCGCTGAGCTGGCACGTGCGCCAGGGTCTCTTCGACGGGATCAACCAGGCCGTCGAAGGCGGGGCGAAGGCCGTCGTGGTGATCTGCGACGGCCGCACCTTCATCGCCGGCGCCGACATCAGCGAGTTCGGCGGCAACGTGCCGAAGGCGGCCGGCCTCCACGAGGTCCAAGCGGCGATGGAGAACGCCGCCGTACCCGTGATCGCCGCGATCCATGGAACGGCGCTCGGCGGCGGGCTCGAAGTCGCGCTCTGCGCGCACTACCGGGTTGCCGTCTCGTCGGCAAAGTTCGGTCTCCCCGAGGTCAACCTCGGCCTGCTGCCCGGTGCCGGAGGCACCCAGCGTCTCCCCCGTCTCGTCGGCGTGCCCAAGGCGCTCGAGATGATGACATCAGGTCGTCACATCGGCACCGCCGAAGCGCTCGCCGCCGGGCTGATCGATGACGTCACCGAGGGCGGCCTCGATGAGCTCCGTGCTGCCGCCGTTGCCTTTGCCGGCCGGGCCATCACCGAGAACATGGCGCTCGCTCGCGTCCGCGACCGCGACGAGAAGGTGCTCGAAGCACGCGGCAACGACCAGCTGTTCGCCGACTTCCGCACGTCGATCGGCCGCAAGACCCGCGGCTTCCTCGCCCCCGAGTACAACATCCAGTGCATCGAGGCGGCCGCCAACCTGCCGTTCGACGAAGGCCTCGCGGTCGAAGGCAAGCTGTTCATGGAGCTGATGACCGGGCCGCAGTCCGGAGCGCAGCGGTATGCGTTCTTCGCTGAGCGTGCCGCCAACAAGATCCCCGACATCGCCAAGGACACGCCGATCATCGACATCCAGACCTGCGGTGTCCTCGGTGCCGGCACGATGGGCGGCGGCATCGCGATGAACTTCGCCAACGTCGGCATTCCCGTCACCATCGTCGAGCGTGACCAGGCCGCACTCGACCGGGGCCTCGGCGTGGTCCGCAAGAACTACGAGCGGTCGGCATCTCGTGGCTCCATCCCGCCCGAGGCGGTCGAGCAGCGTATGGCGCTGATCACCGGCTCGACGGACAAGGCCGACTTCGCCCACTGCGACATCGTCATCGAGGCGGTGTTCGAGGACATGGAGCTGAAGAAGTCGATCTTCAGGGAGCTCGACCAGATCTGCAAGCCGGGCGCACTGCTCGCCTCGAACACGTCGGCGCTCGACGTCAACGAGATCGCGGCCGTCACCTCGCGCCCCGAGAGCGTGATCGGCATGCACTTCTTCTCGCCGGCCAACGTGATGAAGCTGCTCGAGAACGTCCGGGGCGCCAAGTCGTCCGACACGGTCGTCGCCACGACGATGGCGATCGGCAAGCGCATCGGCAAGGTGCCCGTCATGGTCGGCGTCTGCCCAGGTTTCGTCGGCAACCGAATGCTGTTCATGCGCGGCGCCGAGGCCGAGCGGATGATCCTCGAAGGTGCGACACCCGCCCAGGTCGACCGCGTGCTGTTCGACTTCGGCTTCCCGATGGGCCCGTTCGCGATGAGCGACCTCGCGGGCCTCGACATCGGCTGGAAGGAGGAGAAGTCCTCGAGTTCCACGGTCCGCGAGATCCTGTGCGAGAACGGTCGTCGAGGTCAGAAGAACGGCCGGGGCTACTACACCTACGACCCCGACACCCGCGCGTCCACACCCGACCCCGAGGTGGAGCAACTCATCAAGGCCTTCGCCGTCGGCAAGGGCATCGAGCAACGCGAGGTCACCGACCAGGAGGTGATGGAGCGCCTGCTGTACCCGATGGTGAACGAGGGTGCGAAGATCCTCGACGAGGGCATCGCCATCCGCGGCAGCGACATCGACGTGGTGTGGGTCAACGGCTACGGCTGGCCGCTGTACCGCGGTGGCCCCATGTACTGGGCCGACCAGGTCGGCCTCGCCGAGATCGTCGCCAAGATCAGCGGCTACAGCGAGTCACTCGGTGGTCGCCACTGGGGCCTGTCACCGCTGCTGGCCCGCCTCGCCGAAGAGGGCGGCGCCCTGCATCAGTTCTCCAACTGAGCGGCCCACCGAGGGCCGGGGTCAACGGGTCGCACGCGACCGGAACTTGGCGACGAAGCAGACACCATCGGGGCGGGGTTCGCACGTGACGGTGCCGCCCATGCTGCGCATG
>JAHENF010000025.1 GCA_024643255.1 Ilumatobacteraceae bacterium
CGGTCACGTTGCTCATCCGGTCACAACACTTCGTGTCGGAGCGTGGGGAAGAGGATCACTTCCTTGATCGAGTCCACCCCGGCCAACAGCATCGCCACGCGATCCATGCCGATGCCGAGTCCGCCGGTCGGTGGCATGCCGTACTCGAGCGCCCGGATGTAGTCCTCGTCGACGGTGCCGGCCTCGTGGTCGCCGGCGTCCTTGGCCGCCTGCTCCTCTTCGAAGCGCAGCCGCTGCTCGACCGGGTCGTTCAGCTCGGAATATCCGTTGCCGAGTTCGCGGGAGTCGACGAAGATCTCGAACCGCTCGGTCAGCCACGGGTCGTCGCGATCGGCGCGCGCCAGCGGGGAGATCTCCTTCGGGTGTCCCGTGACGAAGGTCGGTCGGACGATGTCGGCCTCGCAGAGCGTCTCGAACAGCTCCTCGACGAGTTTGCCGCCGCCCCAGCGCTCCTCCCAACGCACGCTGTGCTGGTCGGCGAGCGTTCGGAGCTCGTCGATCGGCTGGCTCGGATGCACGGTTCGCCCGGCCTTCTCCGACACGGCATCGACCATTCGGATCCGCGGCCAGGGCTCGGCGAGATCGAAGGTCTCGCCCCGGATCTCCAGCATGGTGGTGCCGATCGCATCCCTGGCGGCCTGGGTGACGAGTACCTCGCTGATGTCCATCACGTCGTTCCAGTCGCCGAACGCCTGGTAGAGCTCCATCATCGTGAACTCCGGGTTGTGGCGCGTGGAGATGCCCTCGTTGCGGAAGATGCGTCCGATCTCGTACACGCGCTCCATGCCGCCGACGATCAACCGCTTGAGGTGCAGCTCCAACGCGATGCGCAGGTAGAGCTGCATGTCGAGCGCGTTGTGGTGCGTCGTGAACGGGCGTGCATGGGCGCCGCCGGCCTCTGCGTGCAGCACTGGTGTCTCGACTTCGATGAACCCGCGCTCGTGGAGCGTGCGTCGGAAGCTGGCGATGATCTCGTGGCGGATCTCGAAGGCGCGCTGTGCCTCGGCGTTGACGATCAGGTCGGCGTACCGCTGACGGAATCGCGTGTCGACGTCGCTGAGCCCGTGCCACTTGTCGGGGAGGGGTCGCACCGCCTTGGCCAAGAGTTCCACGCGATCGGTCTTGATCGACAGTTCGCCCTTGCGGGTGGTCATCACCGTGCCGTGCACGCCGACCCAGTCGCCGAGGTCGAGGCGCTTGATCGCGGCGAAGGCGTCGTCGCCGATGACCGCCTTCGACACGAAGAGTTGGACCTCGCCAGAGCGGTCGCGGATCGTGGCGAACACGAGCTTGCCCGAGTCGCGAAGCAGCATGACGCGCCCGGCGATGGTGACGGCTTCGTCGGTCTCCGTTCCGGCCTCCAACGAACCCCACGCGTCACGGATCTGCTCGATCGTGTGAGTGCGGTCGAATCGGTACGGGTAAGGCGTTCCGCCCGCCGCGCGGATCTCGTCGAGTTGGGCCAACCGCCTCGACTTCTCCGCGGCGAGCCCGCTCCCCGTGTGTCGGGAGTCGGCGGGTTGATCCGTCTCGACGGTCGGATCGGAACTGTTCGGGGTGTCGGCACTCACGGTGCATGGACGGTATCCAAACGGGTCGCCATGTGCGCGGTCGTTTGGCCGCTGCTGTCCGAGCGTCGGTCGCGGACCGTACAGTTCTGGGTCGTGCGTTCCCGGACAACCATCGGTCTCACGGCACTCCTGGTGTGCGCCCTCGCGCTCCCCGTCGCCGCCGCTGCCATCATCGACCCGATCGAGGGGCCGGCCGATTCCCAGGCCCCGGCCGATCGGATCACCCCGGTCGCGACCGATGTCGTCAGCATCTACAACTCGGGCGAACTGCGAGCCGACGTGGCCGCAAGCGCAGAAGCCGCCGCCCGTCAGGCCGGAGCCACCATCGCGTTCGGCCGGTCGGCGAGCGTCGGAATGGTCGGCGTGTACCGGGGGAGCACCCCGATTCAGGTGCCGGCAGCCGGCTTCGCCTACCCGATGGGGACCACGGTGCTCCCGCCCGAGGCAGTGGGGAACACGATGGGACTCGACGTGTCGGCGAACCTCGCGCCCGACGCCCTCGTGATGGGACAGACGACGGCCGGACTGCGCGGAGCGAAGGCCGGCGATGTCGTTCGTCTGGTGGCCGGCTGGGGTGGAATCGTCTGGTTCCGCGTCGCCGCGGTGTTGCCCGATGCGCGCATCGGTGGCACCGAGTTGCTCATGTCGACGCAGGGAGGGGATCGCCTCGGCATCTCGAGCACCCGGCAGGCCCTCCTGTGGAATCCGACGTCCCGCGCAGCGATGAACACCGCGATGGCCAACAACGGCCTCGTGACGACCTCGGTCCGTATTCGCAGGAGCTGGGACCCGCCGGATCCCGATGACACGATCGGCATGGCCAGGACCAAGGCGCTCCTCGGCGAGTTCACGTACCGCGTGAACTCCAACGGTTCGGTCACCCAGGAGGCGGCATGGCAGGCCGCCAACCTTCCGGGCGGTCGACGAGCGATCGGTCTCGGGATCAATGCGCGATGTCATCTCGGTGTGGAGCCCGCATTGAAGGCAGCGTTGGCCGAGGCCGCGGCCCGCGGTGTCTCGTGGACGATCAACGTCGGTGACGCCAACCTCGCGGGCGGATGCCATTACCCGCGTTTCAATCGGCTGACCCCGGACAGCACCCTGGGGTTCCTGTCGCGCCACTCGTGGGGCATGGCCCTCGACACGAACACCCGTGGCTCGTGTCAGGGCTGCATCCCCGACTTCTCGAAGACCACTGCGGGGTGCACCGTGGTGCAGATCTTCCGCAAGCACGGATTCGCGTGGGGCGGCAACTTCCTCACACCCGATGGCATGCATTTCGAATACGTCGGCGAGCGACGCGATCTGCTGCCCTACCCATCCCGCTTCTGCGCCAACAATGGCGCCGTCGCACTGACGGCTGCCGAGGCCGGCATCGGCAACTTCTTCGCCAACGACGGCTTGACCGTGGGAGAACAGTGATGAGCACCCGTTTCGTGATCCTCGGAGGTGGCCCGGCCGGGAACGTCGCCGCAACGACGGCTGCCCGGCTCGGTGCCGACGTCACGATGATCGAACGTGACGTCGTCGGCGGCGCGGCCCATCTGTGGGACTGCATCCCCTCCAAGTCGATGATCGCAACCGGACGGGCGATCAGCCGCACGCGGGCGATCGGTGGCATGGGATTGGCCAATGTCGACACCGCGGTCGACGTCGACACGCTGACGCGGCGCATCGCTGCGATCGAGGACACGATGAGCGGCAACACGACCGGGCTGCTCCGGAGTCAGGGCGTGCGGATGATCCGCGGGACCGGCCGCTTCACCAGCCCCAACACGGTGGCGGTCGACACCGTCGACGGTACCGAAACGATCGAGTTCGACGCCGCGCTGGTCTCGACCGGATCTCGTCCGCGTATCCCGGACTGGTGCGAACCCGACGGCGATCGCATCCTGACCACACGCGACTGCTACCCGCCGAAGATCTTCCCGGAGAGCGTCACCGTCGTCGGATCGGGTGTCACCGGCGTCGAGTTCGTGCACATGTTCTCGTCGTTCGGCGCCAAGGTGACCCTCGTCGTCAGCCGCCAGCAGGTGCTGCCCGGCAAGGACCCTGAGGTTGCCGCGGTCCTCGAGGAGGAGTTCATGCGGCGCGGCGTCAAGCTCCTGATGGGAGCGCGGGCCGAGTCGATGGAGCGCACCGACGACGGCGTCGTCGTGCACTGCGACGACGGTCGGTCGGTCCGCTCGACCCACGCCGTGCTCGCGATCGGCTCCATCCCGAACACCGAGGAGGTCGGTCTCGACGCGGCCGGGGTCGAGGTGGATCAGTGGGGATACGTCGGCATCAACAACCACTGCGTCACGAACGTCTCGCACATCTACGCGGCCGGCGACATCAGCGGGAAGCTGCCGCTGTCATCGGTGGCATCGATGCAGGGCCGCAAGGTCGCCGAGCACGTGATGGGTGGCCACACCCGGAGCCATCGGCACCTCGACTACGACAAGGCCGCCTCGGCGATCTTCACCGAGCCCGAGATCGCCGACGTCGGCCTGGCCGAAGCGGAAGCGTTCAGCTCGGGTCGCAAGATCCGCGTGACCAAGGTGCCGTTCTCGTCGACGGCGAAGGCGATGATCAACAACGACACGACGGGGTTCGTCAAGATCATCTCCGACCCGGCCACCGGCGAAGTGCTCGGAGGTTCGATCGTCGGGCGTCAGGCGGCCGAGTTGATCTCGGTGATCGCCGTTGCCGTGACCGCAGGCCTGACGGTGACCGATCTGGCCGAGAGCATCCTGGTCCACCCGGCGCTCAGCGAAGCGCTCTCCGAAGCCGCCGAGTAGCCGAAACCGATGAGGTTGTGGCGCGTGGGGTGGACCGGAACCTCATCGGTGGTGGTGTGATGAGGTTGTGGCGCGAGGGGTCGGCCTGAATCTTATCGGTGGTGGTGTGATGAGGTTGTGGCGCGAGGGGTGGGCCGGAACCTCATCGATGGTGGTGTGATGAGGTTGTGGCGCGAGGGGTGGGTCTGAACCTCATCGCACGGGAGGGGGAGAGGGGTTGGGGAGGCGGCCGGGACTACTCGATGATCGCGAGGACGTCGCCGCCGCCGACGGTGTCGCCTGCGGTGACCTTGATCTCCTTGACCGTGCCGGCCTTCTCGGCGTTGATCTGGTTCTCCATCTTCATCGCCTCGAGCACCACGATGCCGGCGCCGACCTCGACGGCCTGACCGACCTCGACGAGCACCTTGACGATCGTGCCCTGCATCGGCGCCTCGACCGACCCGGAGGCAACCCCGCTGCCCCCGCCGCTGCCAGAGCTGTGCTTCTTCTTCTTGGCCGCCGGAGCACCGGCCGACACCATCGGTGTCTCGGGCACCCACATGTTGACGTCGAAGCGCTTGCCGTTGACCTCGACGGTGGTCGAGCGCTTGACCATCGGCTCGGCGTCGTCGTCGGTTTCGGGGGCACTCGACTCCGACTTGCCGCCGATGCCGGTGAGATCCAGCGTCTCCTCGACCCACTTGGTCGAGTGCTCGACGGCCATGAAGTCAGGGTGGCGCAGGATCGCCAGGTCGGCGGGAATCGTCGTGGCGACACCTTCGACGACGAGCTCGTCGAGTGCACGGATCGTGCGGGCGATCGCCACCTCACGATTGCGTCCCCACACCACCAGCTTGCCGACCAGGTTGTCGTAGTACTGGCTGATCTCGTCGCCGGAGAGGTAGCCCGAGTCGAAGCGCACGCCGAATCCGTCGGGTGGAACGAGCTTGGTGATCGGGCCTGGCGACGGGAGGAACTTGCCCTCGGCGACGTCCTCGGCGTTGATGCGGATCTCGATCGAGTGGCCGCGCCTGGCGGCATCGACCTCGGCCTGGGTCATCGGCAGTTCCTCGCCCGAGGCGACCCTGATCTGCCACTCGACGAGATCGATGTCGGTGATCATCTCGCTGACCGGGTGCTCCACCTGGAGCCGGGTGTTCATCTCGAGGAAGAAGAACTCACCGTCCTGGAAGATGAACTCGACGGTTCCGGCGCCGTAGTAGCCGACCGCCTTGGCGGCCTTGACCGCGGCCTCGCCCATCGCCTGCTCGACACCGTCGGGAAGCCCCGGTGCCGGCGCTTCCTCGACCAGCTTCTGGTGACGGCGCTGAGCCGAGCAGTCGCGCGAGGAGATCCAGACGCAGTTGCCCTGCTTGTCGCCCACGAGTTGGATCTCGACGTGGCGCGGCCAGGTGAGATAGCGCTCGACGTACACCTCGTCGCGCCCGAAGAAGCTCTTGGCCTCGCGCTGTGCGCTCGCCATCGCATCGTCGACCTCGGCTTCGCTCTGCACGACCTTCATGCCGCGACCGCCGCCGCCGAACGCCGCCTTGATGCAGACCGGCCAGCCGTGCTCGTTGCCGAACGCCTTGATCTCCTCGGGTCCCTTGGCGAACTCGGTCGTGCCGGGAACGATCGGTGCGCCGCCGCGAATGGCAGCGAGCCGGCTCGACACCTTGTCGGACATCTCGTCCATCGCGCTCGCCGGCGGTCCGATGAACTCCACGCCCATCGCGGTGATCGCCCGGGCGAAGTCGGCGTTCTCCGAGAAGAACCCGTAGCCGGGATGCACCGAATCGGCACCGCTTCGCTGGATCACGTCGAGCATCACGTCGGTGTTGATGTAGCTCTCGGCTGCCGTCTGACCGCCGAGCGCGAAGGCTTCGTCGGCGAGGCGGACATGGAGCGAGTCCCGGTCCAACTCCGAGTACACCGCCACCGTGGGAATACCCATCTCCCGGGCGGCGCGGATGACACGGACGGCGATTTCGCCGCGATTGGCGATCAGGATCTTCTTGAGCACGAGTGCCAATGTAGGTGCCATGAGCGCCCGCGGGGACATCTGGATGGCCGCGAATTGGCCGATGGGCTGGACGGTGCGTCATCTCGAGGAGACCGGCAGCACCAACACCGACCTGCTGGGCGACGTCGACGCCGGTCTCGCCGGTGATCGAAGTGTGCTCGTGGCCGATCATCAGATCGCGGGCCGTGGGCGTCTCGATCGTCGATGGGACGCCCCACCGGGTGCGAACCTGCTCGTGTCGATCGCCCTGTCACCGGTGCCTCCCGTGGCCTCCGAGGTCACCCACCGTGTCGGACTCGCCGCTCTCGCCGGGGCGCGTCGTCTCCGGCCCGACGCCGTCCTCTCACTCAAATGGCCCAACGACATCCTGTTCGACGACGTGAAACTGGCGGGCATCCTGGCGCAGCGCTCGTCGGTGACCGATGCGGTCGTCGTCGGTCTCGGGCTCAACGTCGCGTGGGCACCCGACGGTGCGGCGTTGCTCGGAGCGGCGCTCAGGCCTGCTGATCTGCTCGCCGAGATCCTGCGGTCGTTCGACGAGCTCCCGTCCGACATCCGATCGATCTACCGGTCGGAGCTCTCGACGATCGGTCGCCGGGTGCGTGTCGAGGTGCCGGGCCGAGCGGGCAACGACATCGTCGTCGGAACCGCCGTGGACGTCGACGACGTCGGCCGACTGCTGGTCGCGCTCGATTCGGGCGCCACCGTCGCGTACGACGTCGGCGACGTCGTGCACGTCAGACCCGGTGGGTGAGTGCCGAGCGTGAGACGAACGTCTCGGTTGTGCTGCCGACGGCGGCCGCTCCGGCGGCAGTAGCGTTCGCTGACATGTCTGATCCGGTGCGTCGTCGACGCAGTTCCGCGCCCGTGGCGCTGCTGCTCGCGGCAGTGATCGGTGGGTTCGGTGCGTTCGGCGTGATCACCGCGGCGAACGCGCGCACGGCCGACGTCCAACGCATCGAGGGCTTGGAACTCGTGTTGACCGCTCAGGACGGCCCGGCGCAGAACTACCTGCTGATCGGTTCCGACACCCGCGAGAACGCCGATCCGAACGATGCCGACTTCGGCAGCATCGGCGACACCAGCGCGGTACAGGGTCGACGCTCCGACACGATCATGATCCTGCGACAGGAGGCCAACGGCAACGGCGCCTCCATCGTGAGCCTGCCCCGTGACCTCTGGGTCGACATCGTCGGACGTGACAGCCCCAGCCGGATCAACTCGGCCTACGGCGATGGCACCGACGTCCTCGCGGCGACGATCACCCGGGAACTCGGGATCCCGATCAACCATGTCGTCGACATCGACTTCAACGGATTCAAGGATCTCGTCGACGCCGTCGGTGGCACCACGGTGTGCTTCGAGTACGCAACGCGCGACAAGAACACCGGACTCGACCAACAACCGGGATGTCATCAACTCGACGGCGTGCAGTCGCTGCAGTACGCCCGCAGCCGTTACTACGAGGAGTTCCGCGACGGTGGGTGGCAGACCGATCCGCGATCGGACCTCGGCCGGATCGAACGGCAGCAGAACTTCCTCCAACAGACCGCGGACGCCACGATCGCACAGCTGCAGTCCGACCCGTTCCTCGCCTCGAAGCTGATCGACGCCGGCACGGCGGCCGTGCGGATGGACCCAGGTCTCGATCCCGTCGCCGCTGCCGGAACGCTCCGCAAGGCATTCTCCGCAGGATTGAACAAGTACCAACTCCCCGTCGTGGGAGTGACCAAGGACGGCAATGCCGTCCTGCTGCTCGACGATGGGGCAGAACCGATCCTCGACTACTTCCGGGGGATCGGACCGCCGCCCCCCGTCGTGCCGTAGACCGTGCTCGCCACGCGCGGCGCTCTACACTTCGGGCGGTCATGAAGGCACTCATTCTCGCCGGCGGAGCCGGTACGCGGCTGCGGCCGATCACCCACACCCGTGCCAAGCAACTGGTACCGGTGGCCAACACGCCGATCCTGCACTACGGCATCCGGTCGATGGTCGCTGCCGGCATCACCGAACTCGGCGTGATCGTCGGCGACACCCGTGACGAGGTGATGGCCGACCTCGGTGACGGATCGCAGTTCGGCGCCTCGATCACGTTCATCCCGCAGGACGAACCGCTCGGGCTCGCGCACTGTGTGCTGATCGCTCACGAATTCCTCGGTGACGACGACTTCGTGATGTATCTCGGTGACAACCTGCTCGAACAGGACCTCCAAGCGTTCGTCGATGCGTTCGTCACCGCCCGGCGCGGCGACACACCGCCGTCCGCGCAGATCCTGCTCAAGGAGGTCGCCGACCCCCAGCGGTTCGGCATCGCGACGCTCGACGACGAGGGGCACGTCGTGCATCTCGTCGAGAAGCCGGCGGATCCGCCGTCGAACCTGGCCCTGGTCGGCGTCTATCTCTTCGATCGCGAGATCCACGAAGCGGTGGCAGCGATCGACCCGTCCGAACGCGGCGAATTGGAGATCACCGATGCCATCCAATGGCTGATCGACCATGGCCGCAGGGTGCGCACGGAGATCCTGACCGGGTGGTGGATCGACACCGGCAAGCTCACCCCGTTGTTGGAGGCGAACCGCTTGATCCTCGAGACGCTGACCGCTCGAATCGACGGCAGCGTCGACGCGAACTCGTTCATCGACGGCCGAGTCGTGATCGAGGCAGGCGCCGAGATCATCAACTCGACGATCCGCGGTCCGGTGGCCATCGGCCCGGGAACGAGGATCGTCGACAGCTTCATCGGACCGTTCAGCGCGATCGGCGCCGACTGCGAGGTCCGGCATTCCGAGATCGAACACTCGGTCGTGATGGAGCGCAGCAAGGTCCTCGACATCCCGAGGTTGGAGGACAGCCTCATCGGCAGCGACGCCGTCGTGTCGCGCACCAAACGCAAGCCTCGAGCCATTCGCCTGATGGTCGGCGACCACTGCCAGATCGACGTCGAATGAAGGTCATCGACTTCACGTCTCGACGTGGCGCGATCGACGGGTTGATGATCGTCACCATGAAGCAGGTCACCGACGAGCGCGGAACGGTGCGCGAGCTGTTCCGCCGGTCGGCCTTCGTCGATGCCGAATCGCCGTTCGATCGGATCGATCAGATCAATGTCACCATGACACATCTCGGGGGTGTGCGGGGCATGCACGCCGAGCAGATGACCAAGCTCGTCGCGGTCACCCACGGGCGCGCCCATGGTGTCTACGTCGACGTTCGCGACGGCTCACCGACCTTCGGACTCGTCGACGAGGTCGAACTCGAGCCCGGCGTCCAGGTTCTCGTGCCGAGCGGGGTGGCCAACGGCTTCCAGGCGCTGGCTCCAGAGACGCAATACGCCTACTGCTTCGACCACGAGTGGGCGCCGGGCATGCCCGGTTCGGCGTTCACGCCGCTCGATCCGCTCGTCATCGACCGGTGGCCACTGCCGATCGACGCCGACGATGAGGCGCAGATCTCGGCCAAGGACCGTTCGGCCCCCACCTTCGCCCAACTCAGTCAGGGAGTGCAGTCATGAGACTCTTCGTCACCGGGGCCGCCGGATTCATCGGATCGAACTACGTGCGTCACGTCCTGGCCACGACCGATCATTCGATCACCATCTACGACGCGCTGACCTATGCCGGCAATCTCGAGAGCATTCGCGACGTGCTCGACGACGGGCGCACCGAGTTCGTCCACGCCGACATCTGCGAGGCCGACGATGTCGCGCGTGCGATGGACGGTCATGACGCCGTCGTCCACTTCGCGGCCGAGAGTCACGTCGACCGTTCGATCGAGGACGGCTCGACGTTCGTGCGCACCAACTGCATGGGGACCAACGTGTTGTGCGATGTCGCCAACACGGTGGGGGTCGGCAGGTTCCTGCACATCTCGACCGACGAGGTCTACGGATCGGTGGAGGAGGGGTCGTCGGTGGAGACCGACGTGCTCGCTCCGCGTTCTCCGTACTCGGCGGCGAAGGCGGGCTCCGACCTGATCGCACTGTCGTACTTCTCGACCTATGGGCTCCCCGTCGTCGTGACGCGCTGTTCGAACAACTACGGGCCGTACCAGTTCCCCGAGAAGGTGATCCCGCTGTTCACCACCAACCTGCTCGACGGCAAGCAGGTACCGCTCTACGGCGACGGGCTGAACGTGCGCGACTGGATCCACGTCGAGGACCACAACATCGCCGCTCACCTGGTGCTGGAACAGGGAGTTGCCGGCGAGATCTACAACATCGGTGCCGGCAACGAGGTGACCAACGTCGAACTCACGCACCGTCTGCTCGAGTTGACGGGTCGCGACGAGTCGTTCATCCGGCCGGTCGAGGACCGTCTCGGACACGATCGTCGATACTCCGTCGACATCGGCAAGATCAGCGGGCTCGGATGGTCGTTGTCGCGTTCGTTCGACGACTCGCTCGCCTCGACGGTCGAGTGGTACCGGACCAACCGTGACTGGTGGGAACCGTTGAAGCGCAAGGCCGGCCTCTGAGAGGTCGCCGGTGAAGCTGCTCGTCACCGGTGCCGGGGGTCAACTCGGTGTCGACCTGGTCGCCCACGCGGTGTCGCTCGGCGATGACGTCGTCGGGCTCGACAAGGCGGCGCTCGACATCACCGATCCGGTGGCCGTGCGCGAGTTGCTCGTCGCCACACGCCCCGACGCGGTGATCAACGCCGCGGCGTACACGGCGGTCGATGCGTGTGAAACCAACGAAGCGCTTGCATTCGCGGTGAACGCCGACGCCGTCGGCCATCTGTCTGCGGCGTGCGAGCTGGTCGACGCCCACTTCGTCCACGTCAGCACCGATTACGTGTTCGACGGCACGCTCGATCGTCCCTACCGCGAGGACGACGCGACCAACCCGCAGTCCGTCTACGGCAAGTCGAAGCTGGCGGGGGAGCACGCGGCCGGTGATGCGGCGGCCGTCGTGCGCACGTCGTGGGTGTGCGGCGAGCACGGGAACAACATGGTCAAGTTGGTCCTGCGCCTCGCGGCCGACCCCGGTCAGGCGCTCGCGTTCGTCGACGATCAGCGCGGGCACCCGACGTTCGTTGCGGACCTGGCACCTGCCCTGCGGCGGTTGGCCGCCGATCGGCGCATCGGAATCCATCACGTGACGAACCAGGGCGCGGTCAGCTGGTACGAGTTCGTCCGCGAGATCCTCACCGTTGCCGGGCACGATCCCGGCCGGGTCGAGCCGATCGCGACCGCAGATCTCGACCCACCGCGCCCGGCGCCGCGCCCAGCGAACAGCGTGCTCGAGAACGCGGTCTGGCGTGCTGCGGGGTTGCCGATGCTCCGCGACTTCCGCGCCCCGCTCGCCGAGCTCGTCGCGCGTCTCGCACTCTGACGTCAGAGTTCCAGGAAGTCGCGGGCCCGTTCGACGCCGTGCAACGTGATGTCATCACGCCGAATCGTCGCCCAGTGGTTCCGATCCATCCTGAACTCCGACAGTTCGTCGGGCTGACCGCGTCTGAGGGCGCGCCGCTGTCCGACCTGTTGATAGCCGAGTGATCGCGTCACGCCGAGCGACGCCTCGTTGTCGTGCCAGGCCCCGGTGCGGGCGAACTCGGCTCCCAAGCCATCGAAGCCGAGGGTGAGCGCTGCGGTGCGCATCTCCCGTCCGAGGCCCTGCCCCTGGAACCCGATCCCCAGCCACGACCCGGTCTCGAACTGCCGGAGTGCCGGGAAGTCTGTGGCGAACAGATCGGCGGCGCCGACGACCCGACCGTCGACGATCACTGCGTGCAGGAGACGCCACGCGCCGGGCCGGCACTCCGCCCGACTCGACCAGTAGAACCGCATCGCCTCCCGTTCCATCTCGGGTGACGGCAGATCGGTCCACGAGATCGAGAAGGGCATCGTCGCCGGGTCGTGGACGCCGCCGGCGGCAACGGTCACGAGTTCGGCCGCCAGCTCGTCGTCGAGGTAGCGCAGCGTCAGTCGCGGGGTCCGCACCTCGAGATCGAACAGCGGCCAGTGGTCGTTCGCCATCGGGCAAGTGTTCCCGGAGGATCACCGTCACTGCAATGAGATTTCGGCGACGTGCCAGGATCAGCGGATGGGTTTCAGCCGCGCCGAACTCGAGTCGTTCGTCGGCGCGACCGTGCCGGATCTGGTCGGCCCCGGTCTCCGGTTGTTGTTCGTGGGGATCAATCCGGGACTGTGGACGGCGGCGACGCAGACGCACTTCGCGCATCCGGGGAATCGCTTCTATCCGGCACTGCTCGCCGCCGGCGTCATCGATCGACCGATCGACCGCAGGAACGGGATGACCGACGCCGATCGTCGCCACCTGATCGAGCGAGGCATCGGCATCACGAACGTGGTCCATCGGGCGACCGCCAAGGCCTCGGAGCTCACGACGGTGGAGCTGCGCGAGGGCGGCGGTTTGCTCCGCGAGTTCGTCCGCGAGCATCAGCCGCTCGTGGTGGCGGTCGCCGGCATCACGGCGTACCGCGCGGCATTCGCCGTCGCGAAGGCGCAGATGGGCGAGCAGCCCGAACCGTTCGAGGGTGCGCGGCTGTTCGTCGTCCCCAACCCGAGCGGCCTGAATGCTCATGAAACGGTCGACACGCTCGCTGTCGCGTACCGGGCGCCCGCCGTGGCCGCGGGCATCGTCGCCTGAACCGCACGTCATCGCCCCCAATCGCGCGGAAATTCGGAGTGATTGTTGCGCTCAGCGCAACAATCACTCCGAATTTCGGGTTGGGTTCGGGTTGGGGAGGGGGCTGGGACGGCATCATGGACCGATGTCGGACAACGATGTGCACGATGACCCGGCGCCGATCCGCGTCGCGTACACGGTCGAACAGTGCTGGCACCCGTCGCCAGGAGGCACGGCGATCGCCGCACTGCGGATCGCTCGCGAACTGGTCGGACGCCCTGCCGACGTCGAGGTACACCAGGTGGCAGGACGTCACCCGAGGCCGCCCGCACCGGAATTCCGCCCGGTGGGCCAGGTCGCGATGCTGCCACTGGCGCGCCCCGCCCTGTACGAGACCTGGACCCGGCTCAACTGGCCGAAGGTCGAATCGGTGATCGGCGAGATCGACGTGGCTCACGCGACGGGGCTCGTTCCGTGCGCGACGTCGGCCCCGCTGGTGGTCACCGTGCACGATCTCGCGTTCGTCCACGACCCCGAGAAGTTCTCCCGCCACGGGGTCCGCACGATGCGACGCTCGTTGGACGTGATCGGTCGCCGCGCGGATCGCGTGCTGTGCTCGAGCAACGCCACCATGCGTGACTGCGAGGTCGCCGGTCTCGACCCGGCGATGCTGCGACACGTGCCACTCGGCGTCGACATCGTCACCGTGACCGACGACGATGTCGAGCGTGTGCGTCGGCGATATCGGCTGCCGCCAGAATTCGTCCTGTTCGTCGGCACGCTCGAGCCACGCAAGAACCTCCGCCGGCTCGTCGAGGCGGTCGGGCGTTGCGGGGCGGGTCTTCCGCTGGTGGTCGCGGGAGCCGACGGCTGGGGTGATACCGGCCTCGAGGGCGCCGCGGACGCTCTCTTCGTCGGGTTCGTCCCCGATGCCGATCTCGCGCCCCTGTACGCGGCCGCAACCGTGTTCGCCTATCCGAGTGAACGCGAGGGTTTCGGGCTGCCGGTCGCCGAGGCGATGGCGCAGGGAACTGCGGTCGTGACCAGCCGCGGCACGTCCACCGAGGAGGTCGCAGATGGCGCCGCTGTCCTCGTCGATCCCTTCGACGTCGACAGCATCGTGACCGGTCTCGTCGAGGCCCTCGATCGTCGCGTCGAGCTCGGTCAGCACGGGCGGCGACGCGCGAGCGCGCTGTCGTGGTCGGTCGCCGCCGAGCGAACGCTCGCGGTCTACCGTGAACTCGTCGCATGATCGAATCAGCCCTCACCCCCACGCCCGAATCGGGATCCGACGTCGACGGGCGTCGACGGCTGTCACCCGTCGACGTCGCCGTCAACCTGCTGTGGTGCGTCCCGGGAGCGGTCGGGGGATCGGAGCAGTACCTGGTTCGCCAGCTGGTCGGCCTCGGGTCGCAGCCGGCCGAGTTCGTCCCGACGCTGTACTGCCTGCCGGCATTCATCGATGCGCATCCGGAGCTCGGCGAGTTGTACCCGATGGTCGCAGCCGGCATCACCGGCGACGAACGGCCCCGCCGCATCGTGGCAGAACACACCTGGTTGCGCCGTCAGACCCGTGATGCCGAACTCGTGCATCACGGTGGGGGGACCGCCCCCGTGGGAGGCCGTCGTCCGATCCTGCTCACGATCCACGATCTGCAGCACCTCACCCACCCGGGGTACCTCAGTGCATCGAAACTGCGGTACCTGTCGTGGGCGATTCCCCGCTCGGTGCGCCGGGCATCGGCCGTCGCCGTGCCGACCGACTATGTCCGCGGCACCGTGATCGACGCCTACGGCATCGATCCCGACCGCGTCGTTGTCGTCCCCCACGGGGTCGAGCCCGCGATCGGAGCTGATGCGCCGTCGTCGTTCGAGCTGCGACGTGACTACGGCCTCGGCGCCGGCCGCGTGCTCGTCTTTCCCGCGATCACCCACCCGCACAAGGGGCATCTGTTCCTGCTCGAGGTGATGGCGCGGTACTGGCACGACCCCGATCTGCGACTCGTCCTGCTCGGTGGGGCAGGTTCGAGCGAGGGCCAGGTGGCCGCGACGATCGAGCGCCTCGGGCTCGGTCGTCGTGTCGTGCGACCGGGCCGGGTGAGCGATGCGCATCGTGACGGGCTCATCGCGCTGGCCGACGCGCTCGTGTTCCCGAGCGAGTACGAGGGATTCGGTGCCCCGGTCGTCGAAGCGATGGCGCTCGGCACGCCCGTGATCTGCTCCGACCAGGCGGCGTTGGCCGAGGTGGTCGGCGACGCCGGGATCGTGCTCCCGCGTGATGTCGAGGCGTGGTCGGATGCGCTCGACGTGCTCGATCGACGGTCTGGCGAGTTGCGCGCTGCCGGGCGGCGCCGCGCCGCGTCGTTCACGACACAACGCTCAGGCGCCGCGCTCGCCGGCGCCTACCGGACCGCGCTCGACGCCGACCGATGAGCGGTCCGACCGGTGGGCGGCCGATCATCGTGCTGTGTCCCCACTTCGAGCCCGACACCGCGCCGACCGGCACCGTGATGACCAGGATCGTGGCCGAGCTGGTCGATCGGGGCCACGTCGTCCACGTCGTCACGTCGCTGCCGTGGTATCGGAACCACCGCATCGACCCGGGCTGGACAGGTCGGCTCGTCAGGCGCGAGGTGACCCCGTGGGGATCGATCACCCGGGTCCACCCGTTCCCGGGCGATGACAAGTCCAATCTGGTCCGCCGTGCGATCGGATTCGTCGGCTACTCGATCGTCGCCGGTCTCCAGTGCGTCCGCGTCGGTGGGTGGGGCCGGCGTGCCGATGCAGTGATCGCGATGTCGCCACCACTGACGCTCGGTCTGAGCGGGTGGTTCGCCGCTGTGGTCCGACGCGCTCCCTTGATCTTCAACATCCAAGACGTGTTTCCCGACGCCGCGGTCGAGACCGGGGCGATCACGAACCGCCGGATCATCGCCGCGGCCTCGTGGCTCGAACGTGTCAGCTATCGGGCCGCTGACGCCGTCACCGTGCTGTCCGACGATCTCCGCGACAACGTGGTCGCAAAACTCCCGGCGGCTGCTGCACCGCGGGTCCACGTGATCCCGAACTTCGTCGACACCGAGGCGATCACCCCGCTCGACCGGCTCACCGATTACCGACGCGAGCTCGATCTCGGCGACGGCCCCGTGGTGCTCTACGCCGGCAACGTCGGGTTCTCGCAGTCGCTCGAGCTGGTGGTGGCCGCGGCGCGGGCGATGCCCGCTGTCACCTTCCTCGTCAACGGTGACGGCGCCGCGCGCGCCTCGCTGGAGGAGTCGGCTCGGGACCTCACGAACCTCCGGTTCGCCGGATACATCGAGCCCTCGCGGCTTGCCGAGTTGCTGGCCACCGGGGACGTCCACGTCGTGCCATTGCGCGCCGGGCTCGGGCGGGTGAGCGTGCCGTCGAAGACGTATTCGATCATGGCCGCCGGCCGACCCGTCGTCGCAGCGATCGATGCCGACACCGCGGTCCCTCGCATTCTCGCCGCGTCCGGTGGCGGCGTTTCGGTCGCCCCGGACGACCCCGCGGCCTTCGTCGAAGCGGTGCGCACGCTGGCCGAGGACCCCGCTCGCGGTCGCCGGTTGGGGGCCCTCGGGCGGGGGTGGGTCGTGCGCGAGGCGAGCCCGAGTGCCGTCGGCGACGCCTACCACGACCTGGTGCTGGCACTGCGCCGCGAGGGGCCGCGACCCCTCAAGGCGCCGAGGCGCCGCTAGCCTCTCGTCCTCGTGGCCCCCTCCTCGTCATCCACCAAGAAAGCCGCCAAGCTGGCCAAGTCCAGTCAGGGCAAGAAAGTGCGTTTCCAGGGCGGAACGCTGTTCCCGATGGTGGTGGCGCTCGTCGTCGTGCTCGGCCTGGGCCTCGTGATCTACGCGCGCCAGAGTCGACCCACCGCCGACGCCTCGGCGCCGCAGCTCTCCGACCACTGGCACCACGCCTATGGCTTCTACCTGTGCGACACCTGGTTCAAGCTCGACGGCAACGCCGAGACACAGGGCACCGACGAGTTCACCGCCTACCAGCGCACCGGAATTCACAGTCACGACGATGGGCTGATCCACTGGCACCCGTTCTCGACGGCATCCGTCGGCAACCGGGCAACCCTGGGCGTCTTCCTCGACACCTACGGGGTGAAGCTGACCAACAGCAAGCTCACGTTCCCCGAATCTCAGCGCGCCGGACTGCCGTATCAGCAGGACACCGGCGTGTTCGAGGAGGGCGAGACCACGTGCTCGATCGACGGCACCGACGAGAACGCCGAGCTCAAGGTGATCGTGTGGAACAACTTCACCGACACCGACAACGGCACGACCTACATCGCCGACTTCGACAACATCCGCCTCGACAAGGATCAGATGGTCGTGTCGATCGCGTTCGTCCCGAAGGACACCGACGTCGGCATGCCGCCGTGGGCCCCGAACCTCCCGGCGCTCGGCCAGGTCGACAACGGTCAGACGCCGGCCAACCCCCTGTCGCCGGTGTCATCGGTCCCCGGTGACACGACGCCTGCCGGCGACACGGTTCCCGCCGGAGACACGCCGTCGTCGGTTGCTCCCGAGACGCCGACGACGACTGCGGGCTGATGCGCGCCGTCGTTCTGGTCGGCGGATTCGGAACTCGATTGCGCCCGCTGACCCAGAGCGTGCCCAAACCCATGCTGCCGATCGGGCATCGCCCGATGATCGCTCGGCTGGTCGACCGTCTCGCCCGTGGCGGTGTGACCGAGGTCGTGCTCGCGCTCGGCTTCCGGCCCGAACCGTTCATCGAGGCGTTCCCCGACGGGCGCTGCGGTGAGGTCGAGCTGACCTACGCCGTCGAACCCGAACCGCTCGACACCGCGGGAGCGATTCGGTTCGCCGCCGACGCCGCCGGTATCGACGACACCTTCGTGGTCGCCAACGGCGATGTCATGACCGACCTCGACGTCGCGGCGCTCGTGGCGGCCCATCGCGGCTTCGGCGCCGAGGCGACGTTGCATCTGATCGGGGTCGACGACCCGTCGGCCTTCGGCGTGGTCGACCTGTCCGAGGACGGTCGGATCAGCGCCTTCGTCGAGAAGCCGACGCCCGGGACCGAGCCCAGCAATCTCATCAACGCCGGGACCTACGTGTTCGAGCCGAGCGTGCTCGATCGGATCGTTCCCGGCGCCAAGGTGTCGGTCGAACGAGACACGTTCCAGCACCTGGTCGGCGACGGCACGTTGTACGGTATGGCAACCGACGACTACTGGATCGATGCCGGACGGCCAGAGCTCTATCGGGCCGCGAACCTCGACCTGCTCTCCGACGCCCGTCGGTTCGACCGCTGCGAGGCCGTGTCACCGTCGGCGACGGTCGCCCCCGATGCGACGGTCCGCAACAGCATCATCGGTGATCATGTCGTCGTGGCGGCAGGCGCGACCGTCGTCGACTCGGTGTTGCTGCCGCACGCTCGGATCGGCGGCCGTGCCGTCGTCGAACGCTCGCTCGTGATGGGCGTCGTCGGTGCAGACGCACGGCTCACCGACTCGATGGTCGGAGCAGATGGGATCGTCGATGACGGGTCGGTGGCCGTCGGAATGGCGATTCCGGAACCGTCATGAAGGCGGTCGTGATCGGTGGAGCCGGATTCATCGGGTCCCATCTGGTCGATCGGCTGCTCTCGGAGGATCACGCCGTCGATGTCATCGACGACCTGTCGTCCGGATCGCTGGCGAACCTCGCCGACGCTCGCACATCGGGTGGCGCCTTCAAGTTCCACCACCTCGATGCTGCATCCGGCGACGTCGATTCGCTCATCGGGATGCGCCGGCCAGATGTGATCCACGTCCTGACGCCCCTGCCCAGGTCCGACGAGTCGGCCGCGGCGCATGCACGAGCGTTCCAGGTTGCGCTCACCGCACTGGACGCTGCTCGCCGTCACGGGGTGGGCAAGGTCGTGGTGGCCGTCCCGGCGACGTCGATCCACGGTCACCCGATGTCGCGTGTGCTGCCACTCAAGGACGTCGAGGTCGCGCAGCTCGTGCCGCGTGGCGTCCGTGGTGTCGTCGCGCGAGCGATCGTCGACCTGCTGGTGTCCTACCGTGACGTCCACGCCGTCGAGTTCACTGCGCTCGCGATGGCGACCGTGTACGGGGAGCGGCAGCGTGCCGGCGCCGGAGTGGTGAGTGCATTCGTGCACGCGGCGACGTCGTCGTCGTCGCCGGTGATCGATGGCGATGGCCGTCAGACGCGCGACCTGTTGTACGTCGACGACGCGGTCGACGCCTTGGCCCGAGCGGGCGAGCGAGGTGGCGGTCTGCTCGTGAACGTGGGGACCGGAGTCCAGACCTCGATCGCCGATCTCTGGGAACGCGTGGCCGCCCATGTTCCCGATGCCGCCGACATCGACGTGGTGCACCGCGCGCCACGATCCGACGACCTGGCGCGTTTTGCGATCTCGCCGGTGCGCGCACGGATCCATCTTGCGTGGTCACCCTGGACCGATCTCGACGACGGCCTTGCCCGGCTGACCGCCGGCGCCTGACTCAGCGCACCGAGTCGATGGTGCGCGCCGCGAGCAGGCGGGCGCGCTCGGGCGTCGACATCACCGACGGCGCGACGACGCAGCGCATGCCGAGCGACTCGACCGCATCGACGAGATGAGCATCGACCGTGTCGACGACCAGGACGGAAGCGATCGGGGCATAGAGCCGGGCGACGCCGACGACCGACGCTTCGTGGCCGAGCTCGATCAACATGCGATCGGCAGGACCCTTGAGCGCAGCGCCGCCGACGATCGGTGACACGGCGACCACGCTGTCGCGACGCGACCCGAGGAGCTCGTCGACGCCCGCGAGCGTCCGGATCGGTCCGATCGAGACGATCGGATTCGACGGCGCGATCACGACGGCATCGGCGGTTTCGAGTGCCTGGCGTGCCGCCGGCGCGAGTTCGGCAGCACCGTCGAACCGGACCGATTCGACCGGCACCGAATGTCGGAGCCTGACGAAGTAGTCCTGGAACGACACCTCGACGCCTGGGCCGTGCTCGTCGGTGAGGCGGACGATGGTGCTCAACCGGTCGTTCGACATCGGCACGATGCGGACCGGGACCTCCCAGGCGCGTCGGATCTCATCGGCCACCTCGGTCAGCGACGCGCCCTCGGCGAGCCGAGCCGTACGAAAGAAGTGCGTGGCGAGGTCGCGGTCGCCGAGATTGAACCAACGTGGCGCCGCGAGCGATCCCTCGGGGCGCACCGATTCGTAGCGTCCGAGCGACTCCATCGCCCGCCACGACTCGTCGACGAGGCCCCACCCGCGGTCAGGGTCGATCGCTCCGGCGAGCGTGTACGTCACCGTGTCGAGATCGGGTGAGATCGACAGGCCGTGCAGTGTGCAGTCGTCGCCGGTGTTGACGACCGCGGTGACCTCGTCGGCCTCTCGGCACCCGTCGACGAGCCCGTGCTCGATCGCGTCGGTCAGACCGGCGAGAAAGCGGGCGGCGCCGACGCCTCCCGAGACAACGGCGATGCGGGTGGGCGCGATGGGTCTGTCGGCGTTCATGCAGATTGTCCCCCGGTCGCGGCGAGTTCGGCATACACGTCGGTCAGTTGTCGTGCGGTCAGCGCCCAGGAGAAGCGCGCGACATTGGCATGTCCGCGGCGCACGAGCTTGGCGTGCATCTCGTCGTTCGACACGATCCAGTAGAGGTTGGCCGCGAGCGCTTCGGTGTCCAGCGCCGGGCTCAGGAGCGCGGCGGCGCCGGCGATCTGGGGGATCGACCCTGCCGTGCTGGCCACGACCGGCGTCCCGACCGTCTGCGCCTCGAGGATCGGGAATCCGAAACCCTCGTCGAGCGAGGGATAGGCCAGGGCCCGGGCATGTTGCAGCAGCCAGCGCTTCGTGAGGTCGTCGACCGGCCCGGTTCGAACCACCCGCTCGGCGATGGCGGGGTCCAGCCGTGCGATCGCCCGGTTCACCGCATCTGCATCGTTGCCCACGGCGCCGGCCATCACGAGTTTGACAGTGGCGTGCTCGCGGGCCACCCGACCGAACGAGGTGACGAGCGTCGGAAGGTTCTTGCGTCGTTCGAGTGTCCCGATCGACAGGATGAACGGTGCGCTCGTGAGGTCGGGCAGCGTGCTCGGCGGGGTGTCTGCCACCGGCGTCGGGTCGATCGGCGGGGGGCCGAGCAGGATCGTGCGGACACGATCGGTGTCGAGGAGTTCGCGTGCGCGTCGGGTGGTGGCGTCGGAACTGGTGACGACATGAGCGCCGTCGGCGGTCGCCCGACGCAACACCGCCGCGGCTCGCCGGACGTCGGGCAGGGCGTCGGCCGGATGGTCGAGGAACCAGCAGTCGTACACACTGACGAGTCGTGGGCACCGTGTCGGGGGAAGGACGTAGTTCGTGCCGTGCACGACATCGGGATTGCCGAGCCACCGATCGTAGGGCGGCGAACGATGGGCCCAGAGTTCGAGCGCGGCGGCAGCGGGGACGGGAAGTCGTCGTTCCGGGGGCCGCACACGGGCACGCATGCTCGTGACGTACGGCGTCACGTCGAGATCGGTGCGCGAACGCAGCGCGTCGATCGTCCATGCAACCGCATTGCCGATGCCGGTACGCGGGCCATGGAGTGGCCCGGCGTCGATCGCCACGGTCAGGGTCACGAGAACACCGTCATGCGGACGGTGAGCGTACCTGCGTCATGGCCGGTGTGAGCCGTAGACTCCTGTGCCTTATGCCCACAGCGTTTGTCACCGGAATCACTGGCCAGGACGGTCAGCACTTGGCGGAGTTCCTGCACGGTCAGGGTTACCACGTCTTCGGGATGGTGAAGGGCCAGAACAACCCGCGTGTCGAGCGCATCCAGGCGGAGTTGCCGTTCGTCGAGTTGGTGTCCGGTGATCTCGCCGACCTGCCGTCGCTGGTGTCGGCGATGGAGGCGTGTCAGCCCGACGAGGTGTACAACCTGGGTGCGATCAGCTTCGTCGCGTTGAGCTTCTCGCAGGCTGAGTTGACGGCGAACATCTCCGGGCTGGGCGTGTTGCGGATGTTGGAGGCCGTCCGCATGGTGGGCGGCGCCAAGGACAATCCGATCCGCTTCTATCAGGCATCGAGTTCGGAGATGTTCGGCCAGGTGCGAGAGACACCGCAGACCGAGCTGACGCCGTTCCACCCGCGCAGTCCGTACGGCTGCGCGAAGGTGTTCGGCCACGACATCGTGGTGAACTACCGCGAGTCGTACGGCATGCACGCGTCGTCCGGGATCCTGTTCAACCACGAAGGCCCGCGACGCGGCATCGAGTTCGTGACCCGCAAGGTCACCAACGCGGTCGCCCGGATCAAGCTCGGCCTGCAGGACGAGGTCGTGCTGGGCAACCTGGACTCGAAGCGCGACTGGGGCTACGCGGGTGACTACGTCAAGGGCATGTGGCTGATGCTCCAGCAGGACCAACCTGGTGACTACGTGCTGGCCACCGGTGAGACCCACTCGATCGAGGAACTCGTGCAGCGAGCCTTCGCCGAGGTCGGCATCGACAACTGGGCCGACTACGTGCGTCAGGACCCCAAGTTCCTGCGACCGGCGGAGGTCGACCTCTTGATCGGCGACGCCACCAAGGCCCGTACGAAACTGGGTTGGGAACCCGAGGTCGACTTCCCGGCCCTCGTCAAGATGATGGTCGCCCACGATCTCCAGCTCGAGGCCGCCAAGGCCGGCCTCCCCGTCCCCGGCTGATCACGCGCCGTCGGCGGTCGGGTCGATTCAGATCTCGAAGGGGATGTCGGTGATGGCATCCATCATCGACGCCGTATTCGGGGTTCCGCCGGCATGCAGCCGGTACCGCAGTGCCACGGTGAACGTGACGAGCGCCACGACCGACGACACCACGAGCCCGATTTCGATCCGCTTGAACACGTCGTCACCCGACAGCCAGGTGCCGAGGCCGAAGGCGACGACGCCCAGGGCCCAACCGAGTGCCACGAGGGCGTGGCCCTGCAGGGCGATCACGGCCTGTGCATTGGACAGCGCGAGCATGTAGACGGCGCTGCTGAGCGACAGCATCGCGAGCGTGCGGCCGGTCAGGTCGGCGTCGTACATCGTGGCCAACGCGAACGGGCCGAGCACGTAGGCACCGGCGGTGCCAACGACGCCGACGGCGATCACCACGAGCATCAGCCGTCGCAAGCCCGAGCGGAACTCGTCGAACTCGCCGCGGGCCGCCTGCTGGCTGAGCCGCGGCAACAGCGCCGCCTGCACAGCTTGGAACAGGAACAGCGGAATGCGTGACAGCAGCACGCCGTAGGAGAACGCAGTGACCAGCCCTTCGTCACCGTCCGGAGCGAGGATGCTCGCCGCGATCGGCCCGGCGTTGAGCAGTGTCGCGGCGCACACCGACCCCACGAGCAGCCATCCGAGATTCGGGGTGACCTCGCTCCACTGCGCCGCCGGGCCGGGATCGGTGCGCAGGGCACCGCGGCGGTACACGTAGGCGACCGCGAACAGCGGGGAGATCGCGATCGCCATGCCATAGGCGCCGACGGCGGTGACCCCGATCACCGCGAGCACGATGCACAACACGATCCGCACGATCCCGTCGGAGCCGAGGACGATCGCGTAGTCCCGGAAGCGTCCGCTGCCGGAGCAGACCCCTCGAGCCATGTGCGCCGGGGCATACGCGGCGAAGGCGGCGATCAGTGCGATCACCATGAACCAGTCGCCGTCGAAGTAGGAGGTGGCGATCAGGGGGCTCAGCACCAGCACGCCGATCGTCACCGCGACGACGAGATACCCACCGAGTCCGACGACCCTGCGCACGACCGGACGTCCGCCTTCGCCGATCGCACGGCGGTGTGACAGTGCACGCCCCAACTCCTGCTCGAGGGGGAGGAAGAACCCGGGAGCGAGCGCGAAGACGGCGAACCACATCGACGCGATCGGTGCGAATGCCTCGACGCCGCCGACCGCGACGGTGCCGACCTTGAAGAACGCGTACGTCGCCAGACCGGCGACCAGCAGCGAGATGCCGACCGGGAGCGTGCCCTCGGGCAGCGGTGTGCGCACCTGCGCGTTGGGGGTGGTCGACGACACGGGTTCGCGATCTTAGCGACGAAGGGATCGCTCGAGCTCGCGGCGCCGAACCTGCACCCGTTGGAAGCTCAGCAGCCCGAGACCCACCGTGACGTACGCCGCATCCTTGGCGATCTCGATCGCTCGATGCGAGACCGCGTTCGTGGCCTGTCCGGTCGCGTCGATCGTGCTGCGCACCAGGTCAGCCAGATCGACCGACGACAGATCGACGTGCGAGAGGTCGAAGTTCGTGAGGTCCACACTCGTCGGGTCGAGCTGGGTCCAACTGGCCATGACGATACGTTACCGACCCACGTCGCTAGCCTCGCTCCATCGTGGAACCGGAGACTCAACAAGCACCGCCCGTCGTCGCGGTCGTCATCGTCCACCAACCGGGTCCGTGGTTCGAGACGACCTTGGAGTCGCTCGCTGCGCAGGACTACCCGAACCTGCGAACCCTGTTCCTGATCACGGGCACCCCCGATGCCGACGAGCTCGATCAGCTCGACGCCCGGATCAGGCAGACCGTTCCGTCGGCGTTCGTCCGCTCACTCGGCATCGACGTCGGGTTCGGGCCGGCAGCGAACGAGGTGTTGCACCTCGTCGAGGGCGACAACGGCATGTTCCTGTTCTGCCACGACGACGTCGCTCCGGCTCCCGATGCGCTGCGCCTGCTCGTCGAGGAGCTCTACCGGTCGAATGCGGGAGCGGTCGGGCCGAAGCTCGTCGAGTGGGACGATCCGAGCGTGCTCGAGTCGGTCGGCCTCAGCATGGACCGCTTCGGTGAGATCGACCCGGTCGTCGAACCTGGCGAGGTCGACCAGGAGCAGCACGACGGTGTCCGCGACGTCTTCGTCCTGCCGTCCGCCTACTTCCTGATCCGCGCCGATCTGTTCCGGACGCTGGGTGGGTTCGATCCTGCGATCGACTTCCACGGCGAGGATGCCGAACTGTGTTGGCGGCTGCATCACAGCGGTGCCCGCGTCGTGGTGGCACCCTCGGCGCGCGTGCGTCATCGCAGTGCGCTGCGCGAACGCCGCCCCGACCTTGCCCACGGTCGCCTGCGGGCCCGGCACCGCATGCGCACCGTGGCAACGCTCACCGGGGCGTCGAGGCTGCCCGGTCGATCGCTCGAGATGGTGGCCCTCACGATCGCCGAATTGCTGATCGGATTGTTCACCGGTCGCTTCGGTCAGGCATGGAAGTCGCTCGGGGCGTTGCTGGGGCTCATCCCGCGTACACCCGCGCTGGTGGCCAGACGTCGCGAGATCAAGCCCTGTCGACAGGTGCCCGAACGCGAGGTGTACAGCCTCCAGGAACGCGGCAGTGCCCGCCTGAATTCGTACCTACGCAGCCGCGAGACCGCCACATACGTGGGATCGGAGTCCGAGGTCAGGCGCTGGCGGCAGAGCACGACCGCTCCGGTCTTCGCCTGGATCGCGGTCATCGCGGGGGTCGTCATCGGCGCCCGGTCGTTCTTCGACAGCGGGATTCCGCCGGTCGGAGAGTTCCTCACCTTCCCGAACAGCCCGCGGGTGCTGCTCGACACGTTCATGTCGGGATGGAATCCGAATGGCGCTGGTGCCACATCGGCCAACCCGACCGGCTGGGCGACCTTGTCGGCGATGTCGCTCCTGACCCTGTTCCACATGGGAATGCTGCAGACCCTGTTCGTGCTCGGCCTGATCCTCGTCGGCGTGGCCGGGGTCTGGAAGCTCTCGACGGTCTTCCCGTCGACGCGGGCGCAGGTCGGCGCGTTGCTCGTCTATGCCGCCACGCCGCTGGTCAGCGGAGCGATGTCGTCGGGCCGACTCACGGTGCTCGTCGTCTATGCGGCGGTTCCCTGGTCCGTGCACCTGCTGCGCCGCGCTGCAGGCATCTCGACCGCCGATCCGTTCCTCGCCGACACCGATCTCGCCGATGGCGTGGTCGATCTCAGCCCGGTGGAACGCGTGCGTCGGACGGTGCTTGCCGGGATGGCGATTGCGCTGGCGGCAGCATTCGCCCCGGTGGCGATCCCGCTCGTCCTGCTCGTCGCTCTGGTGCTCGCGCTGGGAACCCTGCTGGCGCGGGGTTCGTGGGTCACCGCCGGGTGGTTCGCTGTCACCGGCGCAGGCGCGACCGTCGTCGCCGCACTGTTGAACATTCCGTGGATCTCCTCCTGGTCGTGGGAGGGCCTCGTCGGTGCCTCGCCGATCGGTGACGCGGGCCTCGGCCTGCGCTCGCTCGCGTCGTTCGAGATCGGCGTGACCGACTTCGCCGCGCTCTCGCTCGCCCTCTACGTCCCGGTGTTGGCCGCGTTGCTGCTCTCGCGGGCGTGGCGCCTCACGTGGGCGGTCCGCGCGGGCCTGCTCGTCGTCGTGTTCGAGGCACTGGCCGTGCTCGGCGACCGTGGATCGCTCCCCATGGCGACGCCTCAGGCCGGTGTGCTGCTCGTGCCCGTGGCATTGGGAACGTCGATCGCGGCCGCCGCCGCGCTCGCGGCGTTCGACCTCGACGTGCGGGGCTCGTCGTTCGGGTGGAAGCAGCCGCTCGGCATCCTCGCGAGCGTGGCCGTGGTCGTCGGCATCGTTCCGGGGGCCCTCGCACTCGCTGACGGCTCGTTCCAGACGCCGTCGACTCCACTCGCCAAACTGATCGATGCGTCGCTCGCCGATGCTGACGCAACGGGTGACTTCAACGTGTTGTTGATCGGTGACTCCCGGCTGTTGCCCGTGCCCTCGACCGAGTATCGCGACGGTGTGTCCTGGGCGATCATCGACGATGGGGCGCTCGACGCGAAGGATCGGTGGATGCCACCGCCGAACGAGGCAGCCGACCTGATCACCACTGCCCTCGACGAGGTGTCGGCCTCGTCGACCCTGCGCGCCGGCCGCCTGTTGGCGCCCCTCGGGATCCGCTATGTCGTCATCCCCGAATTCGACGGCGTGATCTCGACGGTCGACAACCCGCTCCCGCTTCCGGTCGGGCTGGTGCAGTCGATGGAGGATCAGCTCGACTTGGTGGCTCGTTCGCCGCGGCTTCCGACGCTCGAGGTGTTCGAGAACCGGGCGTGGCTGCCGACGACGGCGTTGCTCACGGGAGCGTCGGCCGGCGCCAGCGACGCCGCCGGTCCGGACGTGTTGGTGCGCGCCGATCTCAGCGGCTCGACTCCGGTGTTCGCCGGGGCCGATCAGTTCGGCACCTCGGTGGAGTCGATCGAGCCCGGGGTGGTGCACGTCGCCGTCCCGTTCGACGACCACTGGGCGCTCAGCGTCGATGGCTCGGCGGTTCCACCGCGCCGGGCATTCGGGGAGACGACCGCATTCGATGTCGTCACCGGCGGCGTCGCCGAGTTGCGCTATGAGTCACCGGTGAGCCGACTCCTGCTCGTCTTCCTCCAAGCGGCGTTCTGGATCGCCGCGTTGATCATGGTGTCCAGGGTGCAGGTCCGCACCGGGCGCCGCAGCGGACTCGTCACCACCGACGAAACGCTGATCGACCTGTCGGCTGAGCCGATCGTCGATCCGATGCTCCAGGTCGTCGGCGAACCGACGCCGGGTCCGGAATCGGGCGAGTCATGATTCGTCGAGCGATTCCCGCCGTCGTGGTCATCTCTGCCGGCATGGCAGCGCTGTTGGCGGTCGGACGTGACCAGCCGGTGCAACCGGATCCGTACTTCGCGACTCCTGCCGGTGCGTGGATGCCGGCGATCGACGACAACGCGGCGCTCACCGGCAGCTGGTTCTGCCCCGGGGTCCCGGCGAGCGGCGAGGACGGCGTCGGTGGCGAAGTGGTGATCTCCAACCGCGCCTCGGAGCGTCTGGTCGGGCGCTTCAGCGTGTTGACGTCCGATGGCGAAGCGATCGATCAGGAGGTCTCGGTCGAGCCGTGGTCGCGGACCGTCATCGACGTCGACGCGTTCGCGACGACCTCGTTCGCCAGCGTGGTGGTCGAGCTCGACGGAGGCGGCGGACTCGTCGAGCAGCGCGCGTTCCATCCGGCGGGTGACTCGGTGACGCCGTGCGCGAACAACACCTCCGACGAATGGTTCCTGGCGGACGGATTCACCGTCGACGGCAGCGTCGAGACGTTGATCCTGACCAATCCCTACGACGACACCGCCAGCGTGAACCTCAAGTTCGCAACGGCGGCCGGCGAATCGACCCCCGCGGCCTTTCAGGGATTCACCGTGCCGCCCCGTTCGGTGCGCACGATCCCGATCGCCGAGCTCGGCGCCCGCGACGAAGCGGTGATCGCGGTCGAAGTGGCGGCACAGCGCGGTCGGCTCGTCGTCGGTCGCGCGCAGCACTACCTCGGTGGCGGCCGGCTTGGTTACGGCATCACGTTGGCCGCACCAGCGCTGCGCGATCAGTGGTGGTTCGCCGATGGCGAGCGCGGAAACGGTGTGACCGAGACCTTCGCGATCTACAACCCGACCGACACCGACGTCGAGGTCGACGCCGTCTTCCTCGGACTCCCGATCGATGCCGCATACGGCGACACCGCACCGATCGACGTCCCGGCGCATCAGGTCGTCGTGTTCGATCCGTCCGACGAAGCCGTTGCCGGGCCGTTGCCGGACGGCCGCCACGCAACGGTGTTCTCGACGCTCGCGGACCCATCGATCGTCGTCGAGCGCATCCTGACCCGTCCGGCCGGCGACTCGGTGGCGACGTCCGTCGTCCTCGGCGCTCCACCGCGCGAAGACGGATACGTCGCATCGCGCTGGCACATCGGGATCGGACCGTCGGAGCCGACGCCGGCCGCGCTCGTGATCTACAACGTCGACAACGTCGAGGGCGCGATCACGATCCAGTCGGTCGGCCCCGCGGGTCCCACCGACGTCGCCTCGCTGACCGACATCCCGATCGGGCCCGGCGCGGTGATCACGATCGACCTGGTCGACACCGAGGTGTTGGATCGGGAGCTGATCGTCGCATCGTCGAACCGGGTGTTCGTCGAACGTCTGCTGTCGCGTGGCGCCGGCCGTGAGGGTCGCTCGGGTTCGTGGGCGCTGCCCTCGGGCGGCGACTGACCGATCCCGTTAGCCTCCGGCGCCATGGAACGACTCCTCGTGGCGGTGGCGATCGTCGCCGTGGTCGCAATCGTGGCGGTGGTCGCTCGTCGACGCCGGGTGCCCGATGCGCCGACGCAGCACCGCTACAGGACGCCGACACAGCTCGACCGGGCCGACTTCGAGCGCCCTGACGCACCATGGCTCGTGGCGGTGTTCACGTCGGCGACGTGTTCGGTGTGCCAGAGCGTGCTGTCGAAGGCCGAAGTCCTCGCCAGCGACGACGTGGCCGTACAGGATGTCGAGTACGGCGCTGACCGCGCACTGCACGAGCGCTATTCGATCGATGCGGTCCCGACGGTCGTGGTCGCCGACGACCGAGGTGTCGCGGTGGCCACGTTCCTCGGTCCGATGACGGCAACCGATCTGTGGGCCGCTGTCGCCGAAGCCCGCGAACCGGGCTCGACGCCCGGAGGCGGCTCGTGCCGGCGACCGGACTGACCGGCGACCGGACCGGAAGGTCAGTGAGCGACGATGTCGCTGGCGGGCTGGCCTGACTCGGCCATTCCCTGCTGGATCAGCTTGGCGACTTCGGGACCGTCGATGGTCTCGCGTTCGAGCAACGCCTCGGCGATCAGCTCGAGTCCACGGCGATGGCGCGACAGGATGTCGTTGGCCCGGCTCTCCTGCGAGGTGAGGATCCGGGAGATCTCCTCGTCGAGGAGCTTCGCCGTGTCATCGGAGTATTCGCGCTGCGACGACATCAGGTCCTCGCCGAGGAACACAGCCTGTTGGCTGCTCCACGCCATCGGGCCGACGCGTTCTGACATGCCCCATTCCCGCACCATGCGCCGGGCGATGCCGGTCGCCTGCTCGAGATCGTTCGCGGCGCCGGAGTTCAGGTGCCCGAACACGATCATCTCGGCGACGCGTCCACCCATCGCCTTGCAGATCGTGTCTTCGAAGAATTCCTTGGAGTAGGTGTGGCGCTCCTGCGGGAGCGACCACGTGACGCCGAGCGCCATGCCGCGCGGCAGGATCGTGACCTTGTGCAGCGGGTCGCCGTGTGGCAGCACCGTGGCGAGGAGCGCGTGGCCGCCCTCGTGGTACGCGGTCGCCTTCTTCTCCTCGGCCGACAGGATCATCGACTCGCGTGTCGCGCCGAGGACCACCCGGTCACGGGCGTTCTCGAAGTCGATGCGCTCGATCTGCTTCGATCCCCGCCGAACCGCGACGAGTGCCGCCTCGTTGACGAGGTTCGCCAGGTCGGCGCCCGACATCCCCGGAGTGGCCTGGGCCATCGTCTCCATGTCGACATCGGGGCCCATGCGCTTGTCGCGGCTGTGGACTTCGAGGATCGCCTTGCGCTCGCTGGACTCGGGCAACGGCACCACGATCTGACGATCGAAACGGCCCGGGCGCAGCAGCGCGGGGTCGAGGATGTCGGGGCGGTTGGTGGCCGCCATGATGACGATGCCCTCCGACGGCTCGAATCCGTCCATCTCGGCAAGCATCTGGTTGAGGGTCTGCTCACGCTCGTCGTGGCCGCCGCCGAGGCCGGCGCCGCGCTTGCGACCGATCGAATCGATCTCGTCGACGAAGATGATGGCCTTGCCCATGCGTCGCGCCTGCTGGAACAGATCGCGGACACGGCTGGCGCCGACGCCGACGAACATCTCCATGAAGTCCGAACCGGTGACGCTCAGGAAGCCGACGCCGGCTTCGCCGGCGACAGCGCGTGCGAACAGGGTCTTGCCGGTGCCGGGAGGGCCGACGAGCAGGATCCCCTTGGGAACGCGGGCGCCGATCTCACGGAACCGCTCTGGCATGCGCAGGAAGTCGACGACTTCGGTGATCTCCTGCTTGACCCCGGTGTAGCCGGCGATGTCGTCGAATGTGGTCGACGGCTTGTCGGCGTCGTAGCTCTTGGCCTTGCTCTTGCCGATGGACATCACGCCGCCCATCTGGCCCTGGGCGCGCCGCTGCATCCACACGAAGAACCCGATGATCAACATCACCGGGAGGAAGATCGAGAGGATGCCGAGGAGCCAGTTGTTGCTCGGGGCCTTGAAGTCGAATGCCACGTCGTTCTCGATCAGCAACGTGCGATCGTCGTCGGACACGCCGGTGGCGCCGTCGCCCGTCGTGGAGTACTTGTCTCCGTTCGTGAACTCGCCGGTGATCTTCCCGGTGCCGTTGTCGATGGTGGCCGTCGAGACGTTGCCGTCGACCACCTGGGTGCGCCATTCGGAGTACTCCAGGGTCTCGCCGCTGTTGCTCGGCCACAGACTCGGGACCAGGAACGCCGCCGCCAGCACGCCGATGAGCACCCAGATCGTCCAACGCGGCCAGCTTCCGGGGCCGCGTCCGCTGCCCTGGCTGCCGTCGGCGCCGAAATCGGGGCCCTTCAGCTTCTTGTCGCCGTGGCTTCGAGAGGATTCGTCTGGGCGGCGCTGCCCGCGCCCGCGCCCCGGAGGGGGTGGTGGCGGGGGAGGAGGCAGGTCGTTCATCTCCGCAATGCTAGGCGGGATACGGAGCGATGCCAGGTCGTGCTCACATCGACCGAGGTGGCCGAACTGGCCGTCGATGGCATCCACCGCCGGCATGCCGAGTCGCTCTAGCGTTGCGGGGATGTACGCGACGGACCGGTCGGGAGTGTTCGGACGGCAGTGCTCGCGCACGGGCTGTTCCGAGCGGGCGGAGGTCACCCTGACCTACCACTACGGGCGATCGCAGGTGTGGCTCGATCATCTGACGGCCGAACGCGATCCGCATGCGTACGACCTGTGTGACCGCCATGCCGGCCGGTTGTCGGTCCCTTCGGGGTGGAGCCTCGAGGATCGCCGCTTCGGGCATCACACCCTGATCGCTGTCTGAGGTCCCGACAGCCGTCCGATCCCGGGCGACGGTAGGGTCGCAGCGTGGTCGATTCGGCACGCGGCAGCGCCTCATTGCCCGGCGGCTTTCTTCCGTCCGCTGCGCCTCGACCGATCGACGCATCGACGGCGGCGGTGACCTTCGTCGGCGCATGGCTCGTCGCGCAGATCGTGGCGTCGATCATCGTCCTGGTCCTGCACGGTTCCGACCGCACCACCGATCCGACCTTCGGGATCACCGCGGCGGCCCTCGCCGGCGCGTGGACGACGTATCTGGTCGCGATGTGGTTGGCGTCTCAGCGGGCGGGTTCGGGCAGCCTGGTCGCCGATTACGGGTTGCGGTTCCGAGCGGTCGATGTCGTCGGTCTCGGCATCGGGGTGGTCTGCAGCTTGGTGCTCATCCGTGTCGTCTACCTCCCGCTCGAAGCGCTGTGGCCGAGCACGTTCAGCGAGACACGACTCAACGAGAACGCCCAGGACCTCGTCGACAGTGCGAGCGGATCGAGGTGGCTGGTGGTCGCCGTCGTCGTCGTCGGCGCGCCGTTGATGGAGGAGCTCTTCTATCGCGGTCTGCTGCAGCGGTCGTTGGCGTCGCGGTACAACGAGGGGCTCGTGGTGGTGGGCGTGGCCGTGGTGTTCGCGCTCGTGCACTTCCGGCCGATCGAGATCCCCGGCCTGTTCGTCATCGGGCTGGTGTTCGGTTTCGTCGCGCTCAGAACAGGGCGTCTCGGCATGGCGATCATGATCCACGCCGGTTTCAACCTCACGGGCATCCTTCGGGCACTGTGACGGTGCTGACGCATCGCGCTTTGCCATGATGGGCGCCGTGATCGAGACCCAGCCCCTGCATCGTTCGGGAGCCGACCGTTGAGCGACGAATCAGCGTCGTCCGACGAGGGCGCCCGAGAGTCGGGCTCCGAGGATTTCGGGGCGTGGTTCGACCGCGAGTTCGACGCGACCGAGGTGGCCACCGGGGAGCAGGGCTCGGTGATCGTCGACGCACCACCAATGGAGGACGCACGCGGTGCCGAGCCGGGCACCGTGCCGACTGCGCCGTCCGCCGCTCCGGGGCTGCTGACGAGGACGGGACGGCGGGTCTTCCGCCGCCCGGTCGCCTGGTGGAACCGGCCGTGGACCACCCAGCGGATCGTGCAGGTGCTCGTCACCTCGGCCATCCTGGTCGCGACCACCGTCGTGATGATGATGGTGGTGCATCTGAACCCGCTGTCGCCGAACAGCGATCTCGTGTTCGACCGCACCACGCCGACCGGTGGCGACATGGGCGCTCACGTCTGGGCGCCGGCGTACCTCCGTGACAATCTGCTCTCACACTTCCAATTGTCGGGTTGGACGATGGACTGGTACGGCGGCCTGCCGATCTACCGCTTCTACATGGTGATCCCGGCGCTCGCGATCGTGGCGCTCGACGTGATCCTGCCCTACGGCGTCGCCTTCAAATTGGTGGCGGTGTCGGGACTGGTGCTGTTCCCGCTGGTGTGCTGGGCGTTCGGTCGTCTGGCGAACTTCCGTCATCCGATTCCCGAACTCTTCGCCGTGGCGTCGTTGTGTTTCCTGCTCGACGAGAGCTACTCGATCTACGGCGGGAACGTGAAGTCGACGATGGCGGGGGAGTATTCGTTCTCGATCGCACTCACCCTGGCCGTGCTCGGCCTGGGCCTGCTCGCGCACGGTCTGAGAACCGGCCGGTTCCGGGTGTGGGCGGCGATCGTGTTGTCGCTGGCGGCGGTGTCGCACGGCATCGTGCTGATCTTCGTGGCGGTGAGCGCCACCATCTTGTGTCTCGTCTGGCTCGATCGGCGCCGCCTCGTCTACGCACTGACCACCGGAGTCACCGTGTTGCTGCTGTCGGCGTGGTGGGTCGGTCCGTTCCTGTTCGGCCACGAGTACATGACCGACATGAAGTACGGATTCCGGCCGGAGGGTGCCGCCGACTCCTTCTGGGACATGTTCTTCCCGCTGGCGGCGCCGCTCGACTTCCTGATCACCGCGCTCGCCGTCGTCGGGTTCCTCGCGATGATCCTTCGTCGCAACCTGACCGGCACCGCCATCGGGCTGACGAATCTGGCCTTCGTCGCGCTGGTGTACGTCACCCGCGACAGCCTGCCCGGCATCGGGCTGCTGTGGAACCCGCGTCTGTTGCCCTTCGTGTATCTCACGAGGTATCTGCTGATGGTGATCGGTGCGCTCGAACTGATCACGTGGCTGGTCAACGTCGCCAAGGACCGGCGCGCCTCCGCCGAGCTGACGGCCTACGAGGGAGCGGTCGCGGCCGGAGTGATCACGCTGTCGTGTCTGGCGGTGTTCGGATGGATGTACGAGACGCTGCCGTTCGGCGGCCGGGTATCCGCCGGGGACAGTTCGGTGTACGCGTGGGGGCCGTTGCAGAAGGGCCCTGACGCCGGGCGAGCGGTCGCCGACGGCTGGACGCGCTACAACATGCTCGGATACGAGGGACGCCCGAAGTACCCCGAATACAGCGATCTCGTCACGACGATGGCTGACATCGGCAAGCAGGACGGTTGCGGTCGCGCGCTGTGGGAGAACAACAGCGCCAACGGGGAGTACGGCACGACGATGTCGCTGATGCTCCTGCCGCACTGGACCGATGGCTGCATCGCGTCGATGGAGGGCTTGTTCTTCGAGGCGTCGGGGACGACGCCATACCACTTCCTGACAGCGGCGGCGATGTCGGAGAGCTCGTCGAATCCCGTTCGACAACTGCGGTACGTCAACAACGACGCGGCGATCGGGGTGCAACACATGCACGATCTCGGTGTCCGCTACCTGATGGTGCGTACCGACAAGGCAAAGGCGCAGGCGCGTGCCCAGGATGACCTCACCCTGCTCACCACGTCCGGGCCGTGGGAGATCTTCGAACTGCGCAACGCCAGCATCGTCGAGCCGCTGACGGTGCAGCCGGTCGTGGTCGAAGAGCGCGGTGGCGACCAGCGCGAACGCAACCTGGAGGTCGGCACCAGCTGGTTCCAGCGACAGGATGACTGGGCGGCGGTCCCCGCCGACGACGGCCCGCCCGAGTGGCAGCGGATCCCCGTCGAGATCGATCTCGCAGCGCGCGTCGGCGAACCCGGCGATCGGAGCCGCAACGTCGACTACGTCGTGCCGGCCGAGCCGATCGTGCCGGTGCCCCTCGACCCGGTCACGGTGAGCAACGTCGATGTCGAGGAGCAGTCGATCAGTTTCGAGGTCGACCAGATCGGGGTTCCGGTGCTGGTCAGGGTGAGCTACTTCCCGACCTGGAAGGTCGAAGGTGCCAAAGGGCCGTATCGGGTTGCTCCGAACTTCATGGTGGTCGTTCCGACGAGCAACACGGTGAAGCTGACGTACTCGAAGACGCCGCTCGACTGGTTCTTCTACGGTCTGACGTTCTTCGGGATCGCGTTGTGCTTCTTCTGGCGTCGACGCGGCGACGTCCGCTACGACAGCGACCGGCCCTCGTGGCGTCGCCCCGTGGCGGTGCAGTCACCTGGAGTGATCGATCCCTCGCCGGTGACGGACCCGCCGGCGACGGAGATGGCCGGCGCGTTTCCTGACCCGTCCGGCGGCCCGCCGACCGACGGTTGGGAATCGGGCCGGTAGCCTGGCGCGCCCATGTCTGTCCTCGACCAGATCGTCAAGGCCTACGACATCCGAGGGACCGTGCCCGATCAGCTCGATGCTGATGTTGCGTACGCGCTCGGTGTCGGTTTCGCCACCTTCGCCTCCGCCGACGAGGTCGTCATCGCGCGCGACATGCGTCCGTCGGGGCCAGAACTCGTCGACGCGTTCTCGCGGGGCGTCATGGAGCAGGGGGTCGATGTCGTCGACATCGGGCTCGCCTCCACCGACCTCATGTACTACGCCTCGGGGGTGCTCGATCTGCCGGGCGCGATGTTCACCGCATCGCACAATCCCGCCGGGTACAACGGGGTGAAGCTGTGCCTTG
Source organism: Ilumatobacteraceae bacterium (assembly GCA_024643255.1). Taxonomy (GTDB): domain Bacteria; phylum Actinomycetota; class Acidimicrobiia; order Acidimicrobiales; family Ilumatobacteraceae; genus Sva-07. The sequence goes on from JAHENF010000025.1 coordinate 35,815, forward strand.
CTGGCGCCCGTCCCATCGGTGTCGACACCGGTCTCGCCGATGTCCAGGCCGTGGCCGAACGAGTGCTCGACGGCGACCGGCCTGCCCGCGCCGCGACCTCGGGCAGGCGCACCGAGCGAGACCTGCTCGACGCATTCGCCGACCACGTGGTGAGCTTCATCGATCCCACCGAGATCGGCCCGATGAAGGTCGTCGCCGACACTGCGAACGGGATGGGCGGCCTGGTGGTGCCGGCGGTGTTCGAGCGCCTCGAGCGCGTCGAACTCGAGCTGATGTATCCCGAACTCGACGGCACGTTCCCCAATCACCCAGCCGATCCATTGCAGCCCGCCAACCAGCGCGATCTTCGGGCGCGTGTGGTCGCCGGTGGTTTCGATCTCGGATTGGCGTTCGATGGCGACGCCGACCGGGTCTTCGTGGTCGACGAGACCGGCAGCGGGTTGAGCGGCTCGACGACGACGGCGCTGCTCGCCGCGGCGACACTGCGCCAGCACCCGGGCGCCACGATCCTGCACAACCTGATCTGTTCGCGCGCCGTCGCCGAGGTCGTCACCGAACTCGGAGGCCGCCCGGTCAGGACCAAGGTCGGCCATTCGTTCATCAAGCAGGTCATGGCCGAGACGGGCGCCGAATTCGGCGGTGAGCACTCGGCGCACTACTACTTCGCGCGCAACTTCAACGCAGACAGCGGTTTGATCGCCTCGCTGATGGTGATGGCCGAAGTCGGCCGCTCGGGGCAGTCGCTCTCGATCGTGCGCAAACCGTACGAGCGCTACGCGGCCAGCGGCGAGATCAACACCGAGGTCACCGATGCCCACGCGGTGATCGAACGCATCAGCAGCATGTACGACGGGTGTGAGCAGGATCGTCTCGACGGCCTCACGGTCGAGTGCGGCTCGTGGTGGTTCAACCTCCGTCCGTCGAACACCGAACCACTCCTGCGCCTGAATCTCGAGGCCGACGATCGCAGCGCCTGCGACGACGGTGTCAGCGAGGTGCTCGCGCAGATCACCAGCCTCGCCCAGATCACCAGCTCGAACTGAACGGAGACATCACCATGGCACTCGATCCGGCACTGCTCGAGATTCTCGCCTGCCCCGAGGACAAGGGGCCGCTGTACTACGTCGAGGGGGAGTCCCTGCTCTACAACCCCCGACTCCATCGTCGCTACGACGTGCGCGATGGGATTCCCGTGATGTTGATCCCCGAATCGGTGCTCGTCGACGATGCCGAACACGGGCGTCTGATGGGCGTGATCGAGTCGGTCGGGATCGCGCCGACATTCGAGCCCGATTCAAGTGTTGAATAGTCTGGTCCGATCACACAGGTACGGTCCGTCGCTCCGCGTCGGCGCGTCCGCTGTGAGTCCGTTGCGATGGGCGGCAGGAAGGTGACTGTTGGAATGATGATCGCTAGGAAGTGGGTCGGGAGAGCCGTCGCCGTGGCCGCGCTGGGAGCGGTCGCCGTCGGGGCGCTGCCCCCGACCGCCTCGAATCCTGCGGCTGCGCAGACTGCCTGCGCCGACGGGCTCGGCAGCGGCGGCGAATTCCACCCGCTGACCCCCACGCGCGTGCACGACACGCGTTCGGGGAACAACGACCCGGTCAAGCCCGGCAAGAAGGCAACCTCCGCGGGCGGCAACGAGTACCAAGTGCAGCTCACCGGGATCGGCAACGTCCCCGCCAACCCTGCCGACGTCCTCGCCGTCGTGATGAACGTGACCGTCGCCGAGCCCGAGGCACAGGGCAACCTGTCCGTTCGCCCCAGCGGCGCTCCGTTCAAGGACGCGTCACTGGTCAACTTCCTCCCCGGCCGCAACGTCCCCAACCTCGCGATCGCGGGGGTCGGCACGGATGGCAAGGTCACCGTTCGTCTGTTCAGTTCCAAGCCGGGCCGTGCCCATGTGGTGATCGACGTCTCGGGATGGATCTCGACCTCCTGCTACGCGACACCGGGCGCGCGCCTCGTGCTCCAGGGCCCCGGCCGCATCGTCGACACGCGCAACGCGAACACGCCGTTGGGGAGTGCCGGCGACCTCGTGGTGAAGGCCCGCGGCGCCGTGTCGAAGAACCCGGCGTTCGTCGTACCGAACAACGCGAATGTCACGGCGTTGCTCCTCAACGTCACCGCCGTGAACCGTCAGGCCGGGAGCACGAACACCAATCTCGCGGTCACGCCGACACGGCTCCCCAAGGGCCAGCGCGCGGAGACGTCGAGCACGAACGTGATCGCCGGCCAGGTCAAGGCGAGCATGGTGATCGCCCCCATCGGTGACGACGGCAACATCTACATCCGCAACTTCAGCGGCAACACCCACGTCGTGGTCGACGTGTTCGGCTACTTCGAAGCCAGGCCCGCCGACACCACGCAGACGGGTCGCATCATCCCGTTGTCGGCCCCGTTCCGAGCCTTCGACACCCGCGACAAGGCCTTCGGCAGCGTGCCGCTCGGCACCGGGAGCAAGGAGAGCTGGAGCTTCAAGGCATTTGCCGGTTCGGTCACGATGCCCACCGCTGCGGGCACCGTCACCCTCGACCAGCAGTCCGCGCTCATCGGCAACCTCACCGGCACCCAGCTCGGGCGCGTCTATCCGACGGTTCCCGTGAGCACGTTCATGTCGGCGTACCCGGGTGGCGTCAGCCGACCGGACTCGTCGAACATCAACGTCCCCGAGGGCGAGAACGTTCCGAACATGTCGTTGTTGCGCTATGGCACCGAGGGCGGCGATCCGTATGTGGTGCAGATGTACAACCACATGGGCAGCCTGCACTACATCCTCGACGTCTACGCCATCGTCCTGCGCTGACGCGACATCCCGTTCGGCCCGTTCGAGCGGTCGGTCTCGCTAGGCTGGCCGCACCGAATCGCCGGGCTGATTCGACCGGTGCCTGAAGGCCCCTGCCCGGTTCGCACGTTCCCGAACCACGGAGGCTTTCCCATGTCCGACACCGTCACTTCTCCCGCCACGTCCACCGTCGCGTCCCGCCGGGACTTCCGGGTCGCCGACCTGTCGATGGCCCCGTTCGGCCGCAAGGAGATGTTGCTCGCCGAGCACGAGATGCCGGGCCTGATGGCGTTGCGCAAGGAGTACGGCGAGGCCAAACCACTCGCCGGCGCTCGTATCTCGGGTTCGCTGCACATGACGATCCAGACAGCGGTGCTGATCGAGACGCTGACGGCACTCGGCGCCGAGGTGCGCTGGGCGAGCTGCAACATCTTCTCGACCCAGGATCATGCCGCCGCGGCCGTCGTCGTCGGCCCGAACGGAACGCCAGAGGATCCGCAGGGCGTCCCGGTGTTCGCCTGGAAGGGCGAGACGCTCGAGGAGTACTGGTGGTGCACCGATCAGATGATGACCTGGCCCGATGCCGCCGACGGCACGAAGTACGACGGCCCCAACATGATCCTCGACGACGGCGGCGACGCGACGATGTTGCTCCACAAGGGTGTCGAGTACGAAGCGGCCGGAGCGGTTCCGGATCCGACCGAGGCGTCGAACCCTGAATTGGCGATCGTGCTCGGGTTGCTCCAGCGCACGCTGAAGTCCGACCCGGGCAAGTGGACCCGGATGGCAGCGCACATCAAGGGCGTCACCGAGGAGACCACGACCGGAGTCAAGCGGCTCTACAAGATGATGAGCGAGGGCGATCTCCTGTTCCCGGCGATCAACGTCAACGACTCGGTGACGAAGTCGAAGTTCGACAACCTGTACGGCTGTCGCCATTCGCTCGTCGACTCGATCTCTCGGGCGACCGACGTGATGATCGGCGGCAAGACCGCCGTCGTTTGCGGCTACGGCGACGTCGGCAAGGGCTGCGTCCAGTCGCTGCGCGGTCAGGGCGCTCGCGTGATCGTCACCGAGATCGACCCGATCAACGCACTGCAGGCGGTCATGGAGGGCGTGCAGGTGCTGCCGCTCGAGGACGTCGTCGGGACCGCCGACATCTTCGTCTCCGCGACGGGCAATGCCGACATCATCACCATCGACCACATGCGGGAGATGAAGCACAACGCGATCGTGTGCAACATCGGCCACTTCGACAACGAGATCGACATGGCAGGTCTCGCCCGCTCCGGTGCCGTTCGCGACGAGCTGAAGCCCGGTACCGACGTGTGGCGCTTCGATGACGGCCATCAGGTGATCATCCTCGCCGAAGGTCGCCTGGTGAACCTCGGGTGCGCGACCGGCCATCCGAGCTTCGTGATGTCGTGCTCGTTCACCAATCAGGTGATCGCCCAGATCGAGCTGTTCGGGAACACCGACGCCTACCCGCTCGGCGTGTACGTGCTCCCGAAGCACCTCGACGAGAAGGTTGCCCGGCTGCACCTCGATGCGCTCGGCGTGAAGCTGACGAAGCTCAGCGACGAGCAGGCGGAATATCTCGACATGGATCCCGCCGGTCCCTTCAAGCCGGAGCACTACCGCTACTGAGCAGCGATGGGTTCGAACTTCCCCTCGCGTCATGCCTAGTGTGACGTTCGCCACTACTTGGCTGGGCAGAGGAAGAGGGGAAGCATGGAGAACGAGATCCGGGTCGGGCGTGTGCCTGCACGTCACGAGGTCGAGGGCGAGGCACTCCTCGTCGTCGACGATCTGCGTACGAGCTTCGCCGTTGCAGCCGGGTCGGTGAAGGCGGTCGACGGCGTCTCGTTCGAGCTGTACCGCGGGCACACGATGGGGGTGGTCGGCGAGTCCGGGTCCGGCAAGACCGTGTTGTCGCGTTCGGTCATGGGGCTCAACACCTCCGCGAACGCCACGACGACCGGATCGGTGCTGTACGCGGGCGACCAGATGATCGGCAAGTCCTCCAAGGAGAAGAAGATCCTGTGGGGCGCCGAGATGGCGATGGTCTTCCAGGATCCGATGACCTCGCTCAACCCGGTGGTGACGATTGGCCGCCAGCTCACCGAACACGTGCGCTATCACCTCGACATGGGCAAGAAGGAAGCGAACGAGGTCGCCGTCGCCCTGTTGCAGTCCGTCCACATCCCCGAGGCCGAGAAGCGGCTCGACAACTATCCGCATCAGATGTCCGGCGGCATGCGCCAGCGGGTCTGCATCGCGATCGCGCTGGCCTGCGGCCCACGAATGCTGTTCGCCGACGAACCGACCACCGCGCTCGACGTCACCGTGCAGCACCAGATCCTGAACCTGCTCGCCGAACAGCAGCGAGACAGGGCGATGGCGATGATCCTGGTCACCCACGACCTCGGCGTGGTCGCCGGGCGAACCGACGACATCATGGTGATGTACGCGGGCAAGGCCGTCGAGAAGGCGCCGACCGGCGAGCTGTTCGCCCACCTTCGCCACCCGTACACCCAGGGTTTGCTGTGGTCGATCCCCAAGGTGACCCAGGCCAAGCACACTCGCTTGAACGCGATCCCGGGCCGCCCGCCGAACCTCATCGACCCACCATCAGGATGCAAGTTCGCGCCGCGGTGCGCGTACGCGCAGGACATTTGCCGCGTCGAAGAACCGACGCTGCGCTCGATCGACACTCCGGACCATGTGTTCGCGTGTCACTTCCCGGTGGGCACGCCCGAGGGCGAGGAAGCCTTCGCCCGCAACGTCGCCTCCGACTACCCGCCGGCACTCGCTGCTGTGGGCAAACTCCGTGCGAGCGAAGAGGTGGTGGGCTGATGGCCGGATCCGGTACGAGTCACTTGCGGCCCGCCGACGAGGTGCTGCTCCAGGTCACCGATCTCGTGGTCGAGTTCCCTGCCGGTCGAGGGCGCTCGGTCAAGGCCGTCAGCGGCATCAGCTTCGACATCGCTCCCGGCGAGACGCTCGGGCTGGTCGGCGAGTCCGGCTGTGGCAAGTCGACCACCGGACGGGCGATCCTGCAGCTCCCCAAGCCGACGAGCGGCTCGGTGGTCCTCGACGGAGAAGACCTGGTGTCGCTCGACTCGAAGTCGATGCGCCAACGACGGACCCGTCTGCAGATGATCTTCCAGGATCCGATCTCGTCGCTGAACCCGCGCCGGATGATCGGCGACGTCGTCGCCGAACCGCTCAACGTGTGGGGACCGAAGGACAAGGACGAACAGTGGAACATCGTGGCGCGCATCCTCGATCAGGTGGGCGTCGATCCCGGGCCGGCGCGCTACAAGCGGCCCCACGAGTTCTCCGGCGGCCAGTGCCAGCGAATCTCGATCGCCAGGGCGCTGGTCACCGATCCGCAGCTGATCATCTGTGACGAGCCGGTCTCGGCACTCGACGTGTCGATCCAGGCGCAGATCCTGAACCTGCTCGACGATCTGAAGACCGAGCACGGCCTCACGCTCGTGTTCATCGCCCACGACCTCGCGGTGGTCAAGAACATCAGCGATCGGGTCGCCGTGATGTATCTCGGCAAGATGTGCGAGATCTCCGAGGCCGACGAGCTCTACGAGCACCCGGCGCACCCGTACACCGAGCTGTTGCTCGGCTCGAGCCCGGTGCCCGACCCGTCGATCGACGTCAACGACGTCAGGGTGATCGAAGGGGAGCTGCCGTCACCGTTGAATCCGCCGTCGGGCTGCCGATTCCGGACGCGTTGTCCGCTCGCCGACGAGCGCTGCGCGGCCGAGGAGCCGATCATGCGGCGCGTCGGCGAGGACCATTTCGTCGCCTGCCACCACCCGTTGATCGAGCCCTGGCCGGACGACGCGACCATCGCGACGCCCGTCGCGCTCGGGTCGAATCAGAACGGTGGCAGCCCGACTGTGTGACGTCGGTCATATGTGCTAGACAGTCGATGTTCTCGTCCGGGAAGAGCCGTTCGGACGAGAGGGGGCGTCGCCGGGGTGAGTTTCGCACCGCGTCGTCGGCATCGTGAGCGGTTCACGAATCACAACCACAGGTAACAATCAGATGGGGGATCCATGCGACAACGACGAGTAGTAACAGCGCTCGCCATTCCACTGGCGTTCGCGTTCGTGGCGGCATCGTGCGGGAGCGACAGCAGCTCCTCGAATGTCACCACGGCCGGCACCACGGCCACCGAGGGCACGACCAGCACCGACACGACGCCGCGCGAGACCGTGCCCGACGTCGACACATCGGTCGTGGCGCAGACCGAGAAGCCAGTCATGGGTGGTTCGGTCACGATGGGCCTCGAGGCCGAGGCGACCGGCCTGCGGCCATGGGAGGACAGCTGCTCCTCGCCGTGTTACAACATCATGCGGACGATCTACGACACGCTGATGGAAGAGCAGGGCAGCGGTGGCTACGGCCCGTATCTCGCCGAGGATCTCACGCCCAACGCCGACTTCACGGTGTGGACGATGACCCTGCGACCCGACATCTCGTTCCACAACGGCACGCCGTTGACCGCGCAGACCATCGTCGACATGTTCCCGCTGCAGCAGGCAGGAGCCGCCGGGGCCAGCGCCATCTCGTCGTCGAAGCTCACCGGCGTCACCGCCACGGGCGACCTGACCGTCGACTACACCCTCAGCGGGCCGAACTCCGCGTTCGCGGCGTTCCTCGCCGGCGCTCCCCTGGGCATGCCGTTCGACCCTGCCGCCGCCACCGCTGACAGCGCCGGCTACAGCACGAACCCGATCGGTACGGGACCGTTCACGATCAAGTCCCGTGACATCGACAACGAGACGGTCGTGGTTCGCAACCCGAACTACTGGCGCACCGACGCCGACGGCACGCAGTTGCCGTACCTCGATTCGATCTCGTTCCGGCCGATCCCCGACGAGGGCACGCGTCTCGACGCACTCCTGTCGGGCACCGTCACCGCGATGCAGTCACTGCGCCAGGGCACCATCCGTGACGCCCGCGCCGCGGGCGGCAACATCAACCTGATCGAGTTCCAGGGCAACAACACCGGCGGCGGTATGTACAACACCGCCATCGCGCCGTACAACGATCAGCGTGTGCGCATGGGCCTCAACAAGATGAACGACCAGAAGCGAGTGATCGAGGCCCTCGGCGGCACCGGCATCTCGTTGCCGTCGACGCAGTGGTTCTCCACCGACAGCCCGTGGTGGACCCAGGAAGCCGCCGATTCGTACCCGGCCTTCGACTTCGACGGTGGCAAGGCGCTCATTCAGGAGTATGTCGACGATCCGGCCCGTACGGACGGCAAGGCTCCCGGCGAGAAGATCGACGTCGAGCTCTCGTGTCCTCCCGACCCGACCCTGATCGCGGCGATGCAGGTCATCGAGCAGGTGTGGACCGGTACCGGTCTGATCAACGTCAAGCTGACGCAGTACGACCAGGCGACCCACATCAACAACGCGGTGAGCGACAAGCACTTCGCCCACTGCTGGCGTTGGGGCGGCCAGGGCGACCCGGCCGCACAGATCGACCCGTTCGTGGCCGATCCGGCCGTGTCGGTGGCCAACTTCCCGAACTACAACGACCCGGAGATGCAGCAGTGGGCGGCGGAAGCCGATGCCACTGACGACTTCGAGACCCGCAAGGCGCTGTACTCGAAGATCATGACGAAGATCAACGAGCAGGCAATCCTGTGGTACTCCGGTTCCACCGCAGTCATGGTCGCCACCGAGCCCGACGTCAAGGGCATCATCAGCTGGGATCTGCCCAGCGGTGAGATCGGCGTCGGCATCCCCGACGCTGCCGTGCGTTGGCAAGAGGTGTTCGTCTCGGCGGGGTGACCCCTCGCTGAGCTGACCAACACATCACGACGGACCCCGGGGAGAAGCAGCAACCATCATGGTCAAGACCATCGCATTCATACTCTTGCGATTGATCGCCACACTGTTGGCAGTCACGTTCTTGACCTTCGCGATGGTTGCGCTGCTCCCCGGGGACCCCGTGGACACGATTCTGGGAACCGGACCTCGTCCTCCCGGAATCGAGGAACAAATCCGGGCGGATCTGCATCTCGACGATCCGTTCCTGGTGAGATACGTCAACTGGCTGGGCGACGCGGTCACCGGCGACCTCGGCAGCTCCTACATCACCGATCAACCCGTCGCCGACACGATCAGCCAGCGGCTCCCCGTGACGGCCCAGCTCGCGTTCATGTCGATCTTCATCTCGGTGCTCGTCGCCATCCCCGTGGGGGTGATGGGCGCCTACAAACAGTCGAAGTGGCAGGACTCCGTGAGTTCCGCCGGGGTCCAGGTCGCGCTGTCGATCCCCAACTTCATCTTCGGCATCTTCCTGATCTGGCTGTTCGCCGTGAAGCTCGGGTGGTTGCCCGCCTCCAACTGGAACCGCCTCAGTGACGGGGTGGTGCCCAACCTGAAGACCTCGATCCTGCCGGCGTTCGCGCTGGCGCTCGGTCAGATGGCGGTGTTCTCCCGACTGATCCGCTCCGACATGATCTCGACCCTGCAGGAGAACTACATCCTCTCCGCTCGGGCGAAGGGGCTCAGCGACCGCTACATCCTGTTCCGCCACGCGTTGCGGCCCAGTTCGTTGAGCCTGATGACGATCATCGGCATCAGCTTCGGTGCCCTGCTCGGCGGCACGGTGGTCATCGAAACCCTGTTCGCGATTCCCGGTCTCGGGTTCTCGCTGATCAATGCGATCAACGGACGTGACATCCTCCTGATCCAGGGAATCACCGTCTTCATCGCCGTGATGTTCGTGATCATCAACACCGTCGTCGACCTCCTGTACGCGGTGCTCGACCCTCGGATTCGGAGGAGCTGACCGTGGCGACCACAGAGTTCGACGACGCCCAGAACGCCGAGATCGTCTCGCTGACAGGCGGCGATACGACCCCGCAGGACGAGTTCGTCGTTCCGCAGGGCGTCAAGCCTCCACGCAAGTCGGTGTGGGCCGTCTTCAAGGAGATGCCGATCCTCGTCAAGCTCAGCACGATCTGGCTCGTGGTGCTCCTGTTGAGCGCGCTCTATGCACAGCTCGACGTGCGGGTCTTCCACGGATCGCTCCCACTCGCCGACCCCAATCTCCAGTTGAACGGCTTCAACCCGAAGACCGGCGAGTTCGGCACCGGGGCCGTGTTGGAGAGCCCGTCGTGGCAGCATCCGCTCGGCACCGACGCGCTCGCTCGTGACACGTTCTCCCGTGCGCTGCACGGCACGTACGTCAGCGTGATCGTCGCCGTCGTGTCGGTCACGTGCGGCGTCGTGGTGGGCGGCCTGCTCGGCTCGCTCGTCGGGTTCGTGCGGGGCAAGACCGAGACCGGCCTCATGGCGATGATCGACGTGCTGCTGGCATTTCCGGCTCTCGTGCTGCTCCTCGCCCTCATCTCGATCTTCGAGGTCCGCGATCTCTTCGTGATCAGCTTCGTGATCGGGCTGCTCTCGATCCCGGCATACACGCGAGTGTCGCGTGCGAACAGCCTCGCCATCTCGAACCGTGAGTTCGTCACGGCCGCCGAGGCGATCGGCACGAAGAAATGGACGATCCTGCGGCGTGAGATCATCCCGAACGTGTTGCCGACCCTGCTTGCGTACGCGATGGTGGCCGCTGCTGCGGTCATCGTCGTCGAGGGCACGCTGTCGTTCCTCGGACTCAGCGTCCAGTTGCCGACCGCGACGTGGGGCAACATGATCAACCAGGCCCGACGCGACATCAAGGTCGACTTCGGTCAGGTGCTGTATCCGGCGCTGCTGCTGACGTTCACGGTTCTGGCCCTGAACCAGGTCGGCGACTTCTTCCAGCGTCGCAGCTCCCATCGCGCCTCGTCGCTCTGACGTCCGGGCCTTGACGATCGAGGCCTGATGTTCAGGGTGCGGCACCCTCCGCGGCGACCGCCAAAGCGACCGGCTCGGGCATCGTGAGGCGCGGAAGGAACAGCTGCACCAGCGGTCCGATGCCGAGCGCGAAGACCGCAGTGCCGACGCCGATCGCCCCGCCGAGCAGGACCCCGAAGGTGAGCGCAGTCAGTTCGACAGCCGTGCGTGCGGCACGGATCGAGATGCCGCGACGCGCCAGCCCGGTCATCAGCCCATCGCGTGGACCAGGTCCGAGACCCGAGCCGATGTAGAGCCCCGAGCCGATCGCGATCACGACGACGCCGCCGAACATCATGGCGAAACGGGCGGCGAGCTGGTCGGGTTCGGGAATGATCGGCAGGACGACATCGACGACGAGTCCGATCTCGACGGCGTTGAGCAGCGTGCCGAGCCCCGGTGTCTCGCGCAGCGGAATCCACAGGACCAGGAGGGCGAGGCCGGTGAGGATGATCACCGTGCCGACGGGAAGGCCGGTCAGGTCGCTCATCCCGGTGTGGAAGACGTCCCACGGGGCTGCGCCGAGGTCGGCATCGATGATCAACGCGATACCGGCACCGAACAGGGCGAGCCCGGCGACGCATCGGGCGATGCGTTCGAATGGACGGTCGCGCGGGACGAGGCGTGGCATCCCTGCAGTCTCTCCGATGATTCCGGTTCTCGGACGCCGGCGCACGATCTCGCACGGAGCGAGACGTCTGATCCGGATAACTCCGTCATCCCATCATCTCTGTGACACCGCCGTGCGCATGATGTCGGCGTGGAGATCGGTGCGGTCGTCGAGCGGGTCCGGGGTCTCGCAGCGGTCGACGCCGACGTGACCGCCGACGCGGTCGCGCTCGAGTCGGCGTTGGTGACCGCGCGTGAAATCGCCGGTTGGGTCGAGGCCCGCCAGGCATCGCTGGTCGCCCGACTGTCGCGCGGACCGTGTCGTTTCCGGAGGCCACGATGGCGGCGGCGTCGACGACGTCGCTGAACGCGGCGTGCAAGGTGAAGGAGCGTTCCGACACGTTGGCGGCGACACCGAATCTGGCCGGGGCATTGGGCGACGGTGCAGTGACGGCGGGCCACGTCGATGTCGTCACTCGCTGCTCGAAACAATTGCACCCGGCGGTCGGCTACGACCGCTGCGAACTCCACCACATCACATGGTGGCGACACGGCGGCTCGACCGACATCGACAACCTGCTCCCCATCTGCACGAAACACCGCACCAAGATCCACCACGACGGCTGGACCATCGAGCTGGGACCCAACCGTCAACTCACCCTGCGCCTGCCCGACGGCAATATTCAGACCACCGGACCACCGACGATCCGAGCCGCCTGATCAGACGGTGTTCGGCGTCGCATCCGATCATCGCACGGCAGCGGCTCCCTTTGTGTCCATGATCGGTGAGACAGGTTTGGTGTCTGACTGATTGGAGTGGTGATGGGTTCGGAGACCACAGTGCAGAGCCCGGTGCGAGTCGGCAAGACTGAGTCGGGTGGAACGAACCGGAAGTCGTTGCGGTCGCCGAAGTCACCTCCTGGAGAACGCCCGGTGCGGCGGATCTTTCCCGCCGACTACAAGCTGTCGGTGCTGGCCGAATACGACTCGTACTCCGAACCTGGTGAGCGTGGCGCCCTGTTGCGCCGTGAAGGCCTGTACTCCTCGCTCATCTCGGACTGGCGTCGCCAGCACCGTCAAGGCACCCTCGTGGTGAGCGAAGGCCGCGGCTCCGAGGGCGGCCGAGGTGTCCCGTCACGATCCGAAGTGCAAAGGCTCCGCGCCGAGAACGAACGCCTGAAACTGAAGCTGGCCAAAGCCGAAACGATCATCGAGGTCCAGGGAAAAGTGCAGGCGCTCTTGGAAGAGCTCTCCAAGAGCGCGGACACCGACGACACGTAGACACCATCATCGACGCCGCCATCGACGAACTCGTCGAGCACGGCATCTCCCGGGTTCGGGCGTGTCGATCGGTCGGCCGCTCCCGCGCCAGCCACTACCGCCAACACCGAACGCTACGACCGGCCGGACCGCCACGCCCCCGCCCCCGATCCCACCGGGCGCTCACCGACACCCAACGCGACGAAATCCTCGCCGTGTTGAACTCCGAACGATTCTGCGACCAAGCACCCGCCCAGATCTGGGCAACGCTGCTCGACGAAGGCCGCTACCTGGCCTCGGTGTCGACCATGTACCGGATCCTGCGTTCCCAGCACCAGGTGCGTGAACGACGCCGACAAGCCCGCCGACCCGCTCACGTCAAACCTGAACTCGTCGCCCACGGACCCAACCAGGTGTGGTCCTGGGACATCACCAAACTCGCCGGACCCCACAAATGGAACTGGTTCCACCTCTACGTCATCTTGGACGTCTACTCCCGCTACGCCGTCGGCTGGCTCGTCGCA
>JAHENF010000062.1 GCA_024643255.1 Ilumatobacteraceae bacterium
GATGAGCTCCGTTCCGACCAGCGCTCGGAGGATCGGTGCCTGGAAGGATGACGTCCATGGCTGACGCAACCCTCGAGGAGCGGATCGGCGCGCTGGCGTGTCCGGTCGACCACACGATGCTCGACCCGTTGATCCAGGACGATCCATGGGACTTCTACCAGGAGCTGCACGAGCGTTGCCCGGTGTTCCCGATGCCCGAGATCGGCGCCGTGATGGTCAGCCGGTACGAGGACGTCCGCTTCGTGCTCACCAACCCCGAGCTGTTCTCGAGCAACGGGCGCGGCGGTGGCACGAAACGCGGTCTACAGGTCGACAACGCGCGCCGGTACCAGGAGATCCTGCGCGAACGCGGCTGGGGCCACGTCGAGACGTTGCAGCGCACCGACCCGCCGATGCACACCTCGTACCGGCGGCTCGTCGCCAAGGCGTTCCTGCCGCGGCGGATCGCCGACATGGCCGACCACATCGACGACGTCACGCGTGGCCTGATCGACGGGTTGATCGAGCGAGGGGAGTGCGAGTTCAACCTCGACTTCGCGATGCCGCTGCCCGGGATCATCATCGCCGAGGAACTCGGTCTCGACAGCGCCGAGATCCATCGCTTCAACCGTTGGGCCGGTGCGATGCTCGCGCTCGCGATGCGCCCCCTGACCGAAGCGGAGGTCCTCGAAACCGTCGAGATCGAACTCGAAGCGCAGCATCACCTCGCTGCGGAGTTCGAACGCCGCCGGGCCGAGCCGAGCGACGATCTCATCTCCACGCTGGTCCACGCCCACGAGGGTGAGGACGATGCCGAACCGCTCACCGTGGCCGAACTGCAGAACCTGATGCATCAGCTCGTCACCGGCGGATTCGAGACCACGACCAGCGCCCTGAACCACGGGATGTGGCTGTTGACCCGGTATCCCGATGTCCAGGACCGGATCCGCCGCGATCCGTCGCTCGTGCCGGCGTTCATCGAAGAGGTGCTGCGGTTCGAGAGCCCCGTCCAGGGCCTCGCGCGGCGCGCGACCCGCGACGTCGAGGTCGGCGGCGTCGTGATCCCCGAGGGCTCGATGGTGATGATCCGGTACGGAGCGGCGAACCGTGACGCATCGGTGTTCGACCGAGCGGACGAGTTCGACATCGACAGGGGCCGAAACCCCCAGCACGTCGCGTTCGGTGTCGGCCCGCACTTCTGCGTCGGCGCCGCCCTCGCCCGTCAGGAACTGGTCAGCGCGTTCACCCAGTGGCTCGCACGCACGTCGTCGATCGAACTGGCTCATCCGCTGTCCACTCCGGTTCACGAACCGAGCTTCCTGCTGTTCCCGATGAAGGAACTGCCGCTGCGCTTCGAATCGGCGTGACGCCGAGTCGTACCGTGCGGGAATGAGCGAACATCCCGAGAACTACGAAGACGTCACCGTGTTCGGCCTCGACGCCGACGACGAGGCGGAGATGCTCGATGCCCAGAACGAGTGCACCTTCATCTGGTCGAACAAAGAGGGTTGGCCGGTCGGCGTGATCATGTCGTACGTGTTCGTCGACGGGAAGTTCTGGCTCACCGCGTCCAGCCAACGCGCCCGCATCAGCGCGGTTCGTCGCGACCCTCGCGTCTGCATCGTCGTCACGTCGACAGGCTCGAAGATGGCCCGCAACAAGACGGTCACCTACAAGGGCACCTGCATCGTCCGCGACGACCAGGCGACCAAGGACTGGTTCTACCCGGCGCTCGCGACAGCGATCCGTGGCGACGACGTCGAGGGCGCCAAGGTCTTCGAGAAGTTTCTCGACTCGCCGCGCCGCGTGATCCTCGAGGTCGAGCCGACGCAACGGATCGGCTACGACGGCGGCAAGATGGGCAAGGCCACCGCTGCGTGGATGAAGGCGCAGAAGGAGCAGGACGCGTCGTGAGCGAACATCTCGGACTGTCCGCCGACGAGGTCCTCACCACCACCCGCAGCGTCCGCAAGCGGCTCGATCTGACCCGCCCGGTCCCGCGTGACGTGTTGATCGAGTGCATCGACATCGCCCACCAGTCACCGACCGGCTCGAATTCTCAGCGCTGGCGCTGGATGATCATCGAGGACGCCGCGAAGCGTCAGGCGATCGCCGACATCTATCGAAAGAACTTCGAGGCCGCCTACGCCGGAGCACCCGAACCGGCGCCCGGCTCGCAGGCCGACAGGGTCAACCAGTCGGCCCGCCACCTCGCCGCTCACCTGCACGAGGTGCCCATCCACGTCATCCCGCTGTTGGCCGACCGGATGGACGAGGGAACGCCCTCGGCCCGCCAGGCCTCGCGGTGGGGCGGCATCCTTCCGGCTGTCTGGAGCTTCATGCTCGCACTGCGCGAGCGGGGGCTCGGATCGGCATGGACATCGCTGCACCTCCAGAACGAACGCGACGTCGCCGAACTACTGGGCATCCCCTACGACGACTACAGCCAAGCCGGCCTGTTCCCTGTGGCCTACACGATCGGCACCGACTTCAAGCTCGCCAAGCGACCGCCGGCCGAGGAGTTCATCCGCTGGAACGAATGGTCCTGATCGACGCATCCCTCCGCGCTTGCGATGAGAAGGTGGACCGGCTGTCGGCCCGGAATCTCATCGCTCGGGGAGTGAGCGGGCCACGTCGCTGAAGGGCACGCCGCGATCCGAGGTGGGCTCGCGGGGGAGTCCGAGGATGTTCTCGCCGATGATGTTTCGCTGGATCTCGTCGGTTCCGCCGGCGATCGACTGTGCCGGTGTCGACACCAGCACCTCGGCGATCACTGCGGCCAGATCGTCGTGTGGGTCGGCGCCGTTGAGCAGCGCCGACGCCCCGGCGATCGAGCTGTGCACCCTCGCCGACCGTCGAGCGACCTCACTTGCCGCGAGCTTGCCGAGCGAACCCTCCGGGCCCGGTGCGCGCCCCAGTGCTCGGGCGGCCTTCGCTCGCTCGGCGGTCCACTCGCTCGCGCGCTGGAACGACACCAGCCGGGCGATCTCCTGGCGAACGATCGGATCGCGCGCCCGGTCGAAGTGACGCGCTCGATCCACGACGAGATCGGCGCGACCCGCCCGTTGCGGGTACCAGGCGTAGGTGGCGAAGTGGTCGGCGGCCTCGGCGGCGGCCTCGTCGATGGTGCGACCGCTGCCGACGCCGAACGATGGTCGCCGCAGCGTCGCGAAAGTGCGTTCGTGCATCAGCGTGGTGCGCGCCACCCGCCACCCGTCGCCGAGGCCGCCGACCACGTTCGACGCAGGCACTCGGGCTTCGGTCAGGAAGACCTCGTTGAACGACTGATGCCGGTTCATCTGCACGATCGGGCGTACCTCGACACCCGGCTGGTTCATCGGCAACACGAAGTAGCTGATGCCCTCGTGTTTGGGGACGCCCCAGTCGGTGCGGGCGAGGAGCATCCCGTAGTCGGCGTGATGCGCGCTCGTGTTCCACACCTTCTGCCCGCTGATGATCCAGTCGTCGCCGTCGCGGACCGCGGTCGTCGACAGCCCTGCGAGATCCGAGCCCGCTCCCGGCTCGCTGAACAGTTGAGTCCAGGTGACCTCACCCGTCAGCGTCGGACGCAGGATGCGACCTCGGAGTTCATCGGTGCCGTGTTCGAGGATCGTGGGAGCCGCGAGCGACATGCCGCCACCGAGCGGCGTCCCGACGGCACCCGCTCGACGGAACTCGTCCGCGACCACCTTGTCGGCCCAGGCCGGCAACCCCTTGCCGTGCCAAGCGGGCGGCCACGACGGGACGGCCCAACCCGACGCGACCAGGAGTTCGCGCCAGTCCGACAGTGATCGATCCGGGTCCCATGTGTCGTCGAGCCAGTATCGAACTTCGTCTCGGACGGTCTCGACGCTCGGCGTCACCATCGGCATCCCGTCGTCATCCAATGTGACGGTACCGA
Source organism: Ilumatobacteraceae bacterium (assembly GCA_024643255.1). Lineage (GTDB taxonomy): Bacteria > Actinomycetota > Acidimicrobiia > Acidimicrobiales > Ilumatobacteraceae > Sva-07. The sequence continues at coordinate 3,881 of JAHENF010000062.1, forward strand.
AGCGCCCGTGCCCGAGTCGAAGGCGGGCGATGGGCCTCGCTACCGTCGGCGCATGGTCGAGATCGATGCCGAGATTCCCACCGCGGACGGAACGATGGGCACGTTCATCGTGCATCCCGACACCGAAGGGCCACACCCGGTGGTGCTGTTCCTGATGGATGCGCCCGGCAAGCGACCGCTGCTCCACGACATGGCCCGTCGCATCGCGTCGAACGGGTACTACGTGATGCTGCCGAACCTCTACTACCGCTCCACGCCGGAGTTCGAACTCGACTTCGCGAGCAAGGAGTCGTACCGACGCATGGTCGAGCTGATGGGCAACATCGGCAACAAGATGGTCGGACGCGACGCCGGCGCGTTGCTGGCCCACGCCGCCGGGGACGCGGCTGCCGACGCCGGCCGGGTCGGGTGTGTCGGCTACTGCATGAGTGGGCCGTTCTCGATGTGGGTCGCCGCCGAGTACCCAGGCCAGGTGAAGGCCGCCGCCTCCTTCTACGGCGTACGGTTGCACGTCGACAGCGCGGACTCGCCGCACCTCCGGCTCGGTGAGGTCGAAGGAGAGCTGTACGTCGGATGCGCCGAGCACGACGACTACGTGCCACTCGACATGGTCGATCGGTTCGAAGCGGCGATGCAGGCCTCGAACGTCCGCGGGCGGCTCGAGCGCTACTGGGGCACGCATCACGGATTCGCCTTCGACGATCGACCTGCGTACGACGCGGCGGCAGACGCCCGTCACTGGGCCGCCATGCTCGACCTCTTCGACCGCAACCTGCACCGATGAGTGAAGATTTCGTCGACGTCACGACCTCGCCGGACCACGTCGCGACGATTCAGCTGTGCCGCCCGCCGAACAACTTCTTCTCGCTCGCGATGATCGCCGAGTTGGCCGACGCGCTCGAGGCCCTCGACGACGACCGGGCATGCCGGGCCGTGGTGCTCGCGGCCCAGGGCAAGCACTTCTGCGCGGGCGCCGACTTCTCGTCGACCGGCCCGGCCGACTCGACCGGTGATCTGTATCGGGCGGCCGTGCGGCTGTTCCGCACGCGCAAGCCGATCGTCGCCGCCGTACAGGGCGCCGCGATCGGTGGCGGACTCGGCGTGGCGATGGCCGCTGACTTCCGCGTCGCCGCACCGCAAGCGAGGTTCAGTGCGAACTTCGCCCGCCTCGGCTTCCACCAGGGGTTCGGGCTCAGCGTGACCCTGCCGGCGGCCATCGGCGGCCAGCGAGCCGCGGAGTTGCTGTACACGGGGCGCCGCATCGACGGCGAGACCGCGGCGGCGATCGGCCTCGTCGACCGGATCGTCCCGCTTGCGGACCTGCACGCGGCGGCCCACGAACTCGCCGCGGAGATCGCCGGCTCAGCACCTCTCGCTGTCGAGTCGATCCGCTCGACACTGCGCGGCGATCTGGCCGACCGCGTCGCTGCGGCCACCGATCACGAACTCGCCGAACAGGAGCGGCTCCGACGCACCGCCGACTTCGAGGAGGGGACCAGCGCGATGGCCGAACGACGTCCGCCCAACTTCACGGGAGTCGAGTGATGTCGCCGATCGGTGGCGTCATCGTGCCCGCCGACGCGTTCGGCGCGACCGAACTCGTCGACTACGTGCAGCGTCTCGAGTCGCTCGGCTACGACTCGGTGTGGATCCCCGACATGTTCGGGCGCGAGATCTACGTCACGTGTGCCCACCTGCTCGCGAACACCACGACGATCAAGGTCGCCTCCGGCATCGCCCATGTGTACGGCCGCGATGCGATCGCATCAGCGCAGGCGGCGCGGACGCTGTCGGAACTCTCGGGCGGACGGTTCATCCACGGCGTGGGCATCTCCCATCCGCCCGCCGCCGAACTGCGGGGGCTCACCTGGGAACCGCCGATCGCCAAGATGCGCACGTATCTCGTCGAGATGCAGGCGGCGATGTCGGGCGGTCTGCTGCACACCCCGGCCGATCCGCCCCCGGTTCCGATCTACGTCGCGGCGCACGGACCGCAGATGATGCAGGTCGCCGCCGACCTCGCCGACGGCGCCAACACCTACATGCAGCTGCCCGACCACACCCGAGCGGCACGGGCAACCCTCGGACCCGACAAGGCACTCAGCGTCGTCCTGCCGTGCGTCCTCACGACCGATCCGGCCGCGGCGCGTGCGGTCGGCCGTCGTGCGCTGTCGATCTACCTCCCGCTTCCCGCGTACCAACGTCAGTGGGCGGCCCAGGGGTTCGACGAGTCCGATTGGGCCGGCCGGGGGAGCGATCGACTGATCGATGCCTTCGTCGCATGGGGTGATCGCGACGCCGTCGTCGCTCGTGCCGCGGAACACGTCGACGCCGGCGCGACCCAGGTGCAGCTGTCGGTCAACAACGCCGACCGCGGCGGCGGTCCGCCGTGGGAGCTGCTCGAGGCGCTCGCCCCGAGCTGAAGTGGCCCGTTCTCGCATGGTCGAGCGACGTTCTGATCAAGCGTAGTGTTGCCGCACGAAGTCGCAGTGTGACGCACGGTTCGACGGAGCATCTTGATGAGCGTGGGGTCGATGGAGACCGACTACCTCGTCGTCGGTGCGGGAGCGATGGGCATGGCGTTCACGGACGCGCTCATCGATCACGCGGACGTGCACGTCACGCTCGTCGATCGCCTGCACGCCCCGGGCGGGCATTGGCACGACGCATACCCGTTCGTCCAGTTGCACCAGGCATCGTTGTTCTACGGCGTCGCGTCCACTGCGCTCGGCAGCGGCGCGGTGCAGTCGAGCGGTCCCGAGGCAGGGCTCCAGGAGCGTGCTCGTCGATCGGAGATCCTGGCGTACTACGACGACATCCTGCATCGTCGATTCCTCGGTTCGGGCAGCGTGCGGTTCCTCGGCGAAAGCGAGTACCGGGCGGACGGCCGGTCCCATCTCGTGACGTCACGAGTGACCGGCGAGACGCTGGAGATCGACGTCCGTCGGCGCGTGGTCGACGCCACGTATCTGTCGCCGACGATCCCTGCGACGACAGCCCCACCGTTCGGGTTCGCCGATGACGTCGCGGTCGTCACCATCAACGAACTCCCGATGTTGGCGGCGTCCCCGCACAGCTACGTGATCGTGGGTGCCGGCAAGACCGCGACCGACGGCATCGTCTGGCTGTTGACACATGGCGTCGCGCCCGGCCGCATCGTCTGGGTGCGCCCGCGCGATCCCTGGATGCTGAACCGCGCCGTCGTCCAGCCGGACCCGGTGGTGAGCCTGCAGCTCGCTGTGGACACGATGGAATGCGCGGCCGCGTCCCGATCGCTCGACGACCTGTTCTTGCGCCTCGAGACTGCCGGCGTGATGCTTCGGGTCGACGGCAGCACCCTGCCGACGATGGCGAAGACGCCGACCCTCGGCACGTGGGAGCTGGATCTCCTCAGAGCCGTCGAACGCGTGGTGCGCCTGGGACACATCGAGCGTGTGACCAACCGTGAGATCGTCCTCGACGATGGTGTCGTTCCACTGGAACCGGGCTCGCTCATCGTGCACTGCGCTGCCTCGGGTCTGCAGTACCCACCGATGGTTCCGATCTGGGCGCCGGACAGAATCCGGCTCCAGACGATCCGAGCCGGCTTTCCGTGCTTCAACGCCGCACTGGCCGGTTACGTGGAGGCAACCCGCGACGACGATCGTGAACGCAACCGATTGTGTCCACCGAACACACTCCCCGACACCTTGGCCAGTTGGGCAGGGATGCAGGCCCGCGGAACGGTCGCGACCCGCACCTTCGGCGCCGAAACGGACATCGCTGCATGGGCTGACGAGTGTGCCCTGAATCCAGCGCGCGTTCGGCCGGCGCAGCGCGCCGACCCGGTCGTGAGCGAAGCCTTCGCGCGGTTGGCTGCGGTCGCCGAGCGCGGGCTCGAGCGGCTGGTGGAACTCGCCGATCCGCCTCGGCCACGGGCTCGCTGACGGTTCAGCCGGTGGGCGACTGCGAGTTGACCCGGTGGTTGGCGATGATCGGGCCACCGACCCAGCCGCAGAGCTGAGGATCGCACTCTCGGAGTTCGCCGGAGATCCAGTGTCCGTCGGTGCCGAAGATGCCGCTCTTGCCGTCGAGCGTCACCCGGATGTTCCCCTCGCCGTCCTGCTCGTGCAGCGCGCCGGTGAACGGATGGATGATGCCCCTCATGACCGCGTCCCGACGCTGACCGGGGTGTCGGTGGTGTTGCTGACCCATTCGCCGAGCAGCGCATGGAGCCAGCGAATCTTCGACTCCTGATAGTTCGAGAACGTGGCCCCCGGCTTGCGGGTCGTCTCGAGGCCCTTCTGCACCTTGGCCATGTTGAACACGTCCTGTTCGAACACCTTGGCGAGCATCCCGAGTTCGGGCGCATCGGTCCACGGGTCGTCCACCCCGAGTTTGTGCTCGGCGGCAGGCGGTGGTCGGTCACCGGTGAAGGGCGAGAGGAAGAAGACCTCCATGATCGACGACCGGTGATCGTCACCGTTGGGCCGGAAGCGGTAGGTGATCCGGTTGAACGCACCCCACGGGTGCATGTTGGGGAACACGGTGTAGTCGATCGAGTCCATCATCTCTGCGTCGCTCATCTGGTCGACCATGTCGCCTGCGACCGGGCGCCACCGGTCACGTGACATCTCGGCGGCGACGGCTCGGGCGGTCTGGCCCTCCTGCAACGTCAACGGCGCCTCCTGATCGACCCGGACGTCGAGCATGCCGCGCAGCATGTCCTGTTCGGAGACCTCGTAGTCCAGCAGCGGGCTGATGGTGCCACCCGCCGTGATGACTCGGGCACACCGGTCCCACACGTCGACCTGGCTGTTGATGTCACCGAGGTAGGTGAGGATCTGCGGGTGCGTTGCGTTGACGTGGTACGCCTCGCAGAACGCCTCCTGCGCGATCTTCCAGTTCGCATTGATGATGCGCGAGACATGGGCCTCGACGTACCGGTTGCCCAGATCCCAGACCTCGAACTGCTCGACGATCTCGCCGAGATGCTCGTCGAGCGGCGCCGCGTCGGGATCGGGATTGATGAACACGAACCCGGCCCATGTGTCGACACTGCACTCGGGCAGCGTGAAGTCGTCGGGTCGCTGGTCGACGTGCGGGAAGTCCCATGCGGCGGGAACGTCGGCGAGGTTGCCGGCGAGATCCCACGCGAAGCCGTGGAAGGCGCAGCGGATCTCGGAGCAGTGCCCGTCGTACTCCTTCAGTTGACGACCGCGGTGCAGACACGCGTTCGGATATGCCTTGATCGATCCGTCGGCCTGGCGGACCACGATGAACGACAACTCGGCGATGTCGTAGACGATGTAGTCGCCCGGTTCGGGGATGTGGTCCTCGCGACACGCGAACTGCCAGACACGCGACCACAGCTGGTCGACCTCGCGTCGATGCCACTCGCGTGAGATGTAGCGCTCGATGGGAACGTCGCCGCTGCCGAGGTAGCGGGGCGATTCGAGGCGGAGCACGTCGGGCACCGGGTGGGTGTCGGCGTCGAGCAGGTCCTGGTAGGTGAGGCCTGGCGACCGAGCCTCAGCGGCGGTGTCGGAATCGTCGAGTGCGGTCATCGGACCATTATTGACCAGACGATGAGTTCTGCCGGTACTGGACCGTCACCGCGCCAGGAGCCGGTCGAGCTCGCGCAGCGCTTCGTCCTGGTCGTCGACGAGGATCGTCGTCCAACCCAGAGCGATCGGCTCATCGAGGTTCTGGTCGAAATCGTCGAGGTAGACGATCTGTCGATGGTCGACGCCGAGCATCTCCCTGGTGACTTCGTAGATGAGGCGCTCCGGCTTCCGGGCGCCGACTGCGAACGACTCGACGACGACATCGAAGAGCGAGAAGTCGATGTCGCGCTGCATCGTCGGTTGGAACTCGGCGAACGTGTTGGTCAACAACCCCGTGAGGTACCCGTCGGCGCGGAGCCGCCGGATCCGGTCGGACATCGTGTCGATCACCGTGTACCCGCCCGGAGCCAGGAGGCGAGCCATTTCGTCTCCATGCAGGGTCACGCCCAACCCGTCGGCCCACGGTCGCAGGAGTCCCTGGATCTCCGCGGTTGCGATCTCGCCGCGTTCGGCGCGGTGCCACGGATGGTCCGGCCCACTCGCCCGGGGGCCGAGCAGCAGTTCGTGCATGACGGATGTGTCCACCCCGTGGGTGACCGCGATCTCGGAGAGCTGGTTCGAGATCGACGTGATCAACACGCCGCCGAAGTCGAAGACGACGGCTCGTGTCGGCTGGTTCACTCGAACGCAGCGCTCGCCTTGTGGTCCGGGCCGTACACCGGGGCGCTCGCATCGATCCGGTGCTTGCGGCTCACGGCGCTCACGAGGCCTCCCTCGCCGAGCATCGTGCGCATCGCGAAGTAGTTCGGGTGATCGAAGTGCGCGGTGAGGGCCTCCGCTGACTCCCACAGTTCGTACACCTGGATGAGGTCGTCCTGGCAGGGGTCGGCTGCGAAGCAGTAGACGATGCAGCCGGGCTCGTCGTCCCGCGTCGCCTTCTGGATCGGCGCCGACCGTTCGATCAGCGCCTGGCGCGTCGTTGGATCGGCGATGGTGATCGCAGCTTCGACGGCGATGAGACTCATTGACTTTTCCTCCTGGTGGGCACGACGGTTCGTCAGCGACGCGTGGTGCTCGCCAGTATGTCCACCTGGCCGTGGGTCCTCACGAGCCGGATGACAGCGACGACATCGGAGGCAGCATGCGCGCAGCATTGATCACCGGGAAGGGCACGGTGGAGTTGAGGGAGTTCCCCGACCCCGTCCCGGCTCCCACGGGCGTGGTCGTCGATGTCGCGTTCTGCGGCATCTGCGGTACCGACATCCACGCCTACCAGTCGGGTCGGCCCTACAACCCTGCGATCTGCGGTCACGAGTGGTCGGGCACGGTGTCTGCCATCGGGACCGAGGTGGGATCGTTGACCGAGGGGGATCGCGTCGTGGTCGCGGTCGCGCCCTCGTGTGGCCGGTGCACAGCGTGTCGACGCGGCCAGCCCGACCGCTGCGAGATCGCGTTCCTCTCCGTGCTCGGACGCGATCCGCTGGCGCCGCCGCACGGTGGATTCGCTCCGCAGATCGCCGTTGCCGCGGCTCGCGTCGTCAAGACGAACCCCGGCCTCACCGACGAACAAGCGGCACAGGTCGAGCCGCTCACGGTCGCGTTCCACGCCGTACGGACCAGCGCGTTGCAACTCGGTGACGTCGCCGTCGTCCAGGGAGCCGGGCCGATCGGCCTCGGCACGATGCAGTGGGTGCGTGCGGCAGGTGCCGGCCAGGTGATCGTCGTCGAGCCGAACGAACAGCGACGAGAACTCGCCCTGCAACTCGGTGCGCACCGTGCGGTCGCTCCGGGCGAGGAAGCCGACCAGGTGATCAAGGAGTCCACGCACGGGCTCGGCGCCGACATCGTCTACGAGTGCGTCGGCCGTCCGTTCGCCATCCAGGCGGCGGTCGACCTCGCCCGCCGCGGCGGCGCGATGTGTCTGATCGGGCTCGCGGACAGCGACGCCGCGATCTCGCCGGGCGCGTGGTTGATCAAGGAGATCTCGGTGACCTCGGCGCTGGCCTACCAGCACGAGGAGTTCGAGATGTCGATGGGGATGATCGCCGACGGGCGAGTGGTCGTCGAGCCGCTCCACACGTCGACGGTCGGTCTCGACGGTTTCGAGGCGGCGCTCGCCGACCTCGCGAGTGGCAACAGCGAGCAGACCAAAGTGCTCGTCGATCCGAACCGGCAATGATGATGGAGGCGCAATGATGTTCGATTTCACCAACAAGACGGTGCTGATCACCGGGGCTTCGATGGGGCTCGGCGAGGGGTTCGCCCACGGCTTCGCCGAAGCCGGCGCCAACCTCGTGCTGACCGCTCGATCAGCCGACCTCCTCGAAGGGGTCGCGGAGGTCTGTCGTGCCAAGGGGAGCAACGTCACGGTGGTTCCCGGCGACGTCTCGATCGAGGCCGACGTCGCTCGAGTCGTCGCTGCCGGCATCGAGGCGTACGGCAAGATCGACGTGCTGATCAACAACGCCGGCGTCAGTGACATGCGCGGCGTCGCTCCCGAATCGTTCGACATGGACACCTGGAACTGGATCATGTCGATCGACCTCAACGGCGCGTTCATGTACATGCGCGACGTGGGCCGTCACATGCTCGAATCCGGTGGCGGCTCGATCGTCAACATCTGCTCGATCATGGGCCACGGCGCGAACGAACTGAACATCATCGCCTACACGGCAGCCAAGGGCGCCCTGCGCAACCTGACCCTGCAGTTGGGCTGCGAATGGGCCGACCGCGGGGTCCGGGTGAACTCGGTGTCGCCCGGCTTCATCGTCACCGAGATGGTGCGTCCGGCGCTCGAGGGGATGGGCATGGACAAGTGGATCGCGAGCCGGACACCGATGCGTCGCATCGGTGAACTCGGCGAGATCGTCGGCCCGGTGATGTTCCTCGCGTCCGACTCGGCGAGCTACGTGACCGGTCACGACCTCAATGTCGACGGCGGCACGAACGCCGCGAACGGCTACTACCAGATCCCTCCCATCCACCAGGAGTGGAACGCGGACACGGCGCCGCGCATCGGCGTCGGCTACGAGGGCATCCAGCCGCGGCCCGACTGGTACGAGGCGATGAAGGCCGGGATTCCCGGCATCCACTTCACTCCGGAGGCGTGAGCGTTCCGGAGATTTCCGTCCGGTCCGCCGCTGAACCTATCGATCGGTTAGTTTCTCGAAATCGGGTCGTCTGTTCGGCTCGTGCGAGGCCCCGTGGGCGGGGCGTCGTTCACAACAAGATGGGGGATACCACATGACTTCACGATCACGGAAGCGATCACGCGTCCTGCTCGGGATCACCACCGGCCTCGCGCTGGTGCTGGCTGCATGCGGAAGCGACAGCTCGAGCAGTTCGACGGA
>JAHENF010000026.1 GCA_024643255.1 Ilumatobacteraceae bacterium
AGACGAACCACGAGATGCCGAGATCCACGTCGCGCGCCTTGCGCAGCAACGACCCGCCGAGTGAGCCGGACTGCATCGAGATGGCGACTCCACCCGCTGGAAGCGCGACCTCGACGAGCGCTGCCTGGAGGCGGGTCTCGGGTCGGGGTGAGGCGATGCCCATGCTCGACGGACCGATGATCCGCAGCCCGTTGCGACGCGCCCGGCCCACGAGCGCAGCCACGTCGACGGCGGTGTCGTCGACCGAGGTGACGATGACGGCTCCGCGCATACGCTTGGCGATGCACTGGTCGATCGTGTCGTCGAGCGCGTGGGCGGGAACCGCGATGATCGCCAGCGACACCTCGTCGGGCAGGTCGGTGATCGCTCGATGGCAGGGATGGCCGTGGATCGTGTCGTGACGCGGATTGACGGCGTACGTCGGCGCGTCGACCCCGTCGACCACGTTGCGCCAGATCGCATCGCCGACCGAGCCCGCTCGTTCCGATGCCCCGATCACTGCGACGGCGCGGGGAATCAGGATTCGTGCGACGGCGCGCGAGTCGGCGCGCTGCTCGCGACGTTCGACGCTGTCGAGGAACTCGTCGGTGGTGGCGAGGTCCCAGTCGAGGTCGACCACGCCCGAGTCGAAACGTCGCTGCAACGGCCACCCGGCCTTTGCGAACACGGCGAGCATGGCACGGTTGTCGCCGAGGACCTCGGCGGTGAACCGCTCGATGCCGTTGGAGCGAGCGATCGCTGCGAGGTGCTCGAGCAGCAGCGTCGCGATGCCCTCGCCCTGTCGGTCGTCGGCGACCATGAAGGCAGCTTCGGCCTCGTTGCGACCGGGCCAGCGCTCGTAGCTCGCCCAGGCGATGAATTCGTCGTGTGATTCGACGGCGAGCGCCGCTCGATCGACCATGTCGACCGCGGTGAAGTGGTCGAGTTCCCTGGCGCTGAGCTCGGGCTTGGGCGAGAAGAAGCGGCGATAGATGCTCTCGGGCGACTGTCGCCGATGGAACTCGGCGAGCGCCGGTCGGTCATCGCTGGTGAGTGGCCGGATGAACGCGGTGTCGCCGCTGCCGAGCACGACCGACGATGCCCAGGGAGACTCGGAGGGTCCGTGGTTGCTCACGCTCTCAGCATGGCATCCCCGGCGGCCCGGATGTCACGGTGTGACGTCTGTTGCTGTGAGCAATGCAGTGCATAGGGTGTTCGTCGTGGGAGTGCCCATCGCGGTCTTTGCCGCCGCTCAACTCGACCAGCATCTGACACCGGACTGGCATCCCGAACGGCCGGGGCGTCTCGACGCGTCGCTCGCCGGTATTGCTGAGGCAGGCCTCGGCGAGGCTGTCGCGTTCCATGAGCCGCGTCTGGCGACCGTCGAGGAACTCGGCCGGGTTCACGACGCGACCTACGTCGAGCAACTGCAGCGCTTCTGTGAGCGCGGCGGTGGCGATCTCGATCCCGACACGTTCGCGGCCCCTGGTTCGTGGACGACCGGTCGACGCGCGGCGGGCGCGGTGCTCGACGCGGTCGCTGCGTTGAGGAGCGGCTCGTGCGATGTCGCGTTCGCCGCGGGACGACCTCCTGGACATCACGCGGTTCCCGACCGGGCGATGGGCTTCTGTCTGTTCAACAACGTCGCGGTGGGCGCGGCACAGCTGGTCGACGAGGGCCAGCGTGTGGCGATCGTCGACTGGGACGTGCACCACGGAAATGGGACGCAGGACATCTTCTACAACGATCCTCGGGTGCTCTACGTGTCCACGCACGAGTCGCCGCTGTATCCGGGCACGGGTCGCGCCGACGAGATGGGTGGAGCGGATGCCCCGCGGGGCAATGTCAATCTTCCCTTTCCAGCGGGAACCCGAGGCGACGTGTACCGCCGGGTGTTCGACGAGGTTGTCTCGCCGGTCGTCGCCGAGTTCGCGCCCGACTGGTTGTTCATCTCGGCCGGGTTCGACGGCCACCGCCGTGATCCGCTCGCCGGGTTGGAGTTGACGTCGGCCGATTATGCGGACCTCGCCGTCCGGCTCCAGGCGCTGGTGCCTGCCCGCAGGGTGGTGGTCGTGCTCGAGGGTGGCTACGACTTCGAGGCGCTGTCGACTTCGACGGGAGCAACGCTCTCTGCCCTGATCGGTCACGGGTACCGGCCCGAGGAGGCCTCGACGGGCGACGTCGGCCTGCCGACCGTCGCCGCTGCCAGGCAGCGTTGGGACCTCGCCTGATCACGGTTCCGACCGAGGTCCGGCGCGCTACGAAGCGTCCGGTCACTGCGTGCGCGATCGGTGACCACCACGGCCTGCGTTTGCAGCCGGCCGTCACGTGGGTGTGTAGGGTCGGGCCGCAGAGGGGGTGCGTGATGACAGACGCGTCGCGAAGCCAGACAATCGGGATGCTCGACGGGGTGCCGTTGTTCGCAGGCCTGACCAAGCGGCAGCTCGCGGCCGTGGCCAAGCTGGTGGACCACGTAAGCTTCACGCCCGGCGACGTACTCGTCAAGGAGATGGACGTCGGCCGACGGCTGATCATCATCCGCGAGGGAACCGCAGAGGTCAGGCGGCATGCGCCCGACGGCACGAAGGGCGGCGTGAATGAACCGCCGATCGGTCGCCGCATCGCGACCGTCGGTCCCGGTGACGTCGTGGGAGAGCTGTCGCTCATCGACGGCCAGCCGACGTCAGCGTCTGTCGTCGCCGACACACCGATGGAGACCCTCGTGATCTATCGGACCAGGTTCACCAAGCTGTTGGCTTCGATGCCGCAGCTGTACCCCCGCCTTCTCGTCGGGATGGCCGCTCGGGTGCGAGCCGTCGATCACCGCGCCGACTCCATCGGGTAGGGCCGTCGGCGAGGCAGCCACGCTGCCGGTGCACGAACGGGCGGTGACCGTGTCTGGCGCTGTGATCAGCGTGGGGTGCGTATGGGACGACCTGCCGGGATGCCGAGGTCGGCCGCCATCGCGGGGATGACCCGATCGCAGAGGTCGCCACCGGTGGCAGGACGGTTGCCTGCGACGGTTGCGGCGACGACCGTGCGGTCCGACTCCATCATCCACACGCATGACACCGCGCCGTCGACGCTGCCGGTGTGGCCCCATCCGTACTGGTCGAAGATGACGCCGGGCCAGGTCATGATCTGGCGGTCGGCCGGGGTGAGCGAGTTCATGATCCCGGCGAGATCGTCGGTCGACACGAGGAACGAGCCGGCGCCGCCGAGTCGAGCGAGCCGATCCACGCCGGGCGCGTAGGCGATGTCGCCCGGGAGTTGACCGTCCGTGGTGAGATGCACGCCCGAGGCCCCGAACGGGTCGAGCAGGATCGACTGTGCCGCTCGATCCAGCGGGGTCGCCGTGACCGCTTCGATCAGCAGTCCGAGCGCGCAGTAGTTGCCGTTCGAGTAGGTCCAGCGCCCGCGGTGGCCCTGCGGGGGATCCTCGACGAGCGTCGTCAGGAACGATCGGCAGTCGTCCGATCGGACGAACCACTGGGGACGGACGACCGGCATGCCCGCGGCATGCGCGAGGAGCTCGCGTGGTGTCACGTCGTTCCACCCCGGATTCGGGGCGAGCCCCATCAGCGCCCACGGCGTGGGCTGGTCGACGTCGAGCAGGCCGGCCTGATCGAGCCGGGCGACCATGGCAGCGGTGAGCAGCTTGCTGACACTGGCCACGACCATCGGCGCGTCCGATGTCGCGGTGAGGCCGTCGATCGTGGTGCCCGATGCCCGGGCGAGGACGACTCGTCCGTCGCGTGTGATCGTCAGGCTGGCGGCGGGGTTCGCCAGTGCGATCGCATCGAATGCCGCGTTGCTGGCGGGCAGCATCGGGTCGGGGAGTGGTTCGACCGTGGTGGTCGTCGTGGAACTCGTGGTGCTCGACGTCGACGTGGTGCTCGTCGTGCTCGTGGTGGATGTCGTGGAGGTGCTCGTCGTGCTCGTGGTGGACGTCGCCGGCACCGCGATGGTGGTTGCGGGCGGCGTGGACGCCTCGTCGGCGGCCGTGGACGCTCCACCGCAGGCGGTGGCGATCAACACGAACCCGGACACGGCGAGGCCGAGTGTGGCTCGCAGTGGACCGGGCTGCACGATGGCGACAGTACCGGGGATGGGTAGCGTCGGAGGATCATGAGCTGGGAGTTGAGCGACGACCACGAGATGCTGCGGGCGACCGTGCGCGACTTCGCTGCGCAGGAGATCGCGCCGCACGCCGCGGAGTGGGACCGAACGTGCCACTTCCCGACCGACGTCGTGCGAGCGATGGGCGAGCTCGGGCTGTTCGGCATCGTGTTCCCCGAGCGATGGGGAGGCGGGGGCGGCGATTTCGCCTCGCTGTGCGTCGCGATCGAGGAGTTGGGGAGAGTCGACCAGTCGATGGGGATCACCCTGTCGGCGGGCGTCGGACTCGGCGCCAACCCGGTCTTCCGGTTCGGTGACGACGACCAGCGAGACCAATGGCTGCCCGAGCTGGTCGCGGGCAGCTCGCTCGGCGCATTCGGGCTGACCGAACCCGATGGCGGATCCGACGCCGGGGCGACGCGGACCCGTGCCGAGCTCGTCGGGGACGAATGGGTGATCAACGGCTCGAAGGCGTTCATCACCAACTGCGGCACCGACATCACCTCGATCATCACGGTCACGGCGCGCACCGCCGATGGGATTTCAGCGTTCGTCGTGCCGGCCGGCACGCCGGGCATGGTGATCGAGCCTGCCTACGACAAGCTCGGCTGGCATGCCAGTGACACCCACGGCATCACGTTCGTCGATTGTCGGATCCCCGCCGAGAACCTGCTCGGCCAGCCCGGGAAGGGCTTTCGGAACTTCCTGTCGATCCTCGATGACGGTCGCATCGCGATCTCGGCTCTCGCCCTCGGCTCGGCGCGGGCCTGCCTCGAGCTGTCGCTCGACTATGCGCAGCAACGCCATGCGTTCGGTGGACCGATCGGACGGTTCCAGGGGCTGTCGTTCCAACTGTCCGACCTCGCCGTGCAGGTCGAGAACGCTCACAACCTGACGTACAAGGCGGCGTGGTTGAAGGATCAGGGTCGTCCGATCGGCCAGGCCGCCGCGATGGCCAAGCTCTACTCGACCGAGGCGGCGATGGACGCCGCCCGCGTGGCGACGCAGGTGTTCGGCGGCATGGGCTTCATGGAGGAGTCCCCCGTCGCACGGTTCTACCGCGACGCGAAGATCCTCGAGATCGGTGAAGGCACCAGTGAGATCCAACGGCTCGTGATCGCCCGCAATCTGGGCCTCCCCGTCGAGTGACGTGGTCACGCCGGTGCCTGGCACCGGCGTGACCAACTCAGTGGGAGGACCAGAACGCGATGAGTGCGTCGGCGATGTCGCCGATGTCCTCGACCATCCACCAGTGGCCGCGGCCGTCGAGGCGGAGCACCTCGGCGCCGAGCTGTCGGGCGATGTCGTTCGACAGGTCCGAGGGGATGTAGACGTCGAGTTCCGCGTCGACGATCAGACCCGGTGGGAGGTCCATGTCGGCGAGGGTGGTGCCGAGTTCACCGACCGCGGGCTGGGCGCCGGTGCGGTAGAGGCGCAGGATGCAGCGGGCCATGTCGTCGTTCAGCCCTGCAGCGAGCTGCGACGCGAGATCCGCCGGCAGCCCCAGCCCGGTGAACATCGCCACCTTGTCAGCGGTGCTCGCCGAGCTCATGCCGGCGATCACCTGCTCACCGATCTCGGGGGTCTGCCACGCCTGGGCCATGTCGTGCCAGACGTAGTCGCGGTGCAGCACGCCAGCGATGTCGCCGGTCCAGGTCCGGATCAGGTCGGGACGCCGACGCAGTGCGCCGTACACGTGCCCGGCTCCCCAGTCGTGTCCGAGGAGGTCGATCTCGGTGCCCGTCGCCCGGATCGCGACGAGTTCGCCGACGAGCCAAACGGCGTAGCTGTCCATGGCGGGATCGAAGCCGTCAGGAACGGGCACGCCGAAGCCGGGCGGCGACAGTGAGATCACGTCGGTCCGGCCTCGATCGACGAGCGCTTCCGTCAACGGGCCCCAGAGTGCATCGGTCTCGGGAACGCCGTGGACGAGTACGACGGTGCGGTCGGTCATGAGGCGACGTTAGGCGCGCCGACTCGTCACGTTTGACCCGGCACCGTGTGACGTGGTGGCGTACCGTCCGGGGAATGGAACTCTCGTCGACGTCACGGCTCGCTCGTCGGTTGGGGTCGGTGCTCGAACCGGTGGTCGGGCAGGTGTACTTCTCGCCGGAGTGCCATGCGAACTACGAGGCACTGGGATTCGATGCGAGTCCGGGCGACGCCAACGGGGTCGCGCTGCCGGACGGGTCGGCCTACTTCGCGAGCCGCGGCAGCGTGCTCGGCCAGGTACCCGGCGAGGTGATCGCCGCAGCGTTCGGTGTGTTCAGCGCCGCCGTGGTGGTGCCGTCCGTTCAGTTGGCGTGGACGCGCACCGACGCCGACACGATTCGGGCCGCTCGCGCCGACGGCGCGGTGGGGCAGTTGCGGCGACTGCTCGGACCGCGACCCGCCGGCACCGATCGAGCACTCGACCTGCTCCGACGCGCGTCGGCACCGCTGCCGATCAACGGTCGGGCGATGGCGGCGGGCATCGCGGCGCTCGACGTGCCCGACGATCCGCTCGCTGCGCTCTGGCACACCGGCGACTTCCTGCGTGAGTATCGCGGCGACTGCCACAACGCGGCGTGGGTAGCGGCGGGTCTGACGGCCACCGACATCGGCATCCTCACGGAACTCTCCTGGGGCATGCCGACTCGCAGCTACAGCCGGACGCGTGGATGGACCAGCGACGAGTTCGATGCCTCCGAGCACCGCCTGCGCAACCTCGGTCACCTCGACGGGGAGGGTGCGGCAACGCACATGTCGCAGCCCGGTCGGCACGCGCGCGAGGCGATCGAGGTGGCGACCGACGAACAGATGGCGCCGGCGATCTCGGCGTTGGGTGACGACATCGAGGAACTGTTCGCGATCCTCACGCCGTGGGGCGAGGCGATCCGCGCCGGACGCGGCTACCTCGGCGCCGGTCCCCACGACCTGGGTTGACGGCACCATGCTGACGACGATCGTGCCGTGTGTCGATCTCGACGCGATGGTCGCGTTCTTCGTCGATGAGTGCGGCGCCAGGATCGAGTCGATCTCCCCGGCGGATGCTCCACGCGACATCACGATCACGCTCGGGAACGCATCGATCTGCGTGCGCCGAGCCGACCGCGATGAACCCGTTCGTCTGCTCGTGAGCGATGGAACGATCACCGAGGGTGTGACACGGACGGCACCGAACGGGACCGAGGTCGAGTTCCGCAACGATGCGCCCGACGTGGTCGTGCCCGCCGCGGTGCCCTCGATGTCGATCGTTCGGGCGGGGTCGGATTTCGGCCTCGGACGCGCCGGGATGGGATACCGCGACCTCCTTCCCGACCGTTGGGGAGGGGCGTTCATCGCGTCCCATATTCTGATCGCCGACGGCGGTGATGTCGCCGACTACGTGCACTTCCACCGGGTCCGGTTCCAGATGATCTTCTGTGCTCGCGGCTGGGTCGACGTCGTGTACGAGGACCAGGGCGAACCGTTTCGCATGCATGCGGGCGACTGCGTGTTGCAGCCACCCGAGATCCGCCACCGTGTGCTGCGGAGTTCACCGGGTCTCGAGGTGATCGAGATCGGCTGCCCTGCGGTGCACGACACGCTGGTCGAGCACGACATCACGTTGCCGACCGGGTGCGTCGATCCGGATCGTGAGTTTGCAGGTCAGCGCTTCGTCAGACACGTCGCCGCCGATGCCGCCGTTGTGCCGTACCTCCACGACGGGTTGGCCGCCCGTGACCTCGGGATCGGCGATGCCACGAACGGGTTGGCGGGTGCCCTGGTGGTCGGGGCCGCCGGACCGCCCGTCGGGCGTTTGCTGCTCACCCACTCCGGTGAGTTCGCATTCGCGGTCGTGCTCGCCGGGTCGGCGGTGATCACGATCGATGGTGCGGGCGAGGTGGGCGACCCCGGGGCGACGTCGCGCCTGGACGCGCGCGATGCGATCGCCCTTCCGCCGGGCGCGAGGTGGGCCTGGTCGGGGTGGACCGAAGACTTCGAATACCTCCAGGTCACGCTTCCCGACGCGACAATTCGCCGGGTTTGGGAGTGATGGCCGATCTTCGGATTGAATGGACTCAGAGGACAGGCGGTCTGTCCACCCGAAGGAGACGTGATGACGAATCAGCATCCGGCCACCGTTGCCGACAGCCTCACGGTGCACGGCGACGTGTACGAGGGCGATGTCGAGAAGCTCCTCGATCGCTGGAGCAAGCTCGACGCTCGCCTCCGGTCGTTCGACGAAGGCACGGTGGCCATGCAGCTGTTCGTGAAGGATCGCGACAGCAAGAGCCAGCATGTGACGCTCGACGTCAAAGTCGACGGTCACAACCCGCTCGTGGCGACGTCGTCGAGCGCGGATCTCGACCATGCGTTCAACGAGGTTCGTGATGAAATGATCCGCCAACTCTCCGACATGAAGACCAAGAGCGAGCCGCGCAACAACAAGCACCTGCGCGAGACCGACCGGCACTGAGTCCGGTCGCGCCCGCGTTCAGTCGGGGAGTTCGACGTCGACGCGGGGGCAGTGCTCGAGGACGTCGGCGATCGCCTCGGTGACCGCCGACAGGTCGATGTCGGCCATGAAGGTGTTCAGCGTCAGGTGGGCGAGCACCCACCCGGGATCGGATGCCCACGGCGGGACGAACTTGGCCGGTTTGACGAGGCCCTGACTGCGCAGCTCGCCCAGCGCCGGGATCGAGAACAGGTCGAGCTTGCCGGAGAAGAGCAGGCCGAGCGTGTCGGCGCGCCCGGCGCGGAACGCGGCGCGGATGAACGTCGCCACCGACAGGTAGCCGGACAGATACGCACAGTCCTTCGTGAACGGGGCGCCGCCCTTGACCGGGGCGCCGCGGAAGATCCGACGGGTCGACTCGAAGGCCTGTTCGGGGTTCGGGCTGCGCTCGAGGAACCAGCGGTACAACTCGATGAAGTCCGCACCGTCGATCACGAGCTGGGTGGCGACGATCCGATCGGCGAGTCGGCGGAGACGGTCCATGCCGAGTGTTCCCGACACGTACTCGGAGTAGACGGCGAGGCCTTCCTGCGTGCGGGTGGTGCCGGGGTGGCCGAGGGCGAGGATCGGGATGTCGGTCTGTGCCCGACCGTTGAGGCCGGTCGCGACGTGGATGAACGCCTCGTGGTTGAGGAGCTGTGCCGAGTCCTTGGCCGTGAACTTGGCGTCCCGGCGAATCTTGATCCGGCTGGTCGAGGCAACGGCGTTCGCCGACAGCTCGTCGACCAGCAGCACTTCAGGCGCCGAGTCGCCGAAGTGCTCCTTCACGGCGTCGGTGATGAACGCGGCAACCTCCTCACCGGTACGCGTGCGGATCACCGGGGGCACGAGCGCAGCAGCTTGCAGATCGGCGAGCGATGACTGCACCTTCTCCGCGAGTTCGAGTGGCGTGGCCGGGTCGAAGCGCAGCGGCTGCGCCGGCACGCCGTAGAGCTTGCGGCTGTATGCGTGAAATGCCGGCGTGCCGAGCGACGACAGCATGAGGGCCGTCGACTCGATCGACGTCGCCTCGCGGTCGAGCCATTCGTCCACCACGTTGCCGGGGCGCAGGAGCCGTCGCGCCGCGGCGACACCGTCGAGGACGGGTGTCGGGTCGATCATGTCGTACGTCGGCTCGGGGAGCTTGTCGGCTCCGCCGGCCAGGAACTCCTCACGGATCGATGCGGGCCACGCCAACGCGGAGAGCACCCGCATCGGTTTGGCCACGTCGTGGAGAATCTGGGCCGCTTGGCGGTAGCGGTCCTGCGCGCTGTCGTTCGTCATCGGCGCATCCTGGCATGGCGACGTGGGTCGTGACCTGCATGAACGCGAAGAATTCACCCGGGCCGGCGTTCCTGCAACGAGGGACCAGCGACCGCTAGGGTCATTTGGAGACGGGTGCAGCGGATGCGCCGTCCGGAAGGGGCCACATGGGTTCGGTCATCGGGCAGATTCTGGGGTTCGCGGTCGGTGTGGCGATCAGCCCGGTCCCGGTGATTGCGGTCATCCTCATGCTGTTCTCCAAGTCGGCGACCAAGAACAGCGTGTCGTTCGCAGTCGGGTGGATCGTCGGGCTGTCGGCGGTCGGATTGATCGTGCTCGCCGTCGGTGCGACTGTGAGCGACAGCAGCGAGTCGGATGCGGCGGGCGTGGTCAAACTCCTGATCGGGCTGTTGTTCGTCGCGCTCGCGGTCAAGCAGTGGAAGGGGAGACCCGCCGATGGCGAGACAGCCCAGATGCCGGGCTGGATGAACTCGATCGACTCGTTCACCGCAGGCAAGTCGCTCGGGTTCGGGTTCCTGATGGCCGCGGTCAATCCGAAGAATCTCGGGCTGACGATGGCTGCCGCGGCCACGATCGGCGCAGCAGGCCTCGACACCGGCAACGAGCTCGCCACGCTGGTGGTGTACGTCCTGATCGCGTCGGTGACGATCGTCCTGCCGGTCGGTGCCTATCTGATCTTGGGCGACCGGGCGGACGCGCCGCTCATAACGGCCAAGCAGTGGCTGATCGACAACAACAACACGGTGATGGCGGTGCTGTTCGTGGTGCTCGGCTTCAAGTTGATCGGTGACGCCCTGGCCGTCCTGCTCTGATCAGCCGTCGGTGGTCGCCCGGCCCGGCGCGACCGGACCGATCGCGCGGAGCGCCGGCGCGTCGAGCGCGACCATCTCGCCGGCCGCCCGGTCGAAGACCTGCAGGTTTGGCCCAGAGAGGACGGCGGCGAAGGTGCCGGTGGCATTCCAGATCACCGGCTGATCGGGGTCGTAGTTCTCGATGCGCGTGAGGGTGGTGCGACCCGAGGCCGTGTCGGCGAAGCACCACACGTCCTCGACCGAGGGGGCGCCGTTCGGGTCGGTGGAGACACCTCGGAGCTGTACGACCAGGACCCCGCCATCGGGCGACACCGAGGTGCCCAGTGCCGCGCCTCGGCCCGGTTCGCCGGGCACGATCGCGTCCGCCGGGAACCGCGGGTCGGGAGTCGTTCGTTCGCCGGTGGCCCGATCGATGCGCACGAGGGCACAGCTCATGGCGCTGTCGCACTCGCGGGCGAAGGCCGTCTCGGCGTCGATGGCGATCAGCTCACCGGCGGTCAGCCGCTCGGCGTCGCCGATGCCGACGACGAACACGTCGCCACCGCGCGCGACGACGAGTCCGCCGCGTCCATCGCTGCCGATCAGCTCGCTCCCGGCCAGGTCGAACCTCGCGGTGTCGCCGTCCGGCGACGTGGCGTCGATCGCCGCCAGTCGGTAGGCGAGCAGGCCGTCCGTCGATGCCTCGGGCACCCAGATCGAGCCGTCGAAGGGCCCCGGGAGCTTGACCCCCTGGACCGCGAACGCGTCACCCAGCTCGGTTTCGGCATCCGGCGTCGTGATGAACGCCGGGTCATCGGATTGGGGCAACGCAACGACCGCTTCGCCGGACGAGACGAGCGTGGCGGCGCCCTGCCCGAGCCGTCTCGCCGTCTCCCAGCTCATCATGGTGCCGGCGTCGATGTCGATGTTCGACATCCCGCCCCCTCGGCCGGCGCCGACGAGCGTCAACCCGGTCGGACCGAGAGCGCGTGCGGGCGTGATCGCTCCGACGACGACGGCAGCTGCCGGGTCGAGTTCGGCCGTCGGGTGGCGCACCCCGATCGCCACGATCGGACCGAGGTCCTCGCCGAAGCTGACGATCTCACCCGTTCGGCCGATGAACTGCAGGCCGGGCCCGTCCGGGGAGATCCCGAAGACGCCTGAGCTGTCGGCCGCCCACGCGGCGGTCTGTGACCAGTTGTTGAGCGCGATCGTGGCGACCTCGCCCAGTTCGAAGTCGACCAGCACTCGCTCCTGCGTCGACCTCGATCTGGTCGCGGCGACGGCGCCACCATCGGGGGAGAGCGACATCCCCCAGATCATCTCGTCGAAGTCGTCGGGGAGGAGTGCGGCATCGATGGTCCGCCGTGTGCCGGTGCTCACCGTCACGACTGCGATCGAACACTGTCGTTGGTCGTCGCAGGTGCGCACGATCCGATGGTCGCCGGCGGCGGCGTACACCGAGCCGTCATCGATGCGCACCGACGTGCCCTGGGAATCGATCTCGTATGCCCCACCGGCATCGTTGACGATCCAGCTGCCGTCGGGCGTGCTGATCGATGCCCCGAACGCGCCGTAGTCCTGCGCGGCGAGTTCCCTCACGTCGCCCGTGAGGCCGACCGACACGAATCGCACGTCGCTGTTGCTGTTGGGGTAGACCGCCACCATGAATCGCGTGGTGCCGTCGTCGGCGAGTTGCCATCCGATGGCGTTCATTCCGCCGACGTCATCACCGAACGCTGCTCGATCCACGTCGATCGGGGGACCGGTGCGAGGCAGGATCACGAAGGCCGAGCCGACCATGCCGACCGCGGCCGCTTCGGGAGCGACGACGACGTCGCCGCCACCCCACCCCTCGTTTGCCGGACCTTCCGTGTCTCCGACGGCGACCGCGCGGACACGTCCCGAAGGCAGCGACACGGTGAACGCGGTGCCATCCGACGTGAGCGCAACGATCTCGGTCGGCGCCTGGATCGCCGCGACGGCTCCGGGCAGCTGCAGGTCGACCGGGGCCACGGGACTGGTGTCGCGAGGTGCAGCGGTGGTCGACGGCACGTTCTCGGTGGTCGTGGGGAGACTCGATCCTGGTGGAGCAACGGTGGTCTGTGGTGCAGCCGAACCGTCGCCGCCACCCCCACGAGTCACGAAGCCGACCACGACCGCCACGGCTGCCAACGCCGCACCTGCGATCAGGAGTTTCGAGCCGAGGCTTCTTCCTGCTGTCGGGCCGGCGTCAGCGATGGATTCGTTGTGCAGCGGTTGCAGCGTGATCGGATCGGAGGCATCGATTCGTCGTCGCTCCCAGACGATCTCGAGTGGGTCTTCGCGCGCCGGCAGATCGTCGGAGCTCCACACCGACTCGCCGGCTGCGGCGCGTGGGCGTTCGGAATCGTCGCCGTCGGCCACCGACACATCGAATCACAGTGTCGACCTCACGCACGATCACGATGCCCATCCCCCGCCGCACGAGCGCCACCACTGCGATGAGTTTCGACGTGACCTGCACGCGCTCAGACTCATCGCCGGCGGGTTGGTTGGGGGCTCAGGCGGTCGTCGTGCGGATCTCGGCGGTTGCCAGGTCGACCGTCACCGTGATCGTCGACTCCGGCGCGGTCCAGCGCACGGACAGCTGGTGTTCGGGTGAGGCGAGCAACTCGAAGGTGCCGTCGAACGCCGGCTCGGTTGCCCGCCAGCGGAGCATCTCGACGAGTCGCTGCACGACCGGACGCTCGAGTGCCTCGGCGATCTCGGCCGGCGAGTAGCGGTGGCGGTTGACGTCGCGGCCCACACCTGATGCGGCGAGCAGCTCCATGTCGTTGCCGCCGGCGAGGAGTCCGACGTAGTAGATCTGGGGCGTTCCGGGCAGGAGGAGCTGGATCATCCGGGCGGCGAGGTACCGATCGTCGTCTCGGCCGAGTGCGTCGTAGAACGTGCAGTTCACCTGGTACAGGTCGAGATTCGAGGCCGCGGAGCCGGTCGCGAGCCGACTCGTGTCGTTCGAGCGTTGGTGGATGCCCTCGACGAGATCGTGGATCCGCTGCTCGGACAGAAGCCCCGGCCGGCTGCGATCCCGGGGATCGACGCCGACATCGATCACGCCGATGCCGTCGTGTGTGTCGAGCACGTTCACGGCGTTGTTCGGTCGGACGGCGATCCAGCGCTTCAATGGCCCGGACTCGCCGGTGAACAGCGCGTCGAGGGTCAGCGGTGGGAGCGCGAAGTCGTACACGAGGTCGACGCGGCGGGCGATGTCGATCTGGTCGAGGTGGTGGCCGTGGATCTCGACGAGGACCCGCATCGAACGCTCGTGGCATGCCGCGGTCAGTCGGTCGATGAACTCGAAGGTCTCCGGCAACATGAAGCACGAGGTGCCGGCGCGTTTGATGGCGTACCCGACAGCGTCGAGGCGCACGACACCGATCCCTGAACGCTGGAAGCGATCGAGGATCTCCATGAGGTAGCCCCAGCCGAGTTCGTGCTCGACGTCGATGTCGATCTGCTGGTCGGTGAACGTGGTCCAAACCGATCGGACCGATCCGTCGTCGAACGTCACGCTGGTGAACGGTGACGTGGGGCGAGGGCGGTAGATCACGGCGGTGTCGGCGTCGGACGGCGTGTGGCCGAAGACCCTGTCGCGTGTGAGGAACATCTCGGCTGCCGGTGATTCATCGCCTCGCGTGAGCCAGTCCTGGAATGGCGTCGAGGCGGCCGAGACGTGGTTGACGATGACGTCGGCCATCACCTCGTATCGCTCGCTCAGCGCAGTGACGTCGTCCCAGCTACCGACCCGCGGGTCCACGCTGGTGTGGTCGATCGGGTCGAAACCGGCATCGGCGCCGTCGATGGGGACGAAGAACGGCAGGAGATGCACGCCGCCGAACGCGCCGGCGATCGTGTCGTCGAGGAGCGTACGAACGCCGTCGATGTCGTGAGCCAGCCGGTCGGCGTACGTGATCAGCTGCGGCTGATGCTGACGTTGTGGCCCGGTCATCGATGCGGTGCTGTTCGGTGCGGTGGGGATTGCTGCGCGGCCGCTGGACCGGTCACGAGTCGGAGTTGCCGTCGGGCTGGGCACCGCACATGGTCGATGTCGTCCATGCCGCCAAAGTACCGCGCCGCTCAGACGATGCGATGGAAGCGCTCCGCGTTGATATCGGGGGCCGTCTTGCATGCGCGAGCGGTGTGCACTCCAATGGGCGCCGTGACGCGAACGGAGCTCGATCTCATCAGCAGGATCCGGCCGGGGCGCGCGATCACCGGCATGTCGGCCGTGTTGCTCCCGTTCACGTCCGCGGGCGACATCGATTGGCCGGCGGTCGAGGCGCACATCGCCCGGACGGCGCAAGCAGGTCTCACCCCCGCGGTCAACATGGACACCGGCTACGTGCAGTTGCTCGACGATGCGCAGAAGATCCGGGTGCTCGACGTCGCCGCCGAGGTGACCGGGGGCCGGTTCGTCGCCGGGGCGTACGTGGCTGATGAGCTCGGTGCGGCGTTCGACCCGTCCGGGTACCTTGCCGCGTGTGATGCGATCACCGGTCGCGGTGGGACTCCGGTGGTCTTTCCGTCGTACGGGCTCAACGCGCTCGACGACGAGGGGTGGGTCGGTGCGCTGACGACGATCGGAGCCGGCGTCGACGCGTTCATCGGCTTCGAGCTCGGCGCGATGTTCGTGCCGTACGGCAGGATCCCGTCGCTCGACGCCTACGAAGGACTGATGGGCATCGAGTCGTGCATCGGGGCGAAGCACTCGTCGCTGAGCCGTGAGCTCGAGTGGGACCGGCTCGATCTGCGCGACCGCGTCCGACCCGACTTCACGGTGTTCACCGGCAACGACCTGGCGATCGACATGGTGATGTACGGCTCGGACTACCTGCTCGGACTGTCGACGTTCGCCCCCGAGGCGTTCGCCGCTCGTGACCGGATGTGGGCTACGGGCGATCCCGAGTTCCACGAGTTGAACGACCTGCTCCAATATCTCGGCAGCTTCACGTTCCGGGCACCGGTACCGGGGTACCGCCACGATGCGGCGATCGTCTTCGAGCTGCGTGGCTGGGCACGGTCCGATCGCACGCCGTCCGAGGCGCCCCGCCGACCCGACTCGGATCGGGCGGTGCTCGCCGACGTCGTCGAGCGACTCGCGCGCTGGGAGGTGGTGCGATGAGTGTGCGGTGGACACAGGTGAAGAAGCTCGACTCCGTCGAGTCGTTCCGCGAGCACTGTGCGCGTCTCGGTGTCGAGATCCCGATCGTTGACCGTTTCGACCCGAGTGGGTCGCTCGCGCAGGCGGTCGAGATCCGTGACGGTGCCCATGGCGTCCTCAGGTCACCCAATCGGTTCGCCGTGCTGCCGATGGAGGGCTGGGACGGAACCACCGACGGGCGTCCGACCGACCTCGTTCGGCGTCGTTGGCGACGGTTCGCGGCGAGCGGTTGCGGACTCGTCTGGGGTGAGGCCACTGCGGTGCGCCTCGATGGTCGGGCGAACCCGAACCAGCTCGTGATCGACGAGTCGACCGTCGACGAGATTGCCGAGCTTCGCTCGCTGCTCGCTGCGCAGCAGGTGGCCGGCCTGCAGCTGACCCATTCGGGTCGGTGGTCGCGGCCCGAGGGTGTGCCGCTGCCGCGGACGGCGTACGCGCACCCGATCCTCGACGGGCGCGTGGGAGTCGACAGCACCGCGGTGTTCGCCGATGACGAACTCGATGCGCTCGCGGAGGACTACGTCGCCGCCGCGGTGCTCGCCCAGCAGGCCGGGTTCGACTTCGTCGACGTCAAGCACTGCCACGGGTACCTGTTGCACGAACTGCTCACCGGGTACGACCGTGCCGGTCGGTACGGCGGCGACCTGGCCGGGCGCACCGAATTCCTCCGCACGGTCGTGTCGGGAATCCGTGATCGGGCACCGGGCCTGGCGATTGCGGTGCGGTTGTCGGCGTTCGACCTCGTGCCGTACACGGCGGGGGAGGGAGGCGTCGGGGTGCCCGAGACGCCCGGGCCGTACCGGTACGCCTTCGGTGGCGACGGAACCGGGCTCGGGATCGATCTGACCGAGACGCACGCGTTCCTCGACATCTGTGTCGAGTTGGGCGTCGGGCTCGTCAGCGTCACCGCCGGCAGCCCGTACTACAACCCCCACGTCCAGCGTCCGGCCTACTTTCCACCGTCGGACGGCTATCAGCCGCCGGAAGATCCACTGCACGGCGTCGCTCGTCAGCTGGCGGTGACTCGTGATCTGACGGTCGGGCACCCGGCATTGACGGTTGTCGGATCGGGCTATTCGTATCTGCAGGACTGGTTGGTGCACACCGCCCAGGCGGTGGTCGACGGTGGGGGAGCCTCGATGGTCGGCCTCGGGCGGATGATGCTGTCGTACCCCGAACTCGCCGCCGACGCGCTCGGCGGCCGTTCGTTCGACTCGCGGCTGATCTGTCGGACGTTCAGCGACTGTACGACGGCGCCGCGCAGCGGACTGGTGTCGGGCTGTTATCCGCTCGATCCGTTCTACAAAGAGCATCCGCAGCGTGTGGAGCTGACACGGGCCAAGAAGGACGCCAAAGCCCGTCTGCGCTGACCGCCCGTCCCACGTCACACGGTGCCGGGCCTAGTGTGACGTTTCGTGACGAGATCGACACCGCTCGACGAACTGACCCTCACGGTGGTCGTCGACAACGAGACCGACACGCTCTCGAGCGTCGACGCCGGTGTGCCGCAGTTGCCCGAAGTGGTCTCCCACGTCGTGCGGCGCTCGCCGACACGTCAACACGACGGGCACGACTGCATCACGGTGTTCGACCATCTCTGCGTTGCGTGCCATGGGCTGTCCGTGCTCGTCACCGGTCGGATCGGCGACGAGCGCCGAACGGTGTTGTTCGATGTCGGACCGTACGGTGATGTCTGGCTCGACAACGCCGAGCGCTTGGGCGTCGACCTGGTGGCGGTCGAGACCGTCTTCCTCTCGCACTGGCATTGGGACCACAGCGGAGGTCTCCCGGTGGTGGTCGAGGCGATCGCCGCGGCCCGTCGCACCGCTGGTCTCGCCCCGCCGACACTCGATCTGCATCCCGATCGACCCGACCAGCGCGGCATCCTGTCGGCGGGTGGGCCATTCATCATGTTGCCCGAGGAACCGACGTTCGCCGCGTTGGAACTCGCCGGAGCAACGATCGAACTCCATCCCGACGACCACGTGTTCGGAGGCGGCCGATTCCTCGGCAGCGGCGCCATCGAACGTACGACGTCGTACGAGGCCGGCCTCGTCGGCCACCACTCCTTCCGATTCGGAGCGGCGCCCGATGGTGGCGACATCGTCGCCGCCGATCCGTTGATCATGGACGAGCGATTTCTCGCCGCCGAAGTGCGTGGGCGAGGCGTGACGGTGCTGTCGGCCTGTTCGCATGCGGGGATCGTGAATGCCTGCCTCGGTGCACAGCAGCGGTTCCCTGGCGCTCCGATCGACGTCGTGCTCGGCGGCTATCACCTCGCGGGCGGTCCGATGGAGCCGCGGATCGCACCGACGGTCGATGACCTCGCCACATTGATCGCGCCTCGGATCGTCGCGCCGGGACACTGCACCGGGTGGCGGGCGAAGGCGGCATTGGCGAACCGGTTCGCTCCGGGTCGATACGGACCCTCGGTCGTCGGCACCACGTATTCGCTCCACGCCGAATGACTCGCGACGTGACCGACCGTCACGTTTGACCCGGCACCGCGTGAGGCACCGCGTGACGGCACCGCGTGACGCGGTGGATGCTGGCAGACTGGGAGGGCACGACGAAAGGTTCCGTCATGTCGACCACAGTGAACGTTGCTCCGGCGATCTCGATCTCCGGCCTCGTGAAGACCTTCGGATCGACCCGGGCGCTCGACGGCCTCGACCTGGAGGTCGCCGTGGGTGAGGTCCACGGCTTTCTCGGCCCGAACGGTGCAGGCAAGACCGTGACGATCCGAGTGCTGCTCGGGCTGCTGCGAACCGATGGTGGCACGGCGCGATTGCTCGGAGGTGATCCATGGGTCGACGCGGTCGAGCTGCACCGCCGCATTGCGTACGTGCCGGGCGACGTCAACCTGTGGCCGAACCTGTCCGGCGGCGAGACGATCGACCTGCTCGCACGCCTGCGCGGAGGTGTGGATCAGCGCAAGCGCGACGACCTCGTCGAGCGGTTGGCGCTCGATCCTCGAAAGAAGTGTCGCGCCTATTCCAAGGGCAACCGGCAGAAGGTGGCGTTGATCGCCGGGCTGGCCTCCGACGCCGAGTTGCTCTTGCTCGACGAGCCGACGTCCGGCCTCGATCCTCTGATGGAGTCGGTGTTCCAGGACTGCATTCTCGAGGCGACGCGTGAAGGGCGGACGGTCCTGTTGTCGAGCCACATCCTCGCCGAGGTCGAGAAGCTGTGCGATCGGGTCACGATCATCCGTCAGGGCCGGGCGGTGCAGTCCGGCACGCTCGACGATCTGCGCTCTCTCACACGAACGAACATCACGGCTGCCACCGACCGGCCGATCGTCGGGTTGGACGGCCTCGACGGCGTGCACAACGTGCGCTTCGACGAAGGCCACGTCCACTTCGACGTCGACGGTGCCGCTCTCGATGGTGCCATCCGTCATCTCTCGTCGTTCGGGATCCATTCGCTGGTCAGCCAGCCCCCGACCCTCGAGGAGCTGTTCCTTCGCCACTATGGCGATGAGCTCGCCGCGATGAATGGCGCCGAACGTGGTGTGACATGACCACGCTCGCCACCGATGTTGCACGGATGGCCGAGCCCGATGCCGGTGTGTCCGACGATCGACCAGAGCTCAGGAAGTCGGTGGCGGGCACTGGCTTGCTGGTGCGATTCGTGCTGCGACGCGACCGCATCCGACTCCTGCTGTGGTTCGCGGGGATCGTCGGGCTGGTCGTCGTCACCGCGGCGAGCATCGCGGGCCTGTACAAGACGCCCGAGCAGCTCGCTTCGTATGCGCGGACGGTACGTGGCAATTCGGCGCTGATCGTCCAGGCCGGACCCGGCTACGGCCTCGACAACCCCACGACCGGCGCGGTCATGATGAACGAGCTCAGCGTGTGGACGATCCTCGCCATCAGTCTGTTGAGCGTGTTCATGATGATCCGGCACACGCGCGCACAGGAGGAGTCGGAGCAGGCCGAGTTGATCCGAGCCGCACCCGTTGGTCGGCATGCGCCGCTCGCGGCCGCGCTCGTCGCAACCGCGATCGCCGACCTCGTCGTCGCGGCGGGATGCGCGGCGACACTGATCTTCTACGGCCTGTCGGCGACGGGTTCGATCGCGTTCGGATCGTCCGTCTTCGGAGCGGGGCTCGTCTTCGCCGGGGTTGCGGCGGTGGCCGCCCAGGCCGCCAGCGGATCGCGGGCGGCATTGGGACTCGGCAGCGCGGTGATCGGTGCTGCGTACGTCGTACGTGCGATCGGCGACGTCGGCAACGGCGTGCTGTCGTGGTTCTCGCCGATCGGCTGGGCCCAGTCGATCCGAGCGTTCGCCGACGAACGTTGGTGGGTGCTGGTGCTCCCACTGTTCGCGACGGCCACCTTGGTTTCGATCGCGGTCGCGCTCCAGGGGCGCCGTGACTTCGGTGCGGGCCTGACCGCTCAACGTCCGGGCGCGGCCGCCGCCGGACCTCGGTTGTCGAGCCCGCTCGGATTGGCCATTCGACTCCAACGGGCGTCGGTGGTCGGCTGGACGGTCGGTCTCGGCCTGATCGCGTTCTTCTACGGCATCGTCGCGGATCAGGCCGAGTCGATCCTCGAGGACAACCCTGAGATGAAGGACTTCTTCGCCCAGCTCGGACAGGGTTCGATCACTGACGCGTTCCTGTCGATGTCCGTGCTCGTCATGGCGTTGATGGCCACCGGGTTCACGATTTCGTCGGTGCTCCGGCTGCGTGCCGAGGAGATGGCGGGACGGACCGATGCGCTCCTCGCCACCCCCGTCGAGCGCCGCCGGCTTGGCCTGAGCCACCTCGCCGTGGCGATCGGGGGCACGGTGGCGATCATGACGATCTGCGGGTTGTTGTTGGGCGCCGGCTTCGCACTGGTCTCCGCCGATGCCGGACAGGTCGTTCGGATGGCGGTGGCTGCAGTGGTGATGGTGCCGGCGATGCTCGTGTTCGCCGGATTGGCGTTCGCGCTGTACGGCTTCAGCCCGAGGTGGTCGCCCATCGTGTGGGCGGCATTCGTCTGGGCGCTGGTCGCCGGCATGTTGGCCTCGGTGTTGAATCTGCCCGACAGGGTGCTCGACCTCTCGCCGTTCCAACACGTGCCGGCGCTCCCTGCCGACTCGATGGCGTGGCCGCCCGTCGTTGCGCTGCTCGCCGTCGCCGCTGCCCTGATGGCGCTCGGGTTGTGGGCGCTCGATCGCCGCGACATGTCCTGATCGCTCGCCGAGAACTGGCTGCTAGACGCCGATGGTGTGGAACGACCGGTCCACCGGCGCGGCGTGCCGTTCGGGAACGTGCGGGAGATGTGGCAGCATCGAGCCGTGGGAACGACTCTGCATGTCACCGGACTCGATCACATCGTCCTCGTCTGCGCCGACGTCGAGGCGACCCTCGCCTGGTACCGCGACCTGCTCGGCCTCGAGCCGGTGCGCGTCGACGAATGGCGCCGCGGCGAGGTGCTGTTTCCGTCGCTGCGCGTCAGTGAGGCCACGATCATCGACCTGATCGCCGGTCAGCCGACCGATGGCCGCCTCGATCACTTCTGCCTCGTCGTCGAGACGATCGATCTTGCCGCGGTCGCCGCGTCCGGCGACTTCGAGGTGGTCGACGGACCCGGCCGGCGATTCGGCGCACGCGGCGACGGCACCTCGTTGTACGTGCGTGATCCCGATGGCACGGTGGTCGAACTCCGCCATTACTGACGCCGGGAATCAGCCGTTCGCGGTGGCTACTGTCGAGGCGTGCTCCGAATCGCCATCGCCGTCATCGTGTTCGCCATCGCTCCGCTGTCGTTGGCCTCGTGTGGTGGGGACGATGCATCCGGGACGCCGGCAGGTGGCCAACCCAGCCGGACGATCGACATCACGGCGACCGAATACGCCTTCAACGGAGACCCGGGAACGATCGCGGCCGGTGACACGGTCGAGTTCTCGGTCGAGAACGTCGGGGTGCTGGATCACCTGCTCGAAGTGCTGTCGAGCGAAGGGCGCTCACTCGGCCGGACACAGCGGATCTCGGCAGGGAACACCGACAGCATCGTCGTGACGTTCGAGACAGCGGGCACGTACCGCCTGATCTGCGACGTCGACGATCACCTGTCTCGCGGGCAGACCGCAACGATCACCGTCGGCTGACTCGCTCAGCGAGGCCGTCGACGAAGCCGGCGATCAGGTCGGCGACCTCCGTGGCGTGTGTGTCCTCGTGCATCGAGTGACCGCCACCGTCGACCACGGCCAGCCGGGCATCGGGCATCTTGCGTTGGAGGTATTCGCCTGCACCGGTGTACTCGGGGCGGTCCTCGCTGCCTGCGAGCACGAGGGTCGGAGTGGCCGTCTCGGCCAGCCGATCCATCACCACCGAGTCCTCCTGCAGGTTGAGCGTCGTCACCTGCTCGGGCACGCCGAAGCGATGGGCGTTGCGGCGGGACCGATCGTTCCACTCCTCGCGTTTCACCGGATCCCGGTAGCCGGGGCCGGTGTTGAGCACGACGACACCGCGCACGGCGCCGGGCCGCGTCACGGCGTAGGCGAGCGCGAGGTACCCGCCGAGCGAGTGACCGACGAGGACGGCAGGGAGATCGTCGGACAACTCCGCCAGGATGTCGTCGAGGTCGTCGAGCGCCCGATCGCGGGTGTACTCCGCCGCATCGTCGAGCACAGGTGATTCGCCGTGTCCGAGGAGGTCGGGGGCGACGACCGTGAATCGGTCCTCCAACAGTTCCATGCACCGACTCCACGTCGACGACGAGGTGCCCATGCCGTGCAGGAAGACGATCGGTGCGCCGTGACCGCAGCGCACGACGTGGAGTCGTGTCGTCATCTCACTCGCCGTATTCGTGCTCGGGGCCGGGGTACACGCCGGACTCGACGTCCTCGCGATAGGCGATCGCGGCGTCGAGCAGGGTCTGGCCGATCGAGGCGTACTGCTTGACGAACTTGGGGATCCGCCCTCGGGTGAACCCCGCCCAGTCGCTCCAGACGAGCAGTTGGCCGTCGCAGTCCGGCCCGGCGCCCACCGAGATGGTCGGGATCGACAGCTCCTTGGTCGCCTGGGCGGCGACGGCCGAGGGCACCATCTCCAACACCACGGCGAACGCCCCGGCTTCCTCGACGGCGTGTGCATCGGCGAGCAGCTGTTGAGCTCCCTCGCCACGACCCTGGATGATGTGGCCGCCCAGCCCGTGCTCGCTCTGGGGTGTGAACCCGATGTGGGCCATCACCGGAATGCCGGCGCGAACGATCCGCTTGATCTGCTTGGCGCTGCGGACTCCGCCCTCGAGCTTCACAGCGTGTGCCCCGGTCTCCTTCATGAAGCGGATCGCGGTGGCCAGTGCCTCGTCGGGGCCGTTCTCGTATGACCCGAACGGCATGTCGGCGATCACCAGCGCGCGGTTGACGCCGCGCACGACGGCGGCCGTGAGCGGGATGAGTTCGTCGACGGTGACCGGGATCGTGGTGTCGTAGCCGAACACGGTGTTGCCCGCTGAGTCACCGACGAGCAGGAAGTCGATGCCCGCATCGTCGAAGATCGCCGCCGAGAGGTAGTCGTAGCTCGTCAGCCCCGTGATCTTGATGCCCTGTTCCTTCGCACGTTGGAAGTGGCGCGTGCGGACTCGCTTCAGGGACGGGTCGACTGCTCCGGCGCCGTACGGGCGCTCTTCATCGGTCACGTCGTCCACCGTAGACGCTCGACGTCCCGACCCGTACCTCTCACCCCGCCGACCATGGGATGGCCGGAAGTTCGTCGAGGCCGTCGAGGAGTTGGCGCACGAACCGATCCTCGATCTCCGCGAGGTACTCCGAGTCGGCCTCGATCCGGTGCTCGTCGAAGACCAACGAGTCGTTGCGGTACACCGCGAGGTCGAAGGGTGGGCCGACCGACAGGTTCGCTCGCGCCGTGCTGAGCATCGAGCCGATGGCGATCTTCGTGGCAACGTCGAGATCGACGCGAGGATGCACGGCGAGTTCCAGCCAGAACTTGCCGAACTTGGTTTCACCGATCTGGAGGAACGGTCGGGTCTTCGACGCTCGGATGTAGTTGCCCTCGGGGTAGACGAGGAAGATCTCCGGGAGTTCGCCGGCGATCTGGCCGCCGAGGATGAAGGTGGCGGTGCCGTCGGCACCCGACCCGGCGAGCGCGTCACGGTGGCTGCCGACGACCTCGGTACTCAGCCGACCGAGGTACAGCGCTGCCTCGAAGAGCCGATCCACCGTCGCCAACGTCTCGCGGCCGTCGCCGGCGGCGAGGTCGCGATTGATGCGGTCGAGCACCTCCTGTGTGGTGGCGAGGTTCCCGGCCGACTGGATGACGAATGCCCGGTCGGGGGCCGGCCGCAGCACGTGGAGCTTGCGGTAGGTGCTGATGTTGTCGACGCCAGCGCTGGTGCGCGTGTCGGACAGGAACACGATGCCCTCGTCGAGGCGAATTGCGAGGCAATAGGTCACGCGAGGCGTCCGGCGGCGCGGGCGGCGTCCTCGGCCGCGGTGAGCTGACCTTCGACGATCTTCAGGCCGTTGCGCCAGAAGTTCGGATCGGTCAGGTCGCAGTCGACGATGCGCGCGAGGTCCTCGGGGCTCTTCGAACCGCCGGCGCGCAGCAGTTCGAGATACGCCGGCACGAACGCGTCGCCCTCCTGCTGGTAGCGGGCGTACACGGACAATGCGAGGAGCTGGCCGTATGCATACGCGTACACGTACCCCGGCGATCCCATGAAGTGGGGGACGTAACTCCACCAGCTGCGGTAGCCGTCGGTGACCTCGACCGAGTCACCGAGCATCGCCTCCTGGCTCTGCGCCCACAGGTCGCCGAACCGCTCGACGCTCAGTTCACCCTCCTCGCGGCGTGCGGTGTGACAGGCGTGCTCGAAACGGTTCATCGCGATCTGGCGGAAGACGGTGGCGATCGAGTCCTCGAGGGTCGTCGCGAGCAGCGCGAATCGCTCGTTGGGATCATCGATCATCGACAGCAGCCGGGCGCTGGTGACCGTCTCGCCGAACACCGATGCCGTCTCGGCGACGGTCAACGGGACGTCCTGGTGGAAGATGCCCTGCTCGCGTGCGAGGTAGAAGTGGACGCCGTGGCCGAGTTCGTGGGCGAGCGTTGCGACGTCGCGGCTCTTCGAGGTCCAGTTGAGCAGCACGTAGGGATGGTGACCGGGCGAGACGCCGGCGGCGAAGGCTCCGCCGCGCTTGCCTGGCCGCAGCGGTGCGTCGATCCACGATTCGTCGATGAACCGGTCGACGATGCCTGCGAGCTCCGGCGAGAACGAGGCGTACGCGTCGCGGACGATCCGGGTTCCCTCGCTCCAACCGATCTGGCGATCGGCAGTTGCCACGGATGCCATGCGGTCGTAGTCGGCGAGGCGGTCGAGGCCGAGCACCTTGGCCTTGAGGGTGTACCAGCGTTGGGCGATCGAGTAGTTGTCGACGACCGCGTCGACCAGCGCCTGGACCGATTCGTCCGACGCCTCGTTGGCGAGGTTGCGTGACGAGACCCACGAGTCGTAGTGCCGCAGCCGGTCGTCGACCGCCTTGTCGAGCAGGAGTGTGTTGAACACGTAGGCGCGAGTTCGCAGGCCGGGTTCGAGGCCTGCGGTGATGCCGGTTGCCACCTGGCGGCGCACCGACCGGTCGGGGTGCTGCAGCATCGATGCGGCCTGCATCAACGGGAGTCCCGATCCGCCGAGTTCGTCGGGCAGATCGACGGTGACCGCCGAGGCGAGCTCGTCGAAGAGGCGCACCCATGCCGAGAATCCGGTCTGTGACTTCTCGGCGACGATCGTCTCCTCGGCTTCGCTGAGCAGGTGCGGACGGGTCAGACGGAGGTTGTCGAGGTGGTGCCGGCAGAAGTCGAGCTGGACGTCGGCGAGCACTGCGGCGACGTGCGCATCGTCCGCTGCCGCCCACTCGAGATCGAAGAAGATCAGCTTGGTGGCGATCGCCGTCGATCGTTCCTGGGCGGCGGCCATCGCCGCGCCGCGTGTGGGATCGTCGGTGGCGGTCGTGAAGGCCAACATCGCGTGGTAGCTGACTCGGGCGACGAGGTCCTGGAGTTCGGCGATCGTGTGCATCGCCGCTGCGAGTTCGCTCGCATCCAGCTCGCCGACCCGTCCGCGCAGCGCGGTGAGGCCGTCGGCGATCGCGTCGGCCTGGTCGAAGAGATCCGACGGTGTCGCCCCGTCGGGCAGGATCGTGTCGATGTCCCATGCCACATCGGCGGCGGTGAGGTCAGCGGTCGTGTCGGCGTCGATCGTGCTCATCCGGAGAGTCTGCCGTGGAATCGAGCCGACGATCGGTGTCAGGCGCCAATCGTCGCACCTGTGTCGCCGTGGGGGACCAGGACCTCGTCGGCCACGTCGCGCATGTCGGGCCACAGGATGCGGATGAGCGCGATCGCGACGCCGACGGCAACCAGTTGTGCGGCGATGAATGCCGGCGCGCTCGCCGGCTCGATGCCGGCGAAGGTGTCGGAGAACATGCGGGCGACGGTCACGGCCGGGTTGGCGAAGCTGGTCGACGACGTGAAGTAGTAGGCCGCCGCGATGTAGCCGCCGACGGCGAATGCGACCGTCGAGGCGCGACCCGATCGCACGACGCCGAAGATCACGAGGAGCAGACCGAGTGTGGCGACGCCTTCGGCGAACACGAGGTTGATCGACGAGCGGTCCTTGGTCGACCAGCTGACCGCGTCGAGGTCGAACATCAGGTTCGCGATCATCACGCCGACGATCGCTCCGGTGGTCTGCGCTGCGACGTACCAGACGGCGGTGGGCGTGTCGATGCCGCCGAAGGCGCGGTCGGTGATCGTGACCGCGGGGTTGAAGTGGGCTCCGGAGACCGAGCCGAAGGCCAGGATCAGCGCCACGAGCGCGCCGGCGGTGGCGAAGGCGTTCTGGAACAGCTGCAGACCGACGTCGTCGGTGAGGTTCTCGGCCATGATCCCCGAGCCCACGACCGCCGCGAGCAGGAATGCGGTGCCGACGAACTCGCCGGTCAGGCGACGGATGTCCGGCCGCCAGGTCGGGGTGGGCGGCGTGCTCACGACGGCTCGATGGCCAGGCCGGCCATCAGCTGCTCGACGCGTGCACGGATCTCGTCGCGGACGGTCCGGACGAACTCGACCGGTTGGCCGGCCGGATCGGTGAGCTGCCAGTCCTCGTATCGCTTGCCGGGGTACACCGGGCACACGTCCCCACAACCCATCGTGACGACCACGTCGGCGGTTCGGGCATCGTCGTCGGTCCAGCGCTGGGGCTGTTCGCCGGAGATGTCGATGCCGACCTCGCTCATCGCGGCGATCGCCGCCGGATTGACCTGGTCGGCCGGCTCGGAGCCGCCCGAGAAGACCTGCACCCGGTCACCGGCGAGGTGTCGGAGCCAGCCGGCGGCCATCTGCGAGCGGCCGGCATTGTGGACGCAGAGGAAGAGGACGGCCGGGCGGGCGCTCATGGGCGGGGTCCTGACGTGTCGGTGGTGCGGGTGGGGGAGGACAGAACGGCGCCGAGTTCGTCGAGCCGCTCGTGGCGGAGCCGGAACCAGGCCCACTTGCCGCGCTGTTCGCGTTCGAGCACCCCGGCGTTGACGAGCATGGAGAGGTGGTGGCTGACGGTGGGTTGGCTGCGCTCGAGCGAGTCGGGAAGATCGCATGCGCAGACTTCACCGTTGGGCGACGTCGCGATGATCGAGACCAGGCGCAGACGGACGGGATCGGCGAGCACCTTGAGTGCTGCCGCGAGGTCGTGGGCCTGGTCGTCGGTGAGGGCATCGCCGGCGACGGACCCGCAGCACGAGACGAGCGGTGGCTCGGATTTCATATCGACATTCATCGAAGTGAGATGATAACGTATCGAACAGCATCGATACAAGGTCGGTGCGCACACGTCTCGAAAGGACGACCCGATGCGTCTCCAACTGGCTCTCAACGTTGCGGATCTCCCGGCGGCGATCGACTTCTACTCGAAGATGTTCGACACTCCTCCGGCCAAGGTCCGTGATGGGTACGCGAACTTCGCCATCGAGAACCCGCCGCTCAAGCTGGTGCTGTTCGAGGGTGACGGGGCCGACGGATCGATCAACCACCTCGGCGTCGAGGTCGAGACCGCCGATCAGGTGACCGAAGCCGAACGCCGGCTCTCGGGCGCCGGTCTCGACACGACAGGTGTCGACGACACGATCTGCTGCTTCGCGGAGAAGGCCGAGACCTGGGTGCACGCCCCGGACGGCAACCGCTGGGAGTGGTACGTCAAGAAGGCCGACGCCGAGCAGATCGAGATGGTGGTGCTCGGCCGCACCGTCGAGCCATCCGGCACCTGCTGCCCCTGACACCCCTGCCCTGTGGGCGGCCGGTCAGCGGAGGAGCAGGCCGGGGGTGCCGGCGATGACCGTGGCGATGCGGGCCGCGGTGTGGCCGGTGGCGGCGAGTTCGGCGAGCACGCCCGCGGTCTCCGCCGGGTCGACGCCGAAGACGAGCCCACCCGAGGTCTGCGCATCGGCGACCAGCAGTTGGTGCACGTCGTCGTGTTCGCCGGCGTCGAGGAAGTCGAGCGCCCACGCCAGGTTCCGGCGACTCCCACCGGGCATCACGCCGTCCGCGGCCAGGTCGACCGCACCCGGCAGGAACGGCACCGCATCGAACTCGACGCTGACCGACACGCGGGATTCGAGCGCCATGCGTCCGAGGTGTCCGACGAGTCCGAACCCGGTCACGTCGGTGCAGCCCGTGGCGCCGGCAGCGAGGGCGACCCGTGAGGCGACGTCATTGAGCCGGGTCATCGATGCGACCGCTTCGGCCGCCTGATCGGCCGTGGCGCGGCCGGCCTTGATCGCCGTGGTCAGCACGCCGATGCCGAGCGGCTTGGTCAGGATGACGTCCTGCCCTGGCCGGAGGCCGGCATTGGTGAGGATCCGATCTGGGTGCACGTCGCCGGTGACGGCCATGCCGTACTTCGGTTCGGGGTCGTCGATCGTGTGGCCGCCGACGATGACGAAGCCGGCCTGCGTGGCGATGTCCTGGCCGCCGGCGAGCACGTCGCCGAGCAGTTCGGTCGGCAGCTTGTCGGTGTTCCAGCCCACGAGGTTGAGCGCGAACAGCGGCCGGCCGCCCATCGCATAGACGTCGGACACGCTGTTGGCGGCCGCAACGCGGCCCCACGTGCGCGCGTCGTCGACCACTGGGGTGATGAAGTCCGCCGTGGACACGAGGGCTCGGTCGTCGTCGATGCGCCACACGGCCGCGTCATCGCCCGTTTCGGGGCCGACGAGGAGTTGGCTGGGGTGGTCGGAGTTGAGGTGGTCCACGACGTGGGCCAGCTCGCCTGGGGCGAGCTTGCAGCCTCAACCGGCGCCGTGGCTGAACTGGGTCAGCCGGATCTGGTCGCGGGCATTCTGCGGGTCGTCGCTCATCGTCACCCCCTCTCGTGGGAGGGCAGTGGTGTCACGTCGAGGTCGACCATCAGCTCGTTGGCGATGTCCTCGAGCGCGCGCTGGAGGGCCTCGAGGTCGGCGCCGACGGGCAGCCGGAGCGAGGCGGTGGCCTCGAACAACTGCTCGGCCGACATCGGTGCGGAGATCGTGGACGTCTCGAGTTCTTCGATGCTGATCTCGCGTTGGGCGAGCGCACTCGCGACTTCGCGGATGATGCCGGGGCGGTCCTGGCCGATGAGGTGGAGTTGCAGGAGCGATGCGGTGTCGACTGGCCCATCGGAGGCGGCGATGGCGATGCGCACGTCGAGGAGGCCCTGTGCTTGGACGCCCTCGAGGCTTGCGGCCAAGGCGTCGACGTGTCCATCGGGGAGTGTGACCACCACGATGCCGGCGAACTTGCCGGCGAGGCGGGCCATGTGGCTGCGGTCCCAGTTGCCGCCGTTGTCGGCGATCGGGCCGGCCAACGCATCGACGAGACCGGCGCGGTCGTCACCGATCACCGTGAGCACGAGGGTGGCCATCGGTGCAGTCTCGCACGTCGCCGGGGCCCGACGACAACGGCTGGATCGCCAGCGGTGGGTCCGATGGCCCTTCCCTGGCCGCCACCGGAGGATCGACCATGGGATCACCGGGAAGGAGGGTTCATGCGACGCCGACTGGGCTGGTTCGCGCTGGCGGTGATCGTCGGCATGCAGGCCGGCACCGTGTTCGCGCCGCTCGGCTCGATCGGGTCGACGCGCGTGGCCGACTGGATCGATCTGCTGACACCCTTTGCGATTCTGGGGTGTGCCGCCATGGTGATGGACCGTGCCGGTGCCGACCGACGTCAGTGGCTGCTCCTCGCGGTGGGCGGCGTCATGTTCTCGCTCGGCACCGGCTTGCACATCTCGGCCAATTCGGTGAGCAATGTCGATGACGCGACCGTCGCCGAGGCGTCGATCGTGCACCTGTGGGACGAGATCGTCAGTCACTGGGTCTGGTACACGGGCCTCTTCATCGTGCTGGCGGCATTGGCGGCGGCACTGCACGGCGAGACGTTTCGAGTCGGTGCACTCGGCGTGGTGGTCGCGGCGCTGTTCGCGTTGACGCTGACGAACACCTACATCGAAGGGGGTGTGCCCTGGCTGGGTATGGCGTTCCTGCTGGCGGGGGTCGTGATCGGCTGGAGGTGGCGGCCGACGACGACGGGACGGCTGCTGATGCTGGTCGGTGGCATCGGGCTCACGCTGCTCGTCGGGTGGGGCGTGTACTGGTATGCGATCGACGGCAGGGTCTTCCCGCAGTTCAGTGAGCTCGGCTGGATCTGAGCTCGCGCTCGGTGGCCTCGTCGGAGAGCGGGTCAGGACCCGACGGGGCGGCCGAGGAAGTCGTCGCTGATGCTGATGCGCACCCGCTCGCCGTCGAAATCGCCGCCGGCCTGGTCGAACTCGGCGGCCTTGTCCGCGTAGTACCGCTCGCGATGATCGCCGAGTGACGCGGCGTTGTAGGTGAGGTATCCGGCGCGACGAGGACGATTCGTGGTGTTCGTCTCGCTGTAGTGCGGGGTGTAGGAGTCGAAGAACAACAGGTCGCCGGGCCCGACCGGGACAGGTCGCCAGTCCAGTGCAGCCGCAGCAGACGCTTCGATGCGTCCGCGATCGTCGGTCGGCAGCTGGCCGTGTTCGTAGCCCGGCGCGACCCACAGACAGCCGCTCGCCTCGGTGGCCGGGTCGAGCGGGACCATGCAGGAGATGTGATGGTCGACGAAGCGGTAGGCCGCGGCGTCCTGATGTGGTGCGAACCCGCCGCCGCCGGGCTGTTTGTAGTTGATCTTCTCCTTGAACAGCACGGCCGGTTCGCCGAACAACACCGCGAGTACGTCGGTCACGACTCCACTGCAGATGAACGTGCGCAAGACGTCGCTGTCGTTCACGAAGTCCTCGCTGCGCGCGATCACCGCGCCGTCATCGGTCTGCTCGAAGTGGTGGAGTCCGGGGCCGCCGTCGGTCGCCCAATGCTCGAGTTGCGTCACGGCGGCGTCGATGTCGGCGAGTTGTTGCCCGTCGACCACGTTGGCGGCCAGCAGCCACCCGTTGCTTCGGAACCCCTCGACGTCGATCTCGACCATTGGCGAAGAGTACTGAAAGCGATCAACGGTGGTCACAGCAAGTCCGGAGGTCGCTCCATCGCGGCGATGGATCGAACCAGCCGAGCGTTCGGCGAACCGATCGGCGTACTCGGCGGCACAGTCCAGGCATGAGCCAGAATGACGACGATGGAGTGAGCCGGCCGGCTCGTGCGCACAGCTGGTGGAAGTTCTTGCTGGCGGGCCCCGCCATCATCGTCGTCGTCATCATCGGGTCCGCCGCCGGGATCGATGCGTGGTTCGTGGGCTTCGCAGCGGTCATGTTCGCGGTTCTGCTGATCGCGGTCGGGCTGGTGCTCGGACTCATCCGCTTGTCGTCGGTGCGGCATTCCGTCGTTCGTGTATGAGCCGCTCACTGATCGCGTTGCTGTTGGCGGTGACCTGGACGTTCGCGGCCTGCACCGGCCTCCAAGGTGGCAGCGAACCCACCGACGACAGCACCGAGTCGACGCCCGGACCGGAGCTCGAACGGGAACTGCGGTGAACCGACCGGAGCAATCGGTGGCAAGGTTGGGCATGACGCGGGGGTGTCCGGACCGACGAAGCGACGTCGAACTCGTCGCCGCTGTCGTCGATCGCGACCGTGGGGCTCTCGAGGAGCTGTACACCCGGCATCAGCCGTGGCTCTCGATCCGACTCGCCTACCGTTGTTCGGATCGGTCGCTGGTGGAGGAGGCGATACAGGACACGTTCGTCGCGGTCTGGGGATCGGCCGACAAGTACCAGGCAACAGGACCGG
Source organism: Ilumatobacteraceae bacterium (assembly GCA_024643255.1). Lineage (GTDB taxonomy): Bacteria > Actinomycetota > Acidimicrobiia > Acidimicrobiales > Ilumatobacteraceae > Sva-07. Next base: position 32,089 of record JAHENF010000026.1, read on the forward strand.
TCGCCGCGTGGATCTGGGGCATCGGGATCCGGCGACTCCTGCACGTGATGCGACCACGCAAGTCGCTGCGCGAGCGGCTCGTGGCGCAGCGCTCGCCGGAGCTGCTGTCGGCCGAGGACGAATTGCTCGTCGGTGTCGAACACGGCGATGTCGGGCTGGCGCTCGGGCGCCTGTCGCCTGAGTTGCGGATGGTCGTGCAGGCCACCGTGCTCGATGGACTCTCGTGCCAAGAGGCCGGCCGGCTGCTCGGCATTCCGTCGGGCACGGTCAAGACCCGGATGATGCGGGCGAAACGAGAGATGAGGGAGGCGTTGATATGACGGCCGTCGACGAGTGGCACGTGAGTGACCACGAACTCGAACGCTATGTGAACCACGCGATCCCGACCGTTGCGCGAGCGTCGGTGGAATCGCACCTTCTCGAGTGCGATCGATGTCGGTCGGCTTTGAGCGTGGCGCGTGCCCCAACGGTGGGCACGTTCGGCGCCGATGCGACGTGGTCGCGGATTGCCGACCGCATCGACGTGACCAGCCGTCCGCTGCGGTCGTCGACCACGGCACTTCAGGTGTCGACGTCGAGTCCGCTGCTGATGCTTGCCACGCTCGCCGTTGCGCTCGGCGTGGTTGTCAGCGTCGCCATTGCATCGGCCATCGCGCCGGCGGCATCGCTGCCGTTGTTCGTGATGTTGGCGCCGTTGGCGCCCGTGGTCGGAGCGGTGTTGGCGTTCCAGACCGGGATCGACCCGGCTGGGCAACTCGCCAGGGCGACGCCGTTGGCCTCGGGGAGGCTGCCCTTCATTCGAGCGTTGCTGTCCTGCAGCGCTGCGCTCGTCGCGGTCGCAGTCTCCAGCATGCTCGTCCCCGTCGGGCTCGACGACGTGGCTGTCTGGTTGCTTCCGGGTCTTGCGCTGACGGCGCTGGTCGTGGCGATCTCGACATGGATCGATCCGAGTCGCGTCGCGCTGGCGTTGATCGGCCTCTGGGCGGTCGCGGTGTCGGTGTGGTCGTGGGGGCCGAGATCTCGCAATGTCCGGCTCGATCTGGGTGACTTCGCCGCAGAACAACGTTCGGTGCAACTGGTCCTCATCACGGTCACCGTCGCTTCGGTCGTCGTCGCGTTCGTGCGCCGCAATGAACTCCCGGTGTGGAGATCCCGGTGAGCGGCGCACCGGCGATCGAGGTCACATCGTTGTCCAAGCGGTACGGGGCGACCCCGGCGGTCGACGATCTCGACTGGTCGGGCGGGCGCGGGGTCATCGGTCTCCTCGGTCCGAACGGTGCCGGCAAGAGCACCTTGTTGCGCATGCTCGCGACGGTGCTCGCTCAGGACAGCGGTGCGATCCGGGTCTTCGGTCTCGATCCGGCAGTGGCAGACGAACGGCTGGCGATCCGTCGGCGGCTCGGCTACCTCCCGCAGGAGGCAGGCCTCTATCGCAACTTCAGCGCGTACGACCTCGTCGACTACGTCGCAGTGCTCAAGGAGATCACCGACCGATCCGCGCGGCGCGACGAGGTGCGGCGAGTGCTCGGTGATGTCGGGATGACCGACGACATGCATCGACGGATCCGCACGCTCTCCGGAGGGATGCAGCGACGGGTCGCGCTCGCGGCGGCGCTGCTCGGCCACCCCGACCTGCTCGTGCTCGACGAGCCCTCAGCGGGTCTCGACCCCGACCAGCGCCTCCGGATGCGCGGCGTGCTCTCCGAAGTCGGCCAACGCGCCACCGTGTTGTTGTCGACGCACCAAACCGACGAGGTCGCCGCATTCTGCCAACGTGTGCTCGTGCTCGATCGGGGCCGGCTGCTGTTCGATGGAGCGCCACGAGATCTCGCTCGTCGCGCGACCGACCGCGTATGGGTCAGCGATGTCCCCGATGCCGGCGCGCTGAGATCGTGGGTCACCGGTGACGGCGACATCCGCAACATTGGTACCCCGCCGCCCGGAGCGACGGTCGTCGAGCCGACGCTCGACGATGGCTACCTGCTCGTCGCGACCGAGGACGGAGTCAGGGCGTGACGGTCGCCTTCGAGCCGTTGATCTCACGCTCGTCCCGTGTCGAAGGTGGCGCAGTCGTGGCGCTGGCGCGGATCGAGTCGTTCCGAATGCTCCGTCGAGTTTCGATCTGGATCGGATTCGTTCTGTCGGTCCTGCTGGTCGCGATGGCCGCCCGACAAACGCAGGACTGGGAGAATCAGAAGTATCAGTCGCTCGTCCCGCTCTCGGTCTACCCGATGACGATCGGCATCTATGTCGCCGGGGTGCGTTCGGGCAATCGCGACCGGTCACATCGTCGTCCCCCGCTCGCCGAGGAGGCACCGCTCGACGGAGACGCACGGGCGTGGGCGCGCCTCGCGAGTCTGGTGGTCCCGGTCGCGATGGTCGCGTCGCTGATGGCGGCGATCGGCATCGTCAGCCGGGTCGAGGGCGGCGTCCAACTGGGCTCGGGTTCGACCTGGACCCGGTCGGCGGTGCACTCGGTGTTCGAACTGGCGCAGCCGTCGCTGAGCGTCGCCGTCGTCGGCGCCGCAGGGATCGCGATCGGTCGGTTGGTGCGGCGGTCGGGTCCCGCAATCGTCGTCGGCATGGTCCTGTTGTTCTTCGCCGGTGGCGTCTACTGGTTGTGGAACGACGATGCCGTGTACACGACTGCGCTGATGCAGGTGCAGCCGATGGGAGCATACGGCGAGGACGCGGTCCACACGCCGACGGTCGTGTTCCACGATCTGTATCTGCTCGGGATGGTCGTGCTGTTCTGTGGGCTGTCGTTGCGTACACGCCCACGGGCTCCGCTGGTCGCCGGCGGAGCCTCAGTCGCCATCGCCGGGGTCGTCGCCCAGCTCGTCGTGTCGCCGCTGTGAACGCGGTGATTCGTGCCGAGGTGGTGATGGAGTCATGGCGTCCAACGCTCAGAGCGACTCCGCTGCGCCCGATGGTGGCGGTCACTGCCGGCCTGATGGCGATCGCATTCGTCGCGAGTTGGCGAAGCGCTCGCGCTCCTGATGTGTTCGGCGTCGGCATCGGGGCACTCGCCGCTGCACTCGTGCTGGGATTGGACGACGAGGCGAACACGATGCTGCGATCGTCGCCGACGTCGGCGCTGGTCCGTCTCGCTCATCGACTCGCGATCCTCGTACCGGGCCTGCTGGCGGCGAGCGCCACACTCATCGTCGCCGATCGCTTCCTGTTCGCCGAGCGTTCGCCGTTGCCGTCAGCCTCGGCGTTCGCAGCGCTGGTCGCGACCGGGATCGCTGTCGAGGTGTGGTTTGGTCGACGTCGTCCCGAGATGGCGGCGGAGGGGGCGGCGACCTTCGTGATGGCCTGGGTGCTCGCTGCGTCACTCGTCCCCGACTGGTGGATCGTTGAGCGACTCGCGGTGGCGTGGCAGCTCGATGCTCCCTGGGTACTCGGCGCCTCGATCGCGCTCGGGCTCTGCGGCACCCTCGGACGTGGCGCCTGATGCTCCCACTCATGATCGAGCCACCGAGCCGTCGGTGATGAAGACGAGTTGCTCCGTGACGACGCTGATCCGGGCCACGCCGCGTCAGGTCTTCTGGTTCCTCGCCGATCCCTCGACCGCTCCGGTCATCGATCCGGCTGTCATCAGTTACGAACCGGTCGGCGGGACGATGGGCCCCGGGGTCGTGAACAACATCCGTATGAGGATGCTCGGCGTCCCGCTGACGCTCACGAGCGAGACCCTCGAGTGGGAGCCTGGTGAGCGCATGGTCTTCCGGTCGGTCCGTCCGGCGCGTCCGGCCGTTGGAGTGGCGACGCATCGATTCGATCCCTGCCCGGACGGCACGCTCTACACCTGGTCGATGAACTTCGTCCCGACCGGCGTCGGTGGTCGCGTCGTTGCCGCGATGAGCGCCCCGATGTTCGCGCGCAACGCAACTGCGCAGCAGGAGAGGGTCCGCGTGGTTCTCGAGGCCGCGATGGCCGCTACCTCACGGAATCGCCACATCTTCCAGACTCGTTCGCTGATGGGCAGGGCGACTGCACAGTGTTCGCGTCCGGGCAGCCGACCGGCGAGCAGTGCGAAACCGGGTACATCGAGCAGCCACTGCGGCCCAGGCCACTCGATCGCGGTGACTCGAACGGCTCGGGTCGTCTCGACGCCCGACAACACGCAGCATTCCGGGTAGATCCCGGCGAGCTGGTCAGCGACCCGCAGAACAGACCGTGCCATGCCCGTCCCCGTCGGGGACCGTCGTGGCCGAGTCGCCGCGACGGGTGACGCGCATCGGTGCTCCGCCCGTAGGCCGGTTGACGACCATGCCGACCGGGTCCGGGATGTTGGAGGAGACGGGATTGACGTCGAGACGTTGAGCGAGCCGGGCGACGATCAGGATGAGTTCCATCTGCGCCAGGGCGAACCCGATGCAATTTCGCGCACCTCGGCCGAACGGTACCCAGGCCATGTCGGCCAGTGCTCGCTGTCGGTCGTCGAGGCCGACGAATCGATCCGGATCAAATTCGAGGGGATCGGGCCAGGCATCTGCGTTGCGGCCGGCGAGATGCGCGGACCACAGGATCAGCGTGCCCTTCGGGATGAGGTAACCGCCGACGGACACGTCGACCGCAGCCTCGCGAGGGCTCAGCACGCCCGCTGGATGCAGGCGAACGGATTCTCGCATCACCCGGTTCGCGAGATCCAGCTCGGCCAGCGTGCTCGCGTCGGGCGCGGCGTCCGTGGGTGGGCCCAGCACCCGGTCCGCCTCGGCCCTGAGCCGATCCCAGAGCCCGGGTACGAGGGTGGCCCGAATCAGCATCCACGCCAGCGATGCCGACGTCGTGTCGTAGCCGGCGCCGATCAACGTGGCGACCTGATCGCGGATCTCGGCGTCGGTCATCGACCCGTCGGCGACGAGCGTTTCGAGGATGTCGAGTGGGTCGCCGGTCGGATGCGCGCGTCGGTGCGCGATCTCGGCATCGATGATTGCATCGAGGGCCTGGCGGTCGGCGCGGACGCGCGCGCGAGCAGTGTGCGGGAACGGATGGGGAAACTGGCGGAACGCTGACGACTCCAGGTAGTCCTGTGGTCGTTGGAAGAGGTCGCCGATCTCGTTGCAACGTTGACTCATCCGCTCGCCGAACAGTGACCGGACCACGATCTGGAGCACGAGTGCCCGGCCGGCCGGATACATGTCCACGGTCGAGTCCGGCTCGAGTCGTTCGACCAACCGGTCGATCGCGGCGTCGGTCTGTTCGACGATCATCGGGATCCAGCCGTTGAGGCGGCGCCGGCTGAATGCCGACTGGACCGACGAACGCCGTCTGCGGTGGTCGTCGCCGTCCGACACGATCATCGATTGCTTGCCGACCACGAAGCCCAGGACGTTGAACTTGTGATTCCACCGGAACGACGTATTGGGCATCGCGAAGAGCTCCCGCAGGGCGTCCGGATCACCGACGATGGCCATGCGGGCCGGCCCGGCGCCGAGACCGCAGACGGGCCCGAACTGTGCGTTCAGGTCGTCGAGGACCACGTGGGGGGTCTGGAAGATCCGGCGCAGATGGCCGGGCTGGTCTCGCCATGCGGGATGGGGGAGCGGTCGGGGTTCGTCCACGGTCACACGATCTCGGTCAGGGCGCCGAACACGGCGACGGTGGAAAGGACGGCGCCGACGGCCACCAGGGCGTAGCCCGCGACGCGGAGTGGCGAGCTGTTGACCACTGGTTCGAGTCGACCGTGGAAGATCGCTCGTCCCACGACATAGACGGTGGCGGGGACCGCGAGCGGGAAGGCGATCAGCAGCCAGACGAGCGACATGTTGGCGATCTTCCGACGTCGAGGGGCATCCGATCGCAGTTGATTCAGCGGCACGAGGGTGGCATCGAATCGAGCGACCAGGGCACTGAACGTCGTGCCGTACAACAGGGCGGTGAGACACACGAGCGTCACGGCAAGCCACAGCGGGCTGAGAATGACGAAGTCGACGTTGTCCGGCGAGAGCGGGTCACCCACACCGAACGACGCCAGGAGGAGCAGCCCGAACAGCAGGCCGGCGATCCAAGCCGGCCGCGGGAGGATCCGTCGCAACGGGATGAAGACGAGTGACGAGACGAGCGGGATGAGGATCCCGGCGAAGATGAAGAAGCCGAGTGTGCCGCCCAGCGTGATCTCGCCGACCTGCTCCCCGGCATCGGTGGTGCGTCCCTGAGCGCGCGCACCGGAGGTGGCAGCGAGGACTCTCATTGCGAGGCGCCCGCCGAACCCGACGACCAGCGCGCCGGCGATGAATCCAGCGGTGAGTACGGCCGCCAATGTGCGGAGAGCGTCGAATGCAGCTGATGAGGCGTTCGTCGGCGTGGGGCGAGGAGCGATCACCGCAAGTCGCCGACCGCGCCAGCTGATCGCGACAGCGGCGAGAACGGCGGCGGTACAGATCATCACCAGGATGAGATTGCCCGAGCGCATGGCCGACTCCTCAGTTCGCCGTCGGTGATCGTAGACCGGCCCACAGCGACAGCGCGGCGAGGACTGGGATCGACGCGAGCGAACCGATCAATCCGACTTGGTCGATCGTGTCGAGTCCATCGAGATGCCCGACGTGATAGCCGAAATGGGGCAGCCCCTGGACCAACCAGGCGGCAGCGACGATCGTCATGGCCTCTCGACGCCAGACCGACCAGATCGTCACGACGATCAACGCCAGGAACAGCACGCCGACGTCTCGAACCAGATGCTCGTCGTACGCGCCGCCTTCCGCGGCGACCCAGCCCCGGCCGAGCGGAAAGTCGGTGAACCACGACTCCGGAGCGAGCATCGCTTGGATCGCCGTGGGCAGCATGAACAGAGCGATCAGGCCCAGAGACCATCGTTGGATGCGATCGCGGCTCATGCGGTGACTCCCTGTTGCATCGATCTCCCTGATCGGTTCACGTGCCAGGCGCGAACCACAGCGAAACACCGGTGATGGGAACTTGGCGCTGCGGCGCTCCGTGAATCGTGATCGTCCGGTCTGACCCTTCGGTTCCGCCGCGCTCAGAGCATGTGCTGGCGGCGCAGAGACTTCAGCGCGAAGTATCCGAAGCACGGCGGGATGTAGAACGTGATCATGCGGTAGCACAGCGCGGCGCCCATCGCCGAGGCACTGTCGACACCGATCGCCGTGTACCCGGCGGTGAGGGCGGCCTCGGTGACCCCGACACCACCAGGTACGGGCATCAGCCCGGCAAACAACGCGACACACACGTTGACGAGCACGGCATCGGCGAAGCTGACGTCCTGCCCGAACGCCCGCAGGATCGTGTAGCTGGTGAGCGAGAACAACAACTGCACGAGCAGGTTGGCCAACACCACCGAGATGAGCCGCCGCGGGGAGCTGAGCAGCGGACCGACCTTCGTCCAGGTGGTCTTGATCACGCCGACCACCGGATCGCGGAACTTCGGGACGAAGGCGACCACTGCGATTCCTGCCGCGATGGCGAACACGAGAATCAGGAGCAACTGGCCGTTGAAGTCGATGCTGGAGGTGCTGATGTCGAGATTCAGGCTGCCGAGTCCGAATCCCACGATGACGACGATGAGGGTGATCTGGGCGACGAACCCCGAGACGCTGTCGAGACCACCGACGGCGATGGCGGTCGTACGGTCGAGGCCGTTGCGCTGGAAGAAGCGGATGTTCATGGCCACGCGGGCCGCGGTCGACGGCACGGCGAGGTTGACGAACGTGATCGCGAACTCCAAGAGGGTCAGCCGTCCGTACGGAACCGGCAGTGGCGTCGCTTGGGACACTGACAGGGCTCCGGCGAATCGTGGGGTCTGGCCGATGACGAACGCCAGCAGGAGGATCGACGCGCTCGCTCCGGTGACTGCGTCGATGATCGACTGGAGGCCGACGTTCTGGATCGCCCCGACGATCGAGTAGATCACGATCGCGAGCAGGACCCACATCACGATGTTGGCGACGGAGAAGCGTCGGATCGCCTGGAGGTCTTGCTCCTCGGCGCCGACGGCAGCGATCGTCGCCTTGCGAAGATCGTCGATGTCGAGGTCGGCGGCGTCCGCCTGGCGGCGCAGCGCGGGCAGCATGGCGGCCGGTTGCACGAACGTCGTGGTCGCCGTGAGGCGTTCGGCACCGAGCACGTCCACCGCGGCGGCGATCGCGCGGTCGGCGCCGACGACGGCCGCGGTGGATGTCAGCAACTGCGCCTCGTCGAGCCGGCGTGACGTCTCGGCCCAATCGATCGACGCGCGGTCGAACTGCCCGATGAAGATCGCGCCGTCAGCGACCTGGAGGTGGCCGGGGGTGATGCCGCCGTGGCAGATGCCGGCGTCGTGCAGCCGGGCCAGCGACGTCCAGGAACTCGCGAGTAGTGCATCATCGACCTCCCCGCCGTCGGCTCCGAACGCCGGTCCGACGCGTTCAGCGACGAAGAACGCGTCGCCGCGTCGGTCCATCGCCGCAGCGACGAACGGAGCGACCAGTGCACCTTCGCGTTGTGCATAGAGGGTCAGGTAGGCCTGGTGCTCGATCTGATGACGGCGGTTGACGGTGACGTTGCGGCCACCCGACCGGTAGAAGACGAGCCGCCACATCTTGACGAAGAACTGGCTGTCCCACGAGTCGCGTCCATGGACATGGACGTCGAGCCGGCGGTCGTCGGGGGTCCGGGCGTCGGCGACGATGACGCCGTTGCGGACCTCGACAGAGGTCGGTTGGGCATCGACACCGATCGAGCGCAGGGCTTCGCGGAGGTCGTTCAACGACATCGTCCCGTCTGGCGAACCGAACACGAGGTGGACGAGCGCACCGGCGCTCCAGCCGATCGCGAGCGCGCACAGGCCCGCGCCGGGTGCGGTGACGCCGAGGACGAGGGCTGCGATCCAGACGGTGCCGACCAGCCACCGACCGAATGTACGCAGGGGGCTGACGAGATATGGACTGGCGACGGCGACGGTCGCTGCGCCGGCGGCGAGCGCGAGCGAGGGGAATGCCGCTGGTCCGTCAGCGGTACCGATGCTGTCGCCGAGCGACGGAACGTTGCCGTCGACGAGCCAACCGACGAGCAGGACGCCCGCGATCGTGACGCCGAGGCTGACGATCCAGTCGCGAGCGAGTCCCCATCGCCGTCGTGCGACTGCCAGCACGCCGACGATCAGCACCCAGATCTGGAAGAAGTCGTAGGCGATCTTCCACAGGGCATCGAGAACCCCCGGAAGGTTCGACAGCAGGGCGGCGAAGCTCGTCTCGAGGTCGCCGGGGTTGTCGACGGTGCTCGCCGTGACCACCAGGATGACGAGCGACAGCACCAGGAGCACCACATCGGTCGGACGTCGGAATCGCTGGGGCCTGGCGGGCACCGCGAACGCGCGGGTTGCCAGTCGACCCGAGCTGAGGTCCGACAGTCTGATCCCCGAACGTGAGGAGTCGGTGTTGTCCTTCGGATCGCTCATGTTCGACGGGCCCCATCGTGAGTCTGGATGCGACGACGGTAGCCCTCGGTCGGTCGCCGGCAGCGGATTCCCTTGCGTGAACGCGCTGATTGGAGCAACTCGTTCTATGTTGTCGACGCACCCCCCGAAAGGACGACATGAGCATCTCCCCGAACCAACTGATCGAGCCCACGTTCTGGCGCCAGCCGCTGGCGAACCGCATGGCACAGTTCGCCGATCTCCGCGAGCAGGGCTCGATCCTGCCGGTCGAGGTGCACAACCCGATGACCGAGTCGACCGAGGTGTTCCATGCGCTGACGCGTTACGACGAAGTGGTCCAGGTCAGCAAACGGCCCGACGAGTTCTGCTCGGGCAAGGGTGCGGTGTCGATCTTCGACATGCCGATGGAGATGCTGGAGTTCTTCGGCAGCTTCATCAACATGGACAATCCTCGGCACGCGAATCAGCGCCGCATCGTCGCGTACAGCTTCACGCCGCATGAGTTGCAGGGTGTCCTCGAATCTGTGGAATCGATCGCTGCCGAGGTGATCGACGGGTTCTGCGAGCAGGGCGAGGCGGACCTCGTCGAGGTGCTCTCGCAGCCGTTTCCGCTGCTGATCATCTGCGACATGATGGGCATCCCCCGCAGCGAGTTCAAGACGGTGCTCGATGCCACCAACGTGATCCTGAGTGGTGGTGACCCGGAGTTCATGGGTGACGGCGATCCCATGGAGGCGTACCTGATGGCCGGGATCTCACTCAGCACGCTGATGGGCGAGCTGATCGAGGAACGCCGGGCCAATCCGACCGACGACCTGACATCGAAGCTGGTGAACAACAGCCTGCCGGAAGACCTGCTGACGCCGGCGGAGATCACGTCGTTCTTCGTGTTGCTGGCGGTCGCCGGCAACGACACGACACGAACCGCGATCAGCCACGGGGTGAACCTGCTGGCGAAGAACCCGGATCAGCGGGCGATCTGGCAGGCCGACGTCGAAGGGGTCACCCAGACTGCGGTCGAGGAGATCGTGCGTGCAGCGTCGCCGGTCACGTTCATGCGCCGAACCGCCACGCGCGACGTGTCGCTGGGCGGTCAGGACTTCAGCGAGGGCGACAAGTTCGTCATGTTCTACGGGGCCGCCAACCGTGACCCGAGGGTGTTCGACGACCCCGAGCGCTTCGACGTGCTGCGTCAACCGAACCCGCATGTCGGCTTCGGGGGTCCGGGCCCGCATTTCTGTCTCGGCGCGAACCTGGCCCGGCGGGAGGTCGCGGTCGTCTTCCGTGAGCTGTTCAAGCGTCTGCCCGACCTCGAGGTGACCGGCGAGGCCGTCCCGCTCGCAGCGGAGGGCATCCCATTGGTCACCGGGATCAAGCATCTGCCGGTGACGTTCACGCCGACGCCTCGTCTGCACGGGTGACGGCACCACATTTCCGATCATGTTCGACGCGACCCGTCAACCGCATCGCCGGCTGAACGCACTGACCGGCGAGTGGGTCGTCGTGTCACCGCAGCGAACGTAGCGACCGTGGGACGGCCAGACGGGGCAAGGAGCAACGGGACGGGTTGTTCCAGGTCGAATCGGTCGACGGCGAATGCCGGGTCATCTGTTTCTCGCCCCGCCACGACCTCACCCTTGCGGCGATGGACGCCGCGGACATCGAGCGGGTGATCGGTCTGTGGCAGTCGCAGTTCGCCGATCTGTCCGACCGGTAGCGCTGGGTCCAGATCTTCGAGACCCGCAGTGCGATCTCCGGTGGCGCAACGCGCCGCCCGCCGCGGAATCCGTGTGGCAGCTCCACGCCCATTGGGTGTGTGCCGACTCGTGAACGGCGACCTCCAGCCGCTCGATCAGCTCGGTGTGGAACCCAACCGCTCGAGCATCGCCTTCATCTGCGCGTGCACGGCGTTGATCGCCTGAAGTGGACGCATCATCACTTTGAACTCGGTGATCATGGCGTCGTCGTCGCAGGTGATGATGTCGACGCCGTTCGCGTACTTGCCCTCGACCGTGGTCTCGAATTCGAGCATGGCGTGGTTGCCCTGGAGGATTTCCTTCACGTAGCGGAACCCACCGGCTGTGTCGTCGTTGACGGCGTCCGTGACGCTTGCGCTCTCGCCCCCGAGCGTGCCGCCGGCTGCGGTCAGATACAGCTTGGTGATCTCGCGGCCGTGCTGGGGTGTGAACACGATGGGGGAGAGGAACACGCACTCCTCGTGGAGCATGGCGTCGAGTCCGCCGTCGAGCTGGCCGCGCAGGTGCAGATGCCACCTGGCGATGCAGCGTTCGATGGGTGATGCAGCGTCGTCGGTCATGCGGCGACTGTAGCGATCGACCCGGTCAGTCGGAGTGGGCTGCCTGCTCCTCGGCGATCTGGCGGCGGACGTCGTCCATGTCGACGGCGCGGATCTGGGCGATCAGGTCGTCGAAGGCGTGAGCGGGGAGCGCGCCGGGCTGTGAGAACAGCACGACGTTGTCGCGAATCGCCATCAAGGTCGGAATCGACCGGACGTTGAAGTGGCCGGCGAGCGCCTGCTGGGCATCGGCGTCGACCTTGCCGAACACGATGTCGTCGTGCTGTTCGGCGGCGGCTTCGAACACGGGGCCGAACTGACGGCATGGGCCACACCATTCCGCCCAGAAGTCGACGAACACGAAGTCGTTGTCGTCGATGGTCTGCTCGAAGTTCTCGATCGTCAGTTCAACGGTGGGCATGAATGGCTCCTTGATACTCCTGGGGGTATACGTCCTCCGATGTAACCGACTCGAGCCGCACTGCATTCCCGGCGGCTGACGGTTCAGCTGTCGGTGACGTCCGGATCCATCGCGGCGCCGGGATCGCTTGGGGGTTGGTCTGCGAGCGTCGCTTCGAGACGCTCCAGGCGATCGGCGATCGCGTCGAGCGAGGCGTGGACGCCGCTCAGGCCGTCGGTGGTGCGCGAATCGGCGTCCGCGTCGGTCTTGACGCGGGCCCTGGCGGCCGCAACGAATGTCGAGGTGATGATGGCGGTGATCACGGTGATCAGCCCGATCGAGGTCAGCATGATGACGCTTGCCACGAATCGGCCGATGGTCTTCTCCGGTGTGTTGTCGCCGTACCCGACGGTGGTCACTGTCTGCAGGCTGAACCACAGTGCGTCGCCGAACGTCGAGTATTCCTCGCGGTCGAACACGCGGAGCGCCGCGGCCCCGATCAGCACGATGACCGTGGTGATCGTGACGATCGCCATCGTCGCGTATCGCATCGACGCCGGATTCGCCAGGAATCGGTTGATGCTTCCGCGGAGTCCGCGTTGCATCGGGCGGGGAGGCTGCATGTACGGCAAGGTAGTCGGATCGCTCACTCCGACGGGTGGTGATCGCGTCGCTTATGCGCCGAACTTCGCTGCTTTCAGCTCGGTCCATCGAGGGTCGTTCTCGATCGGCAGGGTGCCGCCGCGCCGCTTGATGACGATGGCGGCTGCCGCGATCCCGACGAGGAACGCAAGGAGCATCACGGCCCACTTACGGTTCGACCTGCCGGTCAACTCCTCGGCGGCTTCCTGGAGGACCTTGATGGCGACTTCCTTGCCTGCGTATGTGGCGACTGGTCCCATGTTTCCTCCGTCAGCACCCGGTCGAGTCGTCGTCGCCATGCGATACGGGTGTTCCTCGCGGGCGCGTTCGAAGTGTAGACGGCCGGTCGTCCGACGGGGCTTCGTCCGGCGAGCGGCACTTGCCGAGCGCGGTCGGCTACGTTCATTCGATCGGCGTCGTCAGGGGGAACCGTGTCCAAATTCGAGCTGAGGCCACTCACCGCCGACCATCGCCGGGCCGCGGAGACGTTCGCCGCGAAGATCCCGCATGGCGAGCGGGCGTTCATCGATCGATCGTTGCTCAGCCAGGTGTCGGTCGCAGGATGGACGCAGCGCACCGGTGCCCGCCGGACTGGTGCGTTCATCGGCGATGAGATGGTGGCAATCCTCACGGTCAACCCGCAGCCGGGTTGGATGAGCAGGGTCGGTGAACTCCGCTTGGTCGTGCTCCCCGAAGCTCGCGGGCAGGGCGTCGCCAAGGCGCTGGCCGACCGGGCGGTGGTCGTGGCGCGCGAGATGGAGCTCTCCAAGTTGTACGTCGAGGTGCTCGAGAGTCTCACGCGGGTCGTCGACATGTTCACGGCGCTGGGCTTCGAGCGTGAAGCCACACTTCGCGACCATGTCGTCGACGGTCAGGGTCGGCCTGGCAATCTCTGCGTGCTCAGCCGATTCCTCGACGAGTGACGACGGATCATCGAGTGCCACGAAGCAACCATCTACGAAGGGACAGGCCGTGAGAGCTGCAGTGCTGAATTCGATCCCGGGTCGGCTCGACATCGAGGACGTCGAGATCGGCGAGCCCGGTCCGCGCGAGGTGCTCGTGCGCACCGTCGCGGCGGGGCTGTGTCACAGCGATCTCCATTTCATGGAGGGCAAGTATCAGTTCCCGTGTCCGGCCGTGCTCGGGCATGAATCGGCCGGTGTGGTCGAAGCCGTCGGGTCGATGGTGCAGTACGTCCAGCCGGGCGACCACGTGATCACCTGCCTGTCGGCGTTCTGCGGTCACTGTTCGCAGTGCACCGACGGCCACCTCACGCTGTGCGAGAACAAGGGGACCGAACTCGTGCGTCAGCCGGGCGAGGCGCCGCGTCTCAGCCGTGCCGGTGGCGAAGTGGTCAATCAGTACCTCCACCTGTCGTCGTTCGCCGAGATGATGCTGATCCACGAGCATGCGCTCGTCAAGATCGATGCCGACATGCCCTTCGACAAGGCGGCGCTGATCGGCTGTGGCGTCACCACCGGGCTCGGTGCCGTTTTCCGCACGGCTCGTGTCGCTCCGGGGGAAACCGTGGCCGTGATCGGATGCGGCGGCATCGGGTTGTCGGCGATCCAGGGGGCGCGGATCGCCGGGGCGAACAAGATCATCGCGGTCGACACGAATCCGTCGAAGCTCGAACTGGCACAACAACTCGGCGCGACCCACATGGTGAATGCGGCGTCGGCGGATCCGATCGGAGCCGTCAAGGACCTCACGGGGGGAGGCGTGCATCACTCCTTCGAAGCGGTTGGCATGAAAGTGACCGCCGAGCAGGCGTACCAGATGCTGCGCAACGGTGGGCAGGCGACGGTCATCGGGATGATTCCAGTCGGCACCAAGGTCGAGGTCGAAGGCTCCGATCTCCTCTACGAGAAGAAGCTCACCGGATCGAACATGGGGTCGAATCAGTTCCGCACCGACATGCCGCGCTATGTCGACATGTATCTCGATGGCCGATTGCACCTCGACGAGATGGTCTCGAAGACGATCACGCTCGACCAGATCAACGACGGTTTCGACGACATGAAGGCCGGCAACGTCGCGCGCAGCGTCATCGTGTTCGACTGAACCCCGACGCCGTCTCCCTCGCGCTGCCGAGTTCGTGCGGCTCGTCGACGCAGGTCGATGCGCCGAGTAGCGTCCGCTGGGGGCACGATGACCAGACGCAGGCGCAGCAACCGCCGGGGGCAGGACGAACGCGAGGTCATTCCGCAGCGCGCCGACGAACTGACCGCGGAGTGGTTCACCCAGATCCTCGCGAGCGGAGCGACGGTGGCCGAGGTGCGCTGCGAGGAGATCGGTGTCGACGTCGGCTTCATGGGCCAGGTCCATCGGTGCCACCTGACCTGGGAGCCGCCGGCCGGCGGCGATGACGCTGTTGCGCTCCCGGCATCGGTGATCGTGAAGACGCCGACACAGATCCCCGAGAACTTCGCCGCCGGCGATGCACTTCGCTCCTACGAGCGCGAGATCGTCGTGTATCAGAAGCTTCGAGCGACGCTCGGTGTTCCGATGCCCGGCTACTACCACGGGGCGATGGACCCTGACCCTGCCCCGTGGATGCAGCGCCCATTGTTCTTCCTGTTCGATCATCTCTCCGTCAGCGGCATCAACTGGGTGATCGGTCAGTTCCTGAAGCTGTCCGGCAGGAGCAAGCGGCGTTACATACTGGTGATCGAGGACTTCGCCGATGCCCGTCCGCCCACGCAGATGCTCGGCGGCTCGCTCGACGATGCACGGCGTTCACTCGAGGTGCTCGCGCAGTTCCATGCCGCGAACTGGATGCGCTCCGAAGCAATGCAGCACTACCGGTACATCTGGCCGGTCGACACCGTTCCGCGTGTCGGACAGGCCAGCTACGTGCGCAACCGCGACGAGTTCGTCGAACGGTTCGGCCCGGTGCTCGGCGACGGGATGTTGGAGCGGCTCGACGCAATCCAGGAACGCGTGCCCGAGATCTGCTCGTTCCTCGCGGCCGAACCGTGGACGCTGCTGCACGGCGACTTCCGGCTCGACAACGTGCTGTTCCGGCCGAACGGAGAGGTGGTCGTGCTCGACTTCCAGGGCCTCAGCTCCGGCCGTCCTGCGGTCGACGTTGCCTACTTCATCACGACGGCCCTCACTGCGGAGCACCGACTCGAGGAGCAGCCCCTCTTGCGCAGCTATCACGACGCGCTCGTCGCCGCCGGCGTGTCGTCGTATTCCTTCGACGAACTCGTGCGCGATGGTGAGCTCGCGAAGGAACTCCTCGCTCACCGTCTCGTCGGGAGTGCCGATCTGATCGACACCTCGGCGGCCGCAGACGGTGTCGCCTTCATGGATGTGATCCAGCTACGCGTGCTCGACTGGCTGAGCTGACCCCGCCCGCTCCCTCGCGCTCCAGATGTGCTGTTTGGGCCGAATCGTGTGAGCGCGTCAGAACGCTGCGATGAGTTTCGACGCGACCTGTACGCGCTCGAACTCATCGCAGATGGACCGCACGCTGGTGCGATGAGTTTCGACGCGACCTGTGCGCGCTCGAACTCATCGCTGGGAGCGAGTCGCACCACCTCGAGCTGATCGCACCGGGTCGGTGCCGTTGGACTTGTGCGGCGTCAGTCGAGCGCG
>JAHENF010000063.1 GCA_024643255.1 Ilumatobacteraceae bacterium
CCTCCCAGTCGATCGGCACGTCGACGAACTGGTCGGCTGACTCCATGAACGCATAGATGCCGATGAAGTCGTCGATCCGCACGTCGAGTCCCGTCGCGACGAGCCCGGCAGCGTCGATGAGTGTGTCGCTCGCGTGACGGGTGATCGCCTCGACGTCGGGATCCACCGTGACGAATCCGAGATCGGCCGACCAGGCGGCTCGCAGCCCCGCCACGTCGAGCGCGTCGATCGCAGCTAAGTAGCTGATGCCAGGCTCGGGAAGGCTCGTGCGGTCGCGCATGTCGGGGCCGACGGTGAGGTCGAACAGCAGCGCGGTGTCGGCGATCGTGGTGGCGAGCGCGAAGTTCACGGCGTTCTGGGCGTGGCGGGTGACGCCGAAGGTGGGGATCCGGCCGTACGTGGGCTTGAGTCCCGGGAGTCCGCACGATGCGGCCGGTCCGCGGATCGATCCGCCGCCGTCGCTCGCGGTGCCGAACGGGATCGCACCCGCCGAGACCGCTGCGGCGGTGCCCCCGCTCGATCCGCCAGGCGTGCGTTCGGTGTTCCACGGATTGCGCGTCACCCCGTGCAGTGGGCTGGCGGTGTAACCGAACGCTCCGAACTCGGGCGCCGCGGTCTTGCCGATCGGAATCGCGCCGGCGGCGCGCAGGCGGGCGACGTGGATGTCGTCGCGTTCCGCGGGCGGTGCGCCGGCATACCAGCGAGAGCCGCGGGTGGTCGGCATGCCGGCGCAGTCCTCGAGGTCCTTGACCCCGAACGGCACCCCGGCGAGCGGGCCGAGCGGTTCTCCACGCCGGTGGGTGCGATCGACCTCGTCGGCTTTGGCGAGCGCGCCCTCGGCGTCGACGTACACGAACGCGTTCAGCGTCTCCTGCGTCGCCTCGACACGGTCGAGCGACTCCTGCACCGCGTCGCGCGCGGAGATCTCGCCGCGTCGTATCCGCCGAGCGGTCGTCCGAACGTCCATTCGACTGATGGTACGCACCCCTCCACAGCCCGTTTGTGTCGCAGTTCGGTTGAGCCGGGTCAAGCAATTCGCGCCACAAGCGGAGGTGATCGGGGCCAGGCGCGGCCTTGTATCGAATTCGAGGTCGATTCTGCTCAAGTCGGCGACGCCGCTGCCGATGGATCGGCATGACGATCGAGTCCCACCATCGCCATCAGTGGATCACGTGGCGAGCCCATGCCTGGTGGGCAGCGCTGGTGCTGGTGCCGTTCCTGGTGCCGCACGCGGTGCTCATGTTCGGCGATCGCCAGGAGCAGGCCGGGAGCACCCTGGTGCTGTACGGCCCGATCATGGCGGCGGTGTGGATCGGCGGTCACGTGGTGCTGCACCAACTGCGACGCGAACGCCCGCAGACACTCACCGCCTGACACCGTCATCATCGTCTGTGGCGCGTCCCGGTTGGGACGATCCAACCGAAGTGCACCGCAAACGCTGGGGGAGGGTGGGGTTCGTTCGGCGGTCAGCTGTCGAGGCTGGGGAAGTAGATCTGCCAGGCGAGGAGTGACTTCGCCGTGAGACTCAGCACGAGGTAGGCCTTCTCGCCGTAGATGTAGTCGGTCCACTTGCCGACACTCCGGTACTGCAACCACTGGTTGAGGCCAAAGCTGAAGAACAGCACGAACTGCACGATCACGATGCCGTAGACGAATCCGGGCACGGTCTTCGAGCCGATGATCTGCACGGCGATCGCGATCCACGGGGCGATGCCGGCGAGTGTGCCGAACCAGAACGGCAGCATCGTGGTCGTGGAGCGCCCTGGCGGGTTCATGCGCTCCTGCAGCCAGCCGAACAGGATCATCGCCACGTTCGCGCCGGCGACAGCGATCACCGACGTGATGTTGGTGATACCGCTGTAGAAGCTGATCAACAGCACCATCAACGTGGCGCTGAACGAGTACTCCACCCACCTGAACCGGTTGATGCCACCGCGGAGGCCGCGCTCGTACGTACCGCGAGCGACGGTGCCGGTGACGAAGTGGTCGACCGCTGCCATGAGGAGGAAGACGGCGATCGCCGCCCCGATGCGAACGTCGAACAAGGGCTCCGACGGGGGCACGCGGGTTCCGGGTGGGCCCTCCGGAAACGTCGATACGACCGTGATCGTGAAGGCGCTCGACAACACGAGGATCAACACGGCCTGCACCGCGTGAGCGGCGCTCAGGCCGATGTTCCACGTACGCAGATTCGCCAACCGCTCGGGCGTCACGCCGCTCGCAACAGACGTGTCGGTCGATGATGGATCGTCGGTCGTCGTCATGTCATGACCCTCTCGTGTCCACGCCGAGCCCGACGGACCGACGCCGGTCCATTCTTCACCACGTGTGGCAAGCTGGCGTTGATGAGCTCGTGTTGTTCCCCGTCGAACGATTCGGGCTCGAGCCCTTCCGCCCAGGGTGTTCGCGCCGGTGCAGGTGCCGACGCCGTCATCGATCTCGTCGGGCTGCCCGGCGGCGAGTTCTGGATGGGAGCACCGGCGGGCGACGGGTATGCCGACGACGGTGAGGGGCCGGTCCACCAGGTACAACTGCGGCCGTTCTCGATCGCTCCGACGACGGTGACCAACGCCGACTACGCCGCGTTCTGCGCTGCCACCGGCTACGTGACCCTCGCCGAAGCCGACGGGTGGTCGTTCGTGTTCGGTGGGCTCCTGCCCGACGACCATCCGCCCACCCGCGGCGTTGCCGCCGCACCGTGGTGGCGACAGGTCGAGGGATCCGACTGGCGTCACCCGGCCGGGCCACACACCACGTTCGACGACGCGCTCGATCACCCGGTCATCCACGTCACGTGGGATGACGCGATGGCCTACTGCCGCTGGAGCGGTACGCGCCTGCCGACCGAGGCCGAATGGGAGTACGCCGCTCGCGGCGGGCTCGATCGACGACGGTTCCCGTGGGGCGACGACCTCGAACCCGGTGGCGCTCATCTGATGAACGTGTTCCAGGGCACGTTCCCCGAGGAGAACACCGCCGCCGACGGCCACGCCGGCACCGCACCGGTGCGCTCGTTCCCGCCGAACGGATTCGGGCTCCACGAGATGACCGGCAACGTCTGGGAATGGTGCTCCGACTGGTTCCACCCGGCGACCTACCGCGACAGCGAAAAGCGGTCACCCCGTGTGAACCCGGCTGGCCCGCCGGGCGGCACGCACCGCGTGATGCGCGGCGGTTCGTATCTCTGCCACGACTCGTACTGCACCCGCTACCGCGTCGGTGCCCGCAGCGCGAACACCCCCGACAGCGCCACCGGCAACATCGGCTTCCGCGTCGCCCGCTGAGCCGTCAGCCCGTCACACGGTGCCGGGTCAAACGTGACGTTTCAGCTCATCGCCTCGTGAGACCCCGCCTTGTTCAGGTGCCGCAGAAGGTCTGGTAGCCGGCGCTGACGTCGTGCGGTGCCGGCTGTGCGTAGCGCTCCAGCCCCGAGCGGTGCTCGAAGGGCCGGCTCACGGCGTCGAGCAGGTCGTCGAACGCCCGGACATCGCCCCAACTCGCGGCGGTCAGCACCTCCTCCACGATGTGGTTGCGCGGGATGTAGAGCGGATTCGCCCGGTCCATCCGGTCGGCGGCGTTTGCTCGATCGTCGCCGACGAGCGTGAGCCACCGTTGCGCCCAGTCGTCGAATGCCTCGGGTGCCGCAAAGAGTGAACGGGTCGACGCCGCATCGCCGCGTGCCGCCGACGACAGCGACCGAAGGCACGACGTGTAGTCGACGCGCTGCTCGCGCATCAGCTCCAGCAGCTCGGCGATCACTTCGTCGCCGCCGGTCACGTCTGACGCGAGGCCGAGCTTGGTGTGCATCTCGGCGCTCCAGGCCAGTCGGAACCGCTCGGGGAAGGTCTGCAGCAGCGACGTTGCCTGTTCGATCGCGGTGTCGGTGTCGTCGTCGAACACCGGGAGCATCGCCTCGGCGAGACGGGCCAGGTTCCACGTGATGATCGCCGGTTGATTGCCGTACGCGTAGCGTCCGCCGTGATCGATCGAGCTGAACACGGTCGCCGGGTCGTAGACGTCCATGAACGCACACGGTCCGTAGTCGATCGTCTCGCCCGAGATCGTCGTGTTGTCGGTGTTCATCACACCATGGATGAATCCGACCGCCATCCACTGCGCGACGAGCGCCGCCTGTGCGCTGACCACATGGTCGAACAACGCGAGCGCCGGATTGTCGGATTCGGCGGCCGCCGGAGCGTGACGACCGATCGCGTAGTCGGTGAGCGAGCGGAGCATGTCGAGATCGCCGGAGGCCGACGCGTACTGGAACGTGCCGACACGCAGATGGCTCGAGGCGACGCGAGCGAGGACCGCTCCGGGCACCTGAACGCGATGGCCGTCGAGTTCGCGCAGGATCGGCTCACCGGTCGCGACGACGGCCAATGCCCGAGTCGTCGGGATGCCGAGCGCGTGCATCGCCTCGCTGATCACGTACTCGCGCAGCATCGGGCCGACAGCAGCCCGACCGTCACCGCCACGGGCGAACGGCGTGCGACCCGATCCCTTGAGGTGCAGGTCGCGCCGAGCACCGTCGTGGTCGACGAACTCGCCGAGCAGCAGCGCTCGACCATCCCCGAGGCGCGGCGAGTAACCGCCGAACTGGTGGCCGGCGTATGCCTGGGCGAGCGTCGTCGCACCTTCGGGGACTGCGTTGCCGGCGAGCACAGCGACGCCGTCGGTCGAGCGCAGCGCCTCTGCGTCGAGGCCGAGTTCGGCCGCCAACGCCTCGTTGAGCACGACCAGTGACGGGTCGGCGACCGGTGTCGGCGCCCACGGTTCGTACAGGCCGATCAACTCCCGGGCGAACGAATCGTCGAGATCGAGGTGAGCGACGGACATCCGTGCAGCCTACGAACGATGCGGCGCCTGGTGTCGGACGCGCGCCGTCACGTTTGACCCTGCACCGTGTGATGACCCGGCACCGTGTGATGTGGGGTGCGGCGGACGGTGCCGGGACGGACAACAATCGAGTCATGGCCGCCCGCCCACGAGATGCCGAGCGCATCGAGGTGCGCGGCGTGGTGCAGGGTGTCGGCTTTCGTCCGTTCGTCCACCGCCTCGCGACCGAGGCGGGGCTCGATGGCGTCGTGGGCAACGACGCGGCGGGTGTCTTCGTCGAGGTCAGCGGACCGTCGGAACGCATCGACGAGTTCGTCGCCCGGCTCCGGGCCGAGGCGCCGCCGCTCGCCCGCGTCGACGACGTCATCCGCGGCGTCGGTGTGCCGGCCCGTCACCGCGGGTTCCGCATCGTCGAGAGCTCGTCGACCGGCCCGGCGCGCACGTTCGTCGCCCCGGACACGGCGGTCTGCGACGACTGCCTCGCCGAACTCGACGATCCAACCGACCGTCGTCACCGGCACCCGTTCATCACGTGCACGAACTGCGGGCCGCGATTCACGATCATCCGTGAGCTGCCGTACGACCGGCCTTCGACCACGATGGCGCCGTTCGCGATGTGTGCCGCCTGCGCGGCGGAGTACACCGACCCCGCCAATCGCCGATACCACGCGCAGCCGATCTGCTGCCACGACTGTGGCCCGACCCTGCGGTACCGCCCGACCGGCGTCGACCGTGACGTCGCGGCCGATCCCTTGGCGGCAACGCTGACGGAGATCGATGCACGCGGGACGGTCGCCGTGAAGGGCGCCGGCGGCTATCAGTTGGCGTGTGACTCGACCGACGACTCCGCGGTCGGTTCGCTGCGAGCGCGCAAGCAGCGACCGGACAAGCCGTTTGCGGTGATGGTGGCTGATCTCGACGAGGCGCGACGCCTCGCGGAGATCAGCGCCGCCGAAGCTGCGCAACTCTGCAGCCCGGCTCGCCCGATCGTGCTGCTCCGGGCCCGACCGACCGGCGCGCTCTCCGACCTGGTCGCTCCCCGCACGCCGATGCTCGGCCTCATGCTGCCCTCGACCCCGATGCACCACCTGCTGTTCGCGCTCGGCGCGCCGCCGCTGGTGATGACCAGCGGCAACGTCAGCGGCGAACCGCTCGCGCATCTCGACGCCGACGCGTTCGACCGACTCGGCCCCCTGTGCGACGGCTTCCTGTTCCACGATCGAGAGATCCACGAGCCGTGCGACGACTCGGTGGTCCGCGTCGCCGGCGAGCACCTCCTTCCCGTCCGCCGGGCACGCGGGTTCACCCCGATGCCGGTTCCGATCGGCACCGGCGGGCGTTCGGTTCTCGCGACCGGAGGCGAACTCAAGAACACGTTCTGTCTGGCGGGTGCAGGCCAGGCGGTGATGAGCCCGCACCTCGGTGACATGGGGAACCTCCCCACCATCCAGGCATTCGAGCGATCGGTCGCACGGTTCGAGCAGATCTACGCGATCACCCCCGACGTCGTCGCCGTCGACCCGCACCCGGGATACGCCGCGACGAAATGGGCACGGGCGCACCACGGAGACCGGATCGTCGAGGTGCAACATCACCACGCCCACATCGCCGCCGTGATGGCCGAGCATGAGTGCGATCCGCACACTCCGGTCATCGGCATCGCCTTCGACGGCACCGGGTACGGCGATGACGGTGCCATCTGGGGCGGCGAAGTGCTGATGGCCGACGTCGACGGTTACCGCCGTGTCGCCCACCTCGCGCCCGTCGACCTCCCGGGCGGCGACGCCGCGATCCGCAACCCGTGGCGGGTCGCGCTGTCGCATCTGCGCACGGCCGACATCGACTGGTCGGACGACATCGCCTCCGTGCGCTGCGCTGCGCCCGGCGACCTTGCGCTCCTGCAACACCAGCTCGACCGGCGCGTCGCCTGCGTGCCGACGACCAGCATGGGCCGGCTGTTCGATGCCGTGGCCTCCCTCCTCGATCTCCGCCACGAGATCAGCTACGAGGCCCAGGCCGCCATCCAGTTGGAGATGGCCGCAGTCGACCACGCCGACGAGCACGCGTACGGCTTCGAGCTCCGCGGGTCGATCATCGATCAGCGGCCCGTCATCCGAGCGATCGTCGACGATCTCCGCACGCAGGTGCCGGTCGGCCGGATCGCTCGCCGCTTTCATCAGGCGGTCGCCGACGCCGTGGTCGAGGTCGCGCAGCGCGAGCGGTCGACCGGCTCGACGGTCGCGCTGTCGGGCGGCGTGTTCCAGAACGCGCTCCTCGTCACGCTGTGCGCGGTCAGCCTCGAGCGCGCCGGC
Organism: Ilumatobacteraceae bacterium; assembly: GCA_024643255.1. Taxonomy (GTDB): domain Bacteria; phylum Actinomycetota; class Acidimicrobiia; order Acidimicrobiales; family Ilumatobacteraceae; genus Sva-07. Next base: position 7,152 of record JAHENF010000063.1, read on the forward strand.
TTCACGGTGCTGACCCACCACCTCGTTCCGCCCAACGACGGTGGCCTCGCACTCGGTCAGGCGTTCGTCGCCGCGCATCGGAGCGAACCGGTGCCGTCGTCATCGCTCGGTGTGGGATCATCGACCACAGGCCCGAAGCCATCGACGACGAACCAGGAGCCGTGACATGTGCCTTGCCGTTCCCGGCCGGATCACCGAGGTGTGGAACGACCGGGGCACACCGATGGCGACGATCTCCTTCGATGGCATCGAGAAGGAGATCTGCCTCGTGTATCTCCCCGCGGCTGCCGTCGGCGACTACGCGATCGTGCACGCCGGATTCGCGATCTCCCAGGTCGACCCGGAACAGGCGCGCGTCACGCTGCAGACGTTCGCCGAACTCGGACTGCTCGCCGACGAACTCGGGAGCACGGAACCGTGAAGTACCTCGACGAGTTCAACGACCCCGGCCTCGCGGCGTCGCTGCTCGGCGAGATCGCGGCGGTCACGACGCGACCGTGGACGATCATGGAGGTCTGCGGCGGCCAGACCCACTCGATCATCCGCAACGGGATCGACCAGCTGCTGCCCGACACGATCGAACTCGTCCACGGACCCGGCTGCCCCGTGTGCGTCACCCCGCTGAACATCATCGACCAGGCGCTCTCGATCGCCGCTCTCCCAGAAGTGATCTTCTGCTCCTTCGGCGACATGTTGCGCGTGCCCGGCAGCGGGAGCGACCTCCTGCGGGTGCGCAGCGAGGGTGGCGACGTCCGTGCCGTGTACTCGCCGCTCGACGCGGTGAAGCTGGCCGCCGACCACCCCGAGCGGCAGGTCGTGTTCTTCGCCGTCGGCTTCGAGACGACCGCCCCGGCGAACGCGATGGCCGTGCACCTCGCCGAGCAGCGCGGCCTGGACAACTTCTCCGTGCTCGTCAGCCACGTGCTCGTCCCTCCGGCGATCGAAGCCATCGCCTCGTCGCAGGGAAGTCGCATCGACGGGTTCCTCGCCGCCGGACACGTGTGTTCGGTGATGGGCACACGGCAGTACGAACCGCTCGTGGAGCGGTTCTCGGTGCCGATCGTGGTGACCGGCTTCGAACCGCTCGACGTCCTCGACGGGATCCGTCGGGTGGTCGTGCAGCTCGAATCGGGGCAGGCCCGCGTGGAGAATGCCTACCCGCGTGTGGTCACCGAGCAGGGCAACGTGACCGCCCAGCAGATGCTCGACGAGGTGTTCGACGTGTGCGATCGGAACTGGCGCGGCATCGGCGAGATCCCACGGAGCGGATGGCGGCTGGCCGACCGCTACGCACGTTTCGACGCGGCGGCTCGATTCGCCGTCGACGGGATCGACACACCCGAGTCCGGCCGCTGCCGCAGTGGCGACGTCCTGCGGGGGCTGATCAAACCGTCGGAGTGCGCGGCGTTCGGCGTCGAGTGCACGCCGAGGACCCCGCTCGGGGCGCCGATGGTGTCGAGCGAAGGGGCCTGTGCCGCCTACCACCAGTACCGGCGCCTGTCGGTCGACGAGATTTCGATGCCGCCGACGAGCAACCACCGTGGCTGATGCACGCGACGTCGACGGGTGGACCTGCCCGGTCCCGCTGCGCGGCCACGACCGGATCGTCATGGGTCACGGGGGCGGCGGCAAGCTGTCGAGCGAACTGATCGAGCACCTCTTCGTGCCCGCGTTCAACGACGGCGCCCGGATCGAACTCCACGACGCCGCGACGGTGCCGGTCGCGACCGGACGTCTCGCCTTCGCCACCGACTCCTACGTCGTGCGGCCGCTGTTCTTCGCCGGCGGGTGCATCGGTGACCTCGCGGTCAACGGCACGGTCAACGACCTGGCGATGAGTGGAGCGCAGCCGATCGCGATGAGCGCCGGGTTCATCCTCGAAGAAGGCCTGCCGATGGCGACGCTCGCGGCAGTGGTCGAGGCGATGGCCATGGCAGCCGCAACCGCAGGCGTCCAGATCGTCACCGGCGACACCAAAGTGGTCGGTGTCGGCCAGGCCGACGGCATGTACGTGAACACCGCCGGTATCGGCATGATCCCCGAACACGTCGACATCCGCCCCGGCCGCGCGCGGCCAGGCGACGTGGTGATCCTCAGCGGTCCGATCGGCGAACACGGCGTGGCCGTGCTCTCCACGCGCGAAGGTTTCGAGTTCGGCACCGACGTGCGAACCGACTCCGCGGCGCTGAACGGCCTCGTCGGCGACATGATCGCCGCGTTCGCCGACATCCACGTCCTGCGCGACGCGACGCGCGGTGGCGTGACCGCAGTGCTGTGCGAAATCGCCGCGAGTGCGCAGCTCGGCATCGAGTTCGACGAGCGCGCCATCCCGATTCCTCCGGCGGTCGCCGCGGCCTGTTCGTTCCTCGGCCTCGACGCGATGCACATCGCCAACGAGGGCAAGCTGGTGGCGTTCGTCCCGCCTCGAGGCGTCGACGACGTCATGGACGCGATGCATCGCCACGACCTCGGACGCGAGGCCTGTGTGATCGGTCGCGTCGTCGCCGATCACCCCGGCACCGTCGTCGCCCGAACGGCGCTCGGCGCGTTGCGCGTCGTCGACGTTCCCCTGGGCGAGCAGCTGCCGCGCATCTGCTGACATTTGCCCCTTCCGCCGGCTCGTGCGCCGGCGCACGCTGGAGTCGTGGACCGTTCGCGCGTCATCGACCCGCAGAAGGGGCTCGACGCGCTCGTCCGGGAGTTGGCGGCGGCCGGGTACCGCGTGGTCGGCCCGATCGTGCGCGATGGTGCCATCGTCTACGACGACGTGACCAGCGGCTCCGACCTCCCGACGGGGTGTGCCAGCGACCAGGCTCCCGGGCGTTGGCGGCTGCGAATCGACGACGAACCGACCCGGTTCGGGTGGACGCCCGGTGCCGACTCGTGGAAGCGGTTCCTGGCCCCGGCCCACCAGGAGGTGCTGCGGATCCGCCGCCACGACGGCTCGTGGGTGAGCGAGGCTCCGCCACCGCCCGACCGGCCGCTCGCACTGGTCGGCGCGCGCGACTGTGAGCTGCGGGCGGTCGCCGTCCTCGACCGGGTTCTGCTCGACGCCGACCGGCCCGACGCGCAGTACGCGGGCCGGCGCCGTGACACGTTCGTCGTCGCGACCACGTGTGGCGTCCCGTCGGCGACGTGCTGGTGCACCTCGATCGGCGGGGGACCGCAGCCCCACCACGGCTTCGATCTCCGACTGACCGAGCTCCACGAGGGCGGCCACCGTCTGCTCGTCGAGTCGGGATCCGAGTTGGGCACGGAAGTCCTCGGTCGCATTCCTGGTCGTCTCGCGACCGACGTCGACCACGTCGCCGCCGAAGCGGTCGTCGCGCGGGCGGTGGAGCATCTGCCGCCTCGCCTCCCCGGCTCCGACCTGCCGGCGCTGCTCGCCGGTTCGGCGTCGCACGCTCGGTGGGAGCAGGTCGCGCAGCGATGCCTCTCGTGCGGCAACTGCACCATGGTGTGTCCCACCTGCTTCTGTTCGACCTTCGACGACACCACGGTGCTCACCGACGACGGATCGGCCCCGGTCGAGACCGTTCGCCGACAGCACTGGGCGTCGTGTTTCGAACTCGACCACTCCAACCTCGGCGGCGTGCCCGTGCGCGCCACGATCGCGGCGCGTTACCGGCAGTGGTTGACCCACAAGCTCGAAACGTGGCCTGCGCAGTTCGAGGTGACGGGATGCGTCGGTTGCGGGCGGTGCACGACGTGGTGTCCGGCGGCGATCGACATCGTGCACGAAGCAGGCGTCCTGATCGGAGCCGACGACCGGTCCGGTGCCGGTCGACGAGAGGAGCAGCCATGAACGACACCCGAACGGGCGACATCCGGCAAGCGCTCGGCGAACACGACTTCTTCGCCGCGATGGATCCTCGACATCTCGACACGCTGGCGCAGATGTCGAGGTGGTCGGACCATGCGGCGGGCTCATGGCTCGCGTGTGCCGGCGATGCACCCGATTCGTTCCACGCGATCGTCCGCGGTCGCGTCGGCATCGAGATCACGGCAACCGGACGTGCTCCACTCGTCGTGGCCACCGTGCACGCCGGAGACGTGGTGGGCTGGTCGTGGTTCATCGGCCGTCAACCGTGGCAATTCGACGTCGTCGCGCTCGACGACGTCCGCAGTATCGCACTCGACGTGAACGGCGTGCTCGACGCGTGCGACCGGAGCGACGACCTCCGAGATGAGATCACGACCCGGCTCCTGCGGGTCGTCGCCGATCGCTTGCGCAGCGCCCGACTTCAGCTGGTGGACTTGTATGGCCGCGCTCGTTGAACCCGTGGTCGGCGGGATCGATCCCCTGACGCCCGTGCCGCATCGGGTCGTCGCGGTCGACCGGGAGACCTCCGACGTCGTGACCCTGACGCTCGACCCGCTGTCGGAGGTGTTGGTTCCGGCGCTGCCGGGACAGTTCGTGATGGTGTGGGCGTTCGGGGTCGGTGAGATCCCCGTGTCTGTCAGCGGCGTCGACGACGCAGGCCGTTTCGCGCTGACGGTGCGAGCGGTCGGCCCCGTCAGCAATGCCGTCGTGGCCGCCCGGCCCGGCGACACGCTGGGCGCCCGCGGGCCGTACGGCACTGCCTGGCCGATCGCCGACGCGAAGGACCGCGACGTCCTCGTCGTCGCCGGTGGGCTCGGGCTCGCGCCGCTGCGCACGGCGATCGACGAGCTCGGCGGCGGCGGGCCGCGCCGACTCACTGTGGTCGTCGGAGCGCGTGAGCCCGATCAGGTCCTGTTCACCGCCGACCAGCGCCGGTGGCGCGATCTCGGCGTCGACGTGCAGATCACCGTCGACGCCGCGTCGTGGCGCTGGGACGGCGCTGTCGGGACGGCCACCGATGTGGTCGCCCGGCTCGGCGCAGCCCACGACATCGCCTTCGTCTGTGGGCCCGAGCTGATGATGACGAGCGCGGCCCGCGCCGCGATCGCGCAGGGCACCGATCCTGCGAACGTCTGGGTGTCGCTCGAGCGCAACATGCACTGCGGCATTGCGCACTGCGGCCGCTGCCAACTGGGCGCGCTGCTGCTGTGCCGAGACGGTGCGGTCGTGCGTTGGGATCGCGTCGTCGAACTCCTGAGGGAGCGCGGACGATGACGACTCCGACCGTTGCTGTCTGGAAGTTCGCGTCGTGCGATGGCTGCCAGCTCACCGTGCTCGACTGCGAAGACGAGCTGCTCGCGATCGCCCGGGCGCTCGACATCCGGATGTTCCTGGAGGCCGGCCCGGAGGAGATGCTCGACCACTACGACATTTCACTCGTCGAGGGCTCGATCACGACCGCCCACGATGCGGATCGCATTCGCGACATCCGGGCGCGCACGGGGGTGCTGGTGACGATCGGGGCGTGTGCGACCGCCGGTGGGATCCAGGCGTTGCGCAACACCGCCGACGTGGATGAGTACTGCGCGGCGGTCTACACCCGACCCGACTGGATCGAGACGCTGGCCACCAGTACGCCGATCGCCGACCATGTGACCGTCGACCACGAG
>JAHENF010000064.1 GCA_024643255.1 Ilumatobacteraceae bacterium
GACGGCCGAGGATGGCGGTCTCACCGTTGACGGTCACCCTGCCCGCGGCGATCAGGTCCTCGCAGACCCGGCGGCTGCCGTAGCCCGTTGCGGCGAGCACCTTCTGGAGCCGCTCCCCCTGTGGGAGCTCGGCGCTGGCCTGCGCCATCTGTTCCCACAGCGGCGGCTCGGGAGTGCGGTCGGTCACGGTTCGTTGATCTGATCGGGCATCTGCCCCGCCGGAGCGTTGGTCGAGACCTCGATCACCGGGGTGACCCGCAGACCGGTCTCGAGCGCCTCGACCACCTCGGCGCTGGGGATGAACTCGGCGATCGGTGGGAGATCGTCGAGGGAGGCGAGGCCGAGCTTCTCGAGGAATGTGCCCGTCGTGCCGAACAGGATCGCCTGGCCCGGGCCGTCGTCGCGTCCGATCTCGTCGATGTAGCCGCGCGCCTGGAGCGTGCGGATGACCCCATCGGGATCGACACCGCGGATCGAGGCGATCTGGCCACGCGAGATCGGCTGCTTGTACGCCACGATGGCGAGCGTCTCGAGGGCAGCACCGGACAGCCGGGCGCGCTGATCGTGCAGCAGGAACCGCTCGACGTAGGGCGTGAGGTCGTCGGCCGTTTGATACCGCCACCCACCGGCGATCTGGATCAGTTGGAATCCGTGTCCGGACGCGACGTACGACGCGGCCAGTTCCTCGCACCACTGTTCGACCATCACGGTCGGCTCCTCGAGCAGTTGCGCGAGGAGTTCGGCCGGAACGGGGTCATGGGCGACGAGCACGATCGACTCGATCGCCCGTTTGTATTCGCCGACTCGATCGTCGAGCGGCTCGATGAATTCGTCGGACACCGGCGTCACCCCTCGTACGCGTCGATCAGGATCGACGCGGTGTCGAAGTCGTCGTCAGCGGTCCACGAGACCTCGATGTCGCCGAAGCGCTCGGGCTGGTCGAGTTCGACCGCTCCCTGCTTGTAGAGCTCGAGCACGGCGAGGAATCGGATGATCACCTCGATGCGATCGGCGAAGTCGGCGGTGAGACGGCGGAACGTGATGCGACCCACCCGCGGCAGCTCGTCGATGAGTTCGCTGACCGCATCTGCAACCGTCGTGGTGATCGGGTTGACGTGATAGAGATCGACGACCGGGACGGGTTTGGGCGTGAGGGCCCGGATCGCAGCATTGCGCAGGCTGGTGACGCTGGTGCCCTCGAGCATGTCGGGCACGACGTCGGCGAATCGTTCGTCGGGGCCGACCACACGGGGGAACGAGAGATCGGCATCGTCGGCGAGGCGGGCGAAGACCTGGGCGACGTCCTTGAAGGTCTTGGCCTCGAGCAGGCGGGCGAGCAGCATGTCGCGCTCCTCCCACAGTGCCAGTTCGTCGTCGAGGTCGATGTCGGCCGGGTTCGGCAGGAGCCGGCGCGCCTTGAGTTCCACCAATGTCGCGGCGATCAACAGGAACCCGGTCGCCACGTCGAGGTCGAGGAACTGCATGCGCTCGATCTCGTGGAGGTACGCGTCGACGATGTGCGACAGGTTCACCTCGTAGATGTCGACCTGCTCGCGCAGGATCAGCTGCAGCAGCATGTCGAAGGGTCCCTCGTAGACAGGGGTGGAGACGACGTGGGGTGAAGCGTCGAGGGCCATCGGCCCCAACCTACCGGAGCGCCGGGGGTACGACCGGGTATCGTCGGCGGCCGTGACCGACCCCGCGAGCAATTCGACGACACGTGTGCTGTCGTGCATGCAGCCCACGGGCGACGTGCACCTCGGCAACTACCTCGGCGCCCTGCGGAACTGGGTGGTCGGCCAGCACTCCTGCGACGCCTTCCACGGCATCGTCGACCTGCACGCGCTCACCGTCACTGAGGAACCCGACGTGCTCGGCCGCCAGACGATGTCGTTGGCGGCGATGTTCTTCGCCATCGGGCTCGACCCGGACGTGGCCACGATCTTCGTGCAGAGCCATGTGCCCGAGCACAGCCAACTCGGCTGGATCATGGAGTGCACGGTCAGCTTCGGCGAGCTCTCGCGCATGACGCAGTTCAAGGACAAGACCGCCAAGCGCGAGCACCAGTTCATCTCGGCCGGGCTGTTCACCTACCCGGCACTCCAGGCCGCCGACATCGTGCTCTACGACGCCAACGAGGTGCCGGTGGGCGACGACCAGCGTCAGCACGTCGAGATCACGCGCGACGTCGCCATCAGGTTCAATCACCGATTCGGGGACACGTTCGTCATTCCCGAGGCGGTCACGCCCGCCGCCGGCGCCCGGGTGATGAGCCTGCAGGACCCGGCATCGAAGATGTCGAAGTCCGACGACTCCGATGCCGGCTGCGTCTACCTCGTCGACGAACCGAGCGTCGTGATGAAGAAGTTCAAACGAGCGGTCACCGATTCCGACACCGGCCCTGATGCGGTGCGCTACGACCGCGCCGAGAAGCCGGGGGTCGCCAACCTGCTGGAGATCAATGCTGCCGTGACGGGCCGCACACCGCAGGCCGTCGCCGACGACTACGAGCAGTACGGCCGCCTCAAGGTGGACACCGGCGAAGCCGTGCTGGCGGTGCTCGATCCGATCAGGGCCCGCTACGTCGAACTGCTCGACGACCCCGGTGAGCTGGCCCGATTGCTCCGCATCGGCGCCGACAAGGCCCGTGAGGTCGCCTCGGCCACCCTCGATCGAGCCCATCGGAACATCGGGCTCCTCCCGGCCACTCCCCTCGCCTGACCCGTCACCTGGGCGCGAGCATGAGCCCGACCGATCGGCGAATCCTGACGCTCGCGCTCCCCGCGCTCGGGACCCTCGCGGTCGAGCCGATGTACCGGCTCGTCGACACGGCCGTGGTGGGGCGTCTGGGGACGAATCAGCTCGCCGGACTCGCCGTCGCCATCACCATCCTCGCCCTGGTCGTCGCCGGGTCGAACTTCCTGACCTACGGCACGACCGAGCGGGTCGCAAGCCGCCTCGGGGCGGGCCGCGAGGCGGCAGCCGCCGACGTCGGGATCCAGGCGGTGTGGCTCTCGCTGATGGTCGCTGCCGTCGCGGTCCCAGCGCTGATCGTCGGCGCCCGCCCGCTCGCCTCGCTACTCGGCGCCGACGGCGAGGTCCTCGACGTGGCCGTCCAGTACCTGCGGATCTCGGCGCTCGGCGTGCCGTTCGTCCTGCTCGCGCTGGCGGTACAGGGAGTCCAGCGGGGTGCCTCCGACTACCGGACACCGCTGGTGATCCTGCTCGCCTCGAACGTCGCCAACCTGGTGATCGAACTGGTGCTCGTCTTCGGATTCGACATGGGGGTGGCCGGCGCCGCGTGGTCGACCGTGATCGCCCAGGCGGGGGCGGGGACCGCGTTCCTGCTCGTCGTTCGCCACCGACTGGTCGGCGCGCGAAAGCGGCGCCCCGACCGCGCCGAGATGGCTCCCCTGCTGACCGCAGGACGACACCTGCTGTTGCGGGTCGGCTCCATGCTCGTCGTCTTCACGGGAGCGACGGCGGTGGCGGCCCGCGTCGACGACGTCACCCTCGCTGCGCACCAGGTGGCGATGTCGATGTTCCTGTTCCTGGCCTTGGTGCTCGACGCGCTCGCGATCCCGGCGCAGACACTCATCGCCGAGGAGCTGGGCCACGGTGGCCGGGAATCGGCGCTGATCGCCCGCCGGGTCGTCATCCTGTCGTTGATCGCCGCCACGGTGATCGCCGCGGTCCTCGCACTCCTGGCCCCCGTGATCCCGTCCGCGTTCACGAGCGACGATGCGGTCGCGAGCCGCGCCACGGCGGCACTGTTGTTCCTCGCTGTGCTCCTGCTCCCCGGCGCAGTGGCATTCGCCGACGACGGCGTGCTGATCGGCGCCGGCGACTACCGATTCCTGGGCCGCGCCGCGCTCGGCTACCTCGTGGCGATCGTGCCGATCGGGGTCGCCGTGCTCGCCGTGCCGTCACTCGGCATCGCGGGGATCTGGCTCGGGCTCACCGCCTGGATGGTGCTCCGAGCGATCGTCAACACCGGTCGGGTGCGCCGCGTGCTTCCTGGCGCTTGACGTGACCGACCTCAGTCGAGGGTCGTCGCGTGGCGCCACTGCCAGTACGGCCGGGGTGTCGACCATGCGGGGGTCGCTCGTGATCTGGCCGCCGGAAACCAGGCGAGTTCGTGTCCGACGCCGGCCGCCGAGCGGCACCACACCCCCCGAAGGTGGGCGTCGTGCGCCGCGACCCCGATCGCCCGGGTCACCTCGTGGCCGATCAGCGTCCCTCCGTCGTCCACGGGATACGACGCCCCGAGGCCGACGGCGTCGACACCGTCGGCGCTGATCACGTCCGCCACCCGCTGGCGACCGGGCAGGGTCGCTGCGCCCAGGCCGATCGGCGCGTCGTCGTCGAGGTCGTCCGGCTCGATCCCGCGGCCGGCGAACAGGTGTCTCACCTGCGCGTGCACCGTGGCGAGATCCTCGTTCAGATACAGCGTCGGCCATGACTCCGGCGGGTTCCATCGCCCGCCGCGTCGCTGGGCGAACGACGTGTCGAACGGATCCGCATAGTGCGGCCGCACGATGCGCAACCAGACGTGGCCGTCGGGTAGCTGGGTGACGATCACGGAGCGATGCGCGTCAGGTCGAACGTGTCGTACAACTCGTCGCGCAGGGCCTCGAACTCGCCGGCCAGTGCGACCTCGAGCCGGCTCCGGCCACCGAGCACCTCGACCGACCGCCGCACCACCGCAGGGATCCGTTCACGTTTGACCCACTGGTCGAGCAGATCGGTCGCCTGCCCCAGGACGGCCACCTGATCACGGCGGTTGGCGGGCGCGCCGTCGGCGAGCCACTTCGACGCCGCCTGGCGGCTGATGCCGAACATCTGCCCGAGCTGGGTGGCCGAGATGTCCCACAATCGGACGGTTCGCTGCAGCGGGCTGGCGTTCAGCTGATGGTCGAGCCGATCGATGATCCGACGCAGGACGTCGGCGTCCCCACCACTGCGCAGCACCACCTCGTTGGCCATCGACTCGACGATCGACATGCCGACATGTTACCGCAACCACATGTCAACCGCAACCATTTGTCAACCTCGCACGGTCGCCACTCGTCGTCAGGCGTGATCGGAGGCATCGAGCGCATCGAACGCAGGGCCACGCTGCGCGATCAGCTCCACGGTGGCGGGATCGGATCCTGCACGTTGCGCCATCACCGCCCCGATCGCCTCGTGATCGTGATAGGCCCGAAAAGCCTCGGTGCGCGGCCCCACGACCGTGGCGACCACGCGCCCGAAGGTGCCCAGGCCACACTCGATCTTGCCCACGTCGTGCAGGATGGCACCGGCCGTCTCGGCTCGGGTGGCAGCAGGCCGCGCCTCGACGAATCGTCGACCAACTGCGGCGCTGTGGCGCCGGTCCTGGTTCGACAATTGCACCCAGAGCGTCCGTTCGCCGGGAAGCAGATGGTCGTCGACCCACACCTCGTCGTCGACCGACGGCGGCGTGGGGGGCAGCGACGTGACGAACCGTGCCGCGAGATGCCAGACCCTGGTGATCGGGTTGGCGTCGCTCATTCGTCCAGTGTGGCGCGGGGATGCGCCGAGCGGTACACGTCCCAGAGTCGCTCCTGGCTGACCTTGGTGTAGATCTGCGTGGTCGAGATCGAGGCGTGGCCGAGCATCTCCTGCACGACGCGCAGGTCCGCTCCGTGGTCGAGCAGATGCGTGGCGCACGAATGGCGCAGCACGTGCGGCGACAACTCGTCGCCGATGCCGGCGCGCATCCCGTACTTCCTGATCACGGCCCACGCGGCCTGTCGGCTCAGCCGACCGCCCCGAGCGTTGATGAACACCGCCTCGGCATCGCCACGACTTCGCCACTGCTCCGGCACCAGCCGGGCTCGGCCGCTCGGCGAGAACCAGTCGTCGAGCGCCGTTGCGGCCGTCGACCCGAACGGGACGATCCGCTCCTTGGACCCCTTGCCATACAGCCGCACCAGCCGGGCGTCGAGGTCGATCTCCCCGATCGACAGACCGACCGCCTCGGAGATCCGCGCACCGGTGGCATAGAGCAACTCGATCAGGGCGAGGTCGCGTCGATGGATCGGCTCGGTGACCACGACCGCGTCGATCAGACTCGTGATCTGCGCCTCGGTGAGCGGTTTCGGGATCCCCGACGGCACCCGCACCCCTTCGAGATCGGCCGCAGGATCGTCGCGGCGCTCTCCCTCGACGGACAGATGGCGATGCAACATGCGAATCGCTGCCAATTGCCGGGCGATCGACGATGTCGCTGCGCCACTCGCGCGCCGCTCCCCCACGAACGCGACCAGTTGCTCGTGTTCGACATCGAGCGGCGACGACTCGTGTGCGGTGAGCCACTCGCAATAGGCCGTCAGATCTCGACGGTACGCGGCCACGGTGTTGGGAGCCCGGCCCTTCTCCGCGATCATCCACGAAAGGAACTCCTCGACTTCGAGTGGCAGCATCGGGCGTCGTCGCCCTCGAGTCAGCCCGCGCTCGACGGATGATCGGATGCGCGGAAGCGACGGTCGGTCAACAACAGCGCCACCACCGACTTCGCGTCGGCGATCTCACCCCGTTCCACCATCGCCAGCGCCTCGTCGAGCGGCACGTGCAGCACGGCCATGTGCTCCTCTTCGGGGCCCTGCCGATCGTGGGGAACGGGCGTGCAACCGGTCGCGAGGAACAGCGTCGTCACCGAGTCGGTCATCCCGGGCGACGGATAGATCTCGGTGAGCAGCTCGAGGTGCTCGGCCGCGAGGCCGGCCTCCTCGATCAGCTCCCGACGAGCGACCTCGGCGGGCTCCTCACCGGCGATGTCACGCATGCCCGCAGGAATCTCGATCACCGTGCGCTCGTAGGGGGGCCGGTACTGCGAGACGAGCACCACCGACGGATTCCCCTCCGCATCGAACACGAGAGGGACGACACCGACGGCACCGGGCGAGCGCACGATGTCACGCGTGAACGTGGACCCGTCGGGTGCGCGGAATTCGGCAACGGCGAGGTTCCAGACATACCCCTCGTGGATGATCGATTCCGACAGTCGGCGGAACACCGCGTCGTCGCTCACGACGACAACGACGGCTCCGAGGTGGTCACGGAATCGGCGGCCTGGTCGACGGCGGCGGGTTCGGTCGTCGACCGACGCTTCAGGGCGGCGGCGATCAGCTCGCGAAAGAGCGGGTGTGGCCGATCAGGGCGGCTCTTGAATTCGGGATGCGCCTGCGTCCCGACCCAGAACGGGTGCCCCGGAAGCTCGATGAACTCGACGAGACGATTGTCGGGCGACGTGCCCGAACACCACAGTCCCGCCTCCTCCAGTTGGCTGCGATAGCGCTCGTTGAACTCGTAGCGATGGCGATGGCGCTCGCTGACGACGGGCTCGCCGTACGCGGCCGCCACCTGCGATCCCGATGCGAGGACGGCGTAGTACGCGCCGAGGCGCATCGTGCCGCCCTTGTCCTCGATCCCGCGCTGTTCGAGCATCAGGTCGATCACCGGGTGGTGCGTGGTGGGCTCGAACTCGGTCGAGTTGGCATCGACGAGACCGACGACGTCGCGGGCGAACTCGATCGTCATCGCCTGCAGCCCGAGACAGAGACCGAGGCACGGCACGCCTTCCTCGCGGGCGTATCGGGCCGCAGCGATCTTGCCCTCGACACCCCGGTACCCGAACCCACCGGGGATGACGATGCCGTCGAGATGATCGAGTTGCCCGGCGGCGAGCAGACCTTCGACGCTCTCGGACTGGATCCAGACGATCTCGACGTCGGCGCCGTGGTGGAACCCGGCATGTTTCAGGCTCTCGACCACCGACAGGTACGCGTCGGGCAACTCGATGTACTTGCCGATGAGGCCGATGCGCACCGGCGCAGTGGCTGCTTCGACCTTGGCGACGAACTGCTCCCAGTAGCTGAGGTCGGGCTCGCCGTCGAGATGCAGCAGGTCACACACGAAGTCGTCGAGGCCCTCGTCGTGCAGGATCAACGGCAGTTCGTAGATGTTCTTCGCGTCGGCCGCGTTGACGACCGCACGCTCCTCCACATCACACAGGCTGGAGATCTTTCGCTTGAGGTCGTCGGACAACGGTTCCTCACTCCGGCACACGATCACGTCGGGCTGGATGCCGCGGCTGCGCAACTCGGTCACGGAGTGCTGCGTCGGCTTGGTCTTCTGCTCGCCCGACGGCCCGATGAACGGCACGAGCGTGACGTGGATGTAACACACGTTGTCTCGTCCCACCATGTTGCGGAACTGGCGGATCGCCTCGAGGAACGGCAGGATCTCGATGTCGCCGACGGTGCCGCCGACCTCGGTGATCACGACGTCGACGTCGTTGCGCCCCACGCGCTGCACACGCCGCTTGATCTCGTCGGTGATGTGCGGGATCACCTGGACGGTCTTGCCGAGGTAGTCACCACGGCGCTCGGCGGCGAGCACCGCCTGGTAGATCGAACCGGTGGTCGCATTGGAGTTGCGCGACAGGTTCTCGTCGATGAACCGCTCGTAGTGACCGAGGTCGAGATCCGTCTCACCGCCGTCGTCGGTGACGAAGACCTCTCCGTGTTCGAACGGGTTCATCGTGCCCGGATCGATGTTGATGTACGGGTCGAGCTTCTGCAGCGTCACGCGCAGACCACGAAGCTTCAACAGACGACCCAGCGACGACGCTGTCAGGCCTTTGCCGAGCGAGCTGGCCACGCCTCCCGTCACGAAAATGTGCTTCGGCATGTGCCAATCCTCCGTCTCGTTTCCCGATGTCGTCGCGACACCATGACGGGAGATCACCATACCCCGCCGCGACCCTGCCCCGTGGAATCCCGCGAATCATTGCCGATTCGACATCCCCGTTCAGCTGTCGAGCAGCTCTCGGGCATGGTCGAGGGCCGAATCGGTGTTCGAACCCGACAGCATCCGGGCGATCTCGGCCACACGGTCCTCGCCCTCGATCGGCGCGGCGTGCGCAAACGTTTCGCCGTCACGCACCGACTTGGCAACCGAGACCTGGACTTCGGCGACGGACGCGACCTGGGCGAGGTGCGTGACCACGAGGACCTGATGCCTGCGGCCGAGCTGCGCCAGCGCATCGCCGACCGCCTGAGCAGCAGTACCACCGATTCCGGCATCGACCTCGTCGAACACCAGCGTGCGACCATCGTCGGACCGGTTGGCGGCGTGGGACAGCACCAGCCGCAGTGCCAGCATGGCTCGGGCCAGTTCGCCGCCGGACGCCACGCGAGTCAGCGGCAGGAGGGGTGAGCCGGGGTTGGCCGCGAGGAGGAACTGGACCCGGTCGCCAGGGTGATCGTCGGGATGTTCGCCGATCTGGACGCCGACCGACACGTGGGGCATCGCCAATCGGCGAAGTTCGGCCTCGACCGCCGACGCGAGCTCGGGCCCGACCTCTCGCCGCCGTCGTCCGACGGTCTCTGCGGCTGCCAGTTCGGCCGCGAGTGCACGCTGGCGGTCCCGATCGAGTTCGCCGGCGCGTTCGTCGAACTGTTCGAGCTCCGCGAGCCGATCGGCGGACTCGGCGTGGAACGCCATGACCGCAGCCAGATCGTCTCCGTACTTGCGACGCAGATTCTTGAGGGTCTGGCGGCGCTCACGGATCTCTGCCAGCCGTTCGGGCGACTCGTCGATGCGCTCACCGGCCGCGCGTATCTCGCCGACGACGTCGTCGAGTTCAGCCAGAACATCTCGAAGCCGTGCCACCTCGTCGCCGAACGGCGAACGTCCGTCGAGCGCTCCGAGCGCCGAGGCGATCGCATCGTGCGCTCCCCCGTCGTCGGAGATCGACGCGACGACGCCGGCAGCCGCGTCACGGTGAGCGGTGGCGTCGGCCAGCACCGACTCCTCCGCATCGAGACGCACGTCCTCCTCGGCGTCGACGACATCGGCCGCATCGAGTTCGTCGACCTGGAATCGCAGCAGATCGATCTCTCTCGCTCGCGCCCGATCGTCGCCGCCCAGTGCGGCCAGTTCCGCCTCGATCTCGGTGAGTCGCGCTCGCGCTGCACGCAGTGGGCCGAGATCGATCCCTCCGTACTCGTCGAGCGCCGCGCGCTGTGTTGCCGTCGACAACAGCGACTGATGGGCGTGCTGGCCGTGCAGGTCGACGGCGTCCGCGGCAGCATCGGCGAGCGAAGCCACCGTTGCGGGCCGGCCGTTGATGTACGCCCGGGAACGCCCCGCCGTCGGAATCACCCTCGTCAACACGGTCTCGGTGCCGTCCTGAGCGATCAGCCGCCCGTCGAGACGCGCCTCGTCAGCACCGTGACGAACCATCGACGCGTCGGCTCGTCCCCCCACCAACAATTCGATCGCCTCGACCAGCATGGTCTTGCCCGCCCCGGTCTCTCCGGTGACCGCGGTCAGGCCCGGCCCGAGGACGACCTCGATGCGTTCGATGACGCCGAGATTCTCGATGTGCAGTTCGCTCAGCATCGGCGTCCGGCGACGCCGTACTCGGCGGTGGAGGTCATGGGGGGCATATGTCCTGGTCAGCGCGCATTCTCGGTCGTGGCGGTCCGCCGGTGGTCCATCCCAGGATTCCACAGGCGGTCGATGACTGCATGCATTGTGTCGTGGTCGTGGACGTCTTCTTCGGGGACCATGGCGGTCTACGACACGGTCGTCGGCTCTCCGAGCGCGTCGAGGAGGATCGAACCGTCATCGAGTCGGGTCGTCGTGACGATGAGACGGTCACCCACCGAAGCCGCTGCGACGTCCCGGATCGACCACATCTCCCTGCCGTCGAGATCGAGGCCGGCGAGACGAGTGCCGTCAGGAGCCACCTTCTTGGTCAGGATGCCGTTGCCGGCGACCACCAGGCGATCGAAGACCCCGAGTGTCATCGTGAGTGTGGCCACGACGTCGCCGGTTCGTCCGTCGTAGATCGTCTGGACCGCTCCGCCCTCGGTCGCCGCGTGGATCAGGAGGCCCCGTTCGGTCGGGTATGTCGTGGTCACGGCGCCGTCGCGTGTCCAGGCGGACCGCATCGCTCGTCCGTCGAGTTCGGCACCCACGATCGATCCTGTTGCCGCCACCACGAACGTGTTCCCCATCATGGGGACGATCGCCGTGGCAGTCGGAACATCGTCGGGGTTCCCGAGTGCCTCCGGCTGGGCCCACCCATTGGACGCGAACGACGCCTGCCACCCGTCCGGTCCCGACGTCAGCACATCGCGACCGATCACGACGGCAACCGGATCGTCGACCCCCGGGGCGACGAGTGATGGTTCCCGAAATCCGTCTGCCAGTTCGTACTGGACGATGTCGTCTCCCTGGCGCACGTACCAACCACCGACGTCATCGGTGGCGATCCTCGGCCCGCCGAGTCGGCCGACGGTCTGGCCGGTCGTCATGTCGATCAGCGTCGAGGTGCCATCAGACGACTCGACTGCGAGGAGATCGGTCCCGACCAGATGCTCGACGTCGCGCTCGACGATGGCCGCACCGCGCTCGAATGACCAGACCACCTCCCCCGTCGCCGAGTGGACGCCCGTCAGTGTCCCGTCGACGATGAGTGCGATCGAATCGGAGGTCGCCGCAACGAACGTCACCGAACGCAGCGGAACCTCGAAGTTGCTCGACCACTGGGTCACACCCGTCTCGGCATCGAGGGCCTCGAGTCTGGACGAGCCGGCCGGCGAGGCCCCATCGCTCCCGATCGCCACCAAAGCGTGCTGTCGGTCGACGACCTCGACCCAGACATCGTCGCCTGCGGACGCGTCGACCGATGCCGACCAGATCTGATCGAGCACGCCAGGGAGCCGTTTCGGATCGGCTCCTGCAAAGGGCACTCCGCTGATCGCGGCGACATCGGGGAGTTCGTCGCGCGCTGCGCGCTGCCCCCCGTCCGCCGCGACCGCCTCGTCCACCGCGGCGGGAGGGACTGCGGCCGAATCGGCCGGGGAGTCGCCGGAGCCGATGGCGATCAGCGCAGCTGCACTCGAGGTCGCGACGACGGCCAGGATGCCGACAACGGTGCGTGGCGACGGTGTTCGGAACCGCCGGGTCGGTTCCGGCGAGTGGTGTTCGTGGACCGGCGCCCGCTCGCGTCCTGATGACGGCGCGAGACGGATCGGCAGGGACACCGGGGGCGGACCGTCGTAGCCCGGGCGCCAGATCTCGTCGCTCGTGTCGTCGAGATCGCTCCCCACGGACCCACCCTAGGTGTCGTCGTCGAAGAGCGAGAGTCGAGCGATGATGTTCCCACCCGGTCGCGCCCGTGCGCGGTGACCTAGCGGTCGGCCAGGCCGAACTTGGCCTTCAGGATCTGGTGGTAGCGCTCCCCGTCGAAGCGGACGAAGTTGGCCGTGGCATCCGACGGCTCGCAACGTACGACGTCGCCGTCGTCGA
>JAHENF010000099.1 GCA_024643255.1 Ilumatobacteraceae bacterium
CGCTGCCTGCTCGATCCAGCGCGTGACGAGCATCTCGTCGATTTCGTCGCCCTCGTGGATGTGCAAGGAGCGCGCCTCGGAGTTCTTCGATTCGACGGGCGGAACCGGGTCGAGCGACGCGCCGCTGAACAACGTCACCTTGACGTACTTCGTGAAGCAGTGGACGCTCAGGAACCAGCCCTGATCCGCGACGCCGTAGAACGGCGAGTTCCACTTGACCGCCTTGCGGACATCGGGAACGGTGCGCACGATGACCGCGTCGAGACGACGCCCGACCTCGCGCTTCCAGCCCGGCATCGCCGCGATGTACGCCTGCACCGGGGCGTCGCCCTCGGCCTTCGCGATCTGCGGGTTGCCACCCGACAGCAGGACCGGCTCGGCGACGCGTCGCTCCGTCGCCGCGCGGTCGTCAGCCGGTGGGCTCACGGTTCGAGCACGACCCAGCCGCGACGCTGCAGTTCGGCGGCGAGCACCTCGACGGGCACGTCGTCGAGATCGAACGCCGGGGCCGCTCGTTCCGGCCGAGCGCGTGGCGCCGGGCTCGGCGGAGCCTCCTCACCGTGTGCTTCCGATTCCAACCGGGCGATGAACTCGTCGGCTTCGTCCCTGGTGAACTTGCCACCCGCCTGACGCTGCGTGAATCCCATCGGCCCGCGAGCATCGCGGAAGTCGACATGCCCGGCCGCCTGGAGCAACTCGAGCAGCTCACGCACCTGCTTGCCCGTTGCCGGCGGCCCCGAAGACTGACCAAACGCCATGGTCCACCCTGCCACACGCCACGGCCCTGCGGCCACGACCCTCAAGGAACCGAGAGAATCGTGACCGTGCCGGTCGACCCGTCGATCTCGATGGTGGCGCCATCGACGATCCGATCAGTCGCATCGATCACCGACACCGCGCAGGGAATGCCGAGCTCACGGCACATGATCGCGGCGTGGCTCCCCACGGCACCCACGTTCACCACGACGCCCTCCGCCGACAGGAAGAGCGGCACCCACGACGGGTCCGTCGTGGGAGCGATCATGATGTCGCCGGGTCCGATCGCGCCGGCGTCCGACGGATCGAGGATGACCCGTGCCGTGCCGGTCACGACGCCGGGGGAACCCATCGCCCCCTGCAGGACGTCACCCACCGACGCCGACACTCCCCCGCCGGCGCCACGCACCGGCCACGACGAGATCGGTGGCACACCGTCTTCCAGCTTGACGATGTATGGCGGCTCCAGGTTCTGGAGCTCGTGGAACACACCGTCGCGGTCGCGCAGCGTGGCGGCCATCGAACCCGGGTCGGCGAGGAACGCGTCGACCTCGTCGTCGAGCAGCATGAAGATCTGCTGGGGATCGTCGATGACGCCGTCGGCGACCATGCGGTTGCCGAGCTCCAGCAGCGCCAGTTTTGCTTCGTGGATGAGGCGGATACAGGCGTTCTTGCCCATCTCGCGCAGGCCGGCGAACAGGCCGGCCGACGCGATGCCGGCCTGCAGGCCGCCGTGCGCTTCGGGATCACCTTCGACGATGCCGAGCAACTCGGTGGTGAGCTGCTCGCGTACGGCGGCCCCGCGTGCCCTGGCTTCGAGCGGCGACTTGCTGTCGTCCTGGAGCCGCATCCGCTCGAGCATGCCCAACGGCATCGACGGCCTCGTCGTCCACGAATGGGCTCGCAGATCCCACTCGTTCGGGCCCCGATGGCCGTGCACGGCGATCAGCCGGTCCCACTGCTCCATGAACGTCGTCGCCGCAGGGTCGTCGAGTGCCGCGAGGCGCTCGAGCAGGCCATCAGCACCGGCGTCGAACTCTGCGGTGACGACCGGGGAGTTCCGGATCGTCCGCGACATCTCCCACATCATGATCGGGGCATCGGCCGACTCGACGCTGCCGACGGCGGTGAGCAGCTTGACCGCGTCGGCCTCCCGACCGATCGCCGCGCAGATCGCCTGCACCGCGCCGGGTCCGAGCGACGCCGCGAGGACCGTCTGGCAGTACACGGTCCAGGCCGCTTCGAGCCCCGGACCGGCGAGCACGCGGGCGCGGGCGACGAGCTCGGCGTTCGACAACGACGAGAGATCCGGCCGATCGGCGACGGCCTGGAACGACGCCTGCGATGCCTGTTCCTGTTCGGGATACGAGGTCGTGCTCATCGCCCAACCCATCGTCTCGGCGAGCTTGGCGCTCTGGGCCTCGTCGTCGTCGTCGGGATGCGGCGTGTACGTCGGCACCCCGGGGTGATCGCCGAAGTAGGCCAGGTCGATCGCTTCCCAGGTCGCGCCCGGCATGCGCACGCCCATCACGCGGGGCAGCGAGAGCTGGTTGTAGAAGTACCCGCCCCAGTTGCCGAACACCTCGGGCGGGTCGAGAGCGAATTCGTCGCGCCGCACGACACCGAAGCGCACGAAGCCCTCGGCCACGCCCGGGATGCAGCCCTGCGCCCAGCCGAGGCTCCAACCGAGCGGACTGAACGGTTCGGGGCCGACCTCGTCGGCATTCGCCCGCGTGTAATACGGGAACCGAGTGCTGATCTCGGTGTCGGTGATCCAGCTGTCGATGCGTGTGCTCGCGTCCGCCATGTCGCTCCCCTTCGTCGCTGCGGTGTTCCGACGGCGAAACTTACCTGGTCGGCACTCACCGACTTCAGGTCGGACGACTTCGGGGGATGCACATGAGCGATCAGGACCACGCCGGCACGACGAGCGACGAGGCCGACTACACCGACAGCTACGAAGACGTGTCGAGGTTCACGCTCTCGGGAGATCGCGAGCAGACGCTGCTCGAACGACAGACCGAATGCACCTTCATGTGGTCCACCAGCGCCGGCGATCCGGTCGGGGTGATCATGAACTTCGTCTTTCACGACGGTGCGTTCTGGCTCACGTGCACCCGGCGGCGCAAACGAGTGCCGGCGGTCGAGGCGCGCCCTCGGGTCGCAGTGGCGATCTCGAGCCGGGGTACCGACATCGGAGTGAGTCAGGCCGTCACCTACAAGGGTGATGCCGTGGTGCTCGACGACGCCGACACGTTGGCCTGGTTCTACCCGGTGCTCGCCGCCAAGGTCCGCCCCGGAGACCCGGCGGCACAGGCTGCATTCGTTGCGCATCTCGACTCGCCCGGGCGTGTCGTGATCCGACTCGATCCCGATGCCCGGATCGGCTTCGACTCCGAGGCGATGTTCGCGAATTCGCCCGCCGGGGCATCTCGGACGAAGCTCTGACAGCCGCACGAGGGAGACACGACATGGACGAACGGCTCATCGAACGCATCAAGACCGACATGAGCTACGAGTTCGCGCGCTCGGCGCCACCGGACGGCTTTCCACGGTTTCACGACATCTCGACCGCTCGCCACACGAGCGCCGAGTTCTACGAGCTCGAGCAGCAGTACCTGTGGCCGAACACCTGGGTGATCGCCGGTCGTGCGGAGGACGTCCCGAACACCGGCGACTACTTCACGTTCGACGACCTCGGCGTGCCACTGCTCGTCGTGCGCGGCAGCGACGGCGCAATCCGCTGCTTCTACAACACCTGCCAGCACCGCGGCGCCCCGGTGGTACGCGATGCCCGGGGATCGTCCAAGCGGCTGCGGTGCCAGTACCACTCGTGGACGTACGACATCGACGACGGTGCGCTCGTCTCCGTTCCCGACGAGCGTGACTTCGTCGACCTCGACTGGGAACTGCGGTGTCTGCCCACGGCCGGCTGTGACACGTTCGCCGGCTTCGTCTTCGTCAACCGCAACCTCGACGCCCCGCCGCTTCGGGAATGGTTGGGTCCTTCGATCGAGATGCTCGACCCATTCCAGGGCGACACACTTCGCGAGGTCTACCGCGAGTCACGCATCGTGCCGTGCAACTGGAAGGTCACCGCCGAGGCCTTCCTGGAGGTCTACCACTTCCGCCACATCCACTCCCACGACGGCGTCAGCGTGCTCGACAATCGCGGTGCGGCGATGGGGCTCTACCCCAACGGCCACAGCCGCATGATCACCCCGTTCTCGCGTCAGAACATCGAGCGGGTCGGCATGACCAGCTGGGACGACTGGCAGCACCTCGACCACGGTCCGTTCCGCACGATCGACACGGTGCCGGCGATGGTCGACTGCACGAGCACCGCCGTGAGCCTGTTCCCCAATGCGATCATCCCGCTCGGCGCCGTCGGCTTCCCGATCAACCTGTTCTGGCCGATCGACCAGCACACGACGCGCCTCGACTGGATCTACTACGCGCCTCCGATCGAGGGCACCGACCGCTTCAGCCCCGATGACCTCCCCGAACACTGGGTGAAGCGGCGTGAGGTGTACAACCAGATCATGGCCGAGGACGAGCTCAATATGGCGCCGATGCAGACCTCGATGGAGTCACCGGCACTGCGCGGCATCCCGATCAACTACCAGGAACGGCGAATCTGGCACCTCCACGAGCAGATCGATCGCACGATCGGCGCCGAGCGCATTCCACCCGAACTCAGGATGGAACAGGTACTGGGTCCGTACGTTTTGCAGCCTTAGCGGCCCGCTGCGCGCCGACCTGGGTGCGCAGACCACCGGCGATCCCCTCCGGATTGAGGATCGCGGTGAGGATCAGGAAGATCCCGCCGATGAACACTTCCCACTGGCCGAAGACGCCCGTGACTCTGCTGAGCAGGTAGAACGAGACGCCGGCGCTCGCCGTGATGCCCGATGTCACCGCGCCGCTGACACAGGTGATGCCACCGAGGTACGCCACCGCCAGCGCGGTCAACGACGCCACCGATCCGAACGACGCATCCGACACGCTCCCGAACCGGTAGGCGATCAGACAGCCGCCGACACCGGCGATGAATGCCGACGCAGCGAACACCTCCAGCTTCACGCGGGCGATGTTGACGCCGACCGCGTTGGCCGCGCGCTCGTTGGATCGGGTGGCGAGCATCCGCCGGCCCGAGGCGCTCTTCCGGATGTTGGCGACACCGATGGCGAGCACGAGCGCGACGGCGACCATCAGGATGCCGAAGATCGGCCGGGAGGCCTTGTCGCCGAGGATCAGGCCGAGGTCCCAGTTCCCGAGCTTCGGATTGGGAACCTTTGCGCCGCCCGTCGACGCGTCGCCGACGTACTTCGGGTTCTTGAACACGAACTCGCCGATCGCCACGCCGCCAGCGAGCGTGATGATCGCGAGGTTCGTCCCGCGCACGCGCAGGGCCGGGACACCCACGATGACGCCGAACACCATCGCGACCAGCGACGCCAGGATCGGCGCGAGCGGGAACGGGATGTCCCACTGCATCGCCAACTTCGACAGCGAGAAGCCGGCGACGCCGGCGAACGCCATTTGCGCCAGCGACGGTTGGCCCCCGAATCCGGACAGCAGGACCAGCGACAGCGCCAGCACCGTCGCAATCGTGGTGGTCATGATCGCTCCCCGCCACAGCGGGTCGAGCACGAGCAGCCCACCCACCGCCAGCACCACGGGCAGCAGGACGCTCAACGGCGTGACCTTGGCCGAGGGGATCGCCGGCATCCGGAAGTGCTCGACCGACCCGCGATCCGGCAGTCGCTCCCCCAGGAACACCATCGCGACGATGATCACGAGAAACGGCAACCCTTCACGGGCGCCGTACTGGGGAAACCAACTGAAGTCGGTCTGCATCTTGGTGAAGCTGGACTGCACGAGACCGATCGCCAGGCCGGCGATGACCGTCGGCCACACCTTTCTGAAGGCCCCGATGAGCGCGGCGCCGAGGGCCGGAATGAGATAGCCGAAGGTGAACACCCCCGACGACAACTGGATCATCGGCGACGCCAGGATGACCACGAGCGCCCCGATGAGCGAGGCCAGCACGAAGCTCGCCTGCGCCAACCGTTGCGGCGAGTAGCCGAGCAGGATGGCGCCCTTCTCGTTTCCGGCCGCCGCCCGCGTGGCGAGGCCGAGCCGCGTGTAGCGCGACGAGATCCACACCGCCGCCGTGATCAGCAACACGACGAACATCAGCCACAGCCCGTCGCGTGGCACCGTCACGTCGTTGATCAGGGTGACCGGTTCGCGGGGAAGGATCGCGTCGACGCGCAGGCCGGAGTTGTCGGCGAAGCGCCGCTCGATCAACGCGGTGAACACGATCACGAGCCCGATGCTGGCCACGACCTTGGCCAGCGCCGGTGCCCGATACAACGGCCGGAACACGAGTTGGTACACGAGGAGCCCCATCAGGGCCGCCGTCAGCAACGACAGCCCGAAGGCCCACCAGATCCCGACGTCCTCACCGAAGTGATAACGATCCGGAAGCCCCGGAATCGGGAACGGGTAGGCGCCCCGGCGGAGATCGGCGTAGACGTACCCCGACCAGGTGGCCATCGCCCCGTAGCCGAAGTTCACCAGGCCCGAGCCCTGATAGGTGACCACGAGACCGAGGCCGAACGCTGCAATGATCGCGCCGGCCCCGGCCCCGAGGGCCAGGAAGAAGAGGTAGTCAGTCATCGAGTCGCTGAGCGACCTTCGTCACGGCAGGTATGGAGTCGTGTCGAATGCCTCGTAACCCGGGACGGTCTCGACTCCTGTCCCGGAAATGTAGGTCCCAATCGGGAACGAGAAGTTGCAGATCGTCGGGATCGTCGCCACGGAGCCACAGGCCAACGCGTTGCCATCGGGCCAGTTGACCAAGTCAACCGATGCGCCGAGCGTCTCGTAGATCGAGGCACCGGTCACGTCGTCACCCGCAGCGGCCATGTCGTTGGCGATGGTGGCGAGCGTGAGCAGCCCGGTCATGCCGAGTCCGCCGAGCCCCATTTCGTCGGGCTTGGTGAAGCCCTGCAACGTCAAGATGTCCTGCGTGTCCAAGGCGGTCGGGGTATCGGTCTCCGTCGTGGCTGCCCCGACGAAGTACCAGCCGACGGCGTCGTCACCGACCTGGTCGAGCACTTCGGCGCTGCTGCAGATGGCGGTCGTGATCACGGGCGTCTCGATGCCGAGCGAGACTCGCCCGCGCATCGTCCCGACACAGCCGGCATCGGCATACAACGAGAAGAGCACGTCGGGATTGTCGGCGGTGGCCTGCTTCATCAAGCCCTGGAACCCTGCGTCGGTCTCGTTGTCTCCGCCCTTGATCGACACGTATGTGATCCCGGCGGCGTCGAGGGCCTTCTTGAGATCGGCCTCGGTGCCGTTGGCGCCGGCGTTGTCGGCGCTGACGATGCCGGCGGTCGTCGCACCGAAGTTCTCCTTCGCGAATCCGGCCATCGCCGCGGTCGTGGTGGTGTTGCCGCCGCCGAGGAAGAGCGCATTGGCCGTGTAGTCACCCGGCAGGATCGGCAGCACGCCGGTGACCGGGATGCTCGAGGCCGTGAAGGTGTCGTAGCCCGGGAAGAGGTCGAGGCCGAGCATGACCAGCTCGACACCCTTGCCGGCCAGTTCCTGAGCGCACGCTTGGGACGTCTCGGGGGATCCGTTGGCCTTGCAGAACTCCATCTTGATGGGCCGGCCACCCAGGCCACCGTGCTCGTTGAGGAAATCGGCAGATGCCTGCGTGGCGACCGAGATCTCCGGGAAGTCGAGACCAGGGCTGCCCTCGGTGTTGACCATGCCAACGACGATCGGGTCGCCGGTGGCCGGCGCCAGGTCGATGAATCCCCCACCGCCCTCCGGAGCCGTCGTGTCGGCCGGCGCCGTGTCGGCCGGTGTGGTGTCGGCCGGTGTGGTGTCGGCCGGCGTGGTGTCCACCGCGGCCTCGGTGTCGCTCGGTGCAGCGGTGTCGGACGAGTTGCCCGAGTCGCTCCCACATGATGCTGCCACGAGCGCGATGACCGCGAGGCCAGCGAATGCCCGTACGTGATGCTTCCGATTCACAATTTCCCCCTCATTGGTTGTTCCCCGGTGTCTTCGTTCTGGATTTCAGGACATCTTGTTGTCGGCCACCCAGCTGCCGTGCGCACCATAGGGCACGCGACGGGGCAGATGGACAGTCGCAACGGGCGGCGCCGAAAAGTCTTGCGCGTCGATGATCACCAGACACGACTCGTCGGAGTTCGTGTCGTGCTTCAGGCTGATCACCCAGCCCTCGTCCTCGCCCGAATCATCGGCTGCCGGCGCGAACACCGGCTCGGCTCCGCGGACGCCGTCACCCAACTGGTGCTCGGTGCAGGCTCCGGTGCGCAGGTCGTATTTCCACAGCGCCGAGCCGAACACCGGCTCCTCGGCGTTGCCCTCGCCGCCCATCGCCATCAGGTAGCCGTACTGGGCGTCCAGCCCGATCAGGCGGTCGTTGACGCGACCGAAGTCGCCCGGACGGTCGTCGATCTGCTCCTCGGTCACCGTGCCGGCGTCGAGGTCGATCGTCCAGCGCCAGAGGCGCCCCACCTCGGCGTAGTCGTCGTTGCTCGTTCCGAAGGCCTCCGGCTGGCGCGAGACGTGGAGCACGAGCGTGTGACCGACCTCGTGGGCGTTGACGGGGTGGAACACGTAGCACGGGTCGATCTCGAACCAGCGCACGTCGGCGTTGGTGCCGTTGCGGGGCATGACGCCGAGGCGCGCACCCGCGTCGCGATTGAACTGGAACGGCATTCCGGTCTCGAGGGCGCCGAGGTTGAAACAGACGGGAAGGTCCATGAACACGACGTGGTTCTCGGTGACGTTGAAGTCGTGCATCATCACCATGTTGGGGATGTCGATGCCCTCGAGTTGCTGGAGGACGCCGTCCGCGCTGATGCGGATGTAGTGCAGGAACGGCGGCTCCGCGCTCATGTAACTGAACGCGATCAGCTCGCCGGTGACGGGGCACACCTTCGGATGCGCCGTCATCGAGGTCGTCAGTGCCCCGCCGAAGTTCTCGTAGCCGATGGTGTTCAGCTCACCGTCGACCTGCCACGGCCAGTGGCCCTCCTCCAGGCAGAGCAGCTTGTTGTTGTGGGCCAGCACGTGCGTGTTGGCGGTGCCTCGCGTCAGGTCGCCCATGTTGGCCATCACATCGCCGCTGTCGGGGTCGGTGACGTTCGGCGTCTGGACGAACCGATTGCGATACCACTCGGCCTTGCCGCCGGCGATCCGCACGCCGTGCAGCATCCCGTCACCGAAGAACCAGTGATCGGACGTTCCCGACACGGGGTTGGGTCCGGTGCGGACGTAGGTCCCTTCGAGCTCGGGCGGGATCGTGCCGTCGACGCGCAGGTCGAAGTCGGTCCGCTCGTCGAGCACCGGTGCCCAGTTGGCACGAAGGTGCCAGGGAAGCTCGGTACGAACGGTCTCGTCGATGCTCATCCGGCGAACGTAACAGCTCGACCCCGCCGGAATTTACCCGGAGTACAGAAATCTTGGACTACGGTGATCCGAGTGACCGCTCCGTCGATCGATGCCCGTGCGCAGCGTCGTCGACCCGGACGTCCGAAGGGCACCCAGGTGGTCGCCGACCGCGAGCAACTGCTCGCCGCAGCGGTCCAGGTGATCCGCAGCGACGGGCCCGACGTCACGATGGACGACATCGCCGCGGCGGCCAACGTCAGCAAGCCGATCCTGTACCGCACGATCGGCGACAAGGACGCGCTGGTCGCGGCGCTGTCCGAATCGTTCGTCGACCGCCTCGACGACGCTGTCGCACGATCGTTCGATCGCCGCGTCGACGCCAGGTCCGGGTTCCACGCATCGCTGCGCGCGTGCCTCGAGACGATCGACGACGACCGCAACCTGTTCTTGTTCGTCAACATGGGCGGGCAGGGCACGGACTCCTTCCGCCATCTGGTCGAGCGATCGGCACGCCAGATGTACGACGGCTTCACGGCGGGCCGAACCGCTGCCGGTCTCGATCCCGCGCCGTCACGTACCTGGTCGTACGCGATGGTCGGGGCGATCCAAGTGGTGGCGATGATGTGGCTCGACGACGAGTACGCCGACCTCGATGACGTCGCTGCGCACCTCACGCAGCTGATGTGGCCCGGTTTCGCCGGCACCGGCAACAGCTGAAGATCAGCGCGGCACCGAACTCCACGGACCGGAATCGGCGCGCGGCTCGCGCGGCAGACCCAGCACCCGTTCGCCGACGATGTTCCGCTGGATCTCGTCGGAACCACCTGCGATCCGGTAGCCGGGAGCGCCGAGCAGATGCTCGTTCCATCCGTAGGTGCCCCACTCGCCGGTGTCGGCCGTCAGCTTCGGGCCGAGGATGTCGCCGATGACCTCGCCCATCTGCGTCATGCCCTCGGTCCACAGGAGCTTGCCGAGCGAGCCCTCGGGGCCCGGCGTGCCCGACCGGGCGAGGTCGGCGGCACGACGGTTCGTGAACGACTCGACACGGCCGTGGATGTACACCTTGGCGAGCTTGTCGCGCATGACCGGATCGTCGGTGACACCCATCATCCGCGCCGTGGCGAGCAGCTGCTTCCACGACCCACCGGAGGCCGATCCCTCTCCCCCGGACTCGGAGTGGTCCCGCTCGAAGCTCAACGTGGTCGTCGCAACCTTCCAGCCCTCGCCGACCTCGCCGAGGCGCAGGTCGTCGGGGATGCGCACATCGCTGAAGAACACCTCGCAGAACGACGACCCCCCGCTCATCTGCTTGATCGGGCGAACCTCGACCCCGGGCGCGTCGAGCGGGAGCATGAACGCCGTCAGGCCCTGCTGCTTCACGACGTCGGGGTCGGTGCGGGCGATCAGCTCTCCCCATTGACTGAACTGGGCACCGGAACTCCAGACCTTCTGGCCGTTGATCACCCACTCGTCGCCGTCGCGCACCGCGCGTGTCGACAGACCGGCGAGGTCGGAGCCGGCACCGGGCTCGCTGAACAGCTGGCACGCCAGGATGTCGGCGCTCCGGAGGTCAGCGACGAAGCGTCGCTTGAGGTCGTCGCTGCCGAGGACCCGGATCGTGCTCGCGACCAGGCCGACGGTGACGCTGACGAGTTCGTGGCTCCCGGGCGATTCGAACTGCCGCTCGATCCGGCCGAGCGCTCTGGCGTGCGCCCGGCTCAACCCGAGTCCGCCGAACTCGACCGGCCAATCGACGCCGTGGTAGCCCATCGTCGCCTTGCGCTGGACCCAGTCGGCGATGGCCAGGATGTGATCACGCTCGTCGTCGAACGACATGTCGCTGAACACCGACACGTCGAACTCGCCCTCGCCCCAGACGAGGCCGGCGGTGTGCGTGACGCGGCGCGCCGCATTCGCTTCGAACCAGGCGGTCGCCTGTTCGCTGAACTCCTCGACCGAGATGTCGGGATCGACGAGTTGCTGGGTCCGTTCGGTGGTGTCGGTCATTGGGGGCCTTTCGGGTGTGAACGCGTGTCAGGAGATCTCATCGAGCTCGCCGGCGAGCCAGGCATCGCGCAGTCGTCGCTTGTTGATCTTGCCCATCGTGTTGCGCAGGAGATCGTGCACGACGTGGTACTCGCGTGGGCACTTGTAGTGGCTCAGCCGTTCGCGCAGCCACGCGGACAACTCGGCCGGATCCGGCGGAGCGAGTTCGTCGGTCGGCATCACGAGCGCCACGAGCATCTCGCCCATCTCCGGGTGCGGGACGCCGATGCACCCGACGTCGGCCACACCGGGGTGGTCGATCAGCAGCTGCTCGGCCTCGGCCGGATAGATGTTGACACCGCCCGACACGACCATGTCACTGAAGCGATCGGTGATGTAGACGTACCCGTCGGGGTCGATGTAGCCGATCTCGCCGAGGGTGAACAGGCCGGGCTCGGGGTTGGACGCTGCGGTCTTCTCGGCGTCGTTCGGGTACACGATGCCGCGACCGGTCGCATCGCGGAAGAACAGGCGCCCCTCGGTGTTGGCCGGCACCTCGCGCAGATCCTCGTCGAGGACCACCGCTGTGAACGGTGGCACCGATCGGCCGACCGAGCCCTTGTGTTGCAGCCATTCCTCGCTCGTGATCGTGCACACGGTGCCGACTTCGGTGGCCCCGTAGGCGTCGCGGAAGACCGGGCCGAACCACTCGATCATCGCCGCCTTCACGTCGATGGGGCACTTGGCACCGGTGTGGGCGAGCATTTTCATCGAGCTGACGTCGTACTTCGCCTTCACGTCGTCGGGCAGTGCGAGCAGGCGGACGAAGTGGGTCGGCACCATGACGCTCGACTCGGTCCGATACCGATCGATCGCGGCCAGCACCGCCTCAGCGTCGAACTTGGCCAGGATCACCGAGGGCACGCCGGCACAGAGGAGCCGCATGCCCGACAGCGGGCCGGTGTGGTACATCGGCCCGACCACGAGGTGGGTGCCGAACCCCGAGAATCCCCCTTGCGCGAGGAGTTCCAGATGTTCGGCCATGTTGGTGCCACCGGCGAACATCGTCGGCGGGAGTTCGGTGCCCTTCGGACGTCCGGTGGTCCCCGAGGTGTAGAGCAGGTTCGGTCGCGGGACAATGTCGTCGGGCGGGTCGTCGGTCGCTCCCCCGGCGAGCCAGGTGTCCCAGTCGGTCACACCGTCGATGCCGTCGCACTTCCACCCGATCACCTGCGTGACGCCGGCGATGCGCGCTGCCTCGACGCCGCGCACGGCGGTCTCGGGACCGACGAACACCACCCGGGTCTCGGAGTCCTCGAGGATGTACGCGGCCTCCGCAGCGGTGAGATGGAAGTTCACCGGCACCGACGACGCGCCGGCGAGCAGCCCTCCGAGGTGGGCGAGGGCGGTCTCGGCAGCGTTCTCGGCGAAGACGGCGATGCGGTGTCCGGCACCGAGCTCCCCGGCCCGATCAGCGGCGAGCAACAGGTTGGCGCAACGATTGAGCGCGTCGTCGACCTCGCCCCAGGTCATCTCCCGGTCGCCGTCGACGAGGGCGAATCCGGTGGGGTCGAGTGCGGCGCACTCCTTGGCGAAACGTGGCATCAGGGTCCGATCGGTCGGCCGTTGGCGGGCCGGTCGAATCCGGCCTGACGGAACTTGGAGGAATCGATGCCCATCGAGTCGGGGACGAGCTCGGTGACGTCCTCGTGGTGCACACACACGCGGTGCATGATGCGCCATTCGTCGCCGCGGCGTTCGTACGTGTCGAGGTAGCGGCCGTACCAGGTGGACAGCCGGCGCTCGTCGGCATGCGACAGGTACGCGATGTTCAGCATCTCGCCGCGGGCATGCTCGCCGTCGGGGTCGATCTCGACGCGGTGGTTGAAGATCGTGTGCATCGTCCACGCCCACACGCCGTGACTGGACACGACACGGTCGCAGAACTCCCAGGCATTGCCGACGAAGACACCGTGATCGTCGGTGCCGTCGGGCCAGTAGGCGGATTTCATGACATCGCCGTCGAGGCGGTCGACGCCGTACGAGTAGCGGCGCGCCGCCTCGCGGCACGCCTCGATGGCGAGCAGTTGATCGATCGTGGGAGTCGGGTTGGTGATGTCGCTCATGTCGGTCTCGATCCGGGACATTACCGAACGACCGTTAAGGTCCTCTCACCGACCCGACGAGAAAGTCGACACCATGGATTTCGATCTCGAACAGACCGACCACCTCCTGACGACGACGCGAGCCGTACGCAAGCGACTCGACCTCACCAGGCCCGTGCCGAGAGAACTGCTGCTCGATTGCGTCCGCATCTCGACGCAGGGCCCCGCAGGCGGGAACCACCAGCGGTGGCGATGGGTGATGGTCGACGACGCGGACCGCAAAGCGGTGATCGCGGACGCCTACCGACGCTCGTACGCGCCGTACATCGCCGCGCAGCAGGAGGCTGTCGCCAAGGCCGGCAACGCGGCGGCGAAGAACGCGATCATCGATTCGAGCTTGCACCTCGCCGACGTGCTCGCCGAGGTGCCCGTGCTGGCGATCCCCTGCGCGCTCGGCGCGCCACCGAGCGACACCGGCCACGGCGAGGCACAGGGATGGTGGGGCTCGCTCATCCCGACCGTCTGGAGCTACTGCCTGGCGGCGCGCTCCCGCGGGCTCGGAACGGCCTGGACGACGCTGCACCTCGGGTACGGCGACGAGGTGGCCGACGCATTGGGCATTCCCGACACCGTGACGCAGTTGGCCTGCATCCCCACGGCGTTCTACACGGGCGACGACTTCAAGCCGGCCAGCCGCAGACCTGCCGAGGAGATCACGTACTGGAACAGGTGGAAGGACACCGCGATCGACGGGTGACGATCAGTCCCGATAGGTCAGGTCGACTTCGAGGTGCTGGAGGCCGCGGAGGATGAAGCTGCTGCCGTAGCGCAACGCGTCGCGATCGACGACGGTGATCGTGTCGATGTGCGATGCCAGCACCCGCAGCGCGGTGACCGCTTCGAGACGCGCCAACGCGGCGCCGAGACAGAAGTGGATGCCGTGGCCGAACGCGATGTGGTTGCTCAGGCCGACACGATCGGGACGAAACGCCTCCGGGTCATCGAAGAGGCTGTCGTCGTGGTCGGCCGAGCCGTACATCACCCAGAGCGTCGAGCCCTTGGGAATCGGCGACCCGGCGATCTCGGTGTCGGCGGTCACGATCCGGAAGAGGCCCTGGTTCGGGCTCGCCCAGCGCAGCCCCTCCTCGACGACTGCGGTCGCGTACGACGGGTCGGCCTTGAGTCGTTCCCATTCGTCGGGGTGTTCGGCGAGCAGCACCATGAGGTCGGCCATCAGGCTGGCGGTCGTTTCACTGCCGGCCACCTGGATCTGGCGGATGATCGAGAGCATCTCGGCCATGTCGAGTGGGCCACCCTCGACACCGTCGTCGGGGGCCAGCTCGGCGGTCAGGAGGTCGGTGAGGAAGTCGTCGCGAGGATCGGAGCGACGGGCGTCGAGTTCGCTCGCGAAGTACTGCTGCTGCTCGACGATGTCGCGTTCGGCGGCGACCCGCTCGTCGTCGCTGATCGTGCGACCGATCGCCGCCACCGACGAGTCGGCCCAGCGCTTGAAGTCGGCCTGACGGGTCTCGGGGACTTCCAGGATCACCGCGACCGCGCGCACCGGCAGCGGCACCGCGAACCTGGTCAGGAAGTCGACGCGCGGCTCCCGCCCGAACCCTTCCACGAGGTCCTCGCAGATGGTCTCGATCGCAGGTGCCAGGAGGTTGACCCGCTTCGGGGTGAACGCCATCGAGACGAGGCGGCGATACCTGGTGTGCGCAGGCGGGTCGACGGTCAGCATCGTCGGCACGTTCGGCCAGCCATCAGCGATGACCGATTTCAGTCGGTCCAGCAGTTCGGGCGACGGCTTCGCCGCCGGCGACCCGAACCTCGATGAGAACGTGGTCGGATCGTGGAGGATCCGCTTGACGTCCTCATGGCGCGACACCGCGAAGATCCGCTCGCCTGCCCGACCGAAGGCGGCACCGTCGAGTTCGAGGACGGGAGCACGATCGCGCATCTCGCGGTAGTGCGGGTACGGGCATTGGACAACGGCGTCATCGGTGGCGTCGAACGTGACGGTGTCAGTCACGCGCCAGCCAGTCGGTGAGCAGTGCATGGAAGTGCCGCGGCTTGGTCTCCTGGTAGTCCGCGAACATCACGCCAGGTTGGATCATCGCCTCCAAGCCCAACTGCACCTGGGGCACGTTGTACACGTCTTGGTTGAACACCCTGCCAAGCATGCCCAGTTCCGTGGCGGTGGTCCAGTCCTCGTCGTCGCCGAGCCAGTGGATCGGTGCCGCCGGCGGACGCTCGTCGCCGGGGAACGGCGACAGGAACATGCACTCCATGATCGATCGGCGGTGATCGTTGCCGTAGGGGCGGAACCGGTACACGATCCGGTTGTAGGCCCCCCACGGATGAAAGTTGGGGAACACGGTGTAGTAGATGCTCTCGGTCAGCTCACCGTCGCAGAGTTCGTCCGCGCGGTCGCCGATCGCCGGCCGCAGCGACTGTCTGGCCGCCTCGGCCGCGAGATGCCGCGCGGTCTCGCCGACCGGCACGATCATCTTCGGGTCCTCGTCGAGATTGCGGTCGCTCATCGCGTCGAAGATGTCCTGCTCGCTCGGCTGCCACGTGACGTGCGGGCTGGGCACCCCGTTCGGTGTGATCGCTCGGCTGAAGTTGCCGAAGACGTCGTACTGCGAGATCGCGTCGCCGAGGCTCGGCAGCAGCTGCGGGTGCGTGGCGACCACGTGGAACGCCTCCATGAACGCCTCCTGCGCCACCTTCCAGTTGCAGTCCATCACCTTGGCGACGTGGGCCTCCTTGTACCGCTCCTCCAACGGCCAGCGGTCGAAGTGGTGGCTCAGGTCGCCGAGGTGCTCTTCGAGCGTGTCGCAGTTGGGGTCCATGTTGATGAACACGAAGCCACCCCAGGTGCCCACGCGGACTTCGGGCAGGCCCCACTCGTCGGGTTCGAGGCGCGGGAAGTCCCACTGGCAGGGCACCTGCTTCAGGCAGCCGTTCAACTCCCAGGCGAAGCCGTGGAACGCACAGCGCAATTCGGTGTCGCGGCCCGCCGTCTCCCTCAGGCGGCGACCGCGGTGCGGACACACGTTGTGGAATGCCTGGATCTCATCGGGCCCCGACCGCACGACCAGGATCGAGCGACCGACGATGTCGTAGGTGATGTGGTCGCCGACCTCGGGGATGTCCTCCTCGCGGCAGGCCATCTGCCAGACCTTGGTCCACAGCTTGTCGACCTCGAGTTGGTGGAACTCGGCACTGGTGTACCGCTCGACGGGCACATCGGCCTCGCTCGGCGGCATCGGCGAGAACCAACGCAACACGTCGGGGACCTCGTGGCTGTCGGTGTCGAGCAGCTGCTGATAGGTGAGCGACGGGGGCTTGGTGTAGTCGATCGCGGTCATGACGCACCTTCGGTCTGGCGAAAGCGCGGGAGCACGGCCAGTCGGGGCGGGAGTTGTGGTCCGGCGAGCCAGCCGCACAGGTGCGGATCGGCGTGGCGGAGTTCGCCTTCGATCCAGTCGCCGTCGGGCGTGAAGATGCCGGTTTCGCCATGACGT
Source organism: Ilumatobacteraceae bacterium (assembly GCA_024643255.1). Classification (GTDB taxonomy): domain Bacteria; phylum Actinomycetota; class Acidimicrobiia; order Acidimicrobiales; family Ilumatobacteraceae; genus Sva-07. Next base: position 16,820 of record JAHENF010000099.1, read on the forward strand.
GACGTGACCTCGACGTTGCCGTCGTCACGTACGTCGTAGATGGCGCCGCTGAGCGCGTGCTTGCGTTGACGCATTGGTCCCCCAGGTGGATTCGTCGGTGGCTGACACCTTCACATCCCGGGCCATCGTGCGATCAGGGCCAAAGGTCCCGAAATTGATCGGTCGGCCAATTCCCGCGTCGTGGCCGGCGGTGCAGCGCCGTCGACCGATCAGCCGCCGCGCGCAACGGCGAGGTTGCCCTCGCTCCACATCACCACGAGGGTCCGGTGGGCGATGCGCCAGCCGGCGTCGGACCGAGCCAGACGGTCTTCGTAGCGTCCCGCGATCATGTAGTTGGGGCCGCCGGTCGCGGCGTGGCGAACGTGCTGTGCCTGGAGGTAGCACCGATGGGTCGCCGTGTCGCCGGTGACGTCGACCTCGTGGTTGCCGACGAGATGCTGGCTGTCGTCGAGGATCTCGAGGGCGGCGCGAATCCGCCCGCGGATCGCCTCGATGCCGACGAGCAGGTCCGGGCCGGACAGATCGGCGGTCGCATCGGCCAGGAAGACCTCGTCGAGCGCGGCCCAGTCCTTCGTGTCGAGCGCCCGGCAGTACCGGAGCGCGACGCGGGTGATCTCGCGCTCGTCCAGCAACGTCTGTAGGTCGGGTGTGGTGGTGCTCATCAGCGACTCCCTCCGTTGACGACGAGCGTGTGTCCGGTGATCCACGACGCAGCAGGTGAGGCGAGGAAGACCACCGCGTTGCCGACGTCGTCGGGGGTACCGAGACGGCCGAGCGGAACGCCGAGCTTGGTGGCCAGCTGCGGGAGGTCGTCGTCGGTCGCACCGAAGAACTCCATGAACACCTCGGTCGGCACCGGGCCGGGGGCGACGCCGTTGACACGGATCGCCCGCGGTGCGAGTTCGATCGACAGCGTCTTGGTGAGGCTGTCGACGCCGGCCTTGGCGACGGCGTACGGACCATTGTTCGGCGAGGCCTTGAGCGCTGCCGTCGAGGAGATGTTGATGATCGAGCCTCCGTCGCCCATGACTCGAGCTGCCGCTCGAGCGCCGGTGAAGACCGCGCGCAGGTTGACGTCGAGCTGGTAGTCCCACTGTCGATCGGGCATGTCGGCCAGGTGCCGAGGGGTCCGGTCGTCGGCGCCACCGGCGTTGCTGACCCAGAGCGTGAGCCCACCGAGCTCGGCCGCCGCCCGTTCGGCGAGCTCGTCGACGAATGACCCGTCGGTGATGTCGCCGGCGATCGCGACCGCACGCCGACCGAGCGACCGCACGCGCTCGGCGACCGCTTCGATCTCCTGCTCGCGCCGAGCGGTGAGCACCACGTCACACCCCGCCTCGGCGAGCGCGATCGCGATGCCCTCACCGATGCCGCGCCCGGCACCCGTCACCACTGCCTGCCCACCCGCGAGCCCGAATCGATCCAGTACGGTCATGTCTCCCCCTCGTCGCCGACAGTAGCCAGACGGCTACCCTCGGCCTCGTGCTCGGGGGCCCTGTACAGATCGCCTACGCGGTCGACGACGTCGGCATCGCCGCACAACGATGGAGCACCCGCGGTGCCGGCCCGTTCTTCGTGCGCGAACACATCGACGTGCACGAGGTCCGCGTCCGCGGCACGAGCGCCACCTTCGACCACTCCTCCGCCTATGGCCAGTGGGGCGCGGTGATGGTCGAGTTGATCCACCAGCACGACGCCGGCGCTGACCCCGTCGTCGGCACGAGTGGCATCCATCACGTCGCGTTCTTCGCCGACCGGTTCGACGACGCCGCGGTGGCGCTCATCGCGGACGGCTACGACGAGGTGCTCTACGCGGAGACCTCGACGGGGATGCCGTTCGCGTTCCACGACGCCCGTCACGATCACGGCCACCTGATCGAGATCTACGAGCAGACTCCCCCACTCGCCGGCTTCTATCGAATGGTGCGCGACGCGTCGGTCGGATGGGACGGCACCGATCCGGTCAGGTGGCTCTGAATCAGCTCGTGCGACCGGCTTCGTGGATCTGCCTGCTGGAGCCGATGTTGATCCGGTTGGGCACCATCCCCGCGGTGGTCTGGCCGGCATCGACGACGAGGGTGTGTCCGGACACGTAGCGCGCGTCGTCGCTCGCGAGGTACAGCGCGGCGGCGGCGATGTCGTCGGGCACTCCTGCATAGCCGAGCGGTGACGTCGAGGCGATCCGGGCGTTCGTGGCCTCGAGGTCGTTCGGGTCGCCGGTCGTGACCGAGGCGGTCATCGCCGTGACCGTGTTTCCCGGAGCGATCGCGTTCACCCGGATGCCGTTGGGTGCCAGTTCATTGGCGACGGACTTCGTGAGCCCGATCACGCCGTGCTTCGCGGCGGTGTAGGCATGCGGTCCGAGGCCGCCCATCACGCCCGCCGTGCTGGCGGTGTTGATGATCACGCCCGAGTTCTGCGGAATCATCACGCGCGCTGCGTGCTTCGTGCCGAGGAAGACCCCGCGCAGGAGGATCGCAATCGTGTTGTCCCACGCCTCCGCCGGCATCTCCGAGATCCGGCCGACGGCGCCGACGATGCCGGCATTGTTGAACATCACGTCGAGGCGGCCGAACTCCGACACCGCCAGGTCGACGGCGGCGGCCACGTCGTCCTCGCTCGTGACGTCCGTGCGGGCGAACCGGGCTCGGTCGCCGAGTTCCTCGACGAGCGCCTGACCGGCCTCGACCTGCATGTCGGCCACGACCACCAGGGCACCCTCCGACACGAACATCCTCGCGGTTCCGGCACCGATGCCACTCGCCGCCCCAGTGATCACGGCAACCCTGCCGTCGAGCCGGCCGGTCATGAGCCGAACCCGTGATCGAGCAGGGCGTTCTGTGTGCGTTCGATCACCGTGGTCCACAGTGCGATCGCCCGCTCGCTCGTGAAGTCGAGGCTGCCGACCGCGAGGACCGGGATCATCCAGCCGCAGCTGACTCCGACCCGGTAGTCGTCGACGAACCGGTCGAACGGATAGTCGCTCACCCCGTTGGCGACCAACGCGTCGTGGTAGGCGCGCAGCAGCGCCGGTTCATGTTCTCGTCGGTCCTCGGTACTCAGGTTCTGCGACAGGAAGTAGCCGACGTCGGCGACGCCGCCGCCCTGGCTGATCGCCTGCCAGTCGATGACGACGATCGACCCGTCGGGGTCGAAGAACAGGTTGTCGGCACGGAAGTCGAAGTGCACGAGTGTGTGCGGCATCGCCGCCAGGTCGTCGAGGATCTGCGGCCGCATGGCCGCGTAGTTCGCGACGAAGTCCACGAGCTCCGGTCGGATCACCTCGCCGAAGGCCGCCATGAACCCAGGGAGCGACGCCTCGTAGATCGCCGATCCGGCCTGGTTGAGCGGGCCGTTGATCACCGGGATGAAGTCGGCGTTCTCCAGGCCGGCCCCGTTCCAGAACTCGGCGTGGTGCGCAGCCAACCCGACCAGCGCCGCGCGGGCCTGCTCGGGCGTGACGCCGGCGACCTGATCGCCGAGCGTGAGTCCTGCGAGGTCCTCGAGCAGGAGCATGTACCGCTCGTCGGAGGCTTCCACCGCCGTCGCACACGTGACGTGGTGGATGTACGGGGTGCGAACCGGCGACTGGTCGGCGAGCTCGCGATAGAAACGGTGCTCGCGTTCGTAGATCCGCGTCGGCTGCATCATCGCGAGGATGTCGGGCGACTGCGTGGGGAACTTCGCCACGATCGTCGCCGGCGCATCACCGGCATCACCGCCGTACACGAGCCCGACGATCGCGACCTCCCCCATGAATCCGACACCGACGGCCCCGGCGTCGACGAGCACCTCGTCGACCGTGACGTCGGGTCCGATCGTTCCGGATTCACGCAGGGCTTCGGTCATCCACTCGGCGGTGATCTCGCTGGATGTGGTGGGCAGGGCAGCAGTCATGCGTCGAAGCTAGCGATCGGCGTCGCGCAGTCTTCGACCGAGCCGCGCCGGGGCGTCGTCAGCGAGTTCGCATGCGGCTGCCGTCGGCGACCGGGCCGTCGTCGCCGCGGTCACGTCCGCCGATCACGACGACCGCGACGCCATCGTTCTCGGTGACGTGATGGCATGGCACGCCCTCCCACGCCGGCGGCCCGGAGTGGGTGCCGTCGCGCACGTCGAACGACGCGCCATGCAACGGACATGTCAGCCCGTACCCGCGAAGACGGCCCTCGCTGAGCGGAGTGTCGGCGTGGGAACAGTTGTCGGTGAGGGCGTAGAGCTGCCCGGCGACTCGACACACGACGATGCCGTCGCGACCGATGTCTTCGAAGCAACGCAACTCGCCGTCGGCGAGGTCGGTGAGATCGCCGAGTTCGAACTCGCCCGTCTCAGCCATGCACGGGACCCATCGCGAGGTGGCGGTCGATGTTGTCGTGGAAGAACCGGATGCGGCGTTCCTGCCACGGCATGTACTCGCCGCGGAAGCCGCGCGACCGCAGCCCCTGCTGCTGCGTGTTCCAGATCGCCACGTCCTGGTCGATGCCGGGGCCGCAGGACACCTCGCCGGCGATGCCGGTCTCGTGCTCGACCTGGTGATCGATCGACACCCAGTCGCGCATCGAGTTCGACCAGTACTCGCTCGACCCTTCCGGGAACAGCGTGAGATACCACATGTCGAACAGGCACTTCTGCGGGTCGCTCGGATGCGGGGTGGCGCGCAGCCAGATGCAGCCGTCGGGCTTCATGCTGAACGAGATGTTCGGGAACACCGTGTAGTGGTAGTTGTCGGTGAGTTGCTCGTCGGAGTACTCGCCGAAGTCGTAGCCCTTCGACGTGCCGAGTTCACGCTTGCGCTGCTGCAGGGCGACGCGCAGCCCGCTGAGATCGTCGAGATACGGCGCCGGGTCGAGTTCCCAGAATTCGAGATCGGGGCCGAGGCTCTTGAGCGTGCGCTCTGGTTTGCCCTGATAGTGCGGGCCCGGCCCGCCACCCGGCATGAGCATGCGGGCGTGGCCCGAGTCGTACAGGTCGAACTGGCAGCCGCTGTGGTGCTCGTTCATCGAGGCCAGTGTCTGGGGGTGCACGTACGGCAGGTGGTAGCTCTCGTTGAAGTTGTCCTGCACACACTTCCAGTTGAACTCGCCCACCACGGTGACCCAGTGCGTGCGTTTCATGTCCTGCATGCGGTATGCGTCGAGGTGATCGGCGACAGGGTCGAGCCACTCGCGCAGCGGCGCCGCCTCAGGGTCCATGTTGAACCAGACGAAGCCGGCCCAGGTGTCGGAGGGGATCTCGATCAGGTTGCGCACGCCACACGGGCTGCCGTCGACGAAGTCGTCCTCGTCGGGCACCCAGTTGAGCCGTCCGTCGACCCCGAAACGCCAGCCGTGGTACGCACACTGGAACTCACCGGTCAGGAGCGATCCGACCTCGGCGGTGACGAGGCGGTTCCCGCGGTGTTGGCACACGTTGTAGAACACGCGCACCGCGTGGTCCATACCGCGCACGGCGATCACCGAGTCGCGCATGATCTCGTACGTGACGTAGTCGCCGGGCTCGGGGATCTGGTCGACGCGTCCGGCGACCTGCCAGACACGCGGCCAGAGCGACTCGGCCTCACGCGCCGCGAATTCGGGCGACCAGTACCGCTCACCTCGGATCGTGGTCGAGGTCAACTCCGGCTCGGGCGCCTTGGTGCGCGGGATCCCCCGCACGACCACGCGCTGTTCGGCGATGTCGGTCATGGAACTTCCCCTCTCTCCACTTCGAACGAGCAAACACCCGCGGGACTAACCTAACGAATCTTCAGCAAGTCGGACGGCTCGTGGGGCCGACATGGGAAAGGGGCCAACCAGCGATGATCCGAGGGATACACCACGTCGCGATTTCGACTCCCGATCTCGACCGGCTCGCCGCGTTCTACACCGACGTGGTCGGCTTCGTCCCGGTGATGTCGACGCGTTGGAGCGACCGCCCGCTCGTCGACCGCATGATCGGTCTCGACGGATCGGCGGCACGTCAGGTGATGCTCCGCGCCGGGAACGCGTATCTCGAACTGTTCGAGTACGAGTCGCCCGCCGGCCGACCTGCCGACCCGACCCGGTCGCCGGCCGACCATGGCTACACCCACTTCTGTCTGGACGTGACCGACATCGATGCCGAGCACGAGCGACTGTCCGCGGCCGGCATGACATTCCACAGCTCACCCCCGACGAGCGAGGAGATGGGCAGTGGACGGCTGCGCGCCATCTATGGCCGCGACCCCGACGGCAACATCGTCGAACTCCAGGAGGTGCTCGATGCCGCGGTGCCATTCGCTCTCGAGCACACCCCGATGATCACGAACGGAGCATCATGACCGACATCGTCACACCGGTGAGCGTCCAGCCAGGCGAGGCTCGCTGTCCCGGCCCGAGCACCCGCGATCTGATCCTGGGCGATTCGACCCCGCCGCCACCACAACTGCTCGAGCAGTCGTACACGTTCGAAGGTGATGCCGACGTCGCCTACGACGAGTTCACCTCACCGGCGTACGCCGCGCTCGAACACGAACACATGTGGTCGCGCGCATGGCAGTGGGCCTGCCGCGAGGAGCACATCCCCGAGCCCGGCGACTACTACGTCTACGACATCGGGGATCGGTCCGCGGTGATCGTGCGCGGTCCCGACGGAACGGTCAAGGCGTTCCACAACGCATGCCTCCACCGTGGCACACAGCTCAAGCCTCCGGCGTCCGCCGGGTACAGCCCCAAGCTGCGGTGCCCGTTCCACGGTTGGACCTGGAATCTCGACGGCGAGTTGATCGACCTGCCGTGTGAATGGGACTTCCCCCACGTGGAGACCGCCGAATTTTCACTGCCGCAGATCCGCACGGGCCGATGGGGTGGCTTCGTCTTCGTGAACTTCGACGACTGTTCCCCCGAGTTGATGGCTCCCCCACTCGAGGAGTATCTCGGTGTGCTGCCCGAGCACTTCGCGAACTGGGACCTCGCCGATCGCTACGTCGAGGTGCACATCCGCAAGCGGCTGCCGGCGAACTGGAAGGCGTCGGCGGAGGCGTTCCTCGAGGCGTACCACATCCTCGAAACGCACTCGCAGTCGATCTACACCGCCGGCGACGCCAACGCCCAGTACGACGTGTTCGGCGATCACGTGAGCCGCTTCGTCCACACGATCGGCACGACCAGCCCCCACGTGCCCGAGGAGAAGCGCCCCGACGAGCAGGCCATCCTCGACATGCTCATGGCCCGCAAGAACCCCGGCCAGGAGGTCCCGGCGATCCCCGAAGGTGAGCGCGCCCGCGACGTCTACGCGCGGTACATGCAAGAAGTGCTCGGCGAACAGTACGACAACGACTTCAGCCACCTGTCGGTGACCGAGACGATCGACTCGATCGAGTACTTCGCGTTCCCGAATGCGTTCTTCTTCCCCGGGCTCCAGATTCCGCTGTGCTATCGGTTCCGGCCCGACGGGCCCGACCCCGACCGCTGCATCTACGAGGTGCTGTACCTGCGACCCAAGCCGCGCTCGGGCAAGGTGCCGTTGCCGGCCGAGCCGTTCGACCTCGACGTCGACGACAGCTACACCACCGTGCCGGGGCTGCCGACATCGCTCGGCATGGTGCTCGATCAGGACACCACCAATCTCGCCGCGCAGACACGTGGCTTCAAGTCGAGCAAGAAGCGCGGCCAGACCCTCGGCAACTACCAGGAGGTGCGCGCCCGTCACTTCCAGTCGACGGTCCGCCGCTACATCACCGAGGGGCAGCAACGTCGCCTCGATCACCAGGAAGCACCACACACATGAGCAGAGATGCAATCGAAGACCTCGTCCACACCTACGCCGACGCCGTCGTGCGCCGCGACCCCGATCAGTGGTCGTCGACGTGGGCGGTCGACGCCGTCTGGGAGCTGGGCAAGGGCCGGCGCGTCGAGGGACGCGACGCGATCCTCGCGCTCTGGAACTCGGCGATGGACGGCTTCAAGGCGGTCATCCAGAACGTGGTGAACGGCACCGCCGACATCGACGATGCGGCCGGCACCGGCACAGGACGCTGGTACATCCACGAGCACTGGTGCCGCGCCGACGACTCGCGGGGGATCCTGCTGGCTTACTACGACGACACCTACACCCGCGTCGACGGTGCGTGGCGCTTCGCCAGCCGGGAACTCGTGATCCAGTACAGCGGCGCCCCCGATCTGTCCGGCACGTTCCTGAACGCCTGGGGCTGAGGTTCAGTGGCCGTCCTCACCTCGGGTTTCGCGTCCACCAAGGGTGACCAGCTCGCACTCGCCGACGACACCGGAACACGGACGTGGGCCGAACTCGACGAACGCGTCAACCGCCTGATCCACAGTCTCCGCGATGCCGGCATCGGCGTCGGCGACACGATCTCCGTGGTCGCCGGCAACTGCAACGAATGGTTCGAGATCGCAGTCGCGTGCGCCAACGCCGGCATCGTCTACGTGCCGGTCAACTGGCACTTCGTCGCCGCGGAGATCGCGTACGTGCTCGAGGATTCGGGCTCGAAGGCGATCATCTGCGGCCATCACTTCCTCGACGCTGCGACCAAGGCGCTTGCCGACGAACGAAGCGGCGGGGTCGAACTGGCGCTGGTCATCGGCGCACCGACCACGGGGCGCTTCCAGAACTTCGACGACTTCGTCGCCGCCGGGTCGCCCGTGGAACCGGAGGGTCAGAGCTTCGGTGGACCGATGTTCTACACGAGCGGCACGACGGGCAACCCCAAGGGTGTGCGCGGGTCGCTCACCAACATGCCCGACGGAACCGACCCTGCGATCTGGCAGCTCATCGGCGCCGGATTCTCCTCGATGGTGCCCGAGGACGCTTGCACCGTGCTGTGCGGGCCGGTGTACCACTCGGCGCAGTGGGCCTTCTCGTTCCTCCCGATGATCGTGGGCACGACCACGGTGATGCAGCACAAGTACGACAGCGCCGGCGTGCTCGCGCTGATCGACGAGTACTCGGCGACGAACATCCACCTCGTGCCGACGCAGATGAAGCGCCTGATCGATCTGCCCGACGACGTGAAGGCATCGTTCGACGGTTCGTCGTTGCATCTGGTGCTGCACGGTGCCGCGCCGTGCCCGCCGGTGGTCAAGCAGGCGTTGATCGACTGGTGGGGCCCGGTGATCACCGAGTACTACGGCTCGACGGAGGGCTCGGTCATCACGATGATCGACTCCGAACAATGGATGGCCAAGGGGGGCAGCGTCGGTGCGCCGATGCCCAACATGGAGATCATCGTCGTCGGCGATGACGGGGCGCGGCTCGGCCCGAACGAGCCTGGCACCCTCTACTTCCGCAACGCGATGGGCACCGACTTCGAGTACCACAATGCCCCGGAGAAGACGGCGGACGTCCATCTCGAGCCCGGCGTGTTCACGACCGGCGACGTCGGCTATCTCGACGACGACGGGTACCTGTGGTTGAGCGACCGCAAGATCGACATGATCATCTCGGGCGGCGTCAACATCTATCCGGCCGAAATCGAGGGCGTGCTCGGCGGTCACGATCTGGTCGCCGAGGTCGCGGTGATCGGCGTGCCCAACGACGAATTCGGCGAGGAGGTCAAGGCGATCGTCTCGCTCGTCGATGGCGCGGTCGCCGACGATGCACTGGCCGACACGCTGCGCGCCTACTGCCGCGAACAGCTCGCCGGGTTCAAGGTGCCGCGCTCGATCGACTTCCTCGACGAGCTGCCGACGACCGGCACCGGCAAGGTCCAGAAGGCCAAGCTGCGAGCGCCCTACTGGGAGGGCCAGGAACGCCAGATCTGACGCCCACACTCCAGAACCCCGAGCGATGAGGTTTCGGACCACCCCTCGGGCCGGAAACTCATCGCTCGACCCACACCCCCGCCTGCGATGAGGTTTCGGACCACCCCTCGGGCCGGAAACTCATCGCGGGTCGTCTCGATGCTCAGGCGTTGGTGAGGTCGGCGGCCCAACCGATGGCGTTGCGCAGGATCCGCCGGTAGTTCGTGTCGGCATAGGTGACCGGGCCGTCGCCGAACTGGATGTACGCGATCGGCGAAGCGCCAACGGTGCTGGTCCACGCGACCAGGTTGCTGCCGGGCGGGTGATGCCAACCGGCGCGGTCGTTGCGACTCCCCCGGATCGCCAGATCGGCGGAGTAGAAGTCGGTGTCGACGAAGTCGTGCCTGCTGCGCATCAGCGGCCGCACCCGGCTCTCGAGCACCGGGAACAGATACACCTCGTCGGTGATCGTGAACGAACTGTCGATGCCAGCACAGATCGGATGGGACGGATCGAGGACGTCGATCGTGTGGGTCACGTCGTGGCGATAGCCAGAGTCCGGATAGTCGACACCGGCGAGTGCGGCGGGCTGGTAGTGGAACCGACCACCGATGATGTCGGCGTAGCCCTCCCACGCCGGCCACCCGGCGATCGCGTGGTGGAGGAAGACCATGCCCTTGCCGGCGTCGAGCAGCGCACGCAACGCCTCGGGGTAGCCGGCGGGCGGCTCCGGGAACCTGGCGGGCGGATCGCCCCTGGTGAATTCGATGCCGGGCATGTCGTACATCACGAACGCGTCGAACTCGGCTGCGCGTTGCGGCTCGACGAGCTCGAGCGCTTCGGGGTGCTCGACGTGGGTCCAGTCGATGCCCGGCATCGAATCGAACACGTCGAAGAACGCCGGCGCGTCGAACGGATGTCCCTTGGTCACCACCGCGACACGACACACCTCTGAATCGGCCACGACGAGGACGCTACTGCCGCGGCAGACCGCCGATCGGATCGGCAGAAATGACCCTGGCTATGGTGAGCCCGACACGCCACACCGTCGAGGGGGACACACGTGAACACCAACAACAACGAATGGATCGGCGACTCTTCGCTGGGCGAGCGATTCCCGGCCTGGACGCGCGGCAATGCCGCCGACGTGTTCCCCGACCCGTTCAGCCCGCTCGGCAAGAGCATGGTCCTGCAGATGGGCATGTCGCCGGGCCTGCGTGACGCGTACATCGACATCGGCGCCTTGAGCTACGACGAGTTCGAGAACCCCGAACATCCCGACCTGTTCAAGATGTTCGGCGGGTACGTCTACAACCCGCTCACGATGACACGGGTACTCGGCGCGCGCATGCCCGGGGCGTCACCGGAGATGATCGACAAGGCCTTCTTCGACGACCGCGACGAGGTGCCGCCCTACGAGGAACAGCCATGGCACGTCTCCGACGTCCACGAAGCCAGGCTGGGCGAGTCGATGGGCTGGGCGATGTCGGCGACGTCGCTCCCCGAACTCGACGCCGATCGCGCACTCGCTCGATCACTACGCGAGCAACGCCCCGATCTGACCACCTTGACCGATGCGGCGTTGATCGCCCGCGCCCGGTCGATCATCCCGCTGCTGCAACAGACATTCGAGAACGCCATGCGGGTGTCGTCGTTGGCATCGCTCGGTCCGGGCGCCCTCGATGCGGTGTGTGAAGGGCTCGGCGACAAGAGCCTGTCGATCAGGTTGCTCGCCGGCATCGAGGTCGATTCCGCTGCTCCGTCCCATGCGATGTGGGAACTCGGTCGGCTCGCCGCCGCTTCCGAGGCGACCAACGCCGCGTTCGATGCGGGACCGGACGAGGTGCTCGCCCGGCTGCAGGCAACGGACGCCCCCGAGGCGCGGGAGTTCCTGACGCGGTTCGACCAGTTCCTGTTCGACCACGGCGCGCGCGCCCAGAACGAATACGACATCTACGCCACCTCGTGGGAGGTCAAGCCGCGGATCGCGCTCGCCGCAATCGACCTGATGCGGCGCTCCGATGCCTCCCAGGCACCCACCAACCGCAATACGGCAGCCGTCGCCGAACGCGACCGCATCATCGCCGAGATACGCGAGAAGGTCGCCGGCGATGCGGAGACCGCCGGCCTGTTCGAGGCCGCACTCGGTTCGGCACAACTGTTCCTGAGCGGGCGCGAGCGGGCAAAGACGAACGTGGTCATGGTGATCAACGAGATGCGCGTGACCCTGCGCGAGTTCGGTCGGCGACTCGTCGAGCGACGCTTCATCGACCAGATCGACCAGCTGTTCATGGTCACCAACGCCGAGCTCGACCGGCTGCGTCACGATCCCGAATCGATGACCGATGTGATCCGGAGTCGATGGAAGCAGTTCCGATCGTTGTACGACTACGAGCCGGTGTTCGTCGTCAACGGGGTCGTCCCGGCGCTGTCCGACATGCGCCGACGTGGTGGAGGAGCTGCGGCCGCACAAGTCGAAGTCGGCGCCGTCCTCACCGGCGCGGCAGGTTCCGGTGGCGTCGCCACCGGACGCGCCCGGGTCATCCTCGACGCGGCCGACCCCGAAGGGCTCGAGCCGGGCGACATCCTCGTCGCTCCGCAGACCGACCCGTCGTGGGTGCCGTTGTTCGTCCCCGCCGCCGGCGTCGTGGTCAACGTCGGGGCGATGGGCAGTCACGCAATGATCGTGTCCCGCGAACTCGGTGTGCCCTGCGTGGCTTCCGTCGCCGACGCGACCGAGATCATCCCGGACGGCGCGACGATCACCGTCGACGGTAACGCCGGCACCGTGACCATCGACGCCTTGCCGTGACCCGGCCGGCCCACGTCCACATTCCCGAGATCGTGATCCAGCCCAACGAGGACTTCGACTTCTAGGCGTCGACCGACGACACCGCCGTTTCCGAGCACGATCCAACAGGAGGGGCGATGAGCGCGAACCAACAGATGTCGGAGGCGTGGAACGGCGGCGAGTCCGTCCACTACGTCGAGGAGGCCGACCGGTACGACCGCCAACTCGCTCCGTTCGCCGACGCGTTGATCGAGCGCGTCGGTCTCGAGCCCCATCATGCGGTCCTCGACATCGGATGCGGCTGCGGCGTGACCACACTTGCGGCGGCACGGCACGTCCGCGCGGCCACCGGTCTCGACATCTCGACCCCGTTGGTGCAGGTGGCGATGACGCGCGCTCGCGAGGCCGACGTCCACAATGCCGACTTCGTCGTCGCTGACGCGCAGACCTTCTCGTTCGATGCGGGTGCATTCGACATCGTGATCAGCGAGTTCGGTCTCATGTTCTTCGACGATCCGGTGCGGGCCTTCGCGAATCTTCGCCGGGCCCTCGTACATGGCGGCCGGATCGCGTTCGTCTCGTGGCAGGGGCTCGAGGCCAATGACTGGGTGATGACGGTCGGCGAGGTCGTGAGGCGCTACGTCCCACTCCCCCAGCTCGGCGGTCTGGCGGGTGGGCCAGGCATGTTCGCGCTCCAGAACCCGGATGAGATCCGGTCCCTGGTCGACGCAGCGGGATTCGTCGACGTCGAGGTCGAGCCGGTCACACCGGGCATCGTCATCGGCGGTGGGGGCACGCTCGACGAGTCGATCGATTTCCTGCTGGGCATGGGCATCGTTCGCGGACTCCTGAGCCGTGTCGATGCCGCGGATCGCGACGCTGCGGTCGATGCGGTTCGCTCATCGCTGGCGTCGCGCTACCAGCCGGGGGTTGGCCTCCGGCTCGGTGCCGCCGGATGGCTGGTTTCGGCCCGCGCCGGGCAGTCGCCCGACGCGGGCTGATCCGTCATCAGCCGAGCGCGTGGACGGTCACGGTGCCGAGCGCGCCGTCGACGGTGATCGTCGCACCGTCGGGGATTCGACGGGTCGCGTCGGGAATGGAGGGCACACACGGGATGCCCAATTCGCGGCTCACGATCACCGCGTGCGTGCCGATCGCGCCGATATCGGTGACAACTCCCCCGGCGGCGAGGAAGAGTGGCGTCCACGACGGGTCGGTCGACGGCGCGACGATGATGTCGCCCGGCTCCAGCCGCGAGGGGTCGGACAAATCGAGCATCACGCGCGCCGTCCCGGTGACCGTGCCGGGCGAGCCGGCCACGCCGGTCAGCACGTCGCCGACGCCCACCAGAGTGACGTCGCCGCTCCCCCGCCGGGACCATTCGCTCAGCGGCGGCACCGATCCGTCGACGATGTACGGCGGTTCGAGTTCGTAGAGCGCCATGTAGTCCTGCTCGCGCGCGGTGAGCAGCGCTCCGAACGAGCCGGGGTCGGCCATGAACTCGTCGAGTTCGTCGGCCAACAACATGAAGATCTGACGCGGGTGTTCGAGATGTCCACGCTCCATCATCCGCTTGCCCACCTCGGCGAAGCACATCCGGACTTCGTTGTGTGCACGGATGTTGTTGGACTTGCAGCGCTCGCGGGCGGCCATGAAGACCGCGATCGTGTGGACCGCGGCACCGAAGCCGGCAAGGGCTTCTGCGTTCCCGGCGAACTCGGCCTCGTACCGATCGATCAGGCGCTGGCGTTCCGCGGCCCCGCGGGCAACGGTCAGGCGCGGGTCCGACTCGTCATCGGCAGCACGGGCGCGCTCGACGGCCTGCAGGAGCATCAACGGTCGCGTCTCGTAGCTCCACTGGTAGATGTCCCATTCGTTCGGCCCACGGCTGCCGTGGGTGTACATGAACTCGTCGACCGCTGCGAGGAACCGCTGCGCATCTTCGGAGCCGGACGCGGTGACCCGTTCGAGGAGATCGTCGAGGTCCCCGTCGAACTCGGCGCCGAGTTCCGCCGATCCGGCCACGATGCGCGAGATCCCGAAGATCTGCGCGGCGATGTCGGCCGAGTCGACGTCGCCGATGCCGGTCATCAGCTTCGCGATCGCTGTCGGGTCGGCGTCGCCGAGCAGTGCCGGAAGGATTCCCGGACCGACCGAACTTCCCATCGAGGCCCACACGACCGGCTGGAACATCGCGCGCAGGTGCCGCTGGAGGCTGCGCGCTCTGGCCACCAACTGCACATCGGTCTGGGTGGCGAGGTCTGGACGGCTGTCGCGGAGCGCTCGGGCGTCGATCTTCTGACGTTCGACCTCCGGCAGACAGTCGGCGGTCATCATCCAGTTCATGACCGTCGTCAGCTTCTCGGTCTTGCAGGCGTTGGCGTGCCAGTCCTTCTCGACGTAGGGCGGGATCGTCTGGCTGGCGGAGTCGAAGAACGTCTGGTCGACCGCCTCCCAGCCGGCACCGGATCGAACGCCGAACAGGCGGGCCTGCGTGAGCGAGTTGTAGAGGTAGCCCCCGAAGAGCCCGAACGACTCGGGAGGGTCGCTGTACTCCATCGCATCGAAGATCCCCATCTGCTCGAACCCGTCGACGCAGCCCAACACGACGCCGTTCTCCCAACAGAACGTCCAGGCGAGCGGACTCACCGGCTCCGCGAGGACTTCGCCGGCGTTGCCGCGGGTGTAGTCGGGAAATCGTTCGGTCGGAACGCGGTCACAGATCCATCGGTCACCGAGCATGGTGCCTTCCCCCCATTCGCCAGTCGACGTCCTGGACGGACGACGATCAGAACGTCGGCGACGCTAAGTCACCCATGCGCTGTGCCGCAAGGAACAAGTCGACCGTCGTGGGTCAATTCCTCGGGAGAATTCGCGATGACCGCGCCATCGTTCGACCGGTTCCGCGAATTGTTGCTTCAGAACACCCTCGACCCCGCCGATGAGGCAGTCAGTAGTCCGCGCGTCGTCGAGTCGTTCCTGGAGGTGGATGCATGAACACCATTGCGAAGGTCATCGCCGGGGTCCTCGGCCTCGCGCTGGTCTCGGCATGTGACCTCCCTGGCGCGGCGCAATCGGACGACGCGGCCGCGGCGGGCCCCGCCGCGACGTACGAGGCCCAGACTCTGGATGGCCGCATGGTCACGTTCCGAGAAGGCGACGGCGAACTGGGCACGTTCACCGACGGGATGCCGTCGGAGATGCAGTCGATCCATGCCCTCGCCCAGCAAGGAGCCTGCAACGAGATCTGGGCCGCTCGTGAGCACTGGGCGAAATTCGTCGACGAGAGCGACGGCGGCATGAAGGCGTCGGCGATCACCAGACTCGCCGGCGACGTCCACGCGTTCATCCGTTGTCCGCCGGTCGCCCCGTCGCCCGGGCCTGCACGCTCGTCGCAGTTCGTCGATCCTCGGTTCGACACATGCGGCGAGGCGAACAACCTCGGGTTCGGCAACTACGTCAACGGGGTCGATCCCGAATACGGCTGGTACGTCGACGACGATGCCGACGGAGTCGCCTGCGAGAGGTAGGACCACCACCTCTGGTTGCTCCGGTTTCTCCGTGCCGAACCGGCACGGAGGCGCTCCGTAGGATCGCGAGATGCCGCAGACGAACACACGCGTGACGCTCGCCCACCGACCCGTGGGCGAGGCGACGCCCGACTGTTTCGCACTCGAGATCGAACAACTCGACGAACTCGACGACGGGCAGGTTCGTGTGGCGGTCGAGTACGTCTCGGTCGACGCCGGGACGAGAACCATGCTGCGCGGCGAAGGATTCCACCGCCAGGTGGGGCTCGGCGAGACGATCCTGGCGGGCGGCGTCGGTCGGATCGTGGAGTCGACGGTCGACGGATGGGACGTCGGCCAAGCGGTACGAGGTGGCCTCGGCGTCCAGATGTTCGCGACGGTCCGGCCCGACCATCTGGAGAAGATCGACGATTCCCTCGGCCCGCTGAGCAACCACTTGGGAGCACTCGGCCCGTCGACCGGTGTGACCGCCTGGATCGGCATCCGGCGCGTCGCCAAACCGAAGCCCGGCGACACCTTCGTGGTGTCCGCCGCGGCCGGCGCGGTCGGGTCGATCGCCGGACAGATCGCCAAGCGCGACGGCGCGCGGGTGATCGGCATCGCCGGCGGCCCGGCCAAGGTGCGGTACCTCATCGACGATCTGGGGTTCGACGCGGCGATCGACTACAAGAACGACGACGTGAACGCTCGACTGCGCGAGCTGGCGCCGAATGGTGTCGACGTCTTCTTCGACAACGTCGGCGGACCGATTCTCGATGCCGTGCTCGACAACCTGGCGATGCGGGCGAAGGTGGTGATCTGCGGTGCGATCTCGCAGTACGACGACATGGACAACGTGACGGGCCCGTCGATGTATCTCCGTCTGGCGGAACGCCAGTCGACGATGGAGGGCTACGCCTACTTCCACTTCCCCGAGAGCATCGCCCCCGCGACGGCCGAACTCGCGGCGTGGCTGGCCGACGACACCCTTCGCTGCTCGGAGGAGATCCTCGATGGCATCGAGCGATACCCCGAGGCGCTGCAGTTCATGTTCAACGGTGGCAACACCGGCAAGTTGCTCGTCAAGATCGCCTGAGGCCCTTCACCCCGCTCGCGAGGACGACACCTCTCAGCTTCGACGGATGATGTTGACCTCGGTGGGATTGGTCAGCATGTCGAAGACCGCCGAGTACTTCGCCCCGGCCGCGAGCAGCGCGTCCTTCTGATCGTCGTCGCAGTCGGCATCGATGTCGAATTCGATGTCGACGTTGCTGAATCCCTTTCGGACGTCGGGGTCGACACCGAGAACACCGCGGACATCGATGTCGGCGCTCACCGTCGACGACACCCTGTTCAGCTGGATCTTGCGGGCGGCTGCGCCAGTCGCGATGCCCGCGGTGATGCACGCGGCGAGCGCGTGGAGGACGTACTCCTGCGGTGTCGGGCCGTGACCGTGACCGAGCGTCGGGTGATCGGCTTCGTACGTGTACTCAGCGACGTGCTCGTGGCCGCCGCCCATCCCGTACCACTCGTGGATCGTCGATCTGCTCGCGGTGCCCTCGACCCACTCGTTCTTCGCTGAGAACCTGAACTGAGCGAGTTCGCCGTTCTCCCTCGTCTTGGCGATCGCCCCGAACATCTTGTCGCACGGAACACCATTGATCTCGTCGGTCATCGGTACCAGCCCCCTCTGTCGTCGTCGGCGACGATATCCCTGGCCAGCACGGGTGTCCAGAGTCGACACCGATGTCCAGGACTCCTACGATCGCGCCAACAGACGAGAGGGGCACCGCAATGTCGTGGGAAATGGTGGATGAGGGTTGGGGGCGTCGAGCGGTCGAATTCGCGACCCTCAGCGAACCCTCGAACTGCCGCGAATACGTCGCCGTACACCATCGGCTCCGCGTCGGGGCCGGCCAGCGGCTCCTCGACGTGGCCTGCGGCTCCGGGTTGGCGATCGAACTCGCAGCGATCAGGGGAGCGATCTGCGCCGGCATCGATGCCTCCCCACGTCTCATCGCCGTGGCGAAGGATCGCAACCCCGAGTCCGACATCCAGGTGGGCGACATGGAAGCGCTTCCCTGGGACGACGAGACGTTCGACGTCGTCACCAGTTTCCGCGGCATCTGGGGCACGACGCCGAATGCCGTGAAAGAAGCCCGCCGGGTGCTCGTACCCGGCGGCCGACTCGCGATCACCGTGTGGGGAAACGTCGGCAGATCCCCAGGAGCGTGGATGATGTCACCGTTCCGATGGGCGACCGACGAGAAGGTCCAGCACCAGGCCGACATGGTGTCCCTCGGTCGGCCCGGTGTCGGCGAAGCATTCCTCGCTGGCTGTGGCTTTGACGTGGCGGAGCGGTTCGAGGTGCCATTCGTGTTCGAGTTCGCCGACCCCGAGACCTTTGCGCGGGGTCTCGCGTCCACCGGACCGGCCTACGAAGCGATCCAGAGCATCGGTGAGGAACAATTCGTCGAACGGGCCACCGACCTGGCCACGGCGCACCTGCGCGACGGCCTTGCACTGCGCGGCCAGGTTCAGCTCTTCGGGTACATCGGAACGAAGCGCTGATCACCGAGACGCGCCGAGGAATCCCACCAGGTGGTCGGCGAGTTCACTGGTGTCGTGGACGGCTCCGTGGAGGAAACTCGATCTCCGGCGACGCAGAAAGCTCAGACCCAGGACGTACACGCCGGGCGCATCGACCGCGCCGCCGTCATGGCGGAGGTGACCGGTCGAGTCGAACACCGGCAGGTCGATCCACGAGAGATCAGGTCGGAATCCGGTGGCCCAGACGATCGTCGAGATCTCTCCTCGGCCGAGGTCCATCGTCAGCGGAGCGCCGCGTTCCACCCGCGTCGGGTCGTCGCGTTCGACCGGACCGACCTCGCCATCGAGGCCCTGTTCGACGATCCACTCGTCGATGTCGTCGAGGAGACGACCGAGCTTCTGGTCGGCCAGCGCACAGTGGTTACGCATCCCACCCGAGAACAGCGCCACCCCGTCACGGATGCCGCCAAGACGGCCTCGGAGCTGCACGCCCTGACCGGTCACGGCGTTCAGGTCGAGGGTTCGACGCTCGGGTGTGCCGACCAACTGCGGGGAGGCCACCTTGCGCGCCTTTGCGATGTCCTCGACCTGGTCATAGCGTTCGTCGAGCCGCCCGATGACCTCCATCCAGTGCTGGATGTCGGCACCTCGATAGGTCCGAGGCATCCGCACGTGCTCGCCCACCGACAACGTGACGGGTCGACCCGATGCATGAATCTCCTCGGCAAGCTGCAGACCGGTCGCTGCGGCCCCGATCACCAGGACGCCGCCGTCGGCGAGCTGTTGCGGACTCCGGTAATCGAGGGGATTGAGCTGTTCGATCGATGCCGGCACCGCGGCGGCGAAGTCCGGCGTGTTCGCCAGGTTGCAGGCGCCTCCCGCCAGCACTACGCACTGGCATGTCCAGGTACCGCGGTCCGTCACGACTTCGTAGCCGCCGGCGGCCGGGCGAACAGTGGTCACGGTCGTCTCGGTGACAACCGGCGCCGCGACCGCTTCGGCATACTCCTTGATGAAGGCGACGACCTCGTCGCCGCTCATGAAGCCGTCGGGGTCATCGCCGTCGTAGGCCCGCGCGGGCAAGCGCGCCTGCCAGTTCGGCGTGAGCATGGTGAACGAATCCCAGCGCTGCGTCGACCACGAGTTCGCCACGTCACCGCGCTCCAGCACCACGTGATCGACACCGCGGTCGGACAGGCACTTACTCATCGCCAGACCGTTGTGCCCCCCGCCCACGATGACGACCTCGACTCGACGCGCTCGCGACATTCCCCAATTCTCTCAGACATCGCCCGACCGACGAGACGGTGGAGCCGAACACGCCTCGTTCGGGAGATTGCCGCCGCGGCCCCCGCGGTGTAAGAAGATCCGATGTTCCTCGATCAGCCAGCTCACGGCGACAGCGCGCAGCGACTGTTCGACAACGACGAGAAGTACATGGGTTGGGTGATGAACGTCTCCAAACTCTGGGCCTGGCAGCCGGAGAACCAGCAGACACTGTTCGACCTGCTCGATGCGGTCGCCGACGGTTTCTCGATGCGGCAACGGGCCATTCTCGTCGCCGCATGTGCGTCGACGTTCGGTGACTCGTATTGCTCGATGGCCTGGGGCGGCAAGCTCGCGAAGGAGACCGACGCCGAGACCGCCGTCGGCGTCTTGACGGGATCGGACACCGGCTTGACCGACGCCGAACAGGCCATGGCCCGGTGGGCTCGTGCGGTTGCGGGCGATCCGAACGCAACCACCCAGGCCGACGTCGACGGCTTGCGCGCTGTCGGGTTCAGCGACGCCGACATCTTCGCGATGACCGCGTTCGTCGGGCTGCGGATCGCGTTCTCGACGGTGAACGACGCGCTCGGAGCACAGCCGGATCCGGAGCTGCGCGGTTTCTCGCCGCCCCAAGTGATCGCTGTGGTCGACTACGGACGGCCGATCGGCGACGACGAGTCGAACCGGGGCGGCGTATGAGCGACCGGCGGGGGCCGGCCCCGACGGGGGTCGCCTGATGCTCGTCGACGATCTGCGAACGAACTTCCTCACCGGAGAACTCACCGATGCGCAACTGAACGAGTTGGCTGCCGCCGGCGAGGAGATCGTGTTCGCTGCCGGCGAGGACTTGTTCTGCGACAGCGATCAGGCCGAGTACCTGTGGATCCTTCTGGAGGGCCAGGTCGAACTCATCCGCCAGTCGGCGAACGAGGCCGCTGTGCTCTTCACGATGACCACACCCGGTCAGTGGGCCGGTGGCTGGCAGGCATGGGACGACACGTCGACCGAGGTCGGTTCTCGAGCCCTCGACCCCCGGTTGCATCCCTCCAATCGACTGTCCGGTTCAGCGTTGAGCGCAGGACGCCTGTTCCGGGTTCCGTCAGCGGAGCTCAGCCGTCTGGCGACCGACTGGTTCCCGTTTGCGAAGCACCTGATCATGGGTCTGTACCAGAACGTTCGGAGCATCGAAGCGGCAGCGCATCAACGCGAGTCACTCGTGGCACTCGGCACACTCGCTGCCGGGCTCGCCCACGAGATCAACAACCCTGCGGCGGCGGCGATCACGGCGGTGGATTCGCTGCGCTCGACCGTCGACGAGATGGTCGGCGACCTCGCACTCCACACGTTCGGAGTCGATCGACGCGACACCCTCGACCAACTCCGCCGTGAGCTGGCCCCGCGACCCGCAACGCAAGGAGGAGCACTCGCCGACATGGACCGAGAAGATGCGGTGATCACATGGTTGGAACGCCACGAGATCGATGGTGTCTGGCCGCTCGCCGAGAAGCTGGCCGGCGCCGACACCGACTGGCTCGATCGGTTCGAGATCGCCGTGGCGGACGAACCGCTCGCACCTGCGCTCCGCTGGGCCTCGACGGCAACCGCTGCCGATGCGTTGCTGTCGGAACTGGCGGACGCCACCCATCGCATCTCGAACCTCGTCGAGGCCGTGAAGTCGTACTCGGAGATGGATCGTGCCTCGCTCCAACGGATCGACGTCCATTCGGGTCTCGAGAGCACACTCGTGATGCTCGGACGCAAGCTCGAAGCGGTGGATGTCGAGCGCGCCTTCGATGCCACGGTGCCATCGATCGACGCCTACGCCGCAGAGCTCAACCAGGTGTGGACGAACCTCATCGACAATGCCGTCGATGCGATGGATGGGCGCGGGACGCTTCGGTTGGTCACCCGAGTCGATGGTGACGCCATCGTGGTCGACGTCGCCGACAATGGCCACGGCATGACATTCGACGTGCAGGCCCGAGCGTTCGAACCGTTCTTCACCACCAAGGACGTGGGCAAGGGCGTCGGGTTGGGCCTCGACGTGTCACGACGCATCGTGGTCGAGCACCATCGCGGTGACATCACGTTCGACTCGAGTCCGGGCGGCACCATCGTGCACGTGCGGCTGCCGATCTCGCACTGACGTGCCGGCCGGCGCACAGGTGTCCAAGGGCCCTTGGCGTCGGCCGTCGTGCGGACGACGATGACAACACAACCGCTCGATGCGAAGGGCGAGGAGCAACGTGGACGACGCGAACGGCACCGAGGGACACCTCCCCCCTGACGGGTCGCCCGGCTGGCGGCTGAGCAGACGCGGATTTCTCGCCGCGACGATCGCGGCGGCGGTCGCTGCCTGCTCGAGCAACGACGGTGACACGACGTCGGGCGCATCGATTGGACCCACGTCGGACGCGACGACCTTGCCGCCTCCGCCCGAGCCGTCGGCAGCGGCTACGACGTCAGCTCCCGAGACCACGCTGGCGTCGCCCGTCGTGTCGAATCCGTTCACACTCGGCGTCGCATCAGGAGATCCGCTGCCCGATTCGGTGATCCTGTGGACACGACTGTCGCCCGACAGTGCTCTCCCCGACGAGGACATCGACGTGACGTGGGAAGTCGCACGGGACAACTCGTTCGCCGAACTCGTCGCGTCGGGAACCGCACCGGCGATCGCCGCCCTCGGCCATTCGGTTCACGTCGATGTCCAGGGGCTCGAACCTGACAGCGAGTACACATACCGGTTCCGCGTCGGCGGGTTCGAGTCCGAACCGGCCCGGACGCGCACGTTCGCGCCCGCCGGGGTCGTTCCCGAGCGATTCAGGTTTGCCTTCTCGTCGTGCCAGAACTGGGAGCAGGGGTACTACGCCGCCTACCGGGATCTCGTCGAACAGGACGGGCTGGAAGCGTTCGTCTTCCTCGGCGACTACATCTACGAGTACGAGACCGGTGGCTACGCCGATCCACGGGGCCGCTCCACCGGCCAGAAGTTCGAGTGCAAGACGGTCGACCAGTATCGACAGCGCTACGCGTTGTACAAGACCGATCCGCTCCTTCAACAAGCGCACGCCTCGGTGCCGTGGGTGATCACGTGGGACGACCACGAGGTCGAGAACGACTATGCGGGGGCCAGCAGCGAGAACGACGACGACGTCGACGCCTTCCGCACTCGCCGCGCCGCCGCGTATCAGGTGTGGTACGAGCACATGCCGGTCCGCCTCGACCCGCCCACCGGTCCGGACTACCAGATCTACCGCTCGCTCGCGCATGGCGACCTCCTGCGATTCCATGTGCTCGACACACGTCAGTACCGTTCCGATCAGCAGCGCAGTGCGCCCTTTCTTCCGGCGCTCGGCGACGCGGTCCAGGTCCGCGACAATGCCGTCGCACTGTCGCCGGAGCAGACGATGTTGGGTGAGACGCAGCGGGGTTGGCTGATCGACGGCATGGCCGCGTCGGATGCGATCTGGGATGTGCTGGCACAGCAGGTCTTCATGTTCGGCGGCAATGCCCTCCAGGGGACCGACCCGCCCGTGATCGTCGTGGACACGTGGGACGGCTATGCCGGCGAACGTCAGGTGCTGCTCGAGGCGATCGGTCCGGTGGCCGACAACCTCGTCGTGCTCACGGGCGACTTCCACTCGGCCGCTGTTGCGGACCTGCGATCGGATCCATTCGACGCATCGCTCCCTGTCGTCGGCACCGAGCTGATGGCGAGCAGCATCTCGTCGTCGTTCTTCGACGACGATCAGACGGTCGAGGACCTGGTCGCGGGCGCGCTGCAGACGAACCCGCAGATCAAGTACTTCGACGCCCGGCGCGGGTACACGCTGTGCGACGTGACCCCGACCAGCTGGCGTTCGACGTTCCGGGCCGTGGCCGATCAGTTCGACGAGGCGTCACCGGTCGAGACCGTCAGCACCTGGGAGATCACCGCCGGCACGCCCGGCGCCGTCGCGGTGTGACCCGCGAGTCTGGGTCCGATCCGGCCGTGGCGGCAGCGGAGCGGGGTCAGGAACGGGACCGGCGGGCGCGTCCGGTGACGGCAGCGGTTCCGAGAGAAAGATCCGGTCAGCGAGGAGTCGCGCCTCGGCGAGTTCCCATGCCCGGCCGAGCAGCTCGTCGGTCTGCGGGTCCCACAACTCGGGAGGACCGGGGTGCGGTGAGACTTCACCGAACACCGCTCCACGGGCCGTGTCATAGAAGTCGAGGCGCACGAACGGCAGCGCGAGTCGGCGGCCGAGGATCGCGGCCGCCTCGAGTACGTCGTCGCCGCCGGATGGTGGTGGCAGCGTGGGGTCATTGCGGTCCGCGTACTTGACGGGTCCGAGGTCGCGCCAGTCCGATGTCCAGATCCGGAACCGCCAGTTGCTGCGCACCGGGTCGCCGAAGGTCCGTCGCTGCATCACGACGGTGGGCTGATCGTAGAAGCAGTAGATCTTGAGGTCGTCGGGAATGTCGACGATCGATGCGAGCTCAGGCCGGGGCTCGAGGAGTTCCTCGACGGTCAGCTCGGCCGAGATCTTTCCCTCCTCGAGAAACGCGCCGTAGTCGCTGATGATCTCGTCGACCGTCTTTCGTGCGCCCGTCATCAGGTCCCGATAGCTCTCGGCGTCCTGCCGAACGAGCAGAAAGATCGCTCGGCTGTTCGATCCCTTGTGCGGCTTGATCACGAACCGATCCGGAAGATCCTCCCAGACGAGCTGGTCGATCGTGATCGATCGATGGTGGATGTGCGGGACCTGGAGCCCCAGGGATGCCGCCAACTCGTAGCCCGCCAACTTGTCGTTGAATCCCCACACCCGCTGGCGATGACCGAGGAGCGCCACCATGTGTCGACGGCGCTTCGACTCGTGGAGCTTGTACACGTAGCTCGGTGACGTCCCGTGTTTCTCGAGCCAGACGCTCTCGGGGAGTTCGTCGGCGTCGAGCAGGCGGGCGGCGGTGCCGCGTGCGACGTCCCCTTCAGGGGCGAGCCAGTCGCGCGAGAGCGCCAACTCGGGTCGCGGGATGTCGACGACCGGGGTCGGCTGCTGCTCCGAAGGGGCAGGCGCTGCCGGCGCCTCGTCGGGCCGGATTCCCGGCGTCCGTGGCCTCTTGCGCCGGCCGCTGACAAACGCCACACAGGAGCCGATCAGGGCGCGTGGAGCGCGGACGAACGCAGAACTCTTCAAGGCCGA
The DNA here is from genome assembly GCA_024643255.1 of Ilumatobacteraceae bacterium. Classification (GTDB taxonomy): domain Bacteria; phylum Actinomycetota; class Acidimicrobiia; order Acidimicrobiales; family Ilumatobacteraceae; genus Sva-07. Next base: position 41,835 of record JAHENF010000099.1, read on the forward strand.
GAATGTATCGGACACAGATTGTCGACTCGGCCACGTCCCAGGTCGCTCGACGGCGAAGGAAACGTCGCCGCGGGATCGCCGAGCTGATCGGACACGACAGCTAACGTCTGGCGCCAGTGAGCGACGGCGAGAGCCCCATGCAGGAAGTCGTCAATGCCACTGCGCCGATCGCCGATGCCGCGGCACGCGAGGCATGGCCGTACAAGAAGGTGATGCTCGCCGTACTCCCTCCGACGCTCGCACTGCTCTCCGTCGTGATCGGCGTGTGGGACAACGGCAACCGAGACCGCAACGCCCGCGCCGAAGCCGCGAAGGACCGCGGCGCCGCAACACTCGAGGCGGAGAAGGCGCGCGCCGACGCAGCGAGTGAAGCAGAGGCAACGCGCAAGGCCGAGGTTGAGAAGGATCAAGCGGCAGCCGAGGCAGCCCAGCAACTTCGCGTGGCCCAACTCGTCCAACCGAAGTACGAGATACTGCTTGCGGACCTCCACCACACGATGACCGTGGTGCACCGCTGTGAGGACGACCTCAATACGTTCCTCCAGGGGTTCGGAATCGATCCGGTGCTCGGTACGACGTGGAGCCTTGCCGATCGGGACATGCCGCCGATCGACCCCGCCGGATTCGGTGTGACACCTGTCCGCGTCGACGATTCCGTGATCGAGTCGTGCGGCGAGATCGAAGCGTCCCTCGAGCCGCTCGAACTGAGCCTCGATCAAGCTCGGCTGGTCAGCATCCCCTCACTCGAGCGGGCGGCGACCAACCTGGGTGATGCACTCCATACCGGGTCCGAGGGGGCCAATTCGCTCCTCGACAGGATCGATGGAGATGGTTTCATCGAACTCCTCGACGATGGCAGCGGCGCCTACCTCCCTGATGGCACGCCGTTGATTCGCAGGGTCTTCGAGCTGAACCAATCACTCACGGCGATCACGATCGCATCGGAAGATCTGATCGAGAGCGCACGAGGCGTCGTGCTCGTGCTCGGCCCGTAGCTCGGTCTCGACACGCGTTCGAGAACCGGGCGGTCGCGGGCCGGTCGCCTTGTGGGGCGTGTTCGGCACGCCAACCGGACAGTTCGTTCGACGACGCTCCGGCTCGCCCGTGCGGACCTTCCGGGTCGAGTTCACGTCGAACTTGCGCACGCTCAAGCACGGTGCCTGGCCGCCGATAGTTGTCTCAGTGCAATTCGAACGGAACGAACGATTCATGTCCGCCAGCTCGACGATGCCCCGCACCCCGCTGATGATCAGTGCGGGCGACTTGGTCGTGGGGCCGATCCACGCGTCGTTCCGCGATGGTGACCAGGAATCACTCCTCCACAACTACCTCGTACTGATCCGCCAACTCCGTGGAGAACAACGCCAACAGCGACTGACCCTACGAGGAGAGGACATCTCCGCACTCGCCGACCATCTCGGCACGAGTGAACAGACGGTGCTCGGCGATCTGCTCGACCTGATGGGCGCCACGCGCGCGCAGCGAATGGCGCTGTTCGCGCTGTTCGCGGCGGGCGCATTGACGATGGTGGCCACGGGATCGATCGCGCTGAACATGTTGCCGACCGGAGCCGCCGCGGATCGGGCGCTCGCCACCGCGGCGGCGGTGGCCACCGAAGCCCTGGCACCCTCGACGGTGACGGACGCGACAGCAACGGATGCGACGGTGACGGACGCGCTGGTCGCCGTCTCACCAGCGTCGGTGACGTCGGACGACCCAGTGATCGAATCGCCGTCGGTCGCCGCCGAAGCGACTGACTTCGCGGAGTCCATCGCGTCCACCGTGGCAGCGCCGCCACAGCTCATGTCCCAGGTCGAGCTGGGATCATCCGACGCGCTGCCGATCGAAGTCGCGGCACCGCCGGTCGAGGGTGTGGGCGTGGCCGACGACGGCTCGATCGTTGCCGTCGCTCAACCTCCGGCCCCTCAGGTCGAACGCGGACATCTCGGTGAGGGCGTCGCCGACGACGGCTCGATCGTTGCGGTCGCCCAGCCTCCGGCTCCCCCGATCGAAGGCGTGGGCATCACGGACGACGGGTCGACGGTCGCCGTCGCGCCGCCCCCGGTCGCTCCCGACTGACACGGGCTCCGGGAGCGCTCGACGGGTCTCACCCTGGCCAGTACCGTACGGCGGTGCACCTGACCACCGACGATCGGCTCGACATCGCCGAACTCCCATCCCGCTACGCCGACGCGCTCGACCGCCTCCAGCCCCATCGCTTGCGCGAGGTGTTCACCACAGATGCCGTGTGGGAAATGATCGGCGGCATCCGCCTCGTCGGTCTCGACGAGATCATGGAATTCATGGGTCGCCCCGACGTGCACCCCGGCGCCCACCTGATGACCAACATCTACATCGATTCGGTCTCCGACGACCCGCGAGACGGTGGGGCGCTCGTCCATCTGTGCTCACGCGGGATCTATCCGGTCGGCGCATCGGATCCACGCAACCCGACCAGCGTGTTCTACGGACGCTACGACGACGATGTCGTACAGACCGATGCGGGCTGGCGTATCCGGCATCGGCGATACCAGCACGGCTCGTAGCCCCGAGACGACAGTCGCGAGCATCATGGAACCGGTGACCGTCACGGCCTGAACAGCCACGATGTCGAAGTCCTGCGCCGTCCTCGCAGTGATCGGCGGCGAGCACCGGACTGGCCTCAGTGGCTGTCACGACTGGCGCGCCAGAGGCAGACGTCATGCGGTCGAGGGCGGTGAGATCGCGACAGCTCTTGTCCAGAGACGCCGATCATGGTCGGGTGTGAAGCATGCCGGCCTGCGAAGTCACCGGCAATACTTCGTCGTCGAGGATGTGTGGTCGCTCATCACTCACGATGATCGAGTGCACGAGAGAAAGGTCGCAGTGCCCCATGGGTGTGTTGTCGATTGCCGAGTGGTTGCCCCGGTACAAGCGATCTGATCTCCGTTTCGACGTCATCGCCGGTGTGACGGTCGCTGCCCTCGTCGTTCCGAAGGCGCTCGGGTATGCCGGCATTGCCCTGGTCCCGATCCAGAACGGGCTCTACGCGGCAGCGGCAGGCGCGTTGCTGTATGCGCTGTTCGGGACATCGCGTCAGATCTCGACCGGACCCAGTTCGGCACTCGCTGCCGTTGCGGCCAGCGCGGTCGTGACCGCAGGGGCATCGCCCGAGAAGGCCCCCGAGCTGGTCGCCGCCGTGACGTTGGTGGCCGGGTTGTTGTTCTTGGTGCTCGCAGTGTTCAAGATGGGGTGGATCTCACGGTTCTTGTCCAAGGCGGTGATCACGGGGTTCCTGTTCGGCGCAGCGATCGAGGTGGTGGTGGGTGAATTGCCGAAGCTCGCCGGCACGGCCACGTCGGGCAAGAACGCATGGCAGGAGTTCGCCGATTTCGTGAGGTCGTTCGATGAACGCCACACGGCAACGATGGTCGTTGGTGTGGTGTCGCTGAGCGTGATTCTCGTTGCGCGGTTCGCATGGCCGAAGCTCCCTGGCGCGCTCCTGTTGGTCGTCGGTGGCCTCATCGCATCGAACGTGTTCGATCTGGCCGATCGTGGCGTCGCAACGGTGGGCGAGGTGCCTCGGGGTCTGCCGGCACCGCAGCTTCCCGGGATCGCGGTGTTCACGGACAACGCCGCGACGATCGCGACCGCAGCGCTGGCACTCGTGCTCATCGGCTTCTCCCAGACCGTGGGCGATGCGCGCATGTTCGCGTCGCGGCACGACTACCGAATTCGCGTCGACAACGAGTCGGTGGCGCAGGGTGCTGCGAACCTGGGGAGCGGATTCCTCCAGGGGATGCCGGTGTCGACGAGTCTGTCGGCCAGTTCGCTCGCCGATTCGTCCGGGGCGCGTACGCAGATGGCGTCGGTGGTCACCGGCGTCGTGGTCGTGGCAACGCTGCTCGTCTTCGCCCCATTGTTCTCCGATCTGCCCAAACCGGTCCTCGGGGCGATCATCATCGATGCCGTCGTGTTCGGCATGATGGACGTCGCCCAGATGCGGCGCCTGTGGCGCGTCAGCCGATTCGATTTCTGGATCGCCGCACTGGCCATCATCGGCGTGCTCACCGCCGGCGTGCTCGCCGGGGTGATCATCGGAATCATCTTGTCGCTCGGATGGCTCGTGTACATCAACGCCAAACCACCCCTACGAGAACTCGGTCGTCGACCAGGGACCACGACATTTCGCGCCCTCGAGGACTTCCCCGACTACGAGACCTATCGCGGCCTCCTCGTCCTGAGATTCGACGGTGGCATGTACTTCGTCACGACCGAGGTGTTCGTCGATCAACTGCGAGAACGTGTCGAGGCCGCCGACCCCCCGGTCGACCGGGTCGTGATCGACTTCGAGTCCGTGAACTTCCTCGACTCGCAAGGTTCCAGCGAACTCGACCACCTGGTCCAGGCCGCGACCGATCGAGCATTGTCGCTCCACTTCGCACGGTTGAAGACGGCGGTTCGGTCCGTGCTCGATGCAGACGGAGTGATCGACCGGCTCGGCCCAGAGCGCGTGCACACGAGCATCGACGACGCGGTGAATGCGGCGCTCGCCGAGTCATCGACCGAGTAGGTCAGACCGCCGCTACCTCACAGGCACACGCCGCCGACTCAGCGTCGCTGCCGCGGACCTCCCCGATTATCTCGCCGCGGGCGAGGAGGTGCTCGCCACCGATGGTCTTGGCGAGGAGGCTCATGAGCCATCTCGCTGCTGCTGTTGTCATCCTGCTGCCTTCTCGCGTCGCGAATAGTAGCGCTCTACAAGCAAGATCAGGTGTCGCCAACGGTGAGAGGCAGAGACCAGAAACAGCCTCTGACATGGTGTTTCGTGGGCGCAGAGGGACTCGAACCCCCGACATCTTCCTTGTAAGGGAAGCGCTCTAGCCAACTGAGCTATGCGCCCGCATGGAACTCCCCGTGCCTGTCACCAGTCGTTCGGAGAACGGTCGATGCTACCTCGCCTTCCAGTCGCTCCCGATCGACGACGGCGCTGAGGTCCATGCCGACAGACCGCCGACATCGACCC
>JAHENF010000065.1:0-3275 GCA_024643255.1 Ilumatobacteraceae bacterium
TCGTGGAAGGAACTGCGCGCGGCCGTGAATGGTCGCAAACTCCAGATGGTGCGCGACGCGACGTTCCGTCAGACGCTGATCAACGAAGCCGATGTCCACGGCACGCCGATCGACCTCGACGAGCTCTTCGTGCTCCCCGCTGGTGAGGCCCGCTACGACTGCGATCCGACCAACTCATTGGCATCGATCGCCGTCGCCCGCGGCGTCAGCCCTGCGGCCGCGTTCATCGAGTTGATCCTCGAGACCGACGGGGCACTCGTGGCGAACATGCCGTTCCTGAATCAGGACCTGTCGGCCGTCGAGTCGATGCTCGACGATCCGTTGGTGACGCTGGGTCTCGCCGACGCCGGAGCTCACGTCGGCCAGATCATGGATGCGAGCCAGCCGACGTTCTTCCTCACGTACTGGATCCGCGAACGCGAGCGTTGGAGCATCGAGGAGGCGGTACGCCGTCTGACGACCGACACCGCCGAGCTGTTCGGGATCCGCAACCGGGGGCGCCTGGCGGTCGGCGCCTTCGCCGATGTCAACGTGATCGACTTCGACAACCTTCATCTGCCGCACCCGGAGTACGTGACCGACTTCCCGAACGGCGCGGGACGTTACGTGCAGGGCTCGACGGGCTACGACTACACGCTGGTGAACGGCTACGTGTTCATGGAACACGGCGAGCACACCGGCGCCCTCGCGGGCCGCATGCTCCGCTCGAAGTAGCTCGGTTCCACCCCAAAACTCGGTTCCAACCCGAAATTCGGAGTGGATGTTGCGCTGAGCGGGACGTTCGCTCCGAATTTCAGGGGGTCTCAGGGGGTCTCAGGGGGTCTGAGGTGGGCTGAGGGCGAGCGGGGTCAGAGGCGGCGGCGGAGTTCGACGTAGACCTCGTGGCCGGCGAGCGCGATCAGCGAGTCGGCCATCGAGTCGACGACTCGCTCGTCCCCGCAGTAGGCCTCGCCGCCGTCGCCGCGTTCGGTGCAGCACCACGCCATCGTCCGGCCGTGGTCGCCCCAGTCGGCGCGGGTCCAGCGACGAACGGTCGCCGACTCCGTGGCGTCGTCGATCTCCTGCCAGTCGATCCGCAGGGGGAGTTGCCAGCACACCGACGGCTTCCATTCGGTCGGTGATTCCTCCGCCTCGATCGCGGCGAGATGCAATGCGCACCCTTCGCCACCTTCGAATCCCGGACGGTTGAGGAAGATGCATGCGCCGTCGACGACGCGGGTGTGGGTCCGGTCGCCGTCGCCGAAGATCCCGTTGGCACCGGAGTCGGGATCGGGTTCACCATGCGCGACGTGGTGATACTGGAACTGCTGTGGGGTGAGCATCGACGCGTAGGCATCGACGTTCATCGCCTCGGCCTCGCCGGCCGGCCCGTCGCCGAAGTGGGCGCCGAGTGAACAGCACCCCTGGTTCAACTCCTCGGCCGGATGGTCGAGGATGCCCTTGCAGCCCCGGCTGAAGAGGCAGGTCCAGTTCGATTCGAGGAAGGCCCGCTCGAAGCGCCACACCGTGTCGTCACGCACGATCTCGATGACGTCGTCGTCGGACGAGCGAGGATTCACTGTCGGGTGAACTCCACCCGGCGACCAGTGGGGCCAAGGTCGATGGGTTCGTCGTCGAGGCCGGCACTCGTGGCGGCGAGCGCGAGGCGTCCGTCGAGTTCCAACACGACCTGCGCGCCATCGGGAGAGAGGCCGACCAGATCGCCGGTCGAGTTGACGGTGGCGACCGATTCGACGGCGGTCACCTGGTAGCCCTTGGCTGTCGACGACACGATCGTGCAGCCGTCGGCGCTCGAGTAGCGCGGGGTCGCCATGTCGGCCTCGTTGACGATCGAGCCGTCGTCGAACGCCACGATGCTCACCTGCTCGGTGCTCGACGTGGCGCCGTCCGACAGCGCCACACACGTCGAGCCGCGAGCCGCCCATGGTGCTGCGAGCAGCTCCTGGCCGGGGAAGGTTCCGACCACGGCGCCACTTGTGTCGACGATGGCGGATCCGTCGGCTCCGGAGACGACGAGACGGTCACCGCTGGTGGTGACCACGCCGAAGTCGATGGAGCCGATCGCGAGCTGCCCGGTCGACTTCGTGTCGCCGGAGGACGTCGACATCGTGACGATCTGACCGTCGACGGTCACGAGCTGGACGTTTCCGTCACCGATGAGCGCGGCGCGCACCGATGAGGTGCTGCCCGACGAGATCGGTTCGCCGTCGTGGTCGAAGACATTGACGGTGGCCTTGGTGCCGACGTTCTGCGCGGTGACCACCGTCGACGCGTCGACGGCGAGGGCCAGTCCCGGGAAGTACGACGGTTCCTCGCGGTCGAACGAGAACAACACGCTCTGGAAGTTGCCAGAGTCGGTGACGAGGACGTCGAGTCCGCTCGGGTCGCTGCGGGCGTCGTTCCACTGATAGCGCGCGCCGGCGATCGGAGCGAACTCGTCGGTGTCGATCACAGCTCCGCTCGAACCACTGACAACGAGGCCGCGACTGCCACCGGCCGAGGCGACGATCATCGTGAGGCCACTGCCCGACGGATACGTGATCGTGTCGGCGTCGACGGTGAATTCGGTCGTGGTCTCGGCATCGAGGTCGACGATGTTGGTGGCGGTGGCCGAGACGACGACCGCGGTGGAGTCGACGACGCCGGCATCGACGATGGATCGAGTGCGCGTGTCGACGCGGGCGACCTCCTCTCCGGATTCGTCGTCGACGATCACGCGACCTGTGCGTTCGTCGATGAGCACGATGCGGTTCCAGTCGGAGCTGATGGTGCCGATCGATGTGTCCGTGCTGTCCGATCCGATCATGCCGGCGATCACGATCGCCCCAGCAGCGAACGCTGCGACGACGCCACCGATCACGATCCCTCGTCGGATCCAGTAGTTCGGTCGCGTCGACTTCTCCGATTCGCCGGAGTCGAACTCATCGCCGTGGCGGGCGTCGCCCCCGTCGTCGAAGAGGCTCGTAGGTGGCGGCATTGGGGTCGATCGTAGGCGCACTAGCGTCGACACACATGGAGTTCGCCTGCCCTCGTTGTCAACTCGATGTCGTCGACGACTTCTACGGACCCTGTCAGACGTGTCGTACCCAGCTGCGAGACGCGTTCCGTTCCGAGGGCCGTGTCGTCGTGGTGGCGGAGTACGAACCCAAGATGAACGTCACGCCGAACGCAGTCGCCCTCAAAGACGACTGACGCGCCCGCCGACCCGGCGTTTCCCCACACCGTTTTCGGCGCGGTTTGGTTGACCCGTCCCCACGGAAGTGCACCGCAAACGG
>JAHENF010000065.1:3375-12261 GCA_024643255.1 Ilumatobacteraceae bacterium
CGGCGCGGTTTGGTTGACCCGTCCCCACGGAAGTGCACCGCAAACGGTGGGGTGCGAAACTCGGGGGTCGGCGCGACGGTCGGTCTGCGATGCTGCTGAGCATGCAACGCGAGGTGGACGGTGACGTGGAGTTCGTGCTGCGGCCTGCGACCGACGACGACATCCAGGCGTTGTTCGACATCCAGGCGGCACAGGACACCGCATGGTGGGGCTCTCCCGATGGTGACCTCGGCGACACGTCGGCCGAACTCGATCGCGTGCGCCATGCGATGGGCTCACTCGAGGTCGGAACGAGAGTGGCCCTGGCAGAGCGACAGGGTTCGACAGACGGCACGATCGTCGGTGCAGCACTGCTCACCGGTCACGGTCATTCCAATCTGGCGCTCGATCCTGAGGCTCCGGGTGCCGCCCGCGCACAACGCTCACTCGTGGCATGGTTGGTGGAGACCGGAGCGACGCAGATCGATGCCCCGGCTCAGGATGTCGAACGGCTCGCTCTGCTCGCTGAGTTCGGGCTCGTGCCGACGCGGTCGAGCTTCGAACTCGAACGTTCGGCCACCCTCGACGATCTCGGGCCGACGGTCTGGCCCGACGGCATCGGACCTGCCACGTTTCGCCCCGATCGCGACGATGAGGAGGTCCATCAGATGATCTACTCGGTGTGGACCGATGTCGCGGGACACACCGACCGGCCCCTCGACGAGTGGCGGGCATTGCTGTTGCACGACTCCTCGTTCGTTCCGGAGCTCGCGGTGCTGGCTCGACGTGACGATGGGGCAGGCGCAGTGGCCGGCGTGGCGATGTGTCGCACGTTCGCCGGGGGCATCGGATGGGTGCACCAACTCGCAGTGGGTCGACCCGATCGTGGCATCGGTCTCGGCCGGGCCCTGTTGGTCGAGAGCTTCCGACGCTTGTCGGCGACGGGCGTCGACATCCTCGGCCTCGGTGTCGAGGCGGAGAACACGAATGCGCTGGGGCTCTATCGCAGCGTCGGTCTCGAGGTTGCTCGAGAGTGGGTGCACTGCTCGACCGGGTGACCGGTATCGTGGTCGGGTTCCATTCGTGGAATCCCCAACAGGGGGACGTAGCTCAGTTGGCTAGAGCACCTGCTTTGCAAGCAGGGGGTCGTGGGTTCGATTCCCATCGTCTCCACCAGGTCGGACCACCGATCGAGCGGCGCCTGGGCGGCATCCCGCCGACGCCACGTCCTGCTCAGAGGTACCGGTTGCGCTCCAGCCACTTGAGCGAGAAGAAGCCCCAGATCGGTGGCGTGTAGAAGGTGGAGAACCGATAGAGCAGGACCGCCGCGAATGCGACTTCCTGGGGAACGCCGAACGAGGTCAGTCCGAAGATCAACCCGCCCTCGGTGACGCCGACCCCGCCGGGTATGGGGAGCAGGCCGGCGAAGAGTGACACGGCCATGTTGACGAAGAGCAGCTCGTGGAGGGGGAGCGAGTAGCCGAACGCCAGCACGAAGACCCCGAGCGCGGCGGCGAACATCAACTCCGCGACGAGGTTGCCGCCGAACAGCATGACGAGACGCCGTGGCGACCGCAGCCCCCGGAGCACACCGAAGGCCTCCCGCCCCGTCTTGCGGACCCCGCCGAGGACGTACCTCCGCAGCCGTGGGATCACGGCGATCGTGAGGAGCACGACGGCGAGGATGATCGCGATCATCCAGGCGATCCGGATTGCCGCCGATGTCGGCGCGCCGATGTCCACATCGAGCGACAGACCGGTGAACAGCAGCAGTGAAGCCAGCAGGAAGGCCTGCACGATGAAGCCGCTCACCCCGTCGAGGGCGCCCGTTGCGACGGCCGCTCCAGGAGCGACGCCCTGACGTTGGAAGAAGCGGACATTGACCGCGATGCGGGCGGCGGCGGTGGGAATCGCCAGGTTGATGTATGAGATGGCGAGCTGCAGGGCATAGACCGGACCGAGCGGCAGAGGAACGGGCGAGGCGCCCAACGTCGACACCGCTTGGGAGATCCGGGGAAGCTGGGCGATGACGAACCCGATGGCGACGATCCACCAGGCCGCGTCCTGGAGCGAGTTGACGAACTCCTCGAGGTCGAAGCCGGCGAGGGCGGACAGCAGCATCACCACGGCCAGTGCCGGGAATGCCACCTTGATGACCGAGCCGAACGTGAACCGTTGCATCTTGATCAACGGCGGGGACTCGACGCCCGCCGCCTCGGCAACCTGGGTCCGCAACTGATCGAGATCGATGTCGAGGGCCTTCATCATCAGCCGCTGGTCCGCGGTCAGTGCCGTCGGTTGGAGGTAGCGGAGCAGTCCTCGGATCTGCTCCATCGATCGATGCTCGATGAGTCCGTCGACCGCGAGGTCGCGTCCGAAGAGCCCGATCGAGGTGATGAAGAGCTGGGCGTCATCGCTGTGCAACTGGGCGGGCGTCGGTGCGACCGCGGCTCCACGGAAATCGACGAGGCCGAGCCGGCCGCCGTCGAGGACGAGATGGTCCTCGTCGAGTTTGCCGTGAGCGATCCCGTTGTCGTGGAGTGTGGTGAGAAGTTTCCAGAGTTCCCGCAGCCGCGCAGGCACGTCCTCACCGGTGAAGATCGGATCGGGCGTGATCTCCGAATCACGGAACCTGTCGGGGGCGACCACCAACGTCCCGGTGCGACGCAGCACGAGGACGACATCGTTGACGGGCGTGGCGCCCGCGATCACGATCGAGTCGGTGGCGATGCCGGCCTGCGCCGCCAGCAGCGTCAGCAGTGCTTCGTGTTCGACCTGACGTAACCGACCGAACCCGACCGGCGACCCGGGCCGGCGCAGCCAGATCGTTCTCCACACCGTCGACACGAGTGCCGCGTCGTGGGCGTCGCGTCCGTACAGCTTGATGATGAGGTCGCTGCCATCGGTGCCGTGGGCGGCGACGGCGAAGTGACCCGAATCCTGTCGGTCGGCCGCACCGAGCTCGATCACGTCGACCTTCAGGTCGGCCAGAGCGAACCGGACGTCGTCGAGGCTCGGCCGTCCGGCGCTCGATCCGACCGTCAGGTGGACGATCGCCGCGGCGCCTGCAGCCGAGAGCAGGCCGGCCAGGACCCCCAGCGTCGAGCTGGCTTCGAGCGCGACCGCGGCGAACGAACCGAGCACGATGACGGTGTACCCGAAGCGACGGGCGGGACGCACGAGGTGGGGCGACGCCGTGACGATCAACGCCGTCGGAATGCCGAGCCGGGCCGACGGGAACACCGGCGGCGGCTGCACATCGCCGAACAGAGCGCTGAGGTCGGGCCAGGTTCCGGTGACGACGCGAGCCAACAGCAACCACATGACCGTGCCGACCGCGATGGCGAGCAGCATGTCCCGCCCGACCTTCGCCTGGCCCAGCGTGAACGCAGCCACCAGGACGACCAGTGCCCACATCGTGGGCAGGTCGGCAAAGAGCTGCCACATTCCGATCAGTGAGTCAGGAAGTGCGACCAGGAACCCGGTGACGGCGTTGGAGATGCCCGGCTCGGGGATGGCGATCAGCCCGACCAACACGATGCCGACGAACGAGACGGCCAGCAGGATGACATCGGTGGCTCGGCGTGCCCGAGGCTGATCACCGACACTCGCGAACAAACGCACAGGCCGGGGGAGCCTGCCGGTCAACACGATCGACACGGCCGGCAGAACGAGTTGGATTCGACCGGGGCCGAGGTTCCGATCCCGGTGTCAGCACCCGACATTCGGGCACCGTATCGCACCGACAATGACCGAGCTGTGTGGCAGCCCCTCGGCTACACCGGTCGTCGAATCGACGACTTGAACGGTTCCGACCACAGTGTCGTCACCGCGACGATGGCGACGACCGCGAGCCACGCCGCGGGCGGGAACGCGGCGAGTTGCATGAGGTCGGCCAGGGCGGGGACGTAGATCACCGCGAGTGTCGTCGTGACGATCACGCCGACCGCGCCGGCGAACTCGGGAGTCGGTCGGAGCCCGGTGCGCCAGAGCGGCGCACGCGGCGAGCGCTCGACGGCGATCAGGAACGGCTGGCTGGCGAGCAGTGTCGCGAACCCGAACGCACGGGCCTCCTCGACGGGCCACCCCCGATCGAGCAGGACGAGATAGGACGCGACGATTCCGGCCGCCAGTGTGATGCCGAGCGCGTAGGGCCGCCAGAGCGCCGAGACGCCGAGGCCGCTCCTCGCATGTCGCGGTGGTCGCTGCATCACGTCGGGGTCGGCCGGGTCGGCCTGGAAGACCAGCGACACGACGGGGTGCAGCAGGAGTTCGAGCAGGATCAACTGGACCGGCAGCAGCAGCAACGGCTTGCCGAGCAGTGGGACGACGAGCGCGGCGATCATCAGCGGAGGGTGGAATGCGATCAGATAGCCGAACGCTCGAGTGAGGTTGTCGTAGATGCGGCGTCCATTTCGGACCGCGGCGACGATCGTGGCGAAGTTGTCGTCGAGCAAGACGATCGTGGCCGACTCGCGCGCAGCTTCGGTCCCGCGCCGGCCCATCGCGACGCCGATGTCGGCCGCCTGGAGGGCCGGGGCATCGTTCGTTCCGTCGCCGGTCATCGCCACGACGTGGCCGAGACGTCGCAACGACTGGACCAGTCCGTGCTTGTGGTCCGGTCGGGCGCGAGCGAACACGTTGGCCGTCTGGGCCAGGGTGTCGAAGTCCTCGGGCGTCGCGCCGTCGAGGTCGTCGCCGGTTGCGATCACATCGCCCGTCTCGTCCTCGTGCGGCAGCCCGAGCCCTTCGGCGACGGCGTGGGCGGTGGCCGGATGGTCGCCGGTGATCATGATCACGCGGATGCCCGCAGTGGCACATTCGGCGAGTGCCTCGGCCACACCCTCGCGAATCGGGTCGGAGAACGCGACGAGACCGGCGAACGACAGGTCCTGTTCGTCGAGCATCCGGTCGCCGGTGGGAGACGCCGAACGTCCGGTGGCGATCGCGATGATGCGCATTCCGTCGGCGGCCAGGCGGTCGTGTTCGGATCGTGCTCGCTCGATCGTCGCGTCGTCGGCGGCAGTGCAGTGCACTGCGATGCCTTCGAACGATCCCTTCGCCGCCGTGCGGAAGCTGCCATCGGCGAAGTGCCAGACATGGGTGAGGTACTTGTCGTCCGGGTCGAACGGCCAGTCGGCGGTGAGCACTGCTGCATGGAGTGCGTCCACGTCGACACCGTTCGATCGAGCGTGCTCGACGATGGCGATGTCGAGCGGATCGTACGGTTCGGGTTCGCAGGCGAGCACGGCAGCCTCCAGCAGCGCACGTTGGACGCCTTCGTCGCCGGCCTCACCGTCGCTGGTGCCGGCCGGGACTGTCGCGGCGACCGTCAGTTCGCCGCGGGTGAGGGTCCCGGTCTTGTCGGTGCAGATCACCGTCGTCGAACCGAGGGTCTCGACGCCCGGGAGCCGGCGAACGAGTGCCTTGCCCTTGGCGAGCTGCCACGCGCCGAGCGCCAGGTAGAGCGCGTAGACCATCGAGAACTCCTCGGGGATCGCCGCGATGGCGAGGCTGACCCCGGCGATCACGGCCTCACCCCATCCCCGTCCCCTCGCCAGTTCAGCTGCGACCACGGCGGTACAGAACACGAACGCGGCGATCGACAACACGATGACGAGCCGTGCCAGCGCGCGTTGCAGCGGGGTGCGTGGGGATTTCGTCGCCGCGACAAGGCTGCCGATCTCGCCGTAGCGGGTGCGCGGTCCGGTACGGACCACGCGGGCGATCGCTCGGCCGGTGAGCACCGTCGTGCCGGCCGAGACGGTGCAGTCGGGAGGCGACGGTGCCGACCCGACCGCGCCCGCGTCGAGTGGTGAGTCCACCGGGGTCTTCGTCATCGGCAGCGATTCGCCGGTCAGTGCCGATTCGTCGATGAGGAGTTGCGTGAGCGCGAGCAGGTCGGCGTCGGCGGGGACGATGTCGCCCTCGTGGAGCCACACGAGATCACCGACGACGAGTTCGTCCGTCGGGACGGATTGCGGTGCACCATCGCGTTCGACGAGCGCAGTCGGCGCGGTCAGTTCGCGGAGCTGCGCGAGCGTTCGTTCCGCGCGCGCCTCGAGCACCCATCCGACCCCGGCGATCGGAACGAGCGCGACGAACACGACGATGGCATCGGTGGTGTCGCCGATCAGGAGATAGGTCGGCGCGGCGATCAGCAGCAGGGCGACCATCGGGTCGGCCAATGGGCCGAGAATTCGGCGCCATCGACCGGCGGGGTCGGTGGGAACGATCTGGTTCGGCCCGTCGAGGGCAAGGCGACGCGACGCCTCGGCGCTGCTCAGACCGACGATGCCCCCGGGGGGTGTCATCGGGGCGACGTCGGTCGGCGTGGGGGAGTCGGTGCGGTTTCCCATCGCGTTCCCATCTTCCGTCGCACGGGCAAGACTCGGCCAGGGGCGAACGGCACCGCCGATCGATCGGAGCGTTCGCTCGACGATCTGATCAACTCACCACATGAGCGATCACACAGATCCAGTCGTCGGCGAGACGGCTGCGGGAATCGGCCTGCCCGCCGCCGACGACATCTTCACCGACAACGTTCGCTGGGGCGATCTCGACGATTGGAATCGTGCTGCGCTGCGCATCCACGAGCAGCAGGGAGGTTTCTACCGGATCGAACGGGGTGGCTTCCCGCGCGTGCTCGCCGTGCTCGACCACGCCGCCGTGCTCGAGGTCGAGCGGCAACCCGAACTCTTCACCAATGGCCCCGCACCGGTGCTGACGACCCAGGAGGCGCTCGACACGCCACCGCTGGTCGAGTTGAAGACGCTGATCCACATGGATGGCGACGAGCACACCGCGTACCGCAAGTTGGGACTGCCCCAGTTCAAGCCGGCGAGCCTGGCACGGCTCGACAGCCGACTCGCCGAGCTGAGCGAACGTGCCGTGCGGACGATGCGCGACGCCGGTGGTGAACTCGACTTCTCGATCGACGTGGCACTCCCGTACCCGCTCCACGTGATCCTGAAGATCCTCGGCCTCCCCGAGGACGACTACCCGCGGATGCTCACCCTGACGCAGCAGCTCTTCGGAGGCGAAGACCCCGACCTGCAGCGTGAGGAGTTGAGTCCGGAGGCGATCGCTGCGGTCCTGATGGACTTCTTCACGTACTTCGCCGGGGTCACGACCGACCGCCGCGAGCACCCGACCGACGATCTGGCGTCGCTGATCGCGAACGGCAGGATCGGCGACGACCCGCTCGGCGATCTCGAGACGATCGGCTACTACGTCATCGTCGCGACCGCCGGGCACGACACCACTTCGAGCGCGATGGCCGGCGGGTTCCGAGCACTCGTCGAACATCCCGATCAGCTGCGCCTCCTGCAGGCACGACCCGAGCTGATGAACAACGCCATCGAGGAGATGATCCGCTGGACGGCACCGGTGCGTCACTTCATGCGGACCGCCACGGCCGACACCGAACTCCACGGCCATGCCGTCGCACAGGGTGACCTGATCTACCTCTCCTACAAGGGCGCCAACATCGACCCGAAGGTGTTCGACGACCCGTTGCGCTTCGACATCGAACGTCCGAACGCTGATCGCCAGATCGCGTTCGGCTTCGGCAAGCACTTCTGCATGGGCGCGCAACTGGCGCGCATGGAGTTGCGGTCGCTCTTCAGCCGACTCGTGCCGCTCATCGAGTCGGTCGAACTCGTGGGCACGCCGACGACGATGCAGACGACCTTCGTCGGCGGCCACAAGACCCTGCCGATCCGTTACACGCTGCGCGACCCCGGCTGACCGCCGGTCAGGCGGCGGTGCGGCGGTCTGGTGGTCCGGTGTTGTGGATGGTGCCGTCGGGGAGGCGGAGGGTGAGTTCGCGGTGGGCTCCGAGTTCGATGATCCAGCCGTCGTGGTGGATCTTGGCGTGGTGCTTGCTGCACAACGGCACCAAGTTGTCGAGATCCGTCAGACCACCGTTGCGCCACCAGATGATGTGGTGGAGGTTGCAGCGGTCGTACGCCACTGAGCAGCCCGGGATCGCACACCCCCGATACAGGCCCCGCAGGGCCCGGCGTTGCGCCCGGTTCGCGAGGCGTGTGCTGCGTCCCAGGTTCAACTCTCCCGGCGCGTGCAGAATGACGCCGTTGCGCACGACCACCGCGTGGACGTCGGCGTCACCGGCGAGTTCGGCCAACACGCGAGCCGGGATCTCGACGGGGATCGGCCACTCGGCGATCGGGCCAGGCCCGTGGGTTGACCGGTCGGCGTCGGCGTCGAGGACCACCACGTACTCGGCGTGTCCCGATCGGGCGACACCGGCAGTGCCCTCGAGCAGGGCAGCGAGTGCATGGCCGGTGAGGAACTTCTGCTTCTCGACCGGATCGTCCGGGCACCCCTCGGGTACGGCTTCGGCGAACAGTGCCTCGACCGTCGCAGAGAGTTTCGAGGCGAGGCGGACGCCGGTGACCGGGTCGAACTGGCCGCGCAGGTTCCACATCCCGTCGCTGTCGACCCAGGACGTAGCGCGCACGTTGCGACGCTGCCGGGCCAACCGGTCCATGCCGTCATCGGACTGGATCCGTTTCGCTTCCAATGCCACCCGACGAGCGAACTGCTCCACCGTGCTGACAGCCGCGACGTCAGCCAAGTCGTCGACACGATCGAACAACTCACCGCGCTGCGCCACCGGCAACTGCGCCGCGGCCCGGGTCACCGCATCAACGTGACCGACGGTCATTGCGCCGTCACCCAACGTCTCGGCGAGCTTCGGCGTCGAACTCAACGTCGCGGCGCGTTGGGTCGACTTCGCCGCCGCGCCGACCGACGTCTTCGCCGCGTTCGCGACCCGAGCTTCCGGGAACCCGTCCGACGACAACTTCGCCACCAACGCCGCCTGGTGCGCCTCCGCCCACGACTGAATCTCACGTACCGCGACCAGGCCCGATTCGATCAGAT
>JAHENF010000066.1 GCA_024643255.1 Ilumatobacteraceae bacterium
CTGTCGCCGTTCGTCCACCTCTGGGGATTCGACTACGACCGCCTCAAACTGGTCGAGGTCGCGACGTTCATGGTCTGGCTGGTGCTGTTGCACGGCATCGTGCGCCGACGCATCGGCCGTCTCGCGGCGCTGGCGGTCGTTGCCGTCATCGGCACCGCGCCGACGTTCCTCGTGCACACCGATCAGCTGCTCACCGAGTTCCCCCATCTCGCGGCTGTTGCCGTGTTCGTCTGGTGGTACGACCGGATGCGGACGCGGGCCACGCTGCTGACGGCGAGCCGCAGCGACCTGATCGTGCTCGGCGCTCTCGTCACCGTCGTGTTCAACGTCCGGCGCGAGGGCATCGTCCTGCTGGGCGTGATCGCGGTCATGCAGTTGTACGACCTGATCGTGTCGCTCGACGGCCGCCGCAAGCTCGCCGCGATCGTCGACCGTGTCCGCGACGACTGGCGTGCGATCGTCACGCCCTTCCTGTCGTTCGCGATCGCGACCGCGCTGTTCCAATTGCTGTTGCCGACAGCATTGCTGCCCGACAACGGCAACTCGATGAAGTTCATCGACAACCGGTTGGGTGAGTTCCCCGGGACGCTGGCCGATCAACTCGGGTTCGGTCAGCACCCGCTCGTCGGAATCGCCGTGCTCGGTCTCGCCTCGGCCGGTGCGGTGATCGGCGTTCGGCGCCGGCCGACGCTCGACGGCCCACTCCTGCTCCTCGCGATCGGCAGTGCACTGCTGATCAGCACGCACCTCCGCAAAGTCGATCGCTACTGGTTCCAGGTCACCCCGTGGGTGCTGTACTTCGCCACGGTCGCACTGATCGCGATCGGCGACACGGTGTTCAGGCGCCGCCGGCAGTTCGGCCGCGTCGTCGCGTTGACGCCGTTGGCTCTCGTCGTCGTCGCCCACCTCGTCGTGCTGCCCGGCAAGGTCTCCGACGCGCGCGACTACAACGCCGCAGGGCGCGTGCAATCGGGCCCGTCCAACCCGAAGGTTGCACCGGTGTTCGAAGCCGTCGCCGCCCTGACGCCTCCCGATGCGATCATCGCCTACTACCGCGCCCGCACCATGACGTTGCTCACCGACCGCCGTTCGTTCCAGACCAAGAACCTCGAACGCATCGAGCAGAACGCCGATTACTTCGCCCAGAAGCGTGGCTCGACGTACTGGCAGCCGATTCTCGAGCTGGGAGCCGCCCGCCGCGCCGGGTTCGAGGAGGTCTGGTCGGACGACACCTGGATCCTGTGGCGGACGCCGTCTGCCGACCCCTGAGACATCTGACAGGATGGGTCGACCGCCGGAGCAACACGGCCTGAAGGGGGTGTGATGGCGGACACGGCAGCGATCACCACGTACCGGTACCTGCGCATCAGCATGGTCGGCGCCGTCGTGCTGCTCGCCGTGTCGATCGCCATCGAGCGCGCCCAGGTCGACTGCTGGCAGACGTCGGTGTCGGCCTACTACTACACGCCGACGCGGGCGATCTTCGTCGGCGTTCTCATGGCGGTCGGTCTCTGCCTGATCGTGATCAAGGGCAGCACTCCGTGGGAGGACGCCACACTCAACGCCGCGGGAATGCTCGCGCCGATCGTCGCCGTCGTGCCGACCTCGGACGTCGGGACCTGCTGGTCGCAGACACCGCGACCATTGCCCGTCGACGACAACGGCAAGCTCGCCGACTGGGTCGTCGCCAACATCGACAACAACATCACTGCGCTGATCGTGACCGGCATCGCCGGTTTGATCGTGGCGGCGGTGATCGCCTCGATCGCCACCCGCAACATGAAGGCGATCGCCGAGGTCGGCCCGGTCCAGATGCGTCTCGGCCTGCTCGGCGCCATGGCGTTCCTCGTGGCAGGTGCCGTGACGTTCGCACTGTGGGAGGGTTTCGACACGCGGGCGCACGGCCTCGCCGCGGTCACGATGTTCCTGTTCCTCGCCATCGCCGTCGGGATCAACGCGTGGCAGCACCGCGGCGATCCGGCTCCGCGCGCCTACTTCTGGCTGTATGCGGCGATCGCCTTCATGATGGTCGCCGCCGGCGCGGTGATGTTCCCGCTCGGATCGCGGTGGGACCACATGGTGCTCGTGCTCGAGGCCACCGAGATCACGCTGTTCGCCGTGTTCTGGCTCGTGCAGACGAAGGAACACTGGTACGAGACCGCGTGACGTTCGCCGTGAGTCGCCACGAGCGGTCGGGTCAGTGCTCCTTGCGCTCGCTCCGGCGAACGCGGAGGTGCGCCAGGAGCAGGCCGGCGGCGAGACCGAGCGCGAAGGTGACGAGCAGCGCGAACCACACCCCGGCCGTCCACTCGAAGAAGAGGAAGTGGATCGTTCGCTGCTGCCGGTTCTGGAGCATGAAGATCAGCGCGAGGACACCAACGACTCCGGCGGCGATCAGCTTCCAGTTCCAGTCCTCGGAAATCTGGAGATCCTCGCCATCGGGGAGGTCGTCGTTCATCGAAGATGTCCTTCTTCGCTCGGCGGTGGAACCGACATGACAACCTACTCCTCGTGATGACCGACATCTCGAAGGACCGGCGCGTTCCCTACACGGTGATCGGTGGTTACCTGGGAGCCGGGAAGACGACGTTGTTGAACCAGTTGTTGCGCGAGAACGACGGGAAGCGTCTCGCGGTCATCGTCAACGATTTCGGCGACATCGGCATCGATGCCGACCTGATCGTCGGCCACGAGGGCGACACGATCAGCCTCGCCAACGGATGCATCTGCTGCACCATCAGCGACGGCCTCGTCACGGTGCTCGACGAGCTCCGCCGGCGAGCGGACCACATCGATCACGTGGTGATCGAGGCGAGCGGCGTCAGCGACCCGGTGCGCATCGGTCAGTACGCCGGTCCGTTCGGATTCGAGCTTCGCGGGGTGATCGTGCTGGCCGACGCCGAGCAGATCCGCCGTCAGGTGGGCGACAAGTACGTCGGCGACACCGTGATCAGCCAGCTCCGCGGTGCCGACATCGTGCTGCTCACGAAGACCGACCTCGTCGACGACGAGCAGCTGATCGAGGTCCGCCACTGGCTGGATGATCTGGTACCAGGCGCGATGGTCGTGGATGCCCCGTTCGGGCAGCTGCCGAACGCGATCGTGCTCGGCGACATCGAACCGACGATCCGGACGGACGATCGGCCGCCCGTCCATGCCGTCGGTTACGACACGTGGAACGTGACCGCCTCGGAACCGGTCGAACAGCGCTCGCTCGATGCGTTCGTCGAATCCCTCCCGCTCGGCGTGCTACGCGTCAAGGGGTTCGTCCACCTCGTCGACGATCCCGAATACCGCTGCGTGCTCCAGGTCGTCGGGCGCCGGGCCACGGTCGTACGCGGCGACCCCTGGAACGGCGAGGTGCCGGGCACCCGTCTCGTCGTGATCGGCAAGCCGGGCACGCTCGTCGGCTCCCGCTCAGGTGGCATGATGCTCCACTGATGCGCAAGATCCTGCCCTGGTTGTTCCTCGTGGTCGGCACGGTGCTCCTCGCGCTGTCGATCCCTGCCGGATTCGTGAACCGCACGATGCTCGACGCACCGACGTTCGCCGACAACGTCAACGAGCTCCGTCAGCGCGACGACGTCAGCAAGGTGCTGGGCCAGGAACTCAGCCAACAGATCGTCGCCCAGAACCCCGACCTGGTGGCCATCAAGCCGCTCGTCGACCAGGTGTCGGCCGCCGCGATCGGCAGCGACGTGCTGTCAGGTCCGGTGAGGCTCGCGGCCTCCCAGTTCAACCAGGCCCTCACGACCGGGAACTCCGAGCAGCTCGTGTTGCGAGTGGCCGATGTCGGCGCAGTCGTCGCCGGCGTCATCGGCACCATCGCACCGGAACGTGCGCCGAACGCGAGCAATCTCGCCGTCACCCTCGCTGACGTCGGCAACCAGGGATTCGCGACCGACATCATCGGCTACGCCGAGTTCGTCGACACCCTTGCCTGGCTCCTGCCCGTCCTGGCGTTCGCGTTCCTCGTCGCCGCCGTGCTGGCCGACCCCGACCGTTGGGGCATGGTCCGGCGGGTCGGCTGGGCGACGATCATCGCCGCTGCGGTACTCGGTGCGATCGTCATCGTCGGCGGGATGGTGGTCCGTTCCGGAGGCGATGCGCGGACCGAGGCGATCGTGAATGGCGTGTGGGAGATCTTCATCAGACCGATCTGGTGGTCGTTCGGGTTGGTCGCCGGAGTGGGCGCCCTGCTGGTCATGATCGGTTCGGGCCGGGCGTCCGACTGGGAGGTCAGCAGCCTGACGAACCGGTTGACCGCCCAACCCGCCACCCCCGCAGGCGCGATCGCGAAGGCGCTCGGCCTCATCGCGATCGGTGCGGCGGCGATCATCGAACCTCGCGGAACGGTGACGCTGTTCGCATTCGTGGTCGGGCTCCTGTTCGTCGTGTCCGGCGTCGGCGCGCTGTCACGCTTCGCCCCGGCGTCGACCACCGAGCGGGCGACACGAGATGGTGACAGGCGGGGACCGCTGGTCGCGATCGCAATCGTCGGCGCCGTCGCGCTGCTCGGCATGGTCGTGTGGGCCGCGCGACCCCCCGGCGGTTCGATCCCTGCGATCGCCGGAGGAGCCGTTGCCGGAGACGGCGAGGTGTGCAACGGCCACGCCGAGCTCTGCGACAAGACCTTCGACGAGGTCTCCTATGCCGCGTCCCACAATTCGATGTCGGTCGCGGGCAAGCCCGGCTGGTTCCTGGGCGAGCAGGGGCTCGACATCGTTCCGAGCCTCGATTCGGGCGTGCGTGCTCTGCTCGTCGACGTCTGGTACGGCAACGACGCCGGCGGAGGCAAGGTCCGCACCGCGGCCCGCTCCTATGAAGAAGCGCTCGCGATCGCCAACGACGAGCTGGGCCCCGACGTCGTCGACTCAGCACTTCGCGTGTTCAACGCTGTGGCTCCGGGTGAGGCGCAGGGTCCCGAGGCGCTCTACATGTGCCACGGACTCTGCGAGACCGGTTCCACGTCGTTCGACGACACACTCGCCGATGTGCGCGCCTGGTTGGCGACGAACCCCGACGAGGTGTTGTCGATCTTCGTCGAAGACCACGTGGATGCCGCCGACATCGCCAAGTCCGTCCTCGACGCACAGCTCGAGGACTACCTCTACACGATGGTCGACGGCGAACCGTTCCCGACCCTCGGCGACATGATCCGTTCGGGAAAGCGCCTCGTCGTGATGGTCGAGTCAGGCGACGGACGCCCCGTTTACCCGTGGCTCGTCAATGGGTTCGACTTCGTACAGGAGACGCCGTACACGTTCCCGACCGTCGACTCGTTCTCGTGCGAGCCGAACCGGGGCCGGTCCGATGCGCCGCTGCTGCAGATCAACCACTGGTTGTCGGGTTTCTCGAGCCTGGTTTCGGATGCGACGCTGGTGAACGCCGCCGACGTGCTCGGTCCCCGAGTCCGGCAATGCCGAGACGAGCGCGGGCTCCAGCCGACGTTCGTCGCCGTCAACTACGCCGACATCGGTGACCTGATGGCCGTGGTCGACCAGCTGAATGGCGTCGGGTGAACCGATGACCGACGGTGACCACGTCGAATCGGTGGGCGGTTCCGAGCACCGACTCGAGCTCCGCAAGGAGGCGTGGGTCATGGCGCTCTACGTCTCGGTGTGCCTGCTCGCGGCATTGAGCGCAGCCGCCGAGCACGCCGGCGACGGGCACGTTCGGGCCCTCGGGCTCATCTGGGGAACGACGATCGGCCTGACCCTGGCCCACGTCTTCGCGTTCCGCGTTTCGGCGCGCTTGGTTGCAGCAGGTGAGATCCGCCCCGAAGACCGTCGGACGGTCGTCTCGCAACTCGTCGGCGCGACGATGGTGGCCGTCATCGCCACGGTCCCCGTCCTGCTGCTGCCCGCGACAGCGGAGCTCGACGTCGTGCGCTGGGAACTCGCCCTGTTCATCGCGCTGGTCGGCTACGTCGTCGCCAAGTCGAGCGGCGCCGGGCGGACTCGATCCCTGGTGTATGGCGCGGCGCTCCTCGTCACGGCGGTCGCGATCGCCTTGGCGAAGAACGTGCTGAGTGGCCACTGACGCTGCCGGCGGCCCCGATCAGTCGGGGGCGCTCGCCGACGTGATGATGTCGATCGCCATCTCGAGGTGCCGGATCTGCTCCGCAGACGTCCTGCCCTGAGGGCCGATGCGCACGGAGTCGACCCCGGCAGCCGCAAGCGCGCGGATCCGTTCGCGCACCATGTCCTCGGTACCGATCGCGTAGGCCTGCAGGAGCAGTTCGTCGGGAACGGCGGCGATGGCGGCAGGTTTGTCGCCGGTCGTCCAGAGTCGTTGCACCTCCGCCGCGATGTCGCCGTAGCCGGCTCGCGAGTATGCGGCATTGTAGAAATTGGTCGTCGCCGAACCCATGCCGCCCAGCGTGAACGCCATCCCCGGGCGGGCGCGTTCGAGCAGCGCGTCGACGTCGTCGGACACCGAGAGCTGAGCGTTGACCTGGATGTCGAGATCGGCCAGGGTCCGTCCCGCGCGTTCGGCGCCGACACGGATCGGGTCGAGCAACACGTCGGCATGTTCGGGGATCAGCGAGGTGCCGACCCAGCCGTCGGCGAGTTCACCGGTCAGCTCCAGGGACTTCGGGCCCAACGTGGCGAGATAGATCGGCAGATTCGGATTCGGCGCGATCGCCAGCTTGAGCGCTTTGCCCTCGCCACCTGGTCGGGGGAGCTCGTAGTGGTCGCCGTGGTAGACGATGCGCTCGCCGTTCATCGCCATTCGGACGATCTCGACGTACTCGCGCAACCGCGCCAGCGGCTTGGCGAACGAGTCACCGTGCAGACCCTCGACCACCTGCGGTCCGCTGACCCCGAGCCCGAGGCTGAAGCGCCCGTGGGAGAGTTTGTCGAGCGCCAGCGCGGTCATCGCCGTGGTCGCCGGCGTGCGGGCGCTGATCTGCATGATGCCGCTGCCGAGGCGGATGTTCTCGGTCACCGCGGCGAGGTAGCCGAGCGACGAGACCGCTTCCATCCCCCACGCCTCTGCCGACCAGACCGTGTCGGCACCGAGCCGATCGGCGGCCTTCACGTACTCGACGAGATCGTCCCAGTGTTCGCCGTCGTAGTAGGCGCTCCCGACCGATACCGACACTTTCACGATGCTCTCCTCACGGGTCGTCCGATGACGGCGCGGCGGCTCAGGTCCGCGACATGAACGGGCTGTCGCCTGGACGCCGCAGCTCGTGCGCTCGCCGCCACATCGCGAACGCCTGCAGGATCCGCGGCGGATCGCCATGGATCTCGGTGAACGCGCCGTTCAGTTCGCGGGTGTCGAAGTAGGCGGCGTCGACGCCGTCGGCGTACAGGCGGCAGGCCGGTTCGAAGCCGAGGTCGACCAACCGTTGGTACTCCCCTTCGAAGTCGTTCACCAGGATCGCGAGGTGGTGATATCCCGATTCGCCGGCCGCGTACATGTCGCGGTAGATCGACGGCGTCTCGTCGTGTTGCTGGATGAACTGGATCATCGTGTCGCCGAGGTACCCGAACGCGTACGACACGTCGGCCTCCTGATCGGTGCCGCGATAGGTGAAGGAGTCGCAGCGATGGTGCGGCGACCGCACGAAGGGGCCCGCTCCGAACGTGTCGCTCCACGCCCGGATCGACGTGTCGAGATCGTCGACGAACCAGGCCTGCTGGAAGATCGGGAACTGGGTGAGCATCGTCATGGTGGCCTCCTGGTGTCCGAGTGTCGCATCCGTACCCTCGCCCGCTCGTGTCGGCCGACCGCTCGATCCCGGATTCGCGATCGCCGATTCGTCGGTGCCCCGATTTCAAAACCGATCACACGACTGTTAGGCTCACCTACCAACAAGAGCCAACCGACCCGAAGATGGGCCGGGCATCACTCGAAACCCCCCGGAGACAGCGTGCTGCAAACCTTCCTCACCGGACTACGAGAAGGCCTCGAGGCCGCGCTCGTCGCGAGCATCTTGATGTCGTTCCTCGTTCGCAGCGGCCACCGCGATCGGATCCCCGCCCTCTGGGCCGGGGTCGGCGTGGCCATCGTGGCCTCGCTCGCATTCGGCGGGTTGCTGCACTTCACCTCGGCCAACATGAGCTTCGAAGCGCAGGAGACGTTCGCCGGCGTCCTCTCGATCGTCGCCGTCGGATTCGTGACCTGGATGGTGTTCTGGATGCGGCGGGCGTCGCGAACGATCGCCGGCGATCTGCAGGGCAAGATGTCCGCGGCGGTCGAACTCGGGGCGATCGGGGTGTTCACGGCCGCGCTGCTCGCCGTGGGCCGCGAAGGGCTGGAGACCGCGCTGTTCCTCTACCCGACGTTCCAGGCCCAGGGATCAGGTGCCGGACCCGCCATCGGTGCGCTGCTCGGTCTCGGCACGGCGGTCGTCATCGGCGTACTGATCTATCGCGGTGCCGTCCACATGAACCTGGCGGCGTTCTTCAAGGTGACCGGCGCCGCCCTGATCGTGATCGCGGCTGGCGTCTTCGCCTACGGCGTCCACGACCTGCAAGAAGCCGGCGTGCTGCCCGGCATCGACAACCTGGCCTGGAACATCGAGGGCTACCAGGTGACGAGCTGGTACGGCTCGATCATCAAGGGCGTCTTCAACCTCGGCCCGCAGATGTCCGTGCTCGAGGTCTTCGTCTACTTCGCCTACCTGATCCCGACGATGGTGCTCTTCCTGCGCCCGATCGCCACACGATCAGACGACGTGCCCGCCGAGGCCGCTCCTGCGCCGGCCGCGGCCGCCGACGCCATCCACTGATCGCCTCCACCGACAACTCCCCCTGCCGAGGATCCACATGTCCACACTGTCTCGAACGTTCGCGCCTCTCGCTGCCATGGGAGCGCTCATTGCCCTGACGGCGTGTTCGACCGCCGCGGCCGACGTCACCGTCGACGTCACCGGAACCGACGACGGCTGCACACTCTCCGCCGACGTCCTCGATGCCGGCAACATCGGTTTCGAGTTCAAGAACGAGGCCGGCGACGTCAACGAGCTGTACGTCCTGAAAGCCAACGGTGATGTGGTCGGCGAGGTCGAGAACGTCACCACCGGCACCCGGCGCACGCTCGTCGTCGACCTCGTCGCCGGCGACTACCTCGTTCGCTGCAAGCCGGGACAGACCGGCGACGGCATCGAGTCGGCCTTCACCGTCACGGGTGACGGGGGCACTGCCCAGGCGACGCCGGACCGGACACTGACCTTCGAGTCGGTCGAGTTCCGGTACCCCGACCTCGACGTCGACGGCATCACCGCCGGCGAGACGATCCGGTTCGAGATGACGAACAACGGGTCGCAGGCCCACGAGTTCGAGGTGCTCGACCCCGACGGCAACGCCATCGGCGAAGTCGCATCGACCGAACCGGGCGGAGTCAGCGGTGCCACGATCACGTTCGAGTCGCCAGGGGTATACACGTACCAGTGCATCCTCGTCGACGAGAACACCAACAAGCAGCACACCGAACTCGACATGACGGGAACCTTCGACGTCGCCGAGGCCTGACGTCTCCACCGATGAGTCTCGGCGCGCACAGGTCGCGCCAGAACTCATCGCAGAGGCCCAATCCCCTCCACCGATGAGTCTCGGCGCGCACAGGTCGCGCCGGAACTCATCGCAGCACCGTGGAGCGCTGCCGTCGTCACGTCGTGGCGTGGACGGCAAGACTGGCGATCCGACAGGAGGAAACATGAACGGTGCCGAGAGTCTGTTGCGAACACTGGTGGATGCGGGAGTGGAGGTGTGCTTCTCCAATCCCGGGACGTCCGAGATGCACTTCGTGTCGGCGATCGACCGTGTCGAGGGGATGCGACCCATCCTCGGGCTGTTCGAGGGGGCCGTGACCGGCATGGCCGACGGCTACGGCCGCATGGCCGAGCGCCCAGCCGCGACGCTGTTGCACCTCGGCCCGGGGCTCGCCAACGGATTGGCGAATCTCCACAACGCCCGCCGTGCGGCCACACCGATCGTGAACATCGTCGGCGATCACGCCACCTACCACGCTCAGTACGATGCGCCGCTGGCGTCCGACATCATCGGCTTCGCCCGCCCGGTGTCGGCGTGGGTGCACGAGTCGACGAGCGCCAGTTCGGTTGCCTCCGACGGCGCCCGTTCCGTACAGGCGGCCCGGACGGCGCCCGGCCAGATCGCCACACTGATCGTTCCCGCCGACGTCGCCTGGCTCGAGGCGGGCCCTCCGGCCGATCCGCTCCCGGTTGCGGCTCCCTCGCCGGTCTCGTCGGCCGCCGTCGGGGCGGCGGTCGAGGCGCTGCGCAACGGCAAGCGCACGGCAGTGCTGCTGCGCGGTGCGTCGTTGCGCGGTGACGGTCTCGTCGCTGCCGGACGGGTCGCCGCGACGAGCGGTGCTCGGTTGTTCTGCGACACGTTCGCGCCGCGCGTGGAGCGTGGCGCCGGTCGGGTCGTCGTCGAACGGTTGCCCTACTTCGCCGAACAGTTGGTCGAGACGCTGGCACCGTTCGAGCAGTTGATCCTCGTCGGGTCGACACCGCCGGTCGCGTTCTTCGCGTACCCCGGCAAGGCGAGTTGGTGTTCACCCGAGGGTGCCGAAATCCTGCATCTGGCCCACCCGCATGAGGACGGTGTCGCCGCACTGGTGGAGGTCGCCGACGCGCTCGGCGCGGGTGGCAGCGGCACCGTTGCCCCGCTGCAGCTGCCAGACCATCCGTCCGGTCGTTTCGACCAGTTCACCATCGGCCAGGTGATCGCCCGCCTGTTGCCAGAGGACGCGATCGTGTCGGACGAGGCTGCGACGTCAGGTCTGGGTCCGGCGATCGCGCTCGCCACCGCGGCTCCGCACGACGTGTTGTCGCTGACCGGTGGGGCCATCGGGCAGGGACTCCCACTGGCTGCTGGCGCCGCGGTTGCGTGCCCCGACCGCAAAGTGGTCTGTCTGCATGGTGACGGCGGTGCGATGTACACGCTCCAAGCGCTGTGGACGATGGCGCGCGAGAAGCTCGACGTGACGACGATCATCTTCGCCAACCGTTCGTACGGCATCCTCAACATCGAGCTGCAACGGGTCGGCGCCGACAGCGGCCCGCAGGCGTTGTCGATGCTCGACATCGGCCATCCCGATCTGGACTGGGTCTCTCTGGCGACGGGTCTCGGTGTCGATGCCGTCCGGGTCGACGCGGTCGACGCGTTCCGTGATGCCTTCGCGTCGGCGATGTCCCAGACCGGCCCGCGCCTCATCGAAGCAGTGCTGTAGCAGGCGGTCATTCGACGGCGAACGGAACTCGTCCGGGTCGGCATCCGTCAGACCTTCATGACGATCGAATCGAGTCGGGCCCGAGCGGCCACCGTCGGGATCCTCCTCGTTGTCGTCGCGTCGTTCGCGGGCTGTGGCAACGACGGCGACACGACGCTCCCGGTGGTGCCACTCGACACGTCGAAGCCATCGGCCGAACCGGCGACGTCGGCGCCCAGCCCCGTTGCGATCGTGGGCGTCTACGAGGCGGTCGAGTTCTATCCGGCGTGCGGGAACGAGACGCTCGAACACCTCGGAGTGACGTGGTCTCCGATCGCCAACGTCGGGTTCCGGCCGACGGATCCGACGTTGCAGGAGAAGATCGATGCCGTCCTCGCCCGGGAGCGCGAGCCATCGCCGGTCTCGGGCATTCGCGGACTCGTTCGCGTCGTCGCGCCCGGCCCGGGTGACGACCGCGGCACTTTGGTCGTCTGGGCCGACGGTGTCGCCCGATGGGTGTCGGAGAGCGGCGAACTCGACGTGTGGATGATCGACGAGGAGATCTCGTACAACTGGGTGTGCTGACCGACCTCGACCGTCGGGATCCGGGCGGGCGGGTCAACCCTGTGACACCCCCTGCGTACTGTTCTCTGTATGGATTCCGTCGCTGTCGCCGAGCGTGTGGAGCGCATCGTTGCGGTTCGTGACGATGTCGCGGCGTCGGATGATCTGATCGAATCCGGTCTGGTCGCGGTACGTGAGATGCAGGCCTGGGTCGATGCGCAGCATGCGGCGTTGGTGGCGAAATTGTCTCCGGACGGCTTCCCGGAGGCCCGGGTCGCGAACGCGGCGAAGACATCGATCGGCGCCGCCAACAAGTCCACCCAGCGGGCCGCCACGCTCGCGTCGACGCCGAAGCTGGCTGAGACGTTGGGTGATGGTCAGACGACGTCTGGTCATGTCGACGCGGTCACCCGGGCCGCAGCCCAG
>JAHENF010000067.1 GCA_024643255.1 Ilumatobacteraceae bacterium
CGCGATGCGGCGCGGGCGCAGAACCGACGGCCGGATTATCGAGTGCACATTATGCACTGACCTCTATGTGCAGAATGCCGGTTGACGAGCGGGTCTCGGTGGACTGGAGGACTGTCGATATCGCCTGGGTTGTCGCACTTGCGTAGGTCGTCGGCCGATTGTGGGTCTCGGGTCTTTCGGGGAGCGCCGGATCGGGTTGCACCCGGCTGCCGTGCGGGTTTGGTACTGCGGGTTGCATTCAGGTCAGATTCCAGAAGGGGCCGGTGAGGCCGAGGTCTCGAAGGATGGTCTGGTTGCGTTCGGCGGTGTGGGGTCGCCAGTCCGGGTCGAGTCGATCTGCCCACCAGGCGTGTGCGAGTTCGTTCAAGGTGGTCACGCTGATCGTGGCACCCGGCTGGCGCGCGTCGAGCCATCGTTTGATGTGTTCTTCCGACCGGAAGAGGTTCATGCTTTCTCAAGTGAAGGTGATGTCGTTCCACCAGGCGTTTGCTGGCACGAGGCAGTGGAACAGGAGCGTGTTGTCGTCGGCGAGTCCACCGGTGACGTGTACCGTGATGGGCTCGTCGCAGTCTGCGCAGGTGGTCTCGATCGTTCCGTCGAGGTGCAGCGCGGCGCAGATGCCGAACGCGTCCCAGGCACAGTTCGCGTGCCACCATCGATCGTCGGCGAGTACCCGGTATCGGGTTGTTACGCCCGAGAACGGGCTCGCCATGCGGATGGTCTCCATGTCGTCGAGCAGCACGATGGCGTGGGCGTCGTGCAGTCGCCGCCAACCATCTCGGATGGTGTTGGTGTCCGATTCAGTTCGTGTCGCGAGTTCCTCGATGGCTGGAGCGCGTCCGAGATCCACGAA
Organism: Ilumatobacteraceae bacterium; assembly: GCA_024643255.1. Taxonomy (GTDB): domain Bacteria; phylum Actinomycetota; class Acidimicrobiia; order Acidimicrobiales; family Ilumatobacteraceae; genus Sva-07. The sequence continues at coordinate 854 of JAHENF010000067.1, forward strand.
GGTCCGGTAGGTGTTGTTGCGAAGGGCGACGTCGGCATCGCTGAGTCCGGGCGAACCATCTGTTCCCGAGGTGGTCACGGCGCGACCGCTCTGCGAGCGGAGCGCGTGGCCATGGCCGCGCTGAGTGAGTCGCGGAGCTTGATCAATCCTGGATCGGTGAGCTGGCCGGTGCGGGTGGCAGCGAAAAGATGTCGTTCGATCGGGTGACTCGGTTGCAGCAGCACGACTCCGTCCGGAACGGTGCCAACGGCCATGTCGGGCACGAGTGCCACGCCGACGCCCGCTTGGACAAGTCCGAGTTGCACCGAGAAGTCAGCCGTTTCGGCGACGACGTCGGGTCGGAAGCCGGCGAGCCCACAGGCCCGGTCGACCATGTCGAAACAGGTGAGCGAACGATCGGGCACGACCCATGATCGTTCTGCGAGGCGTGCAAGGTCGATGCCCGCGACAGCTGCCGGGTCGTCCGCTCGGATCGCGAGCCACACCGGCTCAGCGCCGAGCCGGTCGGACTCGACGCCGACAGGAAGGTGTCGCGGGACGATCGAATAGTCGTGGATGACGGCGAGGTCCGCGACACCCGCGAGCAGCGCCGCCACCGCGTCCTCGGGCTCAGAGGTGACGAGGTCGAATGTGACGGAGGAGTCGCCACCGAGGATCGAGGTCCATATGTCGGTCACGATCGTGCGCGCCGCGGACGGGAAGGCGGCGATGCGGTAGTGGCCGACTGTTCCTTCGCGGAGCCCGTCGGCTTCGAATTCGACGAGCGCGAGGCGATCGGTGATGTCCTTGCCGTGCGCGGCGAGTGTGCGTCCCGCTGGAGTCAGTTCGAGTCTGCGGCCTCGTCGTTCCGTCAGTGACAGGCCGAGTTCGCGTTCGAGGGAGTTGATCTGCATCGAGACCGCCGGAGGCGTGAGGTGCAGCTCTTGGGCGACCGCGGCGATCGTGCCGAGTCGCTCCAACTCAGCGATCATCCGCAACTTGCGCACGTCAATCATCAGCTGAGCTTACGTGTTCAGGCAGAACAATTCACTGGTTGTTTGCCGATTGGATCGTCATACTGAGCCGGTGAAACTCGATCGCGCCCTGACCTCGGGCCTCGCCGTCGTCGTGCTGTGGGCTAGCGCGTTCGCAGCGATTCGCGTCGCCGCACCCGAACTCGGCGTGATCGGACTCTCGTTCGTGCGCCTCGCCGTCGCCACCGTCGCACTGCTCGCGCTGTCACCATTCCTGGGTGTGCGCCTTCCCCGACGCACCGATCTGGGTTGGATCGCCGCCTGCGGGTTCTTCGGCATGGCCGCCTACCAACTCCTCCTCAACGCGGGAGAAGAGCACGTACCCGCCGGGACCGCGAGCATCATCGTCGCCGCGGCACCGCTCGTCTCGGTCGCGACAGCCCGCCTCCTGTTCAACGAACGGATCACCAGGTTCACGGTCATCGGAAGCGCCGTCGCGTTCTGCGGCGTCGTGCTCGTCTCGGTCGCGAGAGCGGATGTGTCGGTCTCGACGTCGGTGTGGCTCGTTGTGGCAGCGATGGTCGTACAGGGCATCTACCACCCGCTCCAACGCCCGCTGTTGAAGACGTACCGCGGCCTCGAGGTCGCCACCTATTGCATGATCGCCGGCACAGTGATGACGCTGCCTGTCGTGCCGTTCGGATGGTCGAAGCTCAGTGGCGCCTCCGCCGGCGGATGGGCAGCTGCGGTCTACCTCGGTCTCTTCCCGTCCGCGCTCGCCTTCGTCCTGTGGGCATACACGGTCGGCCATCTCCCGATTGCGACCGCGACGTCGCTGCTCTACCTGGTGCCGCCCGTGGCCGTGGTCATCGCTTGGGTCTGGCTCGACGAGATCCCCACCCTCGCCGAACTACTCGGGGGTCTCATCGTCATCAGCGGCGTCGTACTCGTCGCCCGCGGCGATCGCCTCCGCCGACGTCCGAGCGGACCCGAACCAGCAGGGCTACCCACCCGCGAGGCCTCGCTACCCATCCCACCGACTGGAGCAACTACAACATGCACACCCTGAGCCTGAACAATCACCCAACACCACCCATCGTCGCGCGGCCGGTCCGATGACGATCAGCATCGACCTGGCGAGCGATACCAAGACGCGCCCGACAACCGCAATGCGCGAGGCGATGGCGAACGCCGATGTCGGCGACGAGCAAGCGGGCGAGGACCCCACCTGCAACGCCTTGCAGGATCGGCGATGTACTCGCCGACCTTGACCGTCGACCGCGACACCGCCGTACCGCGGGTCGCCGCGCCGACCGCTTCGGCCAGTGCCTCCTCGGCAGCACGCTTGGTGCCGAAGCCCTGGCGCAGGAGCTGGCGGCGCTTGCCGGATTCAGCGTGGAAGCCCGCATCGACACGGAATGCCCAGCCTCCGTTCTTGCGGAACACCGACCCGCGAGCCAGTCGAGAAGCGCACGCGCAGTCGACGCTCTGTGCACCTTTTGTGCACCTTTGACATATTCCCTTGCGTCTACACGCTTTGCGATCTACATACCCCCTAATAGATGTGCCCGGGGCGGGATTTGAACCCGCACTCCACGTGAGTGGAAGGGGGGTTTAAGCCCCCCGCGTCTGCCAGTTTCGCCACCCGGGCGGGTGCGCCCCGACATTACGCAGTTCATCCACCACCATCCGTTTGCGGCGCGAGTTGGTTGACCCGGCACAACAAATCCGCGCCGCAAACGACGATGTGGGGATGCGACTACTTGCTGCCGCCCGTCGCCGCGACCGGGGCCGGCGCTGGTGCCGGTGCCGGCGCCGATCCCGTCGAGGATGAGGACGAGCCGGACGACCGGGGCCGGGACGACGAACCGGATGTGATGGTGCGCACGACCGGTCGAGCGGTCAACTGCACGGGTTGCGCAGCTGCGGCCGCTGCGGATGGCTCGGCGACCGGCGCGACCGCTGGTGTCCCCGGGGCGGCCGCGGCCGGAATCCGATGGATCACGACCTGCACGGGTGGTGCGACCGGCGCGGCGGGCGGCACGGGTGCAGGTGCCGACGAGCCGCTGCCGCTGACGGGGTTCTGGATTCCGAACAATGTGACGATGCCCAACATGCCGGTGGCGCCGAGTCCGGCCGCCACGATCCGGCTGCGTTGAGCGACGTGGCGACGGCGCGTGGGGCGCTTGGTCGGCTCAGTCATCGGAACCACCGCCTTCGTACTCGCTGTGGCTCTCGCTGTGGTCATCGCTGTAGCCACTACTCGACGCCGGAGCTGATGCCGCAGGTGCCGGCGATTGCGTGGACGGTGCCCTGGTTCCCGACGATCTGGCCGGTGCCGGTGCGATCTGCACGATCGGCTGCTCGAGGTCGGCGACGATCGTGCCGTCGGGCGCCAGACTCGCGGAGAACACGTAGGTCGCATCCGCCGACGTGAATGTCACCTGGAGACCGTTGGGTAACGGTTGGGTCGCCGTCCACTGCCAACCGTCGGCCACGGTGACACCGTCGAGCCGCACGCCGGTGGCAGCCGGTTCGACACTGACGGTTCCCGCGGCATCGACGGCGAACACCTGCGAGAGGCTCGACACGGTCGTCGTCGTGTCGACCGTCACCGGCGGATCTTCGATGTAGACGTCGACGATCTGGGGCTCGACGGACGATGTCGTCGTTTCCTGGGTCACGGCCGACGACTCGGTGCCGCCGCTCGTGTCCGACGGTGTCAACAGGCCGACGTTCGCGGCAACCGCTGTCGTGCCGGCGAAGAGCACGCCGACGACCGCGGCCGCGGTGATGAGGGAGTTCTTTCGGATCATTGGAGGGTTCCACCTTTGAATTTCGATCGGCCGGGGGGTGGCCGATCTCTCGGGTGTCAACGTACGGATCGGCTCGCCAACGCCAGCGAAGCGACGAGTAAGCGCGCGGCAACGATCTCGCTGCGTCGGCTTTCACCTCCGGAAACCCCGCGGTGAGAGAATGAAGCGTGATCCACGCCGAGGCACATCGAACACATCGGATCGGGTGGCTGCGAGCGGCAGTGCTCGGCGCCAACGACGGGCTCGTGTCGACCGCGAGTCTGCTCATCGGTGTCGCGGCCTCGAACGCGAGCCAGAGCGAGGTGATGGTTGCAGGAGTGGCCGGCCTCGTGGCGGGAGCGATGTCGATGGCCGCCGGCGAGTACGTGTCGGTCAGCTCACAGGCCGACACCGAGCGAGCAGACCTCGAACGCGAACGGCGCGAACTTCGTGACGCACCCGAGCGCGAACTGGCGGAGCTCGCCTCGTACTACACGGCCCGCGGGCTCGACGCCGATCTTGCGCATCAGGTTGCCGTCGGTCTCACCGAACACGACGCCCTCGGTGCGCACGCTCGTGAAGAGTTGGGAATCCTCGAGTCGACGACCGCCCGTCCGGTGCAGGCGGCATTCACGTCGGCGGCGACGTTCTCGGTCGGCGCCTTGTTGCCGCTGCTCGCGGCCGCGCTCGCGTCCGGCACGGCACAGATCGCGATCATCGCGTCGACAGCGCTGATCTTCCTGGCCGTGCTCGGGGTGGTCGGCGCTCGTGCCGGTGGGGCGCCGCTCGGGGTGGCGGCGTTCCGGGTCACGTTCTGGGGCGCGTTGGCGATGGGCGTGACCGCTGCGATCGGTCGACTGTTCGGCGCGGTGATCTAGACCCCGCGCCCCCTGACGCGCCGGGCGGCTCAGACGATCGCCGCCGGGTACGCCTCGATCATGTCCCACGCGTCGTCGGTCAGGTGCCTGGCGAGGTCGTGCAGCGCTCTCGCCGCGGCCAACTCCTCACCCACCTGCGGCACCGCCGGGTCAGCGGGGTTGCGGCGCGACCGTCCGTAGCCCGACAGCGACCGGTCGCCGGCGTCGAGGTGCACGACCATGTCGCAGTGGTCGTCGTCCTCGCGGGTCTCGAATCTGAGTGTCCATCGATGTGGTTGAAGGCTCTCCATTCTTCAACCATCGAACGGTCGACCCCGAGCGACCAGGGTCGGACGTCACCGATTCGTCAGGACCCCGGGACGAAGTTCTCTGGTGCCTCGGTGCGCACGACTGCGATGCTCGAACCGGAGTCTCGATCGCCTCGAAAGGGGGTCTCACATGTTCGCCCATGTCGGAGACGAATTGATCATCGAGGGCCACCGGATCGGCGAGCCTCGCCGTGTCGGAAAGGTGGAGGAGGTACGCGGCGACGACGGCGGGCCGCCGTATCTCGTTCGCTGGGACGACTCCGGTCGATCCACGCTGCTGTTCCCCGGGGCAGATTGCCGCATCGAGCATCTGGCCGGAGCCGGAAAGGACTCGTGATGAAGGTCTCAGATCTTGCCGTTCGTCAACCCGTCGTGGTCAGGGGTGACACCACCGTTGCCGAGACCGCGGCGTTGATGACCAGTGCGGGCATCGGGTGCGTGATCGTCGTCGACGGGCAGACTCCGATCGGCATCGTGACCGATCGCGACCTGGTCACGCGCGGCGTCGCTCGGCAGTACCCGACCGACGGGAGGATCGACGGCCTGATGAGCATGGGCGTCGTCGCCCTCGACATCGACCGCGATCTCGACGATCTGCTGCACGTGTTCCGTGATCACGCGATTCGTCGCGTCCCGATCGTCGATCACGACCGGGTGGTCGGGATCGTCTCGCTCGATGACCTCATGGTGTTGGTCGCCGATCAGCTCGCCGACGTCGCCAAGGTGCTCGCCGGCCAGATCATGTTCCCCCACGCAGCGGACGAGGCGAAGACTCCCGCGCCGGCCACCTGAGCCAGAGCGCCAGGCCCCGTCCACTCCGTTTGTGGCGCGCTTGCGTTGGACCGCCCCACTCGAATCGCGCCACAAACGGGGTGAGGTGGGCGTGTTCTCAGCCCATCGCTGAGTCGTCGACCCAGCTGCCGTGGAACCCGAAGGGCACGCGCTGGGGCATGTGCACCCGGGCGACCGGCTCGGAGCCGGGGGCGCTGGCATCGAGGATCACGAGATCGGAGCTGTCGTCGGCCGCGTCGTACACGAGACCGATCGCCCACCCTTCATCCTCACCCGCGGCGTCGTCGTCCTGCACGAACACGAACTCACCCGGGTAGCTCTGCGCCCCCAGGTCGTAGGTCTGCTGTGTACCGGTGTCGAAGTCCCACCTGATCACGGTGCCAGGTTCCATGATGACGCCGGACCCGCCGCCGCGCGGCGCGACGCCCCAGCCGTAGCGATGCTTGAGCCCGACGACCCGATCATCGACACGGGGGAATGCATGGGAGTCGCCGTCGAGCTGCTGTTCGCTCACGGCCCCCGACGCCAGGTCGAAGGTCCAGCGGTGCATGTAACACGGCTCGCCGTCTTCCATCGAGTTGCGCCACATCGATGCGTGTCGGCCCACGTCGCACACCACCTGGTCGCCCTCGACATAGGCGTTCAGGGGGTGGAACACGTAGCAGGGGTCGACCTCGAACCACCGGATGTCGGCGTTGGTGCCCATCCTCGGCATGATGCCGATGCGCGCCCCGTAGTTGTCGTCCCACTTGAGCGGCGCCTCCAGGTTCGACAGGTCGAACACGACGGGCAGGTCCATGAAGATCGCGTGGTCGCGGGTGATCATGAAGTCGTGCATCATCGTTCCGGCGGGCACGTTGATCTCCGCCGAGTGCACGAGCGCACCGGATGCGTCGAGCACGTGATAGGTCAGGAACGGCGCGACCGGCGAGTACCCGAAGAAGTGCAGCTCGTTGGTCTCGGGGCAGAGCTTGGGGTGCGCCGTGAACGCCGTGGTGAGCTTGCCGCCGAAGTTGTCGCAGCCGAGCGTCTCCAACTCCGCGTTCAACTCGTAGGGGAGGTGGCCCTCCTCGAGCGCCCAGATGCGCCCGGCGTGTGCGAGCACGTGGGTGTTCGCCGCGCTCGCCGTCGGATCGAACATGGTCTCGGGATCGGTGGCCTCGAGGCCTTTGGCGAGCTTGGTCGTCTCGACGAAGCGGTTGCGGTACCACGCTGCCTTTCCGGCTTCGAGGCGCACACCGTGGACCATCCCATCGCCGAAGAACCAGTGGCCGGCCGTCCCGGACTTCGGGTTCGAGCCGTTGCGGAGATACTGGCCGGACAACGACGGCGGGATCGCGCCGGTGACCTGCAGGTCGAATTCGGTGAGTTCGTTCTGCACCGGGGCGTAGTTCCCCTGGAGGAACCACGGGGCGGACTCGGACTGGCGTTCGTCGAGATCGGTCATGGTCCGATCCTTCCAGTCGTGACGCCTCGACGAACGAGTCGGAGGAACCCGACGAGGCGGATCCTGGAGACGTTCACGTTCGCCCCCGACGCCACGATCGGAGCCGCCGTCGACGCGCGGATCCGCCCGCGAGACCATCGACACACGTGCCCAGTGTCACTTGCGATGCCTCAATCGACGCGAGACGGTGGGACCCGGGCCGCAGGGGGCGGCTCGACAAACACAAAGGGGAAAACCATGTACATCACTCGCCGAATGGCTCGCGTCAACGGGAGGCCCGGCATCGAATGGGCATCGCAGGTCACCAAGGTGGTGCAGGCTGCTGGGGGCAAGACGTCGCTCTGGGCAGGCGGGCCCGGCTCGACGATCGGAACCGTCGCGTGGTCGAGTCTCGTCGATTCGTTCGCCGCGATGGTCGAGAACAACGATCGGCTCAACGAGAACGCTGACTACCTCGCACTGGTGGCGCAGGCAGGCCAACACATCGCGTCGCTGGAGCCCGACACCATGATGCAGGTCGTTCACGGGGAGATCACCGGCCAGGCCGAGGTCGGCTCATTCCTGGTGGCCGTTTCGGCGACCACCGACCCGACCCGTGGCATGGAGGCACTCGCGTGGGCGCCGGTGATCGCCGACGCCTGGACTGCGGCAACCGGTGTTCCCGTCGCGGTCGCGACCAATGTCGCCGGACCTTCGGACGCGATCCAATGGCTGGCCCGCTTCGACGACGCGGCCGCGGTCGACGAAGCGAACGGGAAGGTTGCCGCATCGGCCGAATATCTCGAGGTCTACGCCACCGGCGCCGGTCTGTTCACCAGCGATGCCAACACGATGTACGCGAGGCGCATCGCCTGACATCGGTCGAGCACGGCACGCCTCGTGCCGTGATCGGTGACTGCGCAGTTTGGGGGTTGAGCGCCCCGACCCAGTCGACATCGCGCGGCCGTTGGCATGATGTGGGAATGATCGCAATCATCGGACACGTCGACGTCGACCCGAGCGTGCGAGATCGGCTCGTCGAATCGACGGCCGAGCTCCAGCGATCGACCGCAACGGACGAGCCCGGTTGCGTCGTGTACGTCATCGCCGCCGATCCCGCCGATCCCGGCCGGATCCGAATCACCGAACTCTGGGAATCGGCCGAGGCACTCGACGCCCACTTCCAGCATCCCAACTTCTTCGCAACGGGCGAAGCGCTCCGGGTCGAACCACGACTCGGCGGCAGCGCGATGAAGTACCGGATCGACGCCACCGCACCGGTGCGTGGCGCCGACGGGAACGCAACGTCGGCCTTCGACTGACGGCGCCGACACGATCGTCGACCACGGGGGTGATCGCATGGACCCCACCGATCCTGCGGCACCATCGCGTGCCTGCCCCAGGCGGGAAGTGAACCCGCGCTCCGCGTCATCAAACCGATACTCCACGCCGAGCCGTCGATCGGCTACTCCACGCGCAATGCGTCAGCGGGAACCCGGCGAGCGTCACGGAACGTCAGCGGGAGAGAGAGGAGCGCGACGCCCACCAGCGTCGCTCCTGCCACCCAGGCCAACGATGCCCAACCGACGACGGCGAGATCGACCACGTCGGCGCGCTCCGCGATGAGCGACCACACCTGCCGGCCGGCGACGATGCCTGCCGGGAGCCCGATGACGACCCCGGTGAGTGCGATGGCCAGCCCCTGGACCTCGGTCGTGGCCGCCAGGGCGCCGGGTGTGAGACCGAGTGCTCGCAAGGTGCCGGCCTCGCGCCGTCCGAGTCGCCGGGTGACGGCCACAGCGTAGAGGGCGGTCACCAACCCGAGAGCCAGCACGAGGCCTGCAGCCAGAGCGGCGAGGCGACTGGCATCCGCCAGGCTGGAGACGCTCGCCGGTACGAGGCGCCCCTCCGAAGTGAGAACGTTGAAGCCGGCCGTCGCCAGCTCATGGTCGGCCGCCGTGCCGTCGACCTCCGGCGCCCAGGAGAACACCACCTGGTGGATCTCGGTACCGTCGAGGCCGCCGAGGAACCGCGCGCCCGCAACGGTGAGCACGGACCCGACGTCGTGTTCGAAGTCGCCCTCGGGCAACAGCACCGCCCCCACGATCTTGAACCGGGCGCGGCCGTTCGGGTGGTGGAGCTCGATGTCGTCTCCCACCGCCAGCCCCATCGCCGCCAGCGACGCAGGCCCGACCGCGATCTCGTCTGATTGGGCGGGAAAGCGACCACTCGTGAGCGCGGCGCCGCTGTTGCCACGTCGTGCGTCGTAGACCAGGACGGGCAGGTCTCGACCGCCCGGTCCGGTCACCCCCCAGGCGACGTGCACGGCGGCGAGGTCCACCACTCGTTCGTCTGCCTCCAGGCTCGCCATCGCCCGGTCCGCGACCGCCAGGCCTTCGCCGCCCTCGCCTCCGTCGACCACCCGTTGGTCCGCTGGACCCTGCCCGCTCAGGAATGGATCGGCCTGGAGCCGATCGATGGATGCCCCGACGATCAACGCGGCAACGGCAATGGTCGTCACCGCCGCCACGGCCGCCACCGCCGATCGGCTGACGCGGCCTCCGCCGGCGTTGGCTCCGAACAGCGCCCGCCGAACACCGAGCGAAATGGACAACGGTCGCTCGAGTGGCGGCGCTGGGGGCGCCGTCGTTCGGGCCGGGCTCACCGACCGACTGGCACGAAGCCCGGCCAGGCCAGCCAACGCCGCCAAGAGCACCGCGGCGACGACGCTCACGCCGGCCACCAACGCAGGGTCGAGCACCACCGAGCGTCCCGCAGGGTCGACGGCGGCAGCCAGCCCCACCGAGGTCCTGGGTGAAGCGACGACGCCCAGTCCCAACCCGAAGACCAGCCCGACGAACAGCGCCGGCATCACGACGAGCATGGTGAGCCGCATCACGTCGGACCTCGTCCAGCCGATCGCCATCAGCGTCGCCCGGTCGACAGCCACCTCGCGAGCCAGACGGACGGCCAGCAGGCCGATGACGGCCAGCGCCGCAAGGCCGAACGTCGCGGCCACGAGGCGAAGGGCGGCAGCGATCGTCTCGAGGCTGTCCTGAACTCCTTGCGCGCGGCCGTTCGGCGATGACTGCACGTCGATGTTGTCGTTGGTCCCGGCGGCGAAGCTCTGCTCGGCTTCCACCTGTGCGAGTCGGCCGTCGGTGAGCATCGCGTTCACGAACTCGTAGGTGCGGACCTGATCTTGGTAACGGTCAGCGTAAGCGCCGGTGAGGTACAGCACGTTCCCGGTCCGCGTGAAGTCGACCGGGGCAAGGCTCAGACCCACCAGTTCGGCTTGCACCTCCGGACCGTCAGGGGGGCCGGGATCCTGACCCTTGTAGGAGGCCTCCACCCACGCGGTGCTCTCCGATTCGAGCACCACCATGTCGCCGACGTGCAGGCCGAGTTCCCCAGCCATCGCCCGGTTCATCGTGACCTCGTCGATCCGCTCTTGGTCGGGGGCCCGACCTTCGACGATGACCGGCACGTCCACAGGTACCCCACCGGGCAGTGCGTCGGGGGCGAACGAGCGGATGTTGTAGCCAGGGAAGAGTCCTGATCCTTTGGGCCTGACGAAGAGTTCGCGGCCCGCCCCCGCCTCGATCACCCCCGGCTCCGAAGCGACTGCCTCGAGGAGACCGCCGACCTCTTCGCCGCCACCGAGCACGACATCCGATGCCCGCGTCTGCTCGCGCAGTCTTTCCATTGCCGTCACGGATCGAGAGGCGCCCACGAGCACCGCGAGCACCACTCCGAGCGCCAGCGCGACCACGAAGGCCACGAGCACGCACTGACGCCAGTTGTGCTGCCACGTCCGCAGGGCGACCATGCCGAGGCCGCCTCGACCGATCGATCGGTCGGCGTCGTCGACAGCCCCGTTGGCCTTCACGAGGTCATCCAAGCTCATGCGATCTCGTCCCACAAGGGTGGTGGCCCCCCGGGGATGGTGTGCCACCACCG
>JAHENF010000027.1:0-24809 GCA_024643255.1 Ilumatobacteraceae bacterium
GCGCCGATGGCGATCAGGACGAAGATCGTCGAGAGCGCGGAGCTGATGCTCTTGCTCATTGCCGCCGAGAGGTCTTCGGCCGTGTACCCGACGGTCATTGCGATCACCGTGGCGAGTGTGAGACCCAGTGTCATCGCCACCTGGAGTGGGCCGTCCTCGACGCCCTCACCGAACAGGGCGACCGCCGTCAGGATCATGAGCACCATGCCGCCGACGGTGAGGACGGCGGCGGCGAGAGAGACGGTCGTGGGTGCAGGTTCGTCGGTCATGGGCCGCGGCAATGGTCCTCGCGTCGGCGGCACCTCGCAAAGGGAATCGGGGTGAAAGCTGAGATTCACCCCGAGAGATCTGTCGACACCATTCGCTCACCGTTCTCGTCGGCCCGGGCCCTCGGCTGTCGGTTGGTGACGCTGGTCGAGTTGCATTTCCTCCAGTGACCGCGAGCAAGATGGCGATCGTGGGAGAGAATCTGGGGAGGACGCGGCGGCCCGCTCGCGGCAGGGTCGTCCCGAACGTGTCGTGACGTTCACCGACGACGTCTTCGTGAGGCTCAGGCGCCGTCGAGCGTCGACAGGGCGTAGGCGACGATCTCGTGCCGGTCCATGCGGCCGCCGCGTTCACGTGCAGTGACGGTGTCGGTCGACCCGCGCACGAGCGATGCCACCTCGGCGCGGTAGCGAGCGGTGACGCCATGGAACGGCGCCGGGTATCGTTCGACGAACCCGACGATCGTTGCCGCCTGGTCGAGCGCTCCCCGCCGAGCGTGGAAGAGCTGAACGGTTTCGAGAGCCATCAAGGTGAGCAGCCACAGACGTGCCTGGTGGCTGGTCGTCAGGACACGATGAAGCGCGGAACCGATGCTCAGATCGCCAGGAAGAAGCCGTGCGTTGACCATGCCGAACTCGGCCCACAGCTCTTGTTGGAGGTTGCCGATGCGCTGGGCGGCGTCTGCGGAGAGCTGGTATTCGTCGTGGGCTCCCCGGCCGTCGAGAGGGTCTGTCAGATACAACAAGCCACTCCCTCGATAGAACGAGAAGACACTCAACGCGGCGAGAGACCCGGTCCCCGTGTAGTACTCGCGTGCCTGCTCGAGTTCATCGAAGAAGCTGGGGTCGCCGGCGCCGAGGAAGATGTTGAGGACCATGTTCCATGCCTTGACCCGCAGCATGGTCGAGTCGGCGTCGCCGACGATCTTCCGGAGGCCCTCGACCAGGGCGAGGGCCTCGTCGGTTCGTCCGGCGGCGACGAGGGCTTCTCCCTGCCAGATGAGACAGATGATGGTGCTCACCTCGTCACCGTCGACCGAGGCTCCTTCGGCGGCCAACTCGACAGCGCGAGTCGGATCGCCCAGCTGATGAGCCCAGTAGGCGCGTAGTCCGAGACTCGCCACACTTCGTTCACCTGATCGACGAGCGAGCTCGCCGACCTCGATGGCCCAGTCCTCGTGCTCGTAACGCATCTCGCTCTCGGCGAAAGCACCCGTGGCCACCAACAACTGCTCGGCGACGGCGAGGTCGCCGAGCGCGAGCGACCAGTTGAGCGCCGCTCGCAAGTTGTCCCACTCCGCGCCGAAGAACGCGAAGAACTCCGCTTCGTCCGATGTGTACGCCTTTCGCCAGGCGCCACTCGCCTCGGTTGCGTAGAAGTGAAGGTGTCGGTTTCTCATGTCAGCCGTCCCGTCGCGGTCGGCGAGGCGCTGCTCGCCGTACTGACGAAGAGTTTCGAGCAGGCGGTAGCGGGTGCGTCGGTCTGCGGCTTCGGCGACCACCACCGACTTGTCGACAAGATCGGAGAGAAGGTCGAGGTGGTCACCGTCGCCGACCTCGCCACAGATCCCCTCGACCGCGGCGAGGTCGAACGAACCTGCGAAGACAGATAGCTCGTCGAACAGGTTGCGGGCGGGATCGGAGAGCAGCCGATAGGACCACTCGACGGCTGCATGGAGCGTCTGGTGGCGTTCGAGCTGGCCCCGTCCTGCGCCCCGCAGCAGGCGGAAGCGTTCGTCGAGACGGTCGAGGATCTCCGCCGGACTCAGCGACCGGACCCGAGCTGCTGCCAACTCGATCGCGAGCGGAATGCCGTCGAGCCGGCGACAGATTGCCTCGACGGCGCCGCGGTCACGCTCCAGTTCGAAGTCGCTGTCGACAGCCGCCGCCCGATCGACGAAGAGTTCGACGCCGTCCACGGGACCGAGCGAGGGCACTCGAACGACGCGCTCACCCGGCACACCGAGCGGTTCCCGACTCGTCGCGAGCACCGTCACCGTCGGACAACGTTCGGCAAGTTCCTCGACCACGTCGGCGACGGAGGTCACGAGGTGTTCGCAGTTGTCGAGGATCAGCAGCACCCGACGGTCCCGACACCAGTCGACGATGACGTCCGCGCCGGTCAGACCCACTTGGGGCTGTGCGCCGATGCTCTCGATCGTCGCGGCAATCACCGCATCCGGATCGACGATCGGCGCCAGCTCGCACATCCAGACGCCACCAGGAAAGTCATCGGCAGTCAGGAACCCGATCTCGGTGGCCGCTCTCGTCTTGCCCACGCCGCCTGAGCCCGTCAAGGTCACCAATCGGTACTCGCTCAGCGCTGCGACCCGTCGCTGCAGGTCGGCCAGGTCTCCCACGAATTCGGTTTGCGGCCGACGCAGGTTGCCGACCGCCGCCTGACCACCAATCGGCAGACGGTCGATCCAGGGCGCTCCGGGACCGCTCACACCGACCACCCCGATTGGATCGACGATGCCCTTGACCTGCACCGCGCCAAGATCTATGTGCTGCACGCCGTCCCCGGGCGGGGCCAGAGCCGCGGTCACCGTCGAGATGACGAACTGGCCGCCATTCGCTGCGCCCATCAGCCGCGCAGCCCGGTTGACCACTGGACCGAAGTAGTCGTCGTCGCGCTCCTGGGCCTCACCGGTGTGGGCGCCCATCCTCACTTCGAGTTGGAGCCCGCCCGGCCACACCTGGCTTGCCAGTTCGGCCTGTGCCGCCAGGCCCGCCGACACCGCTGCCGATGCCGTAGCGAACGCCGCTGCGTACGAATCACCCGCGGTGGAGAACACGTGGCCACCGTGCTCCGAGATCGCCCGCTCGATCAGCCGATCATGAACGGCCAGTGCCTCCGCCATGATCTCTGGGAATCGATCCCACATCGGCGTCGATCCAACGACGTCGGTGAAGAGGAACGTGACCGTTCCCTTCGGACGATCGGATTCGTTCGTGTGCGGCCCGAGATCCACCTGACCAGCCTTGCATGCCGCTGTCCATCCCTGTTCACACTCTCGGAACCAGGAGTTCCCGCGGTGGTCGCGCACCGCGGGCGGCCGCCCGCTCCGACGAGGACGTCACCGCCCGCGCGAAGAAGCTGCTCGAGCGCGACCGGGAGATCTTCGACCGCCTCGCCAAGGGACCCGCGATCTCAGCCTCGCTGAGTTCTGGTCCCTCGCCGAGCACGTCACCGGCATCAACGCTGCAACCCTCATCACGGCCAGTCGCGTCGAGCTCGCCGACTCCGCACTGCACGCACCGCAGGCCGGCTTCGGCGACACCGACTTCTACCCCGACGTGTACGACAAGGCCGCCGTGCTCGCGTGTCCTGCGGGCCGAGCGCTCGAGGTGGCGTAGCCCCGCCGTCAGACAGGTACGGTCGGAACATGACTGGCATCGCGAGCGAACGACTCGATGGGAGGGTCGCTCTCGTGACGGGCTCGACGCGTGGTATCGGCCGAGCGATCATCGAACGGTTGGCAGCGGTCGGTGCCATCGTGATCGTGCACGGGCGTTCAGCGGACTCGTGCGCCGAGGTCGCCGCTCAGATTCCCGGATCAATCCCGCTGGCCGCCGAACTGGGTTCAGCTGAGGCAGGCGATCGATTGGTCGCGGACGTGATCCAGGTTGCCGGAAGCATCGACATCGTGGTGAACAACGCCGGAGTTGCCCTCGACAACTTCGTCACCGGCGTCACCGACGAACGATGGGAGGAGACGCTGATGGCCAACCTCACCGCCCCGTTTGCGATCATCCGCGCGGCGACTCGTGCATTCAAGACACAGGGAAACGGTGGGGTGATCATCAACCTCACCTCCACCTCGGGCGAACGCGGAAATGCGGGCCAAGCAGCCTATGCGGCAAGCAAGGGCGGACTTCATGCCGTCACGCAGACCGCGGCACGCGAACTCGGCAGGTTCGGCGTCCGAGTCAACTCGATCTCGCCGATGGCCGCGACGACGATGAACGGCCTTGTCGACCCCGACCGACGCGCGGCAGTTGCGACGTCGCTCCCGCTCGGCAAGGTGGCCGACCCGTCACACGTTGCCGAGGCCGTGGCGTTCCTCGTCAGCGACCGCGCCGAGTTCATCACCGGTGAACTCATCCACGTCGACGCCGGCTTTCACGTGAGCTGAGATGTCGACTCAGCGGTCGTGGTCGAATGTGACCTCGACCAGTGGCGCCGAATCGAGGAGCACGTCAAGAGGTTCTTGGTCTCGATACCAGCTGGCGTTCAGATGTTCGAGCACGGTGCGCCGTGCCGCGGCATCTTCGAGCGGGGTTGCCCGGGCCGGGAGTTCGACGTGAGCGTGCCGCTTGAGGTGGACGACGAAGCTCGGGTGTGCGAGGAGGTTGGCGAGCCAGTCCCGCCGGCCCGGCGTTCCCGTGATGAAGAACCGGCCGTCGACATCGAGCATCCAGATCTCGATGCGGCGAGGGAGCCCGGTCCGCCGACCTGTTGTCGTGATGTCCACCGTCGGATCATCCGCGAGTTCGAGGCGTACAAGGTCCACGCTCCGCAGCGTAGGGCGACCTGGCCTCTGCTCGATGAGTTGCCGATGACCTGCTCTGGTGGGAGCAAGTCCGTGTGTCTCTCGCGGCGCTTCCGCCGTCGGCGGCCCGACGCCGAGTATCTCGAAGGCGCCGCGCTGCTCGGACTCATCGGGACGTCGTCGCCGCTCGTCGACCCGGACTTCGCGCGTCGCCAACTGGCTCCCCGCGCCGATCGGTAAGTTTCGTCCGATCCTGCGCAGCCACCAGCCGACCGGTGAGATGCTCAGCGGGGAGTACCAACTTCCGAACGCCCGCAAGCTCCCCGGCCGGCGCTGACCGAGCAGCCGTGGATCGAACGCCTGCTGGGGAGTGAGCGACAGACGATCGGCCAGGTCTGCAGATGCCGGACTCGACGAACTCGGCGATCAGCCGCCGGGGTCGGCTGCCCGCTCGTCTCGTGCCAATGCCTCCTGGTCGCGCGCTGGGAGCACTTGGCGGAGCCCGTCGATGCGCTTCCAGTCCGGAATCGGCGGCTCGAGGCCAGGCCGGGGGACGAACTTCGAGACGTCACCATGTTGATGGATGTAGCGACCGCAGTTCGGGAACACCCGTCCGATGCTGACGATGATCACCGCCTGAGCACCCAGATGCGGTGCGAGGTCCACGGGCTCCACCGACACGTTGGCCCGACCGTGGACCCGCATGCGCCATGGGCGCCGCTCGTCGACGAACAGCAGCGCGACACGTCCGTCGTCGACGATGTTGCCCAACGTGCGCCACATCCCGTTGCCGTCGTAGCTCGGGATCCTCAGCTCGCTCGGACTCGCGACCTGCACGAATCCGACATCACCGCCCTTGTACGACACGTCCGGCCAGCCGTCGGCGTCGACCGTCGAGATCCACAACGTCGATTGCTCACGGATCAGCTCGATGTCGCCGCCATCGAGTTCGCCGTGGACCGTCACTGCAGCGAGCGTGTCGGCGAGTCGCTGTGAGTCGAATGCCGCCTGGAGGGCCCGCGCCCCGGGGCCGTACAAGGTCCCGCCGCCCAGACCGGATGCAACGTGTTCGCTCATGGGACCCCTCACTCGCCGATCGATGCCGGCGTCGACGATCCTCAGCTCACCAGGTTCCCGGTCCAAGAGCAAGCGGCGCATCGCCTGGGACGATTCTGGATATCGGCGTGATCTGCGTCACAGATGGGAATGCCGCTGCTGTTGCGTGCGTTGTCGCCACTGCCATCACATGTGGCGATAGCGACTCACCCCCCGAGTGACAAGGAACGACATGTTCACCCGCAAGAGCAACATTCATCCCGACCTACTCGCCAGCGACATGGCGGCGACGGTGCCCGTCTCGGAACTCGAGACGCTCGACCGCGTCGCGACGACCATCACCGTGCCGGCAGGCAAGCAGATCGTGCGCAAGGACGGATTCGGCCGTGAGTGCTTCGTCGTGATCGACGGCGAATTCCTCGTCGAGCGTGACGACGCCAAGATCGTCGTCGGCCCCGGCAGCGTCATCGGCGAACTCGCCCTGCTGACCCTGCAGCCGCGCACCGCGTCCGTGACGGCGACGACCGATGCGAGCGTCTACGTGCTGACCCGTGCGGAGTTCGCGACGATTCTCGATGTGTGCCCGAACCTCGCCGGGTTCGTCCACGCCGGCGCCGCCCGACGCGCCGCCTGATCGCGAGGCGCCCTCAGAAGCGCCCGCCGTCGACGATGAACTGCTGGGCAGTGCATGCCCCGCCGTCGTCGGCGGCCAGGAAGAGCACGATCTGTGAGAACTCTGCCGGGTAGATCCGGCGCTTGATCGCTTGATCGCGCAGGGTGGACTCTTCACCTTCGGGCGTCCACCACTTGGTGAGTTGCCGTTCGGTCGCCACCCAGCCCGGCAGCACGGTGTTCACGCGGATGTTGTCAGGCCCGAACGTCCGGGCGAGGGTTCGGGTGATGCCCTCGACGCCCGACTTGGCGATCGCGTAGCCCGGGAAGAAATCCTCCTGCATCATGTAGCTGCTGGAACCGATGTTGATGATCGACCCGCTCTGTGCCTCGATCATCCCCGGTGCCACCGCCTGGATCGCGAAGAAGTAGTGCCGCAGATTGGTGTTGAGACGATCGTTCCAGTAGTCGACGGTCACGTCGTGCCACTCGTGCCGATCGTCGCTCGCCGCATTGTTGACCAGCACGGCGATCCCTCCGAGATCCTGCTGAGCCTGGGCCACCGCGCGCTGCAGCGCCGGAATGTCGACGAGATCCACCTCGTAGAAGCGTGGAGTGTGACGCGGCGAGCTCGCCGCGATGCGCTCGATGGTCTCGGCGGCCGTGTTCGCGTTGATGTCGAGGAAGCCGACCTGAGCGCCTTGTCTGGCGAACTGTTCGACCAGACCTGCGCCGATGCCGTCGGCACCGCCGGTGATCAGGACGGGCCGGTCGAGCAGCGACGGATAGATCGCGTAGTCGGCGAGGGGCGGTGCGGTGGGGTCGGTCATCTCGGTTCCTCGTCGTTCTCAGAAGTCGTACAGCTCGGCAGGGTTGTCGACGAGGACGCGCTGTCGAACCTCGTCGGTCGGTAACCAACGATCGCGCAGTGCGACCAGTTCCCGTGCACTCGTTGGGTTGCGTTGCCCAGGATGCGGCCAGTTGCTCGCCCACAGGAGGCGATCGGCCGCCCGGACGACGAGTGCGTCGGCCAGCTGCGTCACGTCGTCGAAACCGGGTGGTCCGAGGATCGATGATTCATACGGGGCCGACAGCTTCACCCTCGCGCCGTGATCGACGAGCGTCAGCAGGGCCGCGAACGCGGCGGAGTCGGCCTCGACCGGTGGCATGAAGCGTCCGATGTGGTCCACGACCAGGTCGACGGGCAATCGGAGCAGTCGGTCGACATGATCGACGAGTTCGCGCCCGTTCAACTGCAGTTGGATGTGCCAGCCGAACGGCGCGACGTGGGCCGCGACGTCTTCGAGCATCTCCCAGCCGACCGCGCCACCGGCGAGCATGTGGAAGCGCGCTCCGCGCACGCCGCACTCGGTGAGCCTCGCGAGCTCGGCTCGGGGAGTCGCTGCATCGACCACAGCGACGCCGCGGGCGTTCGCGCCGAACGTGGACATCGCTTCGAGCTGGCAGGAATTGTCGAGCCCATACGTGGTCGGCTGCACCACGACGAGCCGCTCGGTCCCCAAGATCTGTTGCACGCGCCGGTAGTCCGCAGGCGACGCGTCAGACGGACGCAGCACTGCACCGGTCGCGATCGGAAAGCCGCCGTCGTAGAAGTGGACATGGGTGTCGCAGGCGGGGCCGATCACCGAGAGGATCGGTCCCAGTAGGCCCGCAACCGGTGCGCCCTGTCGGCGTTCAGCGACCGCGGCGGCACGTCGCCGGCGAGGATCGCGGCGACCTGCTCGACACTGCTCGCGGCCTGCGCATCGGCGTTTTCCGGGGTGAGCCCTCCGAGGTGCGGTGTCGCCACCACGCCGGCCCTGGCGGCCAGGTCCGGGGAGGGGCGCTGGTCGGCCGCCTGACCCACATCGAGTCCCAGACCACCCAGATGTCCCGAGTCGAGGGCTTCGGCAACCGCGGTCTCGTCGAGCAGCTCGCCGCGACTCACGTTGATCAGCGTCGCTCCGCGCGGCATCAGTGCGAGTTCGGGTGCACCGACGAGGTGCGTCGTCGAGGGCGATCCTGGCGCCAACGGAAACACCACGTCTGATGAGCGGAGCAGCTCCTCGAAGCCCACGAACGTGATGCCGTCGAGACGGGGGTCGGCGACGAATGGGTCGTGGACGACCACCCGCATGCCGATCGCCACCAGCAGGTCGGCAAGATACGAGCCGATGGCGCCGTAGCCGATGATGCCGGCGGTCTGGCCTCGCACTTGCCGTCCGGGCCGTTGCACGGGTGTCCGCCGTGCCGCATAGTCGGTCGTCGAGACGGCGATGTTGCGCGCGGTTGACAGCAGCAGGCCAAGTGCCAGCTCCGCGGTCGAGGCGACGAAGCTCTTGTCGGCTCGGGCGACCAACACACCGTTCGCGGACGCCGCGTCGAGGTCGACCGTGCTCGTGTCGACGGCACATCGCAGGAATGCCACCAGGTCGGGCAACCGCTCGAACAGCGCCGCCTCCCCGGGCGTGGAACGGTGAGCGACGATGACGTCACACCCGGCAGCGGCGTCGATCAACTCGGCCGTCGACAGGTCGCGGTCGGCCGGGTTGCGCTCCACCTCGGCGATCTGCTCGAGGAGCGGGAGTGCCCGCCCGTAGTACGCCTCGAGGTCCTCGGGGTTGTGGGTCAGGAAGACTCGCACGGCCGCCACGGTCAGTGGTGCTGGGAGAATTCGATGGCCTGCCGGTCGATCTCGCCCGGCTCGACCAGGCCGATGTCGAGCATCAGTGCCTCCAACGCGTCCTGCCACGCCGACCAGTAGTCGCCCGCCTCGGGTTCCCGGCGATCGCGTTCGGCGATACCGGCGATCAGGCGGTCGCGGAAGTCTGCGTAGTCGATCAGGTCGGCATCGCACGCAGCCATCGTGGTGGCGAACAGCCGTCCCTGCCAGGGGTGTTCGAAGCTGAGTTCCCCGTTCGAACGAGGCGGCGCGGCCGGTCCGTCGAGGTCCAGCTCGGGCGTCATCGGGCCACCCCGATCATCTGGTCGCGGTGCACGTGCTCGGCCAGGACATCCTCCGGGAGGCCGTCCGTGCCGTTCGGACGTTCGGGAAGCACGAAGTAGCGCACCTCGGCCGAGGAGTCCCAGACCCGAACCTCGATGTCGTCCGGGAGTTCGCAGCCCATCTCGGCGAGGACGTTTCGTGGCTCGCGAACCACACGCGACCTGTACGCGAGCGACTTGTACCAAGCGGGTGGGAGCCCGAGCAGGCCCCATGGATAGCACGAACAGAGAGTGCAGACCACCACGTTGTGCACGTCCGGTGTGTTCTCGACGACCACGAGATGGTCGACCTGCGGACCGCCCAGGCCGAGCTCGGCGATCGCGCCGAGTCCGTCGTCGAGCAGTCGCCGCTTGAAGGCCGGGTCGGCCCAGGCCTTGGCCACCACCTGGGCGCCAAGCATCGGTCCGAGATCGTTCTCGAAGTAGTCGAGGGTGCTGTCGATGACGGCCGGATCGACCAATCCGCGCTCGATCAGGATGGCCTCCAGCGCCTCGGCGCGCAGGGCCCGTGGATCGTGGTCGTGATCGTGGTCGGTCATGCGGCCTCCAGGTAGGGCTCGAACAGGTCGACGCTCACCGAGTGGTCACCAGCGCCCCAGAGGTGAGAGGCTGCGAATTGCACCGCGTAGACGTATTGGGGATCTTCGCCCCAGCCGTGAGCGTTCGTGTCGGGAAAGACGAACGCAGGGTGGACCCGGGTGATCGTGCCGTGGTGGCCCCGGACATAACGGGGGAGTCGCGTGTGGCCGACAGGGTGGAGATCGCGGGCGATCACGGATTGCCCGACCGCGTACAGCGGGCGCCGATCGATCGTGCGTACCGGACCACCCTCGGGTGACGCGGTCGGCAATCCGGCGCTCGCGATCGCGCGTGGCCGTGCCGCGGCACTTCCGGCGCGCCGGTCGACCTCGTCGCTGTCGATCAGATCTCGCTCGCGCAGTCGTACCTCCAGCGCACCCAACCAGCGTCCGTAGTAGTCCGCACCGAGGTAGAAAGCGGGATCGAGCCGCTCGATGGCGTGACGGAAGTCGTCGGTGTTGCCGACCATTCGTGCCGACGATGCCAAGGCGAACGCCGTACGTTCCCACGGAGCATGGAAGACGCTCTCGTCGCGAGCCATCCGACCGAATCCGTCCATCCCACCGATGTCGTGAATGCCGTCCACCGAACGTTCCTCCCACGGCGAACCTACCGCATCTCGCCGAGCCATCTCCACGGTGCGCCTCGCAACCGCGCGGCCACCCGTGACCTTTGGCCGGGGAATGTCCTACGGAAAGGGACCATGCTGAAATCGACCCTGTTGAACGGGGTCTCACCCGGCGGAGAGGGAGCACGATGTCCGATCGTCAGGAACACTGGGATTCGGTCTATCGCTCGCGGCAGGCCGATGAACTCAGCTGGTTCCAGGCCGAACCGACGATGTCGCTCGAGCTCATCAGGGCACTGCGCCCCGCTCCGACGTCGATGGTCGACGTCGGAGCCGGCGCGTCGGTCCTCGCTGACCACCTGCTCGACGACGGCATCGACGCCGTCACGATCGTCGACATCTCCGACCAGGCCCTCGACAATGTCCGCGAACGTCTCGACCACCGCGTCGGCGCATCGATCGTCGTCGCCGACGTCCTGACCTGGACTCCGACGCGCACCTGGGACCTCTGGCACGACCGCGCCGTGTTCCACTTCCTCACCGACGCCGACGACCGCGCCGGGTACGTCGCCACGGCCGCTCGGGCAGTGAACCCCGGAGGCGCCGTCGTGCTCGGCTGCTTCGCTGCCGACGGCCCCACGCAGTGTTCCGGGCTCCCGGTGGTTCGATACGGCGCCGAGGACCTCGCCGCCTGCTTCTCGCCCGGCTTCGGACTCGAGCGAGCAGCGGACGAATTGCACCACACGCCCGGCGGCGCCACCCAGCACTTCACCTGGGTCGTCATGCGCCGCGGCTCGTCGTCCGAGTGAGCCAGGAAGGCGCGACGAACAATCGGGCGCTGTCGCTGCGGTACTCCTGCAGCGTCGCCGCGTGGCTAGCGTCGGATGCAACCGGAGTCGGGCGTATGCGTGAACTCCTGATCCGAGGAACACCCAGACCAGAAGGTGCGTGACGATGTCGCAAACAGAGCAGATGGCCGGAGCCGAAGTCAATCGGTTCGAACATTCCCCCTTGGAGCGTGTCCGGAATCTCCGGGCAGTCATCGAAGACGGTGGTGATCGGGCGCAACAGCTCCGCCGGTTGCCCGCCGACTGTGTCGACGCTCTCGTCGACGAAGGACTGTTCCGGTTCGCACTCCCGGCCGAGCTCGGTGGTGAGGACGCCAGCTCGATCGAGACGATCGAGATCCTCGAGGCGATCAGCTCCATCGACGCCTCGGTCGGCTGGAACGTCATGCTGGGTTCGGAGATCAACGCGATGGCCGCCGGCGGAATGGACAAGGCGCTCGCCAAGGAGATCTACCTCGACAATCCTCGGGTCATCATGTGTGGTGGTGGCGGCACCGGCTCGATCCCGGCCACGGCCGTGCGCCAACCCGACGGCGGATTCCGGGTCACGGGCGAATCGACGTTCCTGAGTGGCTGCTGGAACTCCGACTGGTGCTTCATGCCTGCACCGGAGGTCGAGGAGGGCCAGGACATCCGACATGCCGACATGTCGACGATGCGCATGCGCTTCATGCACCGCTCGGAATGGGAAATCGTCGAGACGTGGGACGTCGCAGGCATCCGCGGCTCGGGCAGTGACACCGTTCGCGCCAGCGGCTCACTCGTGCGACCGGAGCACGCGAACGTCGATCTCGTCACGATGCCGCCGCACTACGACAATCCGGTGTTCCGCATCCCGATCCCGCTGCGACTCTCCTACAACAAGGTTGCGATCGCGCTCGGGATCTGTCGCGGAGCGCTCGACGCGTTCGTCGATCTGGCACACAACAAAGTGCCGATGCTTTCACCGTCGAAGCTGATGGATCGACCCATCGCCCAGATCCGGGTCGCCGAGTGCGAGGGGAAGTATCGGGCGGTCCGCGCGTACGTCGTCGAGGCGATGACCGCAGTTGAGGACGAGCTGGCGCGGGGCGCCGACATGCCGTCGGCGATGACCACGCAGAACGCCCGCCTCGCCTGTGTCGTGGCGACCAACATGTGCATGGAAGTGGTCGACGTGCTCCACAACACCGGCGGCACGAGCGCGTCGTACATGGCGAACCCGTTGGAGCGAAAGCTGCGCGACGCGCACGCCGCGGCCTCGCATCGCTGGGTGTCACACTCGCTCTACCAGGATCTCGGGGCCATCATCCTCGGTCATGACGCCAACGCGGAGTTCGCCGGCACCGGCGGCCCCGGCCTCGGCGCTCGCCGCAACAGCTGATCGCTCGCAGCTCCAGGGCTGATACTCAACGCGCAGAATGTGGCCCAAGGCCTCTGGCGCGAGCGGCAACCCCGCGGGACCATGCAAGTGGCGCCCCGCGGCGCCGAACATCAGCCAAACGGAAGGGAGCGGATCATGTCGACTCTCACTGACCGAGGGGAGCCCACGACCACGACAACCGGAGGACCGGGAGATCAGACCGGGCGCCCCGACACGCGCAACCGGACCCTGAAGGCGATCGTCATCGCAGTGGTGATCGCACTCGTCGGCCTCGGCGCATGGGTGATCGTCGATCGCTCATCGACGCCGGAGACAGCGCTGAACGATGATGTTGCTCAGGTCTGGAACGACTACCTCGATGCCTGGAACAACTACGACAGCGACGCGTTCCTTGCGCTTGTCACGCCGGACTACACCTTCGTGACCGAGCAAGGTACGAACACCGCCGAGTCCGAGGCCAGGAGCATCGCCAACTTGGGCACCTACGACTGGCACGTGACGCCTGTCGGCGAACCGACCATGGCCGGCGACGGCCCGTGGTACGTCTCCGCGGTGAACAGCGTGGACGACACCACGTTCGGAGACCCGGTCGAAGGGATCAGCGTGCTCACCATCGTCGACGACGGTGGTGTGCTGCGGGTTTCCAACCACACGTTCTTCGGTGATCTCTGATTCCTCGGTGATCTCTGAACGATGGACGACGCGTCCCGGCGATCACCCGGGGCGCGTTCAGGACTCGAGGGCCGCTGACAGTTGCTCGTAGGCGTCGTCGGGCATCGAGGTGTACAGCAATTCGGCTCCTGCGAACCGCCGGGCCTCGTCGGCGAGTGCAGCGACATGAACGTGATCCGCGAGGATCACGACGGTCGACGTGCCCGGCTCGACGGCTTCACGGAACCAGGCGACCCATTCGTCGGGGATACCGAGATCGACGATCTTCGCCGTGACCGCCCCGGTGGCGGCTCCGATGCCGAGCCCGGCGACCCAGCCGACAGGGCCGCCCACCAGCAGCCCGAGCAGGCTGGTCCACATGGCGCCGGTCAGCGCGGCGCGCCCCGGAGTGGGATCGACCGTTTCGACGACCTTGACCGCTCCCGATTCGTCCTTCCTGACGACGACCGCATCCTTGAGCTCGAGTGAACCGGAGTCACGCAGGCCGCCCATCGCGAGGAGGAACTGCTGTGCCACGACGAGCCGGTCGAACGACACGCCGATGATCACGGGAGCGCCGGGGTCGGACACGACCCGCGCATCCGGCTCGACACCGGCGCGCAGCGACGGCTCGGGCGGCTGAAACACCGGTCGGGAGCCGTCGTCGGCGGGCTCGTCGTGTGCAGTCATGACATCAGTGTGCCAGCGGCACGGCCTCGAGCTACCGGCCGCCGCTGGGAGCAGGCGTGCCGTGGCATGCAACGCTGGCGAGACCTGATTGCGAGGATTCGAACCATGGCTGACCAGACGTACTGCGAGACAACGTTCCACTATCACGATGGAGTGACCGGATCGGCGGTCGTCTCCGCCGTCCTCGACGGGCGCAGCGCGGACGCGCCCGACGATTTCCATCGCTGTGGTTTCACGCTCGTCGAACACCGCTCGGCGGTCACCGACTGGAGCGATCAGCAGCAGATCGATCGGCTCTACCGGCCGGAACTGGAGCGCTTCGCCGAGGAGTTCACGGGATGTGACACCGCCCTCGCCTTCCCGGCGATCGCCCGGAGCATGGAGGTCTCGCAGACCACACCTGACTACGGTCCGATCGAGTTCGTCCATTCGGACTTCACCGACGACTACCGACCGATGGTCACCGAAGCCGGCCGTCCATACCGGTCGTTGCTCGACCCGTTGTTGGCGGCGCACGGTCTCGGCCACGACGTCGTCGCCGATGCCTCCCGCCTGATGGTGTTGCAATGGTGGCGCAACGTCGGACCGGTCGATGCCGACTTCCCCTTGGCGGTGTGCGATGCGGAGACTGTGCCGTCCGACCGGCTCGTCAGGCAGATGCTGCCGTACTACGGCGGGCTGCGGCTCGATTTCGAGATCTTCGCCGTGCGGCCACCCGAGACGTCCGACCGGTGGTTCACCTTCCCGAAAATGACGTCGGACGAGGTGCTCGTCCTGCGGACCTATGACAGCAAACTCGCCGACGAGGGACGTGCCTTCTGGACGCCGCACTCGGCGTTCCGCGATCCCCACGTTGCCGACGATCCCGCGCATCGACGGTCGAGCATCGAAGCACGGGCGCTCTGCATCTGGAGCTGATCGAGGGTCTACGATCCTCGCTGTGATGTACGCATGACCACTCCCGCCGCAGCCCCTCGCAAGGTGTCGACCGGTGGAACCCGGACCGCTCGAACACCGGTGCCACACCTCACGGCTGCCGAGCGTGTCGCGCGGGGGAAGGCCGCTCGGCGGGAGGTGCCGCGATCGAGTCACGCATCGTTGCCGGCCGGCCCCGCGCGACCGGATCCGGTGGGGATGCTGGAGGGTCAGGCCGCGTCGCGCGTCGCCGACCTGGTGCCGATCCGATACGGCCGCATGCTCGTGTCGCCGTTCACCTTCTACCGTGGTGCCGCGCTCATCATGGCATCAGACCTCGCGGGCACCCCCCGTTCGGGCCTGAACGTCCAGCTGTGCGGTGACGCGCACCTCATGAACTTCGGGGTCTTCGGGTCGCCCGAACGTCGGCTCGTGTTCGACATCAACGACTTCGACGAGACGTCCCCTGGCCCGTTCGAATGGGACGTCAAGCGACTGGCAGCCAGTTTTGCCATCGCCGGCCGCGACAACGGACTCAGCGAGAAGGAACGCCGTCGTTCTCTCATGGCCGTGGCCAACGAGTACCGGACCTCGATGGCGACCTTTGCCGGGATGAACAACCTCGAGGTGTGGTACACGGTGCTCGACGTCGAGAGCTGGCTCGCGTCGCTCGGCAAGGACGTCAAGGCAAAGGCACGCAAGCGCGCCGAGGCCAATGTTGCCAAGGCTCGTACCCGTGACAGCCATCAGGCGTACGGAAAACTCACCGAGGTCGTCGACGGCCAGCCGCGGATCATCAGTGACCCCCCGCTCATCCAACCGATCGCCGAACTGTTCGACGACGCGGACCACGAGCGGGTGCGCACCGAGATCCACGACATATTCGTCCGATACCGCCGGACGTTGCAGAGCGACCGTCGCCGACTGCTCGAGGAGTTCAGGATCATCGACGTCGCCCGCAAGGTCGTCGGCGTCGGCAGCGTGGGGACCCGGGCGTGGATCGTGCTGTTGCTCGGCCGCGACGGGAACGATCCGCTGTTCCTCCAGGCGAAAGAAGCGCAGCCGTCAGTGCTGGCGTCGTACGCAGGGACCAAGTCCCGGATGTCCGACGGTGAGCGCGTTGTCACCGGACAGCACCTGATGCAGGCCACCAGCGACATCTTCCTCGGTTGGACGTCGACCACCGGTCTCGACGGCGTCAAGCGGGGCTACTACTACCGCCAACTCCGTGACTGGAAGGGGTCGGCTGAGGTCGAGACGATGGACCCTGCTGGTCTCGAGACGTACGCTCGAATGTGCGGGCGAGCGCTCGCTCGCGCTCACGCGCGGTCGGGGGACCGCATTGCGATCGCGGCGTACCTCGGCAACAGCACGACGTTCGACGACGCGGTCGCCGACTTCTCGGAGTTGTACGCCGACCAGAACGAAGCCGACTACGCGGCACTCGTCGAGGCCGAGGCGAGCGGTCGCATCGCCGTCCAGCGCGGGCTCTGAGACCCGTCGCTCAGGCGTTGCTCCGGGTTCGGAACGCCTCCTCGGCCGCGACGACGGTCGGGAAGATGCGTTCGGCACCGATCAGCTCGGTGAGTTCGTAACGGTCGAGCTCCACCTGGACCTCGGGCATGACCTCCGCGAACACGAGGGTGACGCCATTCGCCGCGAGATTCCTCACCACCGACCGCAGCGTGTCCGCGCCGGACATGTCGACATCGGGGATGGCGGCGGCGTACACGCACACCCACTCGGGCGGTTGGTCCGACGTACCGAACGCGAGCAGCTCCTCGTTGAAGTGCTCGGCGTTGGCGTAGTAGAGCGGCGCAGAGAAGCGGTAGACCACCAGACCCGGCTCAGTCCGCGCGTCGGGTGCGACCTTGCCCGCCTTCCAGTGCTCGATCCCGTCGCCGGTCATCGGGGACATCACCGCCGTGGGTGGCCGGTACGAACGACGGAGGTGGTCGATGAGCGACAGGACGATGGCGATGATGATCCCTTGGAGGACGCCGACGAGCACGACCGTCGCTGCGGTGATGGTCGCAACGACGAACTCGTCGCGACGGAGCTTCCAGATGCGCTTCATCCCGGCTCTGTCGACGAGCTCGATGCCGATCAGGAACACGACCGTTGCGAGCACGGCGAGGGGCATGTACTGGAGCGGCTTGGTGAGCCAGAGCAGGACGATGGCCACGATCACGACGGTCGTGACCGATGCGAGCTGGCTCTTGCCGCCGGCGCCGTCGACCATCTGGGTCTTCGTCGGGCTGCCGTTGACCACGAACGTGCCGGTGAATGCGGCGCCGAGGTTGGCGGCACCCAGGCCGACGAGGTCGATGTTCTCGTCGAACGGGTCGCTGTACTTGGCGGCGTAGGCCCTCGACGTCGCTGCGCTCTGAGCGAGGATCAGGACGAAGATCGAGACCGCAGTGGTGAGCAGTTCGGCAATGTCGCTCCGCGGGACCGACGGGAAGCTGATGCTCGGCAGGCCACTGGGCACCGGCCCCAGCGTTGACACCCCGTGGTCGACAAGATTCCACTGCCAGCTGATCAACATCGATCCGATCACGGCGATGAGCGCTCCGGGGATCTTCGGCGAGATCGCCTTCCCGCCGAGG
Organism: Ilumatobacteraceae bacterium; assembly: GCA_024643255.1. Classification (GTDB taxonomy): domain Bacteria; phylum Actinomycetota; class Acidimicrobiia; order Acidimicrobiales; family Ilumatobacteraceae; genus Sva-07. The sequence continues at coordinate 17,660 of JAHENF010000027.1, forward strand.
ATCACCACGATCACGCCCACCGAGACGGCAACGGTGGTCCAACTGATGTCGGCGATGTTCTCGAGCGTGCTCCAGAGCTTGGCGATCGTGTTGTCGAACGTCTTGCCGTCGATCGTGACGCCGCTGCCCTTCGGGAGGCCCAACATGTCGCCGACCTGACCGCAGGCGACCTGGATGCCGACACCGGTCAGGAACCCGATGAGCACCGTCCGCGACATGAAGTCGGCGAGGAACCCGAGGCCGACGAGCCGGGCGATGATCAACAGGGCCGCAGCCATCAGTGCCACCATGCCCGCGAGCGCCACGTATTGATCCGACTGCGCCGTGGCCAGACCCGCCAGACCCGCTGCCAGGATGGCCGCCGTTGCCGAGTCGGCACCGACGACGAGGTGCCGCGACGAACCGAGCAGCGCGAACAGCAGCAGCGGAATCAAGATGGTGTAGAGCCCGGTGATGACCGGCATCCCGGCGATCGACGTGTACCCCATCACTTCGGGAATCGCGAGCGTCGCCAGCGTGACGCCGGCGATCACCTCCGTCGGGAGTCCCTTGCGATCCAACGGCAGGATCCCCTGCAGCACGGGGAACGCCCGAGCAGGTTTCGTCGTGGCGGTGTCGTTCATTGGCGCTCCCCGGGGTCGAAAACCTCAACGTACGCCACATCGATGGGTGGATTCGTCAACCAGATCGGGTGAAACGATCAGGCGGGGAGTTCGTCGCTACCCGGTGGTACGTTGCGATCGATGAGGCACGGATCGCAGACGATCGACGACGGTGCCGCCGGCGACGACCAGGAGGCCGTGTCGCGATGACCTTCGAGGGAACGATGGAGAACATCGTCCTCGTGTTCGAGGCCGTCGGCGTGGCGATCATCGCGATCGGTGGACTCATTGCGCTGGTCGGTGGCGTGCGCGACTTCGGCCACTTCGAGCGCTTCTTCGTCGATGTGCGGCGCGGATTCGGGCGACCGCTGATCCTCGGACTCGAGGTCCTCGTGGCCGCTGATGTCATCAAGACGATCACCGTCGATCCCAGCCTCGAGAGCGTGACCGTGCTCGGCATCCTCGTCGCGGTGCGAATCGCACTCAGCTTCTCCCTCGACATCGAGGTCGACGGCATGGTTCCGTGGCGGCGGGCGGCGATGCATGCTGCAGCGCGCGAGGCGGAGTCCGACGGAGCGACCTGATCGGCCTCGTCGGGTCGTCACCCGTTGTCGAAGGTCGTCGCGAGGCCGTCGATCATCCACGCCACCTCGTCAGCGACAGGCTGACCGAGCGGTCGTCGAATGCTGAGCGCGTCGACGAGTTCGGCGGCCGACCCCCGAAGTGTGAGGTCGGCGGCCCCTGCTTCATCGGTCACCACGATGTGGTCGCCGATGTCGATCAGTACGGCGACGTCGGGATCGGTTGAACGGACCGCCAGCCGGCCATGATCGTTCATGCCTCGGCTGCGCGCCAGCATCGGACCCAGGGCCAATACATAGCGGAGACATGCAGTCACCTCGTCGACCTCGACGACCGGGTCGAGCGCGAGCGGGAGCAGGATGTCGCGCTCATGCACCCAGGCATCCCACAGTGCGTGGTGGACGACCGCACTGACGCTGACGTGCCCCGGGGGAGCCTCGGCGAGAAGCGTCCAGTCGTCGGGCTCGAGCGACTCGAGCAGTGTGCAGAGCGTGTCGGTCGACTCGACGAATCGGTCGCGAACCTCGTCCGGCGACAGCTTGTGCGACTGGGAGACGGACACGGCCGGGGAGGTGACCGGATCGAACGTGGCGAGGAATCGGGTGGGTTCTCCGCGGAGCCCCGCAGCGATCGACTGGGTCCAGAAGAAGTTGGTGCCGTCGAGATGCACGAGGACATCGCGGCTCGACCACCCCTCGCAGCGGCTCGGATGGGACCACTGGGCGTCGCTGAACGCGGCGACGGTCGACGCGAGTCGCCGGCGCTGACGGACGGTCGGCTCGAGAACCGCCGTCGGGTCGACGTCGAGGAGAAGCACCGGGTCGGCGCCGTAGTGCGGGTTCAACTGCATCTCATTGCCCCTCGTCGATGAGTCGCACGACTCCGGCGACCGGGTCGACTTCGATCGTCTGGCCGTCGGGAATGGACAGTGCTCCGGAGACCCCGATCACCGCCGGGATCCCGAGCTCCCGGGCGAGCACCGCAGCGTGTGACAGCGCGCCTCCGTCCGCGGTCACCACGGCACCGGCGATGGCGAGTACCGAATTGAACGCGGGTGAGGTGGCCCGAACCACGAGGACGTCGCCTGGTTCCAGCCGATCGAGTGCGTCGTCGGCCGACGCGGCGACCCGGGCGCGTCCGACGTAGCTGGAGACGCCGATGCCCGTTCCCGTGAGGGGGTCGCGGATCATGGTGCCGTCCATCCCCATGAACTTCAGTGACACCTGGACCATCGCCACCAGTTCGGCGAGCGCGGACGGAAGCGCATCGAGCGGCGGCTGCGGTTCGGCAGCACCGAGCGTCTGCGGGGGCGACAGACGGCTGTTGTCCGCGCGGGTGGCGGCGCGCGCTGCCAGTTCGGAGGCGACCGGATCCGGGGTGCTCATCACGCGCCGGGCCTCATCGGGGGTCAGCTCGAACACCTGGTCGGCTGCGGTGAGCCGTCCGCGATCGGCGAGTCGCGACCCGGCGACGAGCAAGGCCCGCCGCAGCAACCCGGTCGGCCACTCGACGGTGAGGGGGCCGTTGTCGTCGCGCATGTCCATCACGTTGCGGGCGTCGGACAGCAACATGTCGAACTCGTCGAGGTGCTCGTCGGGCACGTCGGCGCGTAGCTGTGAGATCACGTCGTCGACATCGTGTACGGGTGGGGCTGTCGCCGAAAGGATGCTGTCGAGGACGAGGTCGGGGAGTTCGCCGAGCGTGAACGCCGTGATGTCGTATCCGGTGGTGAGCACTTGCCCGCGGTCCTCGAGGTATCCCTCGAGCAGACCGCGTGACTCGTCCGACACGCCGCGCACGTCGTCGAGATCGCGGATCTGGTGACCGGACGCCTCGACGAGGCTGCGGATCCGGCAGAGCGTCTCGGCGGGACGCGCCGTCGAGGGCGACGCGCCCGCAAGCGCACCGATCGCGACCGTGGGCTCGAGGCCGAAGGAGATCGAACGGTAGACGTACCGCGCGATCGGGCCGAGGTCGTGCCCATGGAGCCAGAAGTGCAGTTCGTACGTCTCGCTGAGATGGTCGAGCAGATCAGCGACGTGCCGTTGGAGCGCCTCATCGTCGAGGGCATCGGGGTTCACGTCCTGCAAGGTGCGGTTCCTGATTGCCAGGCCGGGGCGGATCTCGTCGTTCCACCGCTGCACGACCTTGTTCGATGGCCGCTCAGCGAGCGTCTTGGCGGCCTGCTTGTTCCGCGACCTGAACGCCGGGTGCAACCGGGCGACGGTCCACAGCACCGCGGTGGGCGGCGGCTTGCGCGGTGGCTTGTCGGCGCCGATCAGGGGCCGCAGACGGGTGTACATGAACCCGTTGACGAAGCGCTGCTCCAGGCACTCGGCCGGCACGCCGATCTCGGCGAACACCTTCGTGAAGCCTCGTCGGCCCCCGTCGCGAATCAACGACTCGGCGATCGGCGTGGTCCCCCCGGGGAAGTGTGACCGGTCGAGTGTCCACTCACCTGGACCCGGCGCGACGAACATCACGTCGGTGGTCTTCGATTCCATCTGCCCCTCCGATCTCGTGGGCCGACGCTAGCCCGCGCCGACCCCGTCGATCAGTGCCCGTTGCATCACGACGACGTGGCGTCGTGGCGAGGTGGCGTCGTGGAGAGGTCGTGTCGTGGGGAGGTCGTGTCGTCAGCCGGCAGGCCAGAGGTCGGCGATCGTGTTGCTCATCCCTGCATCTTCACCATCATGTGGTCGAGCACGTGGGTGTGTTCGGCCTGGGGGCTGAACAGTACGACCTCGGCATCGTCGGTCACCCTGACCGTGTGTCCCGGCGGCCAGTAGAACAGGTCGCCGCCCGAGCACGTGTCCTCGGATCCGTCGGTGTACCCGACGACGAGCCCGCCGGAGATGACGTAGCCCCAGTGGGGTGCCTGGCACATGTCGTCGGCGAGGCCGGTGAGCAGGGGAGCGATGTCCGTGCCCGCCCCGAGCGAGAAGTACTCGCCGCCGATGGCGCCGAAACCGGTGGCGTCACCGAAGTCGGGGAGCTGGCGGGCGGTTGCGCCGGGAACGGCGAACTTGACCGGGACTGATTCTTTGGCAATGCGCATGATGCGGTTCCTTCTGTGTGGTGACTGGATCAACGGGTTCGAGGTGCTGGCGTGACAATCGATGTCACATCGGGACAATCCGGTCGCTCAGAGCGTGCGGCCGCTGAAGGCGACGAGCCGCTCGAGTTGGCCGGCGCCGACGGGTGCCTCGGTGGCGATCGCGAAGGTGTCGCCGTCGCGCAGCTCGGGGCCGAGGGCCGCTCTGGCGAACTCGTCGACCGCCGCAACAACGTCGGCCGGGGGGTCGTAGGTCAGTCCGGCAGCGGTGGCGATGTCCCAGCCGTGGACGAGGCCGTCGAACGCGACGAAACTGGCGAACACCGACCCGGGAACCTGGCCGAACGGTGCATCGATCGTACGCTCCATCGCGCCCGGCGAGTTCGCTGCGTCGAGCAGGCCGTTCATGGCACGGCGGTAGTCGTCTTTCGGAACCTGGCCCGCGGTGACCCTGGAAGCCGGACTGCCTGACGACTCGCCCCGGAACGCCGGAACGAAGGCAGCAGCCCCGCCCATCATGTGGTCGAGCACGTCACTCACGTCGAAGTTGGCGCACGCGGTGGGCGCCGTGAGCTGGGCGGCGTCGAGCTGATCGACGAGGTTCGTGAGGATGGGAATGATGACGGCGAGTTGATCGGTGGGTTCCATGGGTCTGCCTCTCTCGGGGTCGGCGGCGGGAGTGCCGGACAACGGTTCGGCGCGACATTCGGTGTCACAATGAGACAATGGTGGGAACTTCTGGGGGCGAGATCGGCCGACGCAGGCCTGTGTGCCGATGATCGAGGCGACCACCGGATCCGATCCGTTCTCGATCGTGCGTGATGCCATCGCCGGTCGCCAGTGGGCCACGGCGCTGCAGCTTCTCGACGACGCCGGCCCGACCGGGCGTTCAGCGACCGCCCTGGAGCTGCGCGCCGAAGCCGCCTACGGGGGCGGAGATCCCGAGGGATCGGTCGCCGCATGGGAAGACCTCTACGCGTTGCATCTCGCCTCGGGCGACGCCGTGTCGGCGGCCCGGGCCGCGGCGATGGTGGCCATGTATCTGATGATCGACACCGGATTGATGGCGCCGATCCGTGGCTGGCTCCGACGGGCCGAACGGTTGATCGCCGAGGCCGGTGAGACCCCCGTTCATGCGGTGGTCGCCATGGTGCGTACGTACGAGCGATTGTGGTGCGGCGACATGGAGAGCGCCGGAGCGAATGCCGTGCTCGCCATCGAGCTCGGGACCCGTTACGGCATCGAACCCTCGGTGCTGATCGGGCGCGTCGCCACGGCCCGGTTGCTCATCTTCGAGGGCCAGACCGCCGAGGGCCTCGAGATTCTCGATGACGTCGCGCTGACCTTGATGTCCGGCACGGTCGACGACATGACCTCGGGGATGGCGTACTGCGAGCTGATCTGCGCCGTGCAAGGCCTTGCCATGTACGAACGGGCCGGCGAGTGGACGCAGGCAATGGAGCACTGGCGTCACGGTTCGGCGTTCGGCGGATTCAGCGGGCGCTGCCGCGTGCACCGTGCCGAGATGTTCCGACTCACCGGTCCGTGCGATCGTGCCGAGGAGGAAGCCCTGGAGGCCTGCGAGGAACTCCGGCCCTGGATGCGCCGGGAGTTCGGCTGGCCCCTCACCGAACTGGGCAACATCCGCCTGCGCAAGGGGGATCTCGCCGGGGCGGAAGAGGCGTTCATCGCTGCTCACGCCAACGCCTGGATGCCGCAGCCCGGGCTGGCGCTGCTGCGTCTCGCGCAGGGCGACGGGGCGACCGCCACGGCGCTGATCGCCGACGCGATCGAGCATCCGTTCGACGTCCCCTCGAAGGAGCGGCCGCCGTATGGCGGGCTCCGTCTCGCGCCGTTGCTCGACGCCCAGGTCGAGATCGCTGTCGCTGTCGGCGACGTGGCCACCGCTCGCCGGGCAGCTGACCAGCTCAGCGAAGTCGCTGCGTCGTTCTCCAGCCCGGCGCTCGCTGCCGGAGCCGAGCTGGGACAGGGGCGAGCGGCGCTGGCCGAAGGTGATGCGGCGCGGGCGGTGACACACTGCGAGCGCGCCGCTGCTGCCTGGATCGAGATCGGCGCGCCGTTCGAGGCCGCCGCAGCCCGGATGGTCCTCGGGCAGGCCCGGCATCTCGCCGGCAACATCGAGGGGGCGGCCGTCGAGTGGCAGGCCGCACGCCGGGCGTTCGATGATTTCGGTGCGGTGCTTCGCGCCGGTGATGCGGCACGGGCGCTGAGCGATCGCGTGCCTCGAGCGACCACGGTGCCCGTCGAGGCGGCCGACTGCATCTTCCGGTGCGACGGCGACACGCGAACCGTGTGCTTCGACGGCGCCACCGTGCTGCTCCACGACCTGAAGGGGTTCCGCTACCTCGAGCGGTTGCTTGCCGAGCCGGGTCGAGAGTTCCATGTGCTCGACCTCGTCGCCGTCGAGCGAGGCTCGCTGCCGACGGTGCCGCACGGTGTCGTGCCGGGTGCGGACGGCCTGGTGGTGAGCGATGGCGGGCATGCCGGACTGCACCTCGACGACCAGGCCCGAGCGGCGTACCGCCGCAGGCTCTCGGAGATCGACGAGGACATCGACGACGCCACGGCGATGAACGATCAGGCCCGACTCGCGCTGGCGATCGACGATCGCGAGTACCTGATCGCCGAGCTGTCGCGCGCGGTCGGGCTCGGCGGCCGCGCCCGGCTGGCCGGTGCCACCGCCGAGCGCGCGCGAACCAGCGTCACGCGGTCGACGCGTTACGCGCTGGCCCGACTCGCCGAGCACCACCCGACGCTCGGCCGGCACCTCACCCAGTCTGTCGGTACCGGCGCCTACTGCGTCTACCGCCCGGACCCGAGGGTCCCGGTCAACTGGGTCGTGTGATCCGTTCCCACCCCACGTTGTGATGAGGTTGTGGCGCGAGGGGTG
>JAHENF010000027.1:24909-45222 GCA_024643255.1 Ilumatobacteraceae bacterium
CACCCAGTCTGTCGGTACCGGCGCCTACTGCGTCTACCGCCCGGACCCGAGGGTCCCGGTCAACTGGGTCGTGTGATCCGTTCCCACCCCACGTTGTGATGAGGTTGTGGCGCGAGGGGTGACCCGGAACCTCATCGCGGGGGTTGTGATGAGGTTGTGGCGCGAGGGGTGGCCCACAACCTCATCGCGGGGGTTGTGATGAGGTTGTGGCGCGAGGGGTGACCCACAACCTCATCGCTGTGGGTGAGGTGGGGGAGGGGTGATCAGTAGATCTCGATGAGGCCCGCTGCGCCCTGGCCGCCGCCGATGCACATGGTGACCACGCCCCACTTGGCGCCGCGGCGCTTGCCCTCCTGGAGGATGTGGCCAGCGCAGCGCGTGCCGGTCATGCCGAACGGGTGGCCGATGGCGATCGAACCACCGTTGACGTTGTACTTCTCGGGGTCGATACCGAGCGTGTCACGCGAGTACAGGCACTGGCTCGCGAACGCCTCGTTCAGCTCCCACAAGTCGATGTCGTCGACGGTGAGGCCGTGGCGCTTGAGCAGCTTCGGCACCGCATAGATCGGACCGATGCCCATCTCGTCGGGCTCACACCCTGCGACGGCCCAGCCCTTGAACGCGCCCATCGGCTCGATGTCGCGGCGTGAGGCCTCCTCGTCCGACATCAGGACCACCGCAGCGGCGCCGTCGGACAGCTGGCTGGCGTTTCCGGCGGTGACGAAGTTGCCCTCGCCGCGAACCGGCGCCAGCTTCGCGAGGCCTTCCAGGGTGGTCGTCGGACGGTTGCACTCGTCGCCGTCGACCACGTAGTCGACGATCGACTCCTCCTTGGTCTCGCGGTCGACGAGTTTCATCTTCGTGGCCATCGGAACGATCTCGTCCTCGAACAGTCCGTTCTCCTGCGCGGCGGCCATGCGCATCTGCGAGGTGTAGGAGTATTCGTCCTGATACTCACGCGAAACGTTGTATCGCTGCGCAACGATGTCGGCCGTCTCGATCATCGCCATGTAGACAGCGGGATACATCTCCTGCAACTTCGGGTCCATGTTGACCGAGCCGCCCATGCCGGGGCTGGGGATCGAGATCGACTCGACGCCGCCCGCCACGACGCAATCGGCGCCGTCGACCTTGATGTAGTTGGCGGCCACGGCGATCGAGTTCAGGCCGGACGAGCAATGCCGCTGGATGGTGTTGCCGCCGGTGGTGACCGGAAGACCCGCGAGCAGTCCGGCGAGCCGGCCCAGGTTGCCGGCGCCGTGGGCACCGTTGCCGAGGGCGACATCTTCGACGGCTTCCGGTTCGACCCCCGACTTCTCGACGGCGCTGCTGATCGCATGCGCGGCCATCGACATTGCCGGAGTGATGTTGAACCCCCCGCGACCCGCCTTCGCGAGACCGGTACGGGCGTAGGAAACGAAGACTGCTTCGCGCATGATGCGCTCCTTGTGGTGATCGGAGGTGGTGCTCGGGTCGGTGCGACTCGAACAATCGACTGGTGGCGACGCTAGCGATTCGACATCCCTGGGCTTCATTCGGAGTCCCACGGGTTACCCTTCTGACCCTCCCGAGACAAAGGATCACGAACGATGGCTCCGCAGGCCAAACTCACACCGCTCCAGGAATCAGAAGCACGCCGACTCGCCGCGCAGGAGGCTCGCACCAACAAGGTGCAGAAGAGCTACTCCGACGAGGAGAAGGCCACGCGCAAAGAGCGTGTTGCCAAGGCGAAGGACGCGATGAGCCGCTCGGTCGGCCTCAAGGGTGCCCACGTGCCGCCGGCGCGCGCCGCGATCAAGAAGTACCTGCAGAACCTGAACGATCCGAAGCAGCCCGACGACGCGCAGTTCGAAGCGCTGATCGAGGCGCCGTTCAAGGCCCCGCCGAAGAAGAAGACGAACGACCGATACTGATCGGGGACGTCATCCGGCTGGAAGCACGGCGTCGACGAGGGCGACCTCGAGCCGTGTCAACTCCGAGGTGATGCGTCCGCGGGCGCGCCGTCGTTCGGTGAGCGCCATCGTCTCGGAGATCGCGGTCGCGCGATCGAGTTCGTCGATCGCCTGATGGATCGCGGCGCCCGTCGCGTCATCTCGATCGGGAAACACCAGATCGGCGTTGCGTTGCAGCGCAGACAGCCGGCGCTCGATGCCCCGCTGGCCGAAGCGCTGCGTCGGGTCGAACCGGCTCAGCCCGTTCGGCTGGGAACCGGTGTCGCCGGAACGACGCGACGCTGCCCAGGCTCGAGCAGCAGCCGGAGCTCTGGTCAGCTGGGCCCGTACCCGTTCGTCCTGGAGGGCGGCGATCGCGAGCATCACCGCGCCCTGGACGAGCTTGCGGCTCGTTGCCGGCAGGGGAATCGGGCGCTTCTGTGCCATGCCCACACGATGTTACGGGGTGCCCCGCAGGATCGGGGTCAGCCGACGCTGCCCGTTTCGGCCTCGACGACGTCGATGTCGATGTGCTCCTCGACGACGTCGACCCCTTCTGCAAGGCACAGGCGATGGAGGCCTTCGACGCATGCGGCGACGATGGCTGCGAACACCAGGATGCCGAACCAGTTCGTCAGCGCAGGCAGCGGTGCCCACAGCACCATGAAGAGGAAGATCGCCGCACCGACGCCCCAGCGCATACCGGGGCTGCCGACGAACACCGGGGCGATGAACCGCTGAATTGCCCGGGCGGCGCGTGAGGGACCGGCGACGAAGGCGCCCACGACGATCAGCGCTCCGAGCGTGGCGATGTTCCAACCGATGTCGTGGAGGAGCGACGAGCCGATGCGCCACACCGCTTCGGCGGCGCCGCGGTTGCGCTCCTTCTGCACCACGCTGTCGAGCAGGCGGTCACCGCCGAAGCGCAGCCCGGCGAGGAGGAGCAAGCCGACGATCAGAATCGACGCGCCGGCAGTCCGGGTCGCGACCCGACGCCACCCGTCGGCGAGGAAGACTGCCCCGGCGTAGATCGCGATCACCACGATGAACAGGAGCCACGATGCCCACTGGACGAACGTGACAGCGGTCTGCAGGTCCTCCAGCTTCGAGGACTCGATGATCGTGACCTGGCCCGCGTCGGCGGGGATCTTGTCGACGACCGTGCCCGGCAACCCCAGCCTCTCGGCGAGTTGCACGACCACGTCGCGAAGATCGAGTGTCACATTGCCACCGGAAGTGGACAGGGCCTGCACCCTCGTGTCGTCCTCCAGGATGTTGACGATGGTCTCGTGGGCGGTCCGGTTGGCCGCCGACCAGATCGCCGCGAACTGATCCGTGGCCAACAGCTGGTTGACGGCGTCCGTGGCCGGATTTCGCAGCGCGGTCGCCAACGTGCCGGCGAGCTTGCTGAGGTCGCCGGGCAGCAGATCGCCGAGCTGCGCACCGACGTCGACGTTGGTGTACAGCTGGTCGACGGCATACACCGCGATCGCCTCGCGTACGGCGGGATCGGCGAGGAGTTGATCGGATGCATCGACCCAGTTGTCGGTGTTGAGGGCGGCGCGGTCGACCCACACGTTCACGGCCGTGACCAGCAGGATCACCGCCGCCAACACGATCAGGAGATGGACCGCTACGGAATGCGGCCTCTCCCGTTCCGGGGCGTCGTCCGTGCGGCTGACGGTGATGTCGACTTCGTCCACGATTTCGCTGTTCATGTCGGTCCCTTCGCTCGGCGCGCCTCATGCGGCGGCACCTCTCCCATCATGGTCCCTCGACTGCGGTCCGTTCGACATCGTCCGTTCGGGGTGAGACCTCGGAGTTTCACCCCGAATGGATGACGTTGTCCTCATGATCGGACGCGACGATCGACAGTGCGCCACATCGGCGCCCGCAACGGCGATTCCATTCGCCAGAAGGAGCAACCCATGACCGATGCATCGATGGACGAGTTCGGTCCCGTCGACTACCTCGTGATCGAGTTCCCGGTGGGACAGGCGACGTTCAACGGGGAGATGGCTGCCGAGCTCACAGCGCTGACCGAGGCCGGTGTCATCCGGATCCTCGACCTCGTCGTCATCGTCAAGGACGATGACGGCAACATCGAGGGATTCGAGATCGACGACTTCGACGAGATCGACGAACTCCGAGCGCTCGAGACCGAGATCGCTGAGATCCTCGCCGCCGACGACCTCGAACACCTCGCCGAGGCGATGGAACCCGGCACCACCGCTGGAGTCCTCGTCTGGGAGAACACCTGGGCGGCGCCGTTCGGTGCCGCTGCCCGGAGAGCCGGAGGACAACTCGTTGCCAACGGCCGCATTCCCATCCAAGCGATCGCCGCGTCGATCGAAGCAGAAGGAGCCTGATCATGCCATTGCGTCCCGCACGCCGCGCCCGACGAGGAGTCGTTGGAGCCCCGGTCGCCCGTACCGCCGCCGTCGTCGGCACCGCCGCCGTCGTCTCGCACGGCGTCAACCGTCGTCAGGACCGTCGAGAAGGCCGACGCTGAACGACCGCCTCGCCGACGCGTTCGCCGTATTCGAATCGAGCCGTCGTCAGCGAACGCTGGCGGCGGCTCGTTCGTTTTCGCCGGATGGGAGGTCGAGCAGATCCAGCTCCATGGCTCGCTCGACCGCCCCGCTGCGGCCGGACACGAGCAGCTTTCGGTAGATCGACACCGTGTGAGTCTTCACGGTGTTGCGCGAGACGTAGAGGTGGTCGCCGATCTCCGCGAGCGTGCGGTGCGTGGCCAGTTGCTCGAGGACGCGGTGCTCGGCCGGGGTGAGTTCGACGGTCGGAGCGCCACCTGCGTTCGAGCAGCGTCGGGCAATCCGGGCGGCCCACTCGTGCAATACGACGGCGTCCGGCTCCCCGGGAAGCCGGATCTGCGCTGCACGGAGCAGTCGCGACGCTGCTGCGTGTTCGCCTCGGATGAGTGCCGCGTCGGCAAGGATGAGGTGATGATGGATGTGTGACCGGACGTGCACAGTGTCCATCGTGCCCAGGAGGTGCTCGACGTGGTCCGACGTGTGGCGTGATGCGGCGAATGCCCCGGCCCGGGCTTCGGCGAGTGACCGGCCGGCGAACACGATTGCGACCTGCGCGAATTCGTGCAAGCCGGACGCATCGATCTCCTCGACCGCCTGACGCACCTGTTGCGCTCCGAGTGAATCGTCGCCTCGGTGCAAGGCATCGATGCCAAGGTGCGCCATCGTGACGGCATGCGCGGCGGCGAAACCCCGGGTCTCGAACTCCGCGATTTCGAACATCGGTCGAGCGTCGTCGAGTGCCCCGCTCAACTGGCATGCGACGGTCTCGAGCAGGAATGCCAGCGATCTCCACGGGCCACCGCCCTCGCCAGCTTCCCTGACGATGCGGGCCATCTCGGCCGTCCGATTGACGCCGGAGACGCCCGCCAGCATCGCCACGGCCGCAGACGCTGTGGCGACATCGACCGTACCGTCGGGGAGCGGGCCGACGTAGGTTGCCTGTTCCGCAGCCTCGAGCCAGCGTCCGATCTCGGACGCCTGGTTGCTGAACAATGCGTGCCAGGCCGCAGTCAGCGCGAGCAGTGCATTCGAGCGGATGTCGGCTGGATCGAATCCGTCCAGCCATCGGCCGATCGTCGCCACCTGCCCACTCGCGATCGCCGGTCGCAGATGCTTGAACATCTCGGAGGATGCATCGATCGCGCCGTTGCTCGCGAGTGCTTGATCGACGGCAGACGTCCATTCGCCGTGACGATCGTGCCACTCGATCGCCCGGCGCCGCAACGGTGCCTCGAGCTCGGGTGCGGAGCGTCGGAGCTCGGCCAGCAACACGTCGGCGAAGAGCGGGTGATAGCGAAAGACACCGGTGTTGGCGATCGGCACGACGAAGACGTTGCCGGCACTGACCAGGTCCTCGAGATGCTCGGCGCTGCCCGGATGATCGAGGACGTGATCGCACAGATCGCCGGAAAGTCGCTCGAGCACCGAGGTGCGGATGAGGAACTGCCGCTCGGCGTGCGGCAATGAGCGCAGGAACTCCTGCTGGAAGTACGAGGTGAGCAGCTGCGCGCTCGTCGTGGCTGGATCAGCGATCCTGTCGGCGTTCGCTCTGCGCATGCCGAGCACGACGAACTGGACTCCGGCGGGCCATCCCCCGAGTTGATCGATCATGGTTCGCCGATCGGCGCGATCGGCGAACTCGTGGAGAAGGGCGTCGGTCTCGTCGGCGGTGAAGAGCAGATCTGCGGCCTCGATCGAATCCAGAGCCCCGGCGAGGTGGAGCCTGGCAGTGTGGACCCGAGGCGCGGATCGACCCGCCAGCACGATCCGGCCGGCCATGGGAATCGACTCGATGACACTGTCGAGAACGTGAACGGCATCGGGGTCGGTGACGAGGTGGGCGTCGTCGAGAACGAGGACGAACGGAGCAGCGACGCTCAGTTGTTCGTCGAGCTGGGCGAGTGCACGATCTGTCGTCATTGGCCCCACGTCGCGGGCGAGGCCCAAGAGTCCGGCGTCGGGTGCGATCGTGTGGAGCGACGCGAGGATTCCGCGGAGCAGTCGGACCCGGTCGTTGTCGCCGTTGTCGAGCGACAGCCATGCGGTCGCGGTGTCCAGGCGTTCCAACCAGCTGCTCAACATCGTCGACTTGCCGTAGCCTGCGCCGGCAGTGACGAGGACGACGGGACCCGTCGCCCGGTCGAGTTGTTCGAGGAGACGATCGCGCCCGAGGGCGGCGTCGTGTGAGCGTGGTGGGGCGAGCCGGTGGGGCGCGATGCCGAGCTGGGCGGCCGACGCCGGCTGTGCTGGGACTCGTTCGCTCATCAGGATCAGTGGGGGTCAGGGCATCGACATCGGTGCTGTCACAATCCCCAACCTAGCGCGACGTCGAAGGGGGCTCTACGGTCGCCGAACCGCGCCGTCGGCCAGCACCCCCGGCAGTGGTCGGCGTTCACGCGTCCCCGACAACATCGGCGCGGCTCGTCGAGCGATCGGTCCCCGCCGAACCACGGGGCACTCCCACTGCTCCAGCGTGTCATCGAGCGACTTGGCCCACAACTGCTCGACGACGAACACGATGGCGCAGGTGGCGGGCAGGAGCGGCTCGGCGAGTGCATCGAGGTCGATCCTCGCCAACATCGGCCTCACGTCCGCCGCAAAGACCGACAGCGGGTGCCGAGGATCGAGTTCGCGGGCTTCGACGATCGAAACCGACGAGTCGGCTGCGCGCTCGATGACCACGAGGTCGACGATGCTGATGATCTCGGCGTCGACGAGGGACAGTGTCTCGCGTACCGCCTCGAACGGCAGCGCGTCGCGATGCGGGAGGCGCACGACGTAGAAGTCGAGGGGCCCGAGGGCTCGCGACGGTGAGTTGACGAGAGCGGTCTGCGGGGAGTGGTCATCGGGCGTGGTCATATGATCTCCCGGCCCCGTGATCGGGCCTCGACCACGACGGTACGCAGGCTGCACCTGCGGGTCGTCGCCCAGATCGTACGAATCAGCTCGGCCGAGTCCGGCCGGCGCGGTGCTGCGGCATGCCCATGATCTCCGCGGGTGCACGATCCTGACGCAGGAGCTGGGACATCGTCGTCATCGCCGGTCCGACGTGGGCGAAGAACCGCTTGTAGCCGGCGCAGAGGTGATTGAGGCCGTCCTCGCCGTCCGGGGTCCGGATGAACCGGTCCTTCGGGCAGCCGCCGTTGCAGGCGAATCGCACGTCGCAATCGAGGCAGTACTGCGGCAGCGTGTCACGCTTCGCCCGTCCGAATGTGACCTGTTGCTCGGACGCCACCAGGTCGATCATCGCCGTGTCGGCGATGTTGCCGAGCAGGTGGTCCGGCTCGACGAAGTGGTCACAGGAGTAGAGGTCACCGTTGTGTTCGAGCGCGAGCGCCAGACCGCACGTCTCGGCGAAGATGCACAGCCCGCCGGGCTCTCCGTACCAACTCGCGAGCGTGGTGTCGAACATCTGGACGTAGACCTCGCCGACGTCGCGTTGCACCCACTCGTCGAACACCTCGATCAGGAACCGCCCGTACGCATCGGCGTCGACACTGCGGTCGGTGATCCGATCACCCTGCTGCACGTACAGCGAACGCTCGTGCGTCGAGATCGCGCTCCGGCGTGAGTTGGCGATCGGCAGCATCTCCTCGGTCGATCGCTCGACGATCGGGATGAACTGGATGAACCGCACGCCCATGTCATCGCGGAAGAACCGGTAGACGTCGATGGCACGGTCCTGGTTGGCGGCGTGAACGGTGCACAGCACGTTGACGTCGACGTCGGCGGCCCGGAGGTGCTCAAAACCGGCCATGACACGGTCGAACGAGCCCAATCCGCGCTTGTCGACGCGGTACGTGTCGTGGATCTCCTGCGGGCCATCGACGGACAAACCCACCAGGAAGCGGTGACGGGCGAAGAAGTGTGCCCAGCGCTCGTCGAGCAGGACCCCGTTGGTCTGGATCGTGTACTCGGGCCGTTGCCACGGCTTGCGGTGCTTCTCGACGAGCTCGATTGAACGCTCGAAGAAGTCGAGGCCCATCATCGTGGGCTCACCGCCCTGCCAGGCGATGGTCACCTCGGGCGTGCGATGCGCCTCGAGGAGTTGGCGGATGTACGTCTCGAGGAGATCGTCGGCCATCCGGAATCGATCGCCCGGGTAGAGCATCTCCTTCGACAGGAAGAAGCAGTACTCGCAGTCGAGATTGCAGATGGGTCCCGTCGGCTTCGCCAACAGGTGGAATGCCGGTGGGGCCCCCTGCCCGACAGAGGTCAGGGGGCCCGCCACGGCGGTGTTCATTCGTTGGTCGGCAGCGTCAGCTGCCGAGAACCTTGGCCTTCGCTGCGGCGTACTCGGCATCGTCGATCTTGCCGGACGTGTGCAACTCGGCGAGCTTGTCGAGCTGATCGGCGTCGCTGGTACCGGTGCCGGCGGCCTGCTGGATGTAGGCGCGCTGCGCTTGGTCCATCGCCTTCGCGTCTGCGACGGCGTGTTCGTGCATCTTGCCGCCACGGGCGATCAGGTAGACGAACACCCCGAGGTACGGCAGGAGGATGACGAAGATGGACCAGAGCGCCTTTGCTCCGCCGCCCATGTCGTGGCTGCGGAAGATGTCGGCGAACACTTGGAACAGGATCATGATCCAGATGAAGAACAGGAAGAACCACAACATCGCCCAGAAGACCTGGCCGGTGCCGAATTCGCTGGCGAGCAACATGAGAGATTGTCTCCTCGTTTTGATGATTTCCAACGGCGATGGCCGTTGTCATCCCCCAGGATGGCCGCGTCGGGGCCGAATCACATCACCCGATCTGGAGGAACCGGGTGATCACCCCGGATCACACCGCTGCCGCGGTGTGTGATTGAGTGGTTCCATGACGTCCCACGACTTGCCCCAAGACGGTCTCGAACTGCGCTCGACCCTGAGCGACGACGGCATCGTGACACTGGCGGTGCGTCGGGCGGCCGTCGACGCACCGCACGACGACCAGGTCGTCGTGCGCGTCGAGGCGGCCCCGATCAATCCGTCGGATCTCGGGATGCTGCTCGCCGGTGGCGATGCCGAAGCCGCGATCGCCGCGGGTGACGGCATGCATCCTGCCGTCGCAGTGCCTGTGTCTGCCGGCGTGCTGGCGGCGCAGCGCGCTCGAATTGGCAAGCCGATGCCGGTCGGCAACGAAGGTGCCGGCGTCGTGATCGCCGCCGGGGCCTCGGATGCGGCGCAGGGGCTGGTCGGCCGGGTCGTGGGATTCCTGTCGGGCAACGCCTATGGGCAGTATCGGACGCTCCATGTCGCCCAGTGCCTGCCGATGCCCGAGGGGACGGAACCGGCCGATGCGGCGGCCGCGTTCGTCAACCCGCTCACGGCGCTCGGGATGGTGGAGACGATGCGGTCGGAAGGGCACACGGCGCTGGTCCACACCGTCGGGGCATCGAACCTCGGTCTGATGCTCAACCGCATCTGCCTCGATGACGGAATCGGCCTGGTCAACATCGTCCGCAAGCCTGAACACGTCGAGCTACTCCGCGCGCAGGGTGCCACACACGTCGTCGACTCGAGCGCGTCGACGTTCATCGACGACCTGACCGACGCGCTCCGCTCGACCGGAGCCACGATCGCGTTCGACGCCATCGGCGGCGGCGACCTCGGCGGCATCCTGCTCTCACGGATGGAGGTCGTCGCGGGGGAGCGGGCGGGCGAGTTCAGCCGATACGGCTCCGACACCAACAAGCAGGTCTACATCTACGGCGGACTCGACCGTGGCCCGACGACCCTGCGACGCGACTTCGGCATGAGCTGGTCGATCGGTGGTTGGCTGCTCACCCCGTTTCTCGCCAAGATCGGCAAGGAGGCCGCCGAACGGCTTCGTCGACGCGTCGCCGACGAGATCACGACGACGTTCGCGAGCACGTACGGCACACGACTCTCACTCGCCGACGCCGTCGACCCCGACCAGGTGCGTCGTTACGCCAAGATGGCCACCGGCGACAAAGCCCTCGTGGCACCGCACGGCTGAGCGCGCCGAGATCAGCGAGGACCCTGGCCGTCGTCCACCTTCACGACGGTGCCGGTCACCATCTCCGATGCCGGTGACACGAGGTAGAGCAACGTGCTGTCGAGATTCTCGGGCTGTCCGATCCGGCGACGCGGAAACACCCGCGTGAGATCGCCCATGCGTTCCATCATCCCATCGGACATCTCGGACGCGAACAGCCCGGGAGCGATGGCGTTGACGTTGATGCCGAACCGCGACCATTCCACGGCGAGCGCCTCGGTCAAGCGGTTCACGCCGGCCTTGCTGATCGAGTAGAGCGCGGCACCGCCACCGGCGTAGTGGAATCCTCCGATCGAGGAGATGTTGACGATGCGCCCCGGCAGTTCCAGCTCGATGAGGCGGCGGGCAACTTCGCACGACAGCAGAAACGGCGCACGAAGGTTGGTGTCGAGCACTTGGTCGATCAGCTCCAGTGGCATCTTGGTCGCGTACTGGGCGTCGGGGATGCCGGCGTTGTTGACGAGGATCTGGACCGGCCCGGCGACATCCTCTGCGGTCGCCACGGCCTGTGCGATCTGGTCGGCGTCGGTCACGTCGAGTTGCATCGGCAGGCAGGTTCCGCCGGTGTCGGCGATCTCCTTCGCCAGGTCGTCCAGACGGTCGAGACGCCTCGCAGTGGCCACGACGCGTGCGCCATTGGCGGCGAGGACCAGGGCAAATCGGCGCCCGAGCCCGGATGAGGCGCCGGTGACCAGAGCCACCTGTCCGCCGAGGTCGATCGTCGGTTCGATGCGCTCCATCCAGGCATCGAAGCACATCGACGAGCGGCATTCGAAGGTGAACGCCGCGTGACGGCTCACGGTTCGAGTCGGGAGCGCCGCCCAGTGGCGTACCCTTGCACCCCGTGAACGACATCTCGCGCATCGCGATCAGCACCGGCGGCGGCGACGCCCCCGGCCTCAACGCCGTGATCCGATCGGTCACGCTCGCCGCTCGCAATCGGGGATGGCACGTCGTGGGCATCCGGGACGGCTTCAACGGCCTGATGAATCCCGAGGAGTATCCGAACGGTGGGCTGATGGACCTCGACCGCCAGTCGGTGCGCGGCATTCAGCACACCGGCGGGACGATCCTCGGCTCGACGAACCGTGGGAATCCGACCCGGTACCCGGTGGAGCAGCCCGATGGCACCTATGTCCACGTCGATCGAAGCGACGAGCTGATCCAGCGGTTCAACGACGCCGGCATCGACGCTCTGATCACCGTGGGGGGCGACGGGTCGCTCACGATCGGCAATCACCTCTACGAGGCAGGATTGCGCGTGATCGGCGTCCCCAAGACGATCGACAACGACCTCGACAAGACGACGGCGACGTTCGGTTTCGACACCGCAGTCGATTTCGCCACCGAGTGCATCGACCGGTTGTTCACCACCGCGACATCGCACGGTCGCGTGATGGTCGTCGAGGTCATGGGTCGCGACGCCGGATGGATCGCGCTGCACACGGGCATGGCCGGCGGCGCCCACTGCATCCTGATCCCCGAGATTCCGTACCAGCTCGAACACCTCGCCGAGACGATTCTGCAACGTGATCGCACCGGCTCGCGATTCACGATCGTCGTCGTCGCCGAAGGGGCCCGACCCGTCGGTGGAGAGGTCAGCGTCATCGGCCAGGCAGTCGGCCAAGCGGTCCAACTCGGTGGCATCGGTGGCAAGGTCGCGGCGGAGATCTCGGCGCTCACCGGCAAGGAGACCCGCACGGTCGTGTTGGGCCATCTGCTCCGCGGTGGATCGCCGACCGCACTCGATCGCTTGCTCGGTCTGCGTTTCGGGGCCGCGGCGGTGCGGGCGCTCGATGAGGGAGAGAACGGCATCATGGTGGGACTCCAGCCGCCCGACGTCGTGTACGTGCCGCTCTCCGAGGCGACGCGCCAGCTGAAGTTGGTCCCGCTCGACGGCGACACGATGCGCACCGCCCGCGACCTCGGCATCAACTTCGGCGACCGTCCGCCGTTGGACATCACCAGTGCCTGAGGCCTCGGCCGGGAACGAGCATCTCCGTCGTGAACTGCTCGCCGCGACCGAGTTCCTCCAGCGCATCGGCTCGTCACGCGACCTGTTGACGGTCCTGTCGCCCGAGGAGAAGATCGACCTGGTCAACGCCGCTGGAGACGTGTTCTGCGCGGACCCCGAGGAACGGCGGATCCGCACGAAGGCGCTCAAGCGCCAGCGGCGCTCGGCGAAGGTGCAGCGCGACGAGACGGTGCTCGCGGAGACGGGAATCCGCACCCTGCGCGAACAGACCGTGTTCACCACGCCCAACGTGTATGCCCCCGATGACTTCGTTCAGCGCGACGTCGACGATGCGGCGTACCGTGAAACCGTCGAGCCGCAGCACTGCTACGTCTGCAAGGTGAAGTACCACGAGGTGCACCACTTCTACGACCAGCTCTGCCCCGAGTGCGCTGGGTTCAACTACGCCAAGCGCGCCGAACTCGCCGACCTGACCGGCACGGTCGCTCTACTCACCGGTGGTCGGGTGAAGATCGGCTACCAGGCCGGGATCAAGTTGTTGCGCTGCGGTGCCTCGCTCGTCGTGGCCACCCGCTTCCCTCGTGATGCTGCTGCGCGGTATGCCGCGGAGCCGGACTTCACCGAGTGGGGCGATCGACTCGAGGTGTTCGGTCTCGACCTACGGCACACGCCGAGCGTCGAAGCGTTCTGCCAGCACGTGCTGACCACCCGTGATCGCCTCGACTTCATCATCAACAACGCGTGCCAGACCGTTCGCCGCCCACCGGACTTCTACCGTCACATGATGGACGGCGAGGCTGCCGCGCTCGACACCCTCGACCCAGCCGTCCTCCAGCTCGTCGGCGCCTACGAGGGCCTGCGCGGGTACCACCTGTTGCCCGGGTCCGGCGACGAACTCGACATCGCAGGAACGCCGCTGCCACTCGCCGGCCTGACGCAGGCCGCGGCGATGTCGCAGACCCCCTTGCTTCCCGACGAACTCCATGCTCAGGCCGACCTGTTCCCGGCCGGCCGCCTGGACCAGGACCTCCAGCAGGTCGACCTCCGCGATCGCAACTCGTGGCGCCTCCTGCTGCACGAGGTGTCGTCGGTCGAGTTGCTCGAGACGCAACTGGTCAACGCGGTCGCGCCATTCGTCATCAACGCCCGGCTGCGGCCGTTGATGGATGCGACGCCGGGCGCTCACAAGCACGTGGTCAACGTGTCGGCGGTCGAGGGGCAGTTCTACCGGCTGTGCAAGACCACCCGTCATCCGCACACGAACATGGCCAAGGCGGCGCTGAACATGATGACGCGGACGTCGGCGACCGACTTCCACGCGTCTGGCATCAACATGAACAGTGTCGACACCGGCTGGGTCAGCGACGAGGACCCCTTGGCGATCGCCGAGCAGAAGACGGCCGAGCATCGCTTCCATCCGCCGCTCGACATCGTCGACGGAGCGGCCCGCATCGTCGATCCGATCATCGACGGCACGAACACCGGCGACCACCGGTGGGGTCAGTTCCTGAAGGACTACCGACCGACCGACTGGTAGACGCGAGGAGCCTGCGTCGACGGCCGCGCCGTTGTGAACGTCATCACCTCATCGTCGACCGGCTCCTTGCGGAACATCTTGCGGTCCTTCGCGTAGTCCTGCGGGTTGATCCACGGCTCGCGGTCGCCCTGTTTCGGGAAACGGTCAGCGGCGCGCTGCACGTACCCGGAGGTGAGGTGGTCGAGCATCGGCCGAGCGACCATCGACGCGTCCGACGGCCGCAGGCGCGGTGTGCAGATCGTGGTGTCCGTCTCCGCCATGTGGTTCAGGAGGCGACACGTGTAGGTGGCGATCAGGTCGGCTCTCAGTGTCCACGACGCGTTGACGTACCCGAATGTCGACGCGAGGTTCGGCACATCGGAGTAGGCGAACCCCTTGTACGACCAGGTCTGTGCGAAGTCGACCGGCTCGCCGTCGACGACGAAGTCGACCTCTCCGAGCGTCACCATCTCGAGGCCGGTGGCGGTGATGATGATGTCGGCGTCGAGGTGCTCACCAGATTCGAGCTGGATGCCGGTCTCGTCGAACCCGACGATCGTGTCGGTCACGACCGACGCCGTACCGGCATTGATCGCCTCGAACAGATCGCCGTTCGGCACGAGGCAGAGTCGCTGATCCCATGGCGCATAGCTCGGCGTGAAGTGGGTGTCGACGTCGTACTCGGGTCCGAGGGCCTTGCGGACCCGTCCGACCAGGAGATTCTTGGCCTTCTGTGGATTGGCGCGCATCCGCTTGTACATGAACTGCTGCAGCGTGGTGTTCTTCCAGCGGGTCACGCTGTAGGCGACCGAATCGGGCAACACCTTGCGCAGGCCATTCGCGATCACATCGACGTCGGGGCCGGCAGCGACGTAGGTGGGTGATCGTTGGAGCATCGTGACGTGGGCCGCCGTCGCAGCCATCGCCGGCACGAGGGTCATCGCGGTGGCACCCGAACCGATGACGACCACTCGCTTGCCGGCGTCGTCGAGATCGTCGGGCCACTGCTGGGGATGGACGATCCGGCCCTGGAAACGATCGCGACCCTCGAAGTCGGGAGTGTGACCGTGGCGGTACGAGTAGTACCCCGAACACATCGACAGGAAGTTGCACGTGTACGTCAGGTGTTCGCCGGTGGTGGCGAGTTCCACGTCGACGGTCCACGTCGCCGTTTCGCTCGACCATTCGGCGTGACGGACCAGGTGGTTGAAGCGGATGTGGCGATCGATCCCGTGCTCGGCGATCGTCTCTCGGAGGTACGCCATGATCGACGGGCCGTCGGCGATCGACTTCTCCGCGTTCCACGGCTTGAATTCGAAGCCGAGCGTGTGCATGTCGCTGTCGGAGCGGATGCCGGGGTAGCGGAAGAGGTCCCAGGTGCCGCCGATGTCGGCTCGGCCTTCGAGGATCAGGTAGGTGCGGTCGGGCGCCTCGGTTTGCAGGTGATATGCCTGTCCGATGCCCGAGATGCCCGCTCCGACGACCAGGACGTCGACATGGTTGCTCGCCATGTCGCTGACGGTACTGGACACAGTCTTGACGTGACGCCCCGAGTCGACCGTCGTACCCTGGAGCCATGAGTTCGACGTTTGCTCCTCCGACCGCGCCGCCCGCGGGGCCGGCCCCGGCCGGCCCGGCCTGGAACCCGCCCGAGTTGCCGCAGCAGGATCAGGCCGCCGACGGACGCCGCCGCGGCGGCGCCAGGTTCTTGGTCGCCACACTGGCCGTCGTCGCCGTGATCGTCGTCGGTATCGGAGCGCTGGTGGCGATCGGCTCGTCCCGCGATGAGGGTGTCACGCTCCCCGCGGTCGAGCCGTTCTCGCTCGCCGCGGCGGCCCAGAACACCGTCGATGCGCGATCCGTCGAGTTCGATCTCGCCGTCACCGCCGGCGACACCGGAACGGTCGCTGTGTCCGGCTCGATCGACAACGAGACCAAGCTCGTCGTGGTGTCGACCGACATGTCGGGCCTGCTCGGGCTCGGCGACGCCCTCCCGATCGGCGACGGGTCGTTCGAGTTGCTGTACGACGCCGCCGGCGGCGTGATCTATCTCGACGCGGCTGCGTTCGGAGGTCTGCTGCCGGGCGACTCGGCCTGGGTGTCCGCCGACCTCGGAGCGCTCGCCGAGATGTCGGGCACGCCGCTCGACGACATGCAACGCGACCTGTTCGTCGATCCCACGGACGCTGCACGGCTGTTGCTCGACTCGGACAACGTGGTCGAGGTCGGCAACGAGACCATCGACGGCGTCGACACCGTCCACTACCAGGTCACCGTCGATGTGGCGGCCGCGATCGCGGCGTCACCGCAGGCCGGCGCCGAGCTGGGCGCCGCCGATGTCGCACTGCCCGACACCGTGACCTACGACGTGTGGGTCACCTCCGACAACGGACTGCGTCGCGTGTCGTTCGACCTCGCGGCCGCCGGCCAGGGCGTGTCGATGGTGCTCGACATGCACGCGAGCGATCAACCGCTCGACGTCGAGGTGCCGACGGACGCATTCGACATCACTGCGTGGCTCGGCTGACGAGCAGCGCCGCAGCGCATCGGTGACCGGCGCGGCACGCGCCGATCGGATCACGTCGCCACCCCCCGGTGTGGGTGAGGAACCCTGCGGCGAACGCATCGCCGGCACCGGTCGTGTCGCGCACGTCGGCGACGGCGATGCCGGGGACCTCGACACTCGGTGCATTCGGGGAGTGCACGATTGCAGGATCAGCACCCGCCTTGACGACGGTGACGCAGTTTCCGACCGCACCGTCGACGTCGAGCGCCAGCGCTTCGTCGCGATTGGCGAGGAGCACGTCCGGTTCGAGGTCGGCGAGGAGCCGCCGGACCCGAGCGGTTCCCATGCCGCGGAGCACGGCCCTCGATGATGCGTCGATCGAGACGTCGATGTGGTGCTCGTGCGCCCACCCGATCAACGTCGTGGCGGTTGCCGCCACCGCTCCCGTGGCCAACGAGTACAGGGGGATGTGCAGGACGTTGACGCCCTCGAGCCATGCTGGGTCGGGGTCGGACAGATCGACACACGTTCGACGGTCGGTGAGCATCGAACGCTCGCCGGTCGAATCGACGAGCGCGACGATCGTGCCGGTCGATCCCGAGCGACGAACCCACGCGACGTCGACCCCACCGTCGGTCATGTCCGCCAGCAGCGCAGTGCCGATCGCATCGATGCCGACCTGGCCGAGGAACCGGCTCCGGTGGCCGAGCCCGGCCGCCGCGACCGCGACGTTCGCTGCGCTGCCACCGCGGCGTCGCGAGATGCTCGCTGGCGTGTCGGAGGCGACGTTGACCGACTCGTCGAGCCGCACGATGACGTCCTCGACCAGGTCGCCGACCGTCGCCAGTACGTCGCCCACCGTCGCCGGCACGCCGGGGACGGGCTCAACCGCCATCGACATCGTCGGACATCGAAGGTTCGTCGACGACCGACATCACGTCGAGGCCCGCCATGCGCCCGGACGGGTCGGCGACCTCCACGACTCGATCGTCGACGTCGTCGTACTCGAGGCGAAGCGCGTTCGACATCGTGGCGTGCATCGCATAGGTGCAGGTGACGTATGTGAACTCGAGGATCTCCTCGTCGCCGAGATGTCGCTTGAGATCGACGAACAGCGCATCGGGCACGCGACCGTGCTGCAGTGTGAGGCAATCGGTGTACGCCAACACGGCCCGCTCGGCGGGGGTCCAGCAGTCGGCGACCGACCACGACGGAATCGCGGCGACCTGCTCGTCGGTGAAGCCGACATCGCGCATCGCCTTGCAGTGCTGGCTGAACACGAACTGACTGCCCACCGTGTACCCGGCCCTCGTCTGGCCGAGCTCGCGCAGCTTCGGATCCAAGTGCCTGTTCGGGTCGCGGTAGAACTGGAATCCGGCCGTGGTGTGGTCGAACGCATCGGGGACGAGCGCAAACACCGTCCACCAGTTGCCCGGGGTCCCCGACGCCGTGCCAGGTTCCTCGACCGGGTCACGATCGCCGAAGATCATGCCGTAGATCGCCTGCGCGAGCGGGTGAGCGTCGTCCTTGCCGACCTGGCCGAGGCGCGGCATGTCAGGCCTGCTCAGCGTGCATCGGCGGGCGGACGCCTTCGATGAGCGGGTCCACGCCGAGAAGGCGGTGCGCTTCGGCGGGGTCCGGCTCGAATCCGGGCGTGTCGACGCAGAGTTCGACCATGATGCCGTTCGGGTCGAGGTAGTACAGCGAGTGGCACCACCCGTGGTCCTGTTCCATCGCCGGCTCGATGCCTGCTGCGGTCATGCGGGCCCGAACGGTCTCGAGTTGCTCGGCAGTGGAGCGGAACGCGCAATGGTTGACCCAGAACGGCAGGCCGACTCCGGCCGACACGTCGGTGGTCCACCCCGGCTGCTCGCCGACTTCGTGGAACTCGAAGAACGCAATGCACTCCGCCTCGCCACCCCCTGGCCCGTCGCCCGTCGGCCCGATGTCGTAGAACACGTGACGGATCCAGCTCTCGCCCAATGCCTGGACCTCGGTGTGCACGAGCGGAAACCCCATCAGTTCCTCGTAGAAGTGCGTGGTGGCATCGACGTCACGCGTGGCATAGGCGACATGGTGCAGCGGCATGAGCCGAGCGTAGGCCTCCGCGCGAAGAGCGAACGCAACGGTGCGTTCGCTCATCGCTCGGTCGCCGCGGTAGGAAAGGGGATGCCCACAGCCCATCCGTCCGTGATCGAGTTCCTGCGGAGCGTGTCGTGATCCGCCTCCGGCAGGTGGCGATGATCGCCCCGGACCTGGATCCGATCGTCGATCAGCTCTGTGCAGCGTTCGGGCTCGAGGTCTGCTTCCACGATCCGGGTGTCGCCGAATTCGGGTTGCGCAATGCGCTGTTGTTGGTCGGCGACCAGTTCCTCGAGGTGCTGTCACCGATCGAGGAGGACACGAGCGTCGGGCGCCTGCTGGACAAACGCGGTGGTGCCGGCGGCTACATGGTCATCCACGAGGTCGACGACCTCGACGCCCGGGTCGCGCATCTCGCCGGCCACGGCGTACGGATCGTCTGGGCGGGTGACCTGCCCGACATACGTGGCCGGCATCTGCATCCCGGCGACGTCGGCGGTGCCATCGTGTCGATCGACGAACCCGTACCGACCGGGAGCTGGCGTTGGGGAGGTCCCGATTGGCCGTCGATGGCCGCGACATCGCAGGTCAGGACAGTCGACGCGATCACGGGTGTCGGCGTGGCGGCTCACGACCCCACGGCGATGAGTGGCCGCTGGAACGAGCTGGACATCGACGAGTCGGTACGGTTTCTTGGCGTCGATGAACGGGGCGAGGGGATCGTGGAGGTGTCCCTTCGTGCCGTCGACCGGTCGCGTGTCGGGGAACGAACGCTGATCGGTGGCGTCGAGTTCACCCTCGAGTGAGTTCGCGGGTCAGGATGATGCGCCCGAGTAGCGGCGCGTGCCGGTCTGCCAGATCATCCGGGTGACGGTGAAGGCGACGACGACGAAGCAGAGGGTGACCACGAACCGCTCGAGCGTGAGTCGGCCGGTGAGGGTCTCCGACGGCACGGTGATGGCGAAACCGAGCGGCACCAGGAACGTGAGCGACATCCGCAACCACTGCGGATAGATCGTGACCGGGTACTGGCCGGCCCGATACAGGCCGCTGAAGAGTTCTTGCACCATCTCGACCCGCGTGAACCAGAATGCGGCCGTGGTGAGCACGAGCCACAGGCAGTAGATGAGCAGACTGCCGGCGGTCAGCGTGATCACGAACGCCGCGACCTCGCCGGCGCCGATGTGCTCGTCGAGTTGGACGAGTCCCCAACCGACGACAGCGATGCCCACGATGGCATCGGTGAGGCGCCACAGGCGGAACTCGCGCACGCTGGCCAGGAGTTGTGAGTCGACCGGCTTGGTCAGGACGTAGTCGAACGTGCCCTGTTGCACGTCGCCCATCACGCGGCCCATGTTCGGTTCGATGGCGAAACCGATCACACCGCCGACCAGCGTGAACACACCCATGACGACCAACAGTTGGGGTCGCGACCAGCCGTCGAGCTGATCGGTCTGATCGAAGATCAGCGCCAGCACGACCAGCCCGGTGCCGATCGCCACCAGCGATTGGATCAGCTGGATCGCGAAGTTCGCTCGGTACTGCAGCTCGTTCATGATGCCGATGCGGAGGTGGAGCCACGCCAGCCTCCAGCTGCCGAGTCGCACCTCGCGTTCGGGGTCAGCTCGTCTGTTCGTCATCCGTTGACCGCTGTGTATGAGCGCACTGCCCGGCGCCACATGATCCGTACTCCGATCGTGCCGAGCACGATCCAGACGAGCTGACGAGCGAGTCCTTCGATCAGCTCCGCC
>JAHENF010000068.1:0-1985 GCA_024643255.1 Ilumatobacteraceae bacterium
ACGTCGTGAAGCGATCGATCGGCTCGGTCAAGGCTCTCCAACGGCGGGCGCTCCGTCAACTCGAGAAGAACCTGCCCCGCGGCCCGTATCCAACCGACGCCGAGCGGCGTTGAACGAGGAGCGATGCCCGAGCACCTGAACGATGAAGCCGTCGAGGCGTTGCTCTCGGGGCACGAGCGCGATCAACCGCTCGGAGCGCTGCTCGCATCGATCGCAGACCATTACGGGGCCATCGCATCATCGGACCCGAGGCCCGAACTCGCCACGTTCATCTCGACCGGCGGGACCGACGCCGCCGCGGGGGTCGATCTGATCGGCGCCCGTCGACGACGCAAGCGCGCGGTCGCCGCCGCGCTGACCGGCACCGTGGTCGGCAAGATGATGATCGGCGTGTCCGTCGCTGCCGCGTCGGTCGTCGGGATGCAGGCCCGCGGCATCGTCGACGTGCCCATGCTCCCCGACGCCCACCACCGCATCGTCGTCCAGCAACCCGAACCCGCCGAGACCATCCAACCCACGCCGACCCAACCGACGACGTCGATGCCGGCGCCGGTCGTGACCACACTCGTCGTCGCCCCCAGCGACGATGCATCCAGCGCGCCCGTCGCTCCGATCGTCGCGAACGGTGCGCCGACGACGCCCAGCGAGGCCGTCGAACCACACGATCTGCGATACCGGCCGCAGGCGCTCGTCGGCTCCTCCGACGACGAGTCGTCACACGACCGTGAACGCTCCGATGACGACAGCGGATCCGACGACCACGACGACGACGCGGATTACGTCTCGGTCGACAACGGGTCCTCCCCAGGACACACCGACGACTCCGACACCTCCGGCCACGCTGACCAGGGTTCGGATCACGAGAGCGCCCACGCCGGTCGAGACCATCACGACGACGACTGAACCCACCCGTTCACCGGTCTCGGGCCCTGTGTCAGGATGGGTCGATGACAGATCTCCAGTTCGGCGTGTTCATACCTCAGGGCTGGAAGATGGAACTCGCGTCCATCGCCGACCCGATCGACAAGTGGCAGCAGGCCGTCGACATCGCGCAACTCGCGGAGGAACTCGGCTACGACTCGTTGTGGGTCTACGACCACTTCCACAACGTTCCGGTGCCGGCCCACGAGACGATGTTCGAGTGCTGGATGACGCTTGCGGCGATCTCCCAGCGCACGAACACCATCAAACTCGGCCAGATGGTGGGGTGTGCGCCGTACCGCGAGCCGTCGCTGCTCGCGAAGCTCACCTCGAACCTCGACGTGATGTCGGGTGGACGCCTGATCTGGGGCATCGGCGCAGGTTGGTACCAGCACGAGTTCACGGGATACGGCTACGAGTTCCTCGCACCGGCCGAGCGCATCCGGATGCTGGCCGAGACCGTGGAGATCGTCACGGCGATGTGGTCCGAGCCCGACGTCTCCTACGACGGCCGCTACCACCAACTCGACGGCGCGCAGTGTGACCCCAAGCCGGTGCAGTCACCGCGCCCACAGGTTCTCGTCGGTGGCGGCGGCGAACAACTCACCCTTCGCGTCGTCGCCCGTCTCGCCGACGCGTCGAACTTCGGCGGCAAGCCCCACGAGTTCCAGCACAAGTGCGACGTGTTGCGCGAACACTGCCGCGAGGTCGGCAGGGACTACGACGAAATCCAGAAGACGTGGTCGCCGGAGGTCTTCATCCGCGAGTCCGAGCAGGAGATCGTCGACGGCGGCACGCGCAGCTTCTACGGCGAGCCCTACGAGTCGTGGCATGCCGGCAACCTCGTCGGCACACCCGAACAGGTCGCCGAGAAACTGCAGACCTACATCGACCTCGGCTGCACCGGCTTCTATCCGTGGTGCTCCGATTACCCCGACACCCAGACCATGCGCCTGTTCGCCGAGCAGGTCATCCCGCACATCCGTGCGGCGAACTGAGAGAGCTCACGGCGCCGTGGCAGAGCGGCGACAAGATGGCGATCGTCGCATCGGCGGGCGGCAACG
>JAHENF010000068.1:2085-11573 GCA_024643255.1 Ilumatobacteraceae bacterium
TCGGCTCGCCGCGCGCCGGCATCCGTCGACGATGCCGTCGTGAATCGGCCCCCATCGCTTCGCGTGCTCGACGATGTGGCCGGTCGCCGAGACGTGGAACTCGACGTGAACGACACCCTGGGACGAGGCGAGGTCGAGATAACGCTCTGCGGCCAGCGCGAAGTCGTCCGGCTCACGGAGCAGGTCGAGCACCGCGAAGTAGCGCTCGAGGAACATGGAGAAACCGTCGAAACGGAACCACGCCTCGACGCCCTCGAGGTCGTCCGCCGGCGGGCGGACACCGTGGCGTTCGGCGAGCATCAACACGGTGGCCGCGCCGAGCGTCCCCTCGAGATGGACGTGCAGCTCCGCCTTCGGGAGCGCGCGAACGGCAGCCGTCGGAAATGGTGCGCTCATCGGGCCAGGGTACGTCCGGGACCGCGAAGGCCAGGGCGTGGTCAGCCGGCGGCGGTTGCCGTGGCGATCGCGACGCGGGGGTCGCGATTCGGATCGCCGTCCTGCGACAGCGAGTCACGGAACATCGTCATGGCCTGATTGCGCTGATCATCGCTGATCTCGGCGTCCATGATGCGCTCGACCGATGGTGCGAGGTCGCGGCGCTCGATGACCAGCTCATGAGCGATCTGCTCGGTCTCCGGGAGATCCTCGACCGGTGTGGTGCCGTCGTGCCAGCGGCTAGCCGGCTGCTTCTTGGTGGCCATGTTGCCTCGTTCCGTCGACGCCGGTCGATGGAGCATCCACAGACCATCGGCGCTCAGGACAACGCAACTCGCCCCAATGAACGCATCCTACCGGGCGGCCGTGGCGAGCCGAGCGTGCAGACGAGATCGCAGCTCGTCGGGCGGAAGCTCGGTCCATTCACGATGCTGGCGGCGCTGGTACACCGCGACGCTCGTGGCGCCCAGCACGGCGATGACACCGGCGACTCCGAGGATCTTTGCCCATCGCACGACGACGTACGTTATGTCACCGATGGCCGACTCGATGACTCTGTACGACGCGCTCGCCGAAGCAGCGACCGGGGACGTGTGGCTGTTCCACGGCAAGTCGGTCGCCGACCGAGCGATCCGCCTGGTGACCAACAGCCCCGTCAATCACGTCGGCGTGGTGCTCGCGATCGACGACCTGCCGCCACTGATCTGGCACGCGGAGCTCGGAGCCAGCATGCCGAACGTCTGGACCGGCGAGCGCGAACGCGGCGCACAACTCCACGTGCTCGAGCGAGCGGTGAGCATCTGGACCCACCGGTACGGCCAGCAGGCGTGGTTTCGCCAGATCGACATCGATGCCACCGTCGAGATGGAGAACAACGCGTTGGCGGTGGTCGACGAGTACAGCGGCCGCGCCTTCCCGAGCACCGCGACGCTCGCCAAACACTGGGTGACGGGACGCGCCCGCCAACGGATCTCGCTCACCGACGTGTACTGCGCAGAACTGGTCGCGATCACGTTCGAACGCATGGGCCTCCTCGACGGCGAACGGCCGCCGAACTGGTATGACCCTGGCACGTTCTGGAGCGGCGATCGACTCGAACTGGTCGGCGCATCGTGGGGCCCCGAGATCCACGTCACCGATGTCACGCCCATCGACGAGTCGTGGCGCGAGGGCTGAGCAAGCAACCGCGATCGGGGAGACCACCGCCATGTTCATCGACCTCAGCCATGTGATCACCGACGGCATGCAGACCTATCCGGGGCTGCCGGTGCCACGGGTCGTCGATCATCTGAGCAGGGACGCCGCCGAGGAGATCTATGGCGCCGGCATCACGTTCCAGATCGGCCTGGTCACCATGTGTACCAACACCGGGACCTACCTCGACGTGCCGTTCCACCGCTACGCCGACGGCCACGACCTCAGCGAACTCGCCCTCGAACGAGTCGCCGACGTGCCCGCCATCTGTCTGCACCGCCCCGGCGCCGGGGGGATCGACCTGAGCGCCGACGACCTGACAGACGCCCGAGGGCGTGCAGTGTTGATCCGTACCGACCACGCCAGGCATTGGGGCGACGAGGCCTACTTCTCGCAGCACCCCCACCTGACGGCGGCGGCCGCCGATGTGCTCGTGGCCGCCGGCGCGATGTGCGTCGGCATCGACTCGCTCAACATCGACGCGACCGATGGCACCGGACGCCCGGTGCACAGCACCCTGCTCGGCGCCGAAATTCCGATCGTCGAACACCTCACGAACCTCGACCGACTTCCCGAGCGCGGTTTCCGCTTCACCGCGGTGCCACCGAAGATCACCGGCGCAGGCACCTTCACCGTGCGCGCCTACGCGACCATCGACGCGTGATCGACCCGGTCAGCCGACCGAGACGATGCGAGCCAGGAGCGCACCGATCTCGGCACACTGACGCTCGATCGTGACGACGGCCGACTCGAACGCCCGCGGCGCCGAGCCGGTCGGGTCGGCGACCTCGGGGACCGGCTCGCGCAGGTAGCTCCCGGCGGTCCGTTCGGCCGTCAGCGAGTACACCCACTCCCGCACCCCGGCGACCGCCGATGGCGTCGGGCCGTCCGCGGCACGCGCCAACAACTCCGGCAGCGTCATCGCCCTCGGGAACGCCGACGGCGCAAGGGCGGCGATCTGCACCACGTGGGCTCGCTCCGCGGTGATGATCACGTCGGCGCCGTCGACGAGCGCGGCGGTCGTCGACCGGCTGCGATGCTGCGACACGTCGAGCCCGCGCCGCCTCATGGCGACGACCGCGTCCTCGATGGCAGGGATGCCCTCGGGCCCGAACCCCGACGAGCGGACCGCGACCGGCACGCGCCGCGCGGTCAACGTCCATTCGAGGAGAGCCGCCATCATCACCGAGCGCGTCCGGTTGTGGCTGCACACGGTGAGGATGCGCAAGGAGGCGGTCAACGCAGATCGAGACCGAACACGTCGTGGAACCGCTGGTAGTAGGCCGCGTCCTCCTCGACCGCACCCATCGCGATCCAATCGCTGTCGTCGATGCGGTCGTGCAGTTCGGCCAGTTCGGCGCCGCCCCAGCTCACGGGGTAGCGCAGGCGCGGCTCGTCGGTCGTGATCGCCTGGTGGATGACCTCGGCCACCTCGAACGGATCGGTCGCGTTCGCCATACCGGTGGCATAGAACTGGAACATGCGCCGGTAGTGGGCCTCGTACGACCCCGTCGAGTTGGGCGCATCGATGTTCTTCGCGAAGATCGCCGACTTGGTCACCCCGGGCTCGATGATCACCACCCGGATGCCGAACGGAGCCAGCTCCTGCGCCAGCCCCTCGCTGAGGCCCTCGAACGCCCACTTGGAGGCGACATACGGCGACTGCGCGAGCGCAGCGATGCGACCGGCGACCGAGGTGATGTTCACGATCGTCCCGCCGCCGCGCTCGCGCATCTGGGGAAGGACCGCCTGGAGGCACCGGACGGCGCCGCACAGGTTGACGTTCATCACCGATAGGTACAGCTCGGGCGGACACTCCTCGGCGACCGCGTTGCCGCCGACACCGGCGTTGTTCACGAGGTGATCGACCCTTCCCGTGGCGGCGAGGATCTCGGCGAAACCGTCGCGCACGGAATCGTCGTCGGCGACGTCGAGCTCGAACAGCTCGACATCGACACCCGCCGCCGTGGCCATCGTCTGCAACTTCTCCGCCTTGGCGATCGAGCGAACCGTTCCGATCGCGCGATGGCCCTGCTTCGCGAGGTGAATCGCCGTCGCCCGGCCGATGCCGGAGTTGGCACCGGTGACCACAGAGACGGGACGGTCAGACGTGCTCGACATGTCGACGAGCGTACGTCGCCGCGCACCCTGGCTCAGCGGCGGATGGCGCCCCGGATCGCCGCGACCCAGTCGTCGGCTTCGCGCCACCGAGCGTCGGCGTGCTCACGCGTGGTCTCGGCGTGGTCACCCGCAGCAGGGTACGAACCGAGGAACTTCACCGCGCCCTGCTTGGCGTGCAGCGCACGCATCGTGTCCGCGAGCAATTCGTCGGCCACGTGCGACTCGGCGTACACGATGAAGCAGTAGTCGCCGAGGCCGCCCGCCTTGGTCGGGCGGCTCGTCAGGTTCGAGAGGTTGATCCGTCGCGCGGTGAACTCCTGGAGGATCGACACCAGGCTGCCTGGCTCGTCAGCGCGCTGGTAGATCACGAGCGCGGTCTTGTCGTTACCCGTCGGCGCGGGCACGCCCTCACGGGCGACGACCACGAACCGGGTCTGGTTGTCGTGGTGATCCGCGATGTCGGCGGCGACGATGTCGAGACCGTAGACCTCGGCGGCGACGCGTGGGCCGACCGCGGCGGCGTCGAGCTCGGCGCGTTCGCTGACCTGTTTGGCGGCATCGGCGGTGCTGTACGCGGCACGAATCTCGGCGTCCGGCAACTGCTCGCGAAGATAGCGATGGCACTGTGCGGTCGCCACCGGGATCGAGAAGACGTCGCGCACGTCGGCGAGCGTCACTCCGGGTCGCGCCAACAGACAGTGCTCGATGTCGATGACGATCTCACGCTGGATCAACAGCTCGTGGTCGAAGGCCAACGCGTCCTGGGTGAAGTTGACCATTCCCTCGATCGAGTTCTCGATCGGCACCACACCCAGGTCGACTTCGCCCTGCTCGACGGCGTCGAGCACGTCGGGGACGGTGCGATAGGCGACGTGCTCCGCGTCGGCGAGGTCCGGTTGGGTGAGCAGCGCCTGCTGCGTGAACGTGCCGAACGGCCCGAAGAACCCCACCCGTGTCACTGCCATGGCGGCAAGGTTACGGTTCCTCGTGCTCGAGACCGTCTCCGGTTGGCGGACCTGTCACCATGAGCGGGTGGACGAACCGAGCCTGCGGGCACTGCTCGACGATGTGCGCTCGGGGCAGATCACTCCCGATGCCGCGGTCACCAAGCTGCGTCGCCTTCCCTTCGCCGACGTCGACGGGGCCTCCGTCGACCACCATCGACACCTTCGCCAGGGCATGCCCGAGGCGATCTACGGCCCGGGCAAGAGCGCCGGCCAGTGCGTCACGATCGTCGGCGAATTGTTGGCGCACGGAAGCGGCCCGGTGCTCCTGACGCGCACCGACGATGCCCAGCGCACGGCCTGCATCGAGATCCACGGCCTCCCCGATGCCGAGAGCAGCGGCAGCATGGTGTGGCGTCTCCCGGAGACGATGTCGACGGCGCGCGTCGGGGTCGTGACGGCAGGAACGAGTGACATCCCGATCGCCGACGAGGCCGCCCTCGCACTGCGGGCGCACGGCATCGAGCCGACGATCGTCACCGATGTCGGCGTGGCCGGACTGCACCGACTGCTCGCCCGGCTCGACGAACTGACCGACGCCGATGCGCTGATCGTGATCGCCGGAATGGAGGGGGCGCTGGCCAGCGTCATCGGCGGGCTGACGGGCGCTCCCGTCGTCGCAGTACCGACGAGTGTCGGCTACGGCGCCGGACTCGACGGCGTGACCGCACTGCTGGCGATGCACGCTTCGTGCGCGAGCGGGGTCACCGTCGTCGGCATCGACAACGGATTCGGCGCCGCGTGCGCCATCGCCCGCATCCTCACCTGGCCGACGCGATGACCGCGATCACCACCGACGGGGAGCAACGCATCGTCTGGTTCAACTGTCAGGCCGGCGTCGCCGGCGACATGACGATGGCGTCGCTCGTCGATGCCGGCGCAGATCCCGACGAGATCGCCCAGATGATCGGCGGGCTCGGCGTCGACGGCTACGCACTGCTGTTCGAGCGGGTTCAACGCTGCGGCGTCGGCGCCACCTGGGCCAACGTCGTCGTCCATCATGAGCACGACGAGCATGACGACGAACATCCCGACGCGCACGCGGTTGCCCACCGCTCGGCGCGAGAGGTGCTCGCACTGCTCGACGGCGCCGACCTGCCCACCCGCGTCCGATCGCGGGCACAGGGGGTGTTCCGTCGGCTCGCCGAGGTCGAGGGAGCGATCCACGGCATCGACCCCGACGATGTCGAATTGCACGAAGTCGGCTCGCTCGACTCGATCGTCGACGTGGTCGGGGCCTGTGCCGCACTCGAGTCGCTCGACATCGCCGAGGTGTGGTGCAGTCCGATCGCGGTCGGGACGGGAACGATCCGCAGCGCGCACGGGATGATCCCCAACCCGGCGCCGGCGACCGTGGCACTGCTCGCCGCGGCGGGCGCGCCGATGGTCGGCATCGACACCACGTTGGAAGTGGCGACGCCGACCGGCGCGGCGTTGATGGCGACCCTCGCGACCCGGTTCGGCCCAGCGCCGGCGATGGTCATCGGATCGGTGGGGTACGGAGCCGGCACGGCCGACCCTCCCGAACGCGCCAACGTCGTGCAGGCACTCGTCGGTGTCCGCACCGCCGGGGGCGACGACGGCACGCCGGTCGCACTCCTCGAGGCGAACGTCGACGACGTCAGCGGCGAGGTCCTCGCGCACACGGTCTCAGCGCTCCTCGCGGCAGGCGCGCACGACGCCTGGCTGGTGCCGATCGTGATGAAGAAGGGTCGCCCGGCGAGCACGGTCAGTGTGCTCTGCGATCCCGCGCTCGTTGCGGCGTTGCGATCGCTGCTGGTGCGCGAGACCGGCACGCTCGGCGTGCGCAGCACCACGATGCGGCGCTGGCCCCAACAGCGCACCCAGACCAGCGTCGACGTCGACGGCCACCGGATCGGCGTGAAGCTCGGCGAGCATCGCACGAAGGTCGAGTTCGATGATGCCGCCGCTGCCGCGACCGCACTCGACCTTCCGGTTCGCGTCGTCATCGAGCGGGCGACGGCCGCTGGCGAAACCGACGCTCGCGGCAACCGTCGAGATCCCTAGGCTCTCGGAGCCGTGAGTTCCATCGCCGTCAGCCACCTCGCCTGGCAGCTCCCCGGCGGCGACGAGCTGTTCCGTGACGTCGGGTTCCGTGTGGGCAATGGCGATCGCGTCGCCGTGGTCGGCGCCAACGGGGTCGGCAAGTCGACGTTGCTCAAGCTGATCGCCGGCGACCTCCAGGCGAGCGACGGCACGATCAGCGTCGACGGCCAACTCGGTGTGATGCACCAGCTCGTCGGTACCGCCGATCACCCCGCGAGCACCGTGCGCGAGCTGCTCGTGTCGATCGCGCCGCTCCGACTGCGTGACGCTGCCGAGCGGATGCGACGCGCCGAAGCACGTCTCGACGACGACCCGATGGAGTACGCCGACGCGCTCGCGGCGTGGGGAGATGCGGGTGGCTACGACCTCGAGGTGACGTGGAACGAGTGCGTCACCCGGTCCTTCGCGGCGTCGCTCGACGAGGTCGCCGACCGACCGTTGCGCACGTTCAGCGGTGGCGAGCAGAAGCGGCTCGCGCTCGAGGCGCTCCTGCGCAGCGAGTTCGACATCCTCGTCCTCGACGAACCTGACAACTTCCTCGACGTCCCGGCCAAGCGGTGGCTCGAAGGTCAACTCAACGCCACCCGCAAGACGGTGCTGTTCATCAGCCACGACCGCGAACTCCTCGCGGCCACGGCCACCAAGATCGTCACGATCGAAGCGTGGGGCGCCTGGACCCACGGTGGTTCGTTCGCCGGCTATGCCGATGCCAAGGCCCATCACGACAATCGACGCGAGCAGGATCAGGCTCTCTACGACGCCGAACGTCAACGGCTCGAGGACTACGTCAAGCTGATGCGCGAACGGGCGAAGATCAGTGAGGCGTTCGCGCCGAAGCTGAAGGCCGCCGAGACCAAGCTCCGGCACTTCGTCGAGAAGAACGAACGACCGACCGACGTGCGTGACCAACGCATCGATGTGCGCCTGCGCGGCGCACGCACCGGCAAGCGCGCCGTGATCTGTGAGCAGCTGGAGATCGACGGCCTCACCGACCCGTTCGACCTCGAGCTCTGGTACGGCGAACGAGTCGCTGTCCTCGGGGGAAACGGGGTCGGCAAGAGCCACTTCCTCCGCCTCGTGAACGAGAGGCGCGACGAGACGCGAGGCGGATCCCCGGTGATTCGCTCGGTGGCCCACGACGGCATCTGCCGGCTCGGGGCGGGGGTGGTGCCGGGTCTGTTCCACCAGACGCACGAACATCCCGAATGGGCGGGGCGCACGCTGGTCGACATCCTGTACGGCCACGACGTCGTGCTCGGGCCGGCGATGGGGATGTTGCGCCGTTACGAGTTGCACGGCTGCGCGCAGCAGACGTTCGAGACCCTGTCAGGTGGACAACAGGCTCGCTTCCAGATCCTGCTGCTCGAACTGTCGGGCGCCACACTGCTGCTGCTCGATGAACCGACCGACAATCTCGACCTGGTCTCCGCGGAGGCGCTCGAAGCCGGCCTCGCGCAGTTCGACGGCACGGTGATCGCGGTCACCCACGACCGCTGGTTCCTGCGCGGATTCGATCGCTACGTCGTGTTCGGCGACGACTGCACGGTGAGCGACCACTCGACGCTTCCAACCGCCTGGGAATGAGACGCGGGGCGGGATGAGGCGCGGGGTCTGACCCCGCGTCGCCATCAGGCGGACGCGGTGGCGAGGGCGTCCTGGATCCAGGCGTCGAGTTCCTCGGCCGTCTTCTCGCCGCTGTCACGGGCGATGATGTTGCCGTCGGCGTCGAGGATCACCAGATACGGGAACCCCGAGCCGCCACTGAGGACGAACGCGGAGGAATTGGCGTCATCGGCCATCGCCTCCCACGGCCAGTTCTCGTCCTGCAGCCACTTCGATGGCGGGTAGTTGGGCGCCGTGTTGTCGACCGCGGTGCTGACGCCGACCACGCGCATGTCGGCAGGCACGCCGCCGCGGTTGTTCAACTCGATCAGCTGGGGAACCTCGCGATTGCAGTGCGGGCACCAGTGAGCGAGATACGCGATCAACGTCGGCCCCGAGGCGGCGCCACCGATCGTGACCGGGGTGCCGTCGAAGCTCTGGCCGCTGATGACCGGGAACGCCATGCCGATCCCGGGATCCGGGTCGAGCGTGTCGTCGAGCGACGGGATGTTGGTCCCCTCGGCCGAGATCGGCCGATTCTGTTCGACCTCACCTGTGGGGGCCGTCGTGGTCTGGCTGGGGTCGACGACCCCGCCGTTTCCGCTGTCACCACCACCGCCGGCGAGCACGGCGATACCGGCCAGGCCGAGGATGGCGACGATCACGCCGACGACGATGATCAGCGTGCGGTTCTTGGGATTCACGACACAGGCTCCGTTTCGACCTCGGTGGACGCGTCCAGTCTGGCGGGGAAGCGCACGAACAACAGTATGAGGATGGTGAGAAACCCGATCAACGCCATCGTGGCGAGGCTCAGACCGAACTCGCGGAACCACACGTAGGTGCACGACGGACCCGTCAGCTCGCACTGACCGTTGTCGAGCTGCGGTCGCCACTCGATCAACGAATGCCACGACGAGATCCCCAGCCCGATCAGCGCCAGCGGGCCGGCGTACCAGCGCACGCCGGCATCACGGCGGATCGCTCCGACGAGCAGCACGACCGACAACGGGTACATGGCAATGCGCTGGAACCAGCACAGACGACACGGCACGAAATCGGCGA
>JAHENF010000003.1:0-21532 GCA_024643255.1 Ilumatobacteraceae bacterium
ATGGAACTCCCCGTGCCTGTCACCAGTCGTTCGGAGAACGGTCGATGCTACCTCGCCTTCCAGTCGCTCCCGATCGACGACGGCGCTGAGGTCCATGCCGACAGACCGCCGACATCGACCCACAGTGTCGCGCATCGTTCATGCACCGCCGCCTGCCCTCATGGTGTTTAGTGTGAAGCGCCACGATGTGGCCTCGACGTCTTACAGCAGCGGAGACTCCGAGCAATTCGGCCGAGTCGCGCCGCGACCTGCGCGACATCGCGGCCCATTGGATTCCGATGACGCGGTGGCTCCGGGCGTACGACCGCGGCCGCATTCGGGGTGATCTCTTGGCAGGTGCAATCGTCGCCGCCCTGATGATCCCCCAGTCGATGGGCTACGCCACGATCGCCGGGGTACCCGTGCAAGTCGGGCTCTACGCCGTGCCGCTCGCCCTCCTCGCATACGCCGTTCTCGGATCGTCACCGCAGCTCATCGTCGGCCCGGCATCCACCGTCGCCATCGTCTCCGGGTCCCTGGTGGCGGACATCAGCCGCGGCAACCCACAGGACGCCGTGGCGATCAGTGCCGCACTTGCAATCGTCGCCGGTGTCGTACTCATCGCCACCGGCCTCCTCCGGATCTCGTGGCTCGCCGAATTCCTCTCCAAGCCGATCGTGACCGGATTCGTCTTCGGGCTCACACTGACGATCGTGATCGGGGAACTCCCGACGCTGCTCGGGATTCCGAAACCAAAGGGTGACCTTCTCGGGGTGCTCATCGGCACCATCGATCAGATCGCCAACGCCGATCCGACGACGGTCGCTGTGTCAACATGCGCGCTCCTCGTCCTCTTCGGTGGTCGCCAGGTGACGAGGAACGTCCCGTGGGGCCTGTTCACACTCGTGGCGGCGGTGGTGCTCTCCACCGTCCTCGATCTCGCGGCCGAGGGTGTCGCGACCATCGGCGCCGTTCCACGGGGTCTGCCGCCGATCGGGATCCCGACGATCCCGCGTGAGGACTTCAGCGCTGTCATCGTCGGTGGAGTCTCGCTCGCCCTGGTGGCCATGGCCGAGGGGCTCGCCGCAACTCGCCTCTTTGCCGCTCGGAATGGCTACCGCGTCAGCACCGAGCACGAGTTGATCGGCATCGGGGCGTCCAACATCGGCGCCGGCTTGACCGGCGGCCTCGGCGTCACGGGCAGCCTCTCGAAGACGGCTGCAAGCGACCACGCCGGTGGCACCAGTCAGTTCACCGGACTCACCGCTGCCGCGCTCGTCATGGTCGTCCTCGTGGCGTTCACGTGGTTCTTCAGCGACCTTCCGCAGGCGGTGTTGAGCGCCATCGTGATCGCCGCGGTCTGGGGCCTGATGGACGTGTCGGCGTTGCGCCGATATTTCAGAGTCCGCCATGCCGACTTCATCGCAGCGATGGTCGGTATCGGTGGCGTCGTGCTGTTCGGACCGCTCCCCGGCCTGGGAATTGCGATCGTCACGTCGTTGCTGGCGATCATCTATCGATCAAGCTCACCAAGGATGGAGGTGCTCGGAAAGATCGGTGGTGAGAAGGCCGCCTGGGGCCGGGTGCGCAGTCACACGACCCGCAAGACGGTCCCCGGAGTCGTCGTCGTGCGGCTCGATACGCCGCTGTTCTGGGCCAACGCCTCGGCGATCGAAGACGGGCTGCTCGCCGAACTCGAACGATGGCCCGACGCCCGGGCGCTCGTGCTCGACCTCGAGGCCACTTCGCAACTCGAGACGACGAGCGTCGACATGCTCCACGATCTCCGCACGAAGCTCGCCGGCCGGGGGATCCGGCTGTATCTCGCGCGGGTCATGCATCCCGTTTCCGCCGTTCTCGAACGCTCGGGGTTCCTGGAGGAACTGGGCGACGAGCACATCTGGCACAGCATCTCGCAGTGCGTGCGGGCCGCCCGCCGCGCGACCGGCCTCAAAGGCGGCCGGCCCGACGCAACCCTCCAGATCGAGGACATCGTCGATCGCGGAGACGACGAGGTCGAGATCCTCGACGCCGAGAACGGCAGCGACACCCGAACCGATGACGACGACACCTCACCGGCATAGGAGTATCCGAACCGATCGCGGCCACGCACGGACCCTGATCGGTGGACGATCGGGCGACGCTACGAACGCACCCAGTTCCCCTGTTCGTCGAAACGTAGATCGCTCAATTCGCCTGGCCTGACCCAGTGATCGGTCCCGAGTGACACGGCGACCTTCTGCGCGTTCCACTTCATCACATCGAGGGTGAGCTCGATGATCTGTTCCTCGGTGAAGTGGTGATGCAGCTCGTCGACCACGGCGCCGGTGAGCGACGAGGGCTGCGTCATCAGCGCGTCGGCCAACGCCAGTGCCGCGCGCTGGTCCGCCGGGAGTTCGGCGGTGGTACCGGCGAACACATCAGCGATCGTGGCTTCCTCGAGTCCTGCGTCCATGGCAACTGCCTGGCGGAGCGACAGTCAAGTGCCGCAGTCGTGGTGATGGGCGCACCGGAGCCGGACGATCTCGGTGGTCACCGGGTCCACCGTCGAGAGGCGCACCGTGGCGGCAGCGAAGCCGCCGAGCGCAGTGCGCAGGGTCCGATCGACAGCAGTGCCGGGGGTGACCCGTGCGGATCGCTCCATGTCACACTTCTCCGAGCAGTCGGTCCCAGACGAGGCGCAGGCGGATGCGCTGCTCGACCACCAAGAGTGCGTTGACGAAGTTCGCCACGCCTTCGTCGCCCAGGTGCTCGCGCACCGCAGCGACGGTGTCGTCGTCGATCGAAGCGACATCGATCACGTAGTGCTCGGTGAATGCGAGGCACGCCCGATCGAGCGCGTCGAAACGCGCGTCGGTCGGCCACGATCTGATCGCAGCCAGCAGGTCGTCGCCTACCCCGCTGCCGGGAGTCCGAGCGTCCACCTCGGCGGCACATCCGAGCAGGATCGCGATGCGCACTCGGCACAGCTCGAGCAGTCGAGGCGACGTCGCCGCCCATGCTGCCTCGTTGGCAGCACGCAGTTGTTCGGACACATCAGCCAGGCCAGATCGACGGCCGGCACGGTCGCCGCCCAGTACCCGCGTGATGACGTCCTCGGTCGTCAGTTGGTCCAGCGATCCCACGGGACGATCGTACGGCGCGCGATCAGGCATCGCCGTCCGGCGACACGAGGCGGCCGTCGAGCAGCTGCAGTACTCGGTCGACGCCCGCCAACAGGCGATCGTCATGGGTGGCGACGAGTACCGCTCCACCGGCTGAGGCGGCCTGCGCGAGAACTGCCATCACCTGATCGGCGTGTCGCTCGTCCTGATGGGCCGTCGGCTCGTCCGCAACGAGCAGTCTGGGCATGCAGAGCACCGCACGCGCGACTGCGACGCGCTGCTGTTCGCCGACCGACAGTTCGTC
The DNA here is from genome assembly GCA_024643255.1 of Ilumatobacteraceae bacterium. GTDB lineage: Bacteria > Actinomycetota > Acidimicrobiia > Acidimicrobiales > Ilumatobacteraceae > Sva-07. Next base: position 3,388 of record JAHENF010000003.1, read on the forward strand.
CGGCATGCGGTCGGCGAGACCGACCAGGTCGAGCAACTCGAACAAGTCGCCCACCGTTCGTGAGTCGCCGCCGCCCAATCGGCCGACCAGCCGAATGTTCTGAACGGCGGTCAGCTCGGGAATCAGCCCCAGTTCCTGAGGGACGATCGCCAACGAACTCCACCCCCGCCTTGGGCCGGTGTTGCGTTCGACCGTCCCCGAGTCGGGAGTCTCCCATCCTGCAACCAGATTCAGCAGCGTGGTCTTGCCCGAGCCGGACGGGCCGGCGAGGCCGACGATCTCCCCGACGTCGATCTGCAGCGACACGTCGTCGACTGCGGTCACCCGCGCCGAGGGCATCTCGAACCATCGCGATGCGGAACACACCGTGAGCACGCGATCATCCGAGGGCATCATGGTCGCTCGATCTCGATGTGCTCGGACTCGCTCGTCCACCGGAGCCGGGCCCGTCCGTGTGGAAACCTCTCGCGGAGTTCGGGCGGCAACTGCAGACGACCCGATCGATCGATCACCGACAGGCGCGCACCTCCGGTCGTGATCGTCGACACCGCGCCATCGCGGAGTTCGACGACCTCGCCGACGCGGTCGAGTACGCGCCGGTCGTGGGTCGCGATGATCGCGGTGATCCCGCGTCCGGCCAGCACATCGATGGCATCGAGCACCGCAGATGCGTTCGCCGAATCGAGCTGGGCGGTCGGTTCGTCGGCGATCATGAGTCGATGCTCGGCGACGGCCGCGCGGGCAAATGCCAGACGTTGTCGCTCCCCGCCCGACATCTGTGCGGGCCGCAAGGTGCGCTGGGCCTCGAGTCCGAGGGCATGCAGCCATGCGTCGACCGACCCGCTCGACTTCGCCACGCGCGCGAGCTGCATCTCCGCCGAGAGATGACCGAACAGGTTGTCATTCGGGCGTTGATAGATGTGCGTGATCATGTCGGCCCGAGCCCGCGCCCGAGCCCGCTCCGACAGCCGCCAGAGGTCGACCCCATCCACCATGACCGTGCCCGCAGTCGGTCGATCGAGTCCCGCGAGCATCCGCAGCAACGACGACTTGCCGGAGCCGGACGGACCCACGATCGCGGCCGTCGTACCGACCGCGAATTCGAGATCGATGCCCCGGACCGCCTGCACCCGACCGGTCGAGGTCTCATAGAACTTCACGAGTTGGTCGCACCACAGGAGGTCGTCACTCGCCATCGCGCACCACCTCCCCCGCCGGTCGGCGACTCTCGCGCCACTCCGACAGCCACACCAGCACCGCCACGATCAACACACCGACCAGCGCACCGGCCCCCAACGGCGCCCAGTCCACGAGGACACCCACCGTCGGCGGCCGCCCGGGTGCGGGATCGAAACGGGGGGCAAGACGGCGCACGACGAGGGGTGCTGCGATGAACCCGGCGCCGACGGACACCAACAACACCGAGCCGAGTTCGAACGCCGACACCATCGCCGCGCGAGGTGCAGAGAGCCCCATCGAGCGGGTGATGACCCCCGTCAACGCCCTGCTCCGACGACGAGCCGAGAGGAACAGCCCGAGTGCGACGCATGCCGCCGCGGCGGCCGTGACCCCGATCACCCCGAGGTAGCCGAACGCCGACCGCGTCGCGACGATCGTTGGGCTCTGACGCTGCTCCAACTGCGACACCACGTCTCGGTACCGAACGCCGGCAGCATCGAGCGAGTCCGTCAGCTGTTCCACGCTCGCCTGGGAAACGGCCGTCTTGCGAAAGGCATCCAGCGGCGGCCGTGCTGCAGGATTGCCGACCTCGGCGGCAAACGCCTCGATGGCGTCGGCGGATGCCATCAGGCTGACCCTGCGGTTTCCCGCGGTGGGAAAGCCCCGAATGGTGGCCACGACCCGATACGGATACGACCTCGTGAGCCCGAACGCGCCCGCCGGCGGGACCGGCTCGCCCTCGATCGCGATCACCGGGATCGACTGATCGCTCGGTTCCGCGAGGGCAGCCAACACCTCGTCGACGCTCACCCCGAACTGGTCGGACCAGGTCACCGCGTCCGCGTAGGTGGCGGGGTCGATCGCGATGACGCGGCCTGACACCGCCCCGGGCATGAGCCTCGTGTCGGACTCCGCGATGACCGTCGTCGGCGCCGGAGGGCGATACGTGGACGGCAGGTCGTCCAGCAGCGTCACCGACGATTCCCCACCGACGCGAGTCGCCAGCTTCACGTCGACCGTTCGATCGAGCGTCGCCGTGATCGCCAAGGCGAACACCAGGAGTCCGATACCGAGCCCGAGCGAGCCCGCGACCAGTCGAACAGCGAGCGAGCCCGACCCCAGCCGACGCATGGCGAGGAACAACTCCACCGGCAGCCGTTCGCCATGGCGCCCGAGGAGGCGGACAATCCAGCCGAGTGCCTCGACGACGACCAGCACGACGAACGCGATGACCAACACCGGCAGCGCGACCACCACCAGGTCGATCGAGGCCCCGGCCGACGCGGTCGTCCGCCCGACTTGCATCCAGGCGACCACCGTCGAGCCGACGAGGGCCGCGACCAGCACCCGGCCGACGGCCCGACTCGTCTGACGGCTCGGCGACCACAACGTTCGGGCACCCATCACCCCGGCGGCGATCGAAGCCACCAGCAGGGAGACCACCGACGACAGCCCGATCAGCGCCCACGGAAGGCGACCGAAATCGTAGGAGACGGCCGGGCCGAACCATCTCGGCCCGGCGACCGACAGGAACGCACCGACCAGCGCGGCGACGGCCACGACCGGCACGAGCTGACCTGCCACGCGACCGGCCATCCTCGGCCACCGTTCGCCCTCGCTGGTGAGGAGCCGGAACTCCGACCGTCGACGCTCGACGAGGAACACACCGGCGGCGAACACCGCCGTCAACCCGACGATGGCACCCAAGGCCCGTGCCGAAGCAAGCGGGGCTGCCAGCTTCGCAACGGCGGCCTCGACCGCCGATGTCGTGTCGAACACATCGGAGGTCAGCACGGGAGCGCGCTGCCCAGTCGATGCCACCTCCTGCATCGACGACCCCAGCAAACCCGCCTGCACGAGCGACCCGTCGAGCTGTCGCATCTGATCCCGGAGCGTTCGCAGGCCGTCGAACGTGGTCGGAATCGACCCGAGCGGCGCCCGCCACCGCACCACTCCCTGGAGTCCGCTGTCGAGCAGCGTGGCCTCCTCGGCGAGCACCAGTTCGAAATTCGGCTGGTTGAACGCCTCGACGTAGACGGGGAGCAGCGCCGGCGGCACCGACGACCAGTACTCGTCCGCCACCAGGTCGGCCTCGGCCGACCACAAGGGCTCGTACAGTCCCACGACTCGGAACGCCGCGTTCGTGCCGGTGTTGCTCACGAGGTCGTTCCAAGCGTCGTCGTCGACCACCCCGACCTCGAACGCCAGCGGGTCGCCGAGTTCCAGGCCCAACAGATCGGCGAACGACGTGCTGATCCAGACTCCATGCGACGTGTCGTCCAGCTGCGCCACGACATCGACAGCGTCGAGGGCGCCGGCCTGACTCAGCAGTCGAGCGACGGGTCCGACCTGGCGAACGGGCGGCGGTCCGACGGTGAAGAGACCCGGATACGTGTAGACGGTCCGCACCGGCTGCTCGAGTTGGGGAATCCCGGCCAGGGCATCGGTCAGTTCCCGGTCGGCCTCCTCGACCGCCGAGCCGGAGAAACTTGCCTCGACGGCGATGTCGGCCCCATTGCGCATCAATGACGCGTCGGCGACCGAGCGATCGGCCAGATCATCTTCACTCGCCGCGCGCCACACGTCGACGGAGCCGACCAGCAGCACGGGAATGGCGAACGCGAGCACGAGCGCCGACGCGAGGGTGAACTCCGACCACGGCACGGCGAGCCACCGCACGGCAGCCCGATACCGCAGAGAACGGCGGGCGCCATCGGGAGGATTCACTGTCGCCGACGGTAGCTCGCCGTTGCGACGACGACGTTCTGGCCGGTGTCGGCCGGTTCCCCCGATCGGTGGCCGACGAACACGGAATCCTCGGCAAACTGTCGTTCATGGCTCGACCATCTCCGACCGAGGCCACCGCGCAGCTCATCGAGCAGGCCCAGCGCTCCGCTCGACTGGTCCTGGTCGGCATCGGCGGTCATGGCGGAGCCGGCAAGTCGACGCTCGCGACACGCGTCGCCGAGGTCGTCGCCGACACCCAGGTCGTCGCCACCGACTCGTTCTGGAACGGCTCGGAATTCGAACTCGGCCGCCTGCGCACCCAGGTGGTCGACCCGCTGCTCAGCGGCGAGGGCGCGACCTACGACGAATGGGACTGGGCCCAGGGTCGACTCGGATCCACGAGGACGATGGCGCCGACCGGCGTGATCATCATCGAGGGCGTCTGCGCATTGCACCAGATGTTCCGCGATGACCTCGACGTGCGCATCTGGGTCGATGCCCCCTACGAAACCCGCTTGCGTCGCGGCGTCGAACGTGACGGCGAGGCGGCGCGCAGCACCTGGGTCGACGTCTGGATGCCGAACGAGGACGCGTATGTGGGCCGAGACAACCCCGTCGAGTGTGCACAACTCGTCGTCGACGGCACGCTGCCGTTCGGCTGACCGGCCTGCTGACCGAAGCGCCTCAGCGCATCGACTCGTCGCGGATCCGCTGCTTCGTCGCCGCCCAACCGCAGATCGGGCAGGTCGCCAGATCGTGGCGTCGGGCCGGGCAGTACTCGCGGCCGAAGAAGATGATCTGCAGGTGGCGGTCGTTCCACGTCTCCATCGGGAACACCGCCTTGAGGTCGGCCTCCGTGCGCTCGACCGTCGTCCCGTTCGACAGGCCCCAGCGCTCGGCGAGCCGATGCACGTGGGTATCGACGGCGAACGCCGGCACCCCGAACGCCTGTGACATCACGACGCTCGCCGTCTTGTGGCCGATCCCGGGGAGTGACTCGAGGAATTCCCAGTCGCCGATCACCTCGCCACCCCGGTCGACGATCATGTTGGCGGCCAACCAGAGGTTCTTCGCCTTCGTCGGGGCGAGGCCCACTTCGCGGATCAACGCGAGGATCTGGTCGGGGTCGAGCGACGCCATCTTCTCGGGCGTGCCGGCGACTTCGAACAGTGCCGGGGTGATCTGGTTGACCTTCTTGTCGGTGGTCTGCGCCGACAACGCCACCGCCACGAGCAGCGTGTACGCGTCGGTGTGATCGAGCGGGATCGGCGTCTCGGGGTACAACTCATCGAGGATCGCACCGATCCGGTCCGCCTTCTCCTGCCGCTTCATCGTCGGCACGCTACCGATCGATGCGGTGGGCGACGAGTTCGTCGAGCAACGCAACGCCGGTCGCCGCGACCGGCGTCCGGCGCGCGTCGTGCTCGAGCACGACGAGGTCGCGGCCGAGCGCATCGACCATCGCTCCCCCGGCCTCTTGCACCACCAGCAACGCTCCGACGTAGTCCCACACCCCGTGCGCATCCGGACTCATGTCGACGAAGCCATCGAACGAGCCGCTTGCAACCGCACACAGGTCGAGCGCTGACGCGCCCATCGCCCGGAACTGCCGCCAGCCGTAATGGTGACCGGGCAGCCCACTGATCGCCACGACCGCGTCGCCGAGCCCCACCGGCGGTGGGACCACGATCGAGTCGCCGTCGAGTCGGGCACCTGCGCCACGAACCGCCTCGTACCGCGCGCCGGTCACGAGGTTCGACACCGTCGACACCCTCGGTGTCGAGTCGACGACGAGGCAGAGCGACGTGGCGAACCAGGGCAGACCCAAACTTGCATTGGTGGAACCGTCGAGCGGGTCGACCACGACCACCCCGAATTCCGACGGCCCACCGACGGGGTGCTGCAGGCCGCTCTCCTCGGAGAGCACCGAGAAGCCGGCGGCGAGCAGTGGGGAGACGCACACCTCGTCCACGTCGAGATCGACGAGGTACTGGCCGGCCCGACGACCCGACTCGCCCCATTCGGTCGTGCCCGCAACGACCTCGGCCGTGCGGTCGCAGATCGATGCGAACAATGCGAGCACGTCGTTGTCATTGGGCATGGTCACGCTCAGGGACGGTAGTGTCCGAACCGCATGGCAGTGATCGACGTTGCAGGTTTCGTGGCCGACGTGAAGAGTCAGGCCATCGACCACGGGTTCCACGTCCACGACGAACGCCACTTCGTCGAGACCTACTCGCTGCGACAGTTGTGGGAGGTGGACCTGCATCCCGAGGAGGCCTGCGCAGGCCCGATCGACCTGCACCTGTCACTCGACGTCGACCCCCGGGCGATGCTCGGTTTCGAAGACGAGGTGATGAAGCTCGACGAGATCGACGACCCGCCACCCACCGGGTTCAGTTTCCCGTTGATCTTCACCTGGACGCTGCCGCCGCTCCCCGAGCCTCCAGATCTCCTGGTGCTGGCGACCGACCTGGCCGGCATCGGTGGCATCGATCTCCCGCTCGAGGTGTCGGCGATCGATTCGTTCCCGAGCGTCACCGACGCCCCCGAACGCAGCTTGTCGATCGTGGCGAAGATGACCATCGATCTCGCCGACGTCTACATGAACGTCGACGACGCAATCGAAGCCGCACTCGACCGGTGCAAACATGTCAGTCTGTACCTACTCGAGCGGGCACCGGCCTGGCTCGACGAGTACTGATCCAACGAATCCACGCACCGATCGGGAGAGCCATGCGAGTCCACGAACTCATCGACATCCTCAGCGACCAACCCGCAGATGCCGAGGTCGAACTTGCCGTCATCGCTCCGGTCGAGGAGGGTTCCGACGACATCACCGTCGATCGCTACTTCGTCGATGGTGTCCTTCCTTGGGAGGACGACGAGGACGACGAGGACTCGGACGGTGAGCTGACGATCTGGCTCGTGGGTGGCGAGGAGGCCGACGTGAACGCCTTCCTCGACGCCATCGAACAACCGGACGCCTGACCACTCGGGTCAGTCGCCCAGCAAGTCAGTTCGTGGCGAGTTGCAGCTGTCGACGCTGCAGCGACTTCGGAACGTACAGCGCGTCGACCATCTTGCAGAACTGCGACTCCCAAGCCGGGTCGAGTGACGACACGACCTCGGCGACCGGCGCTGCGACCTGGGTGACGGCCGCGGCGACCGCGGCGACTGCGGCGACCGCCGCAACCTCGGTGACCGGCATTTGGACCGTGATGGCGGCGGCGGTCGGCACGCCGACCGGCGCCGGCCAAGCGGCGCTCGAGATGTTGGTCGCTTCGATGGTGGGGAGTGCTGGGTTCGACATGCTCTTGTGATCGGCAGCATCACGCAGGTCTTGATCGCGTGTCGTGCATCTTGAAGGACACTCGACAATCCGCACACGCGCGGTGGGAATCCACCCGCCGATCCGGGTCGTCGACCCCGGACGGACGTGATCGGTCCCGGGGACGATCGGCGCGAATGTGCCGACCGAGGCATCACACGACGTTCAAGGAAACTGCCCGGCGTCGGCAAGATTCTTGAACGTCGCCGATGCGCTCGACGCGCCGGTCGACGGGTGCGTCGGCCAACCTCGGCAAGGCGCCGTGCCGGGTTGCGTCCCGGTCACCTGGCTCGCCATCACGGCATGTCCGAAAAAGGTCACGCACCGTGCCGTGAGCACCACAGAGCGTTGAGACTGCGTTGATCAACGGTTGTGAACCGGTTGACAATCACCCCAGATGCGCCCTCTTGAATCAGCCCCATGGGAATTTCGTCGGGTACCACAGGAGCCATGAAGATGGACGGGACGATTCGTATTCGAACGGTGGGTTGGTTCGCCACCACCGTGGTGTTGTCGGTGCTGTGCACCCTGCTGGTGACGCAGGCGTGGAGTGTCGGCGCGGCACCGGGTGACACCGACTCGACATTCGTGCCGGTCACTCCCTGTCGACTCTTCGACACCCGACCCGGCGAATCCCCGACGAGCGGCAAGAAGTCGCCCCTGGGCGCCGGCGAGGCGAATGCGTTCACCCAGCAGGTGACCGGTGTGGTGGGCAACTGCATCGTCCCCAACACTGCCGTCGCCGTGGCGATGAACGTCACGATCGTCAACCCGACCGCCCAGTCGAACCTGCGTGTCTACCCGGCAGGGGTCCCGGCGCCGCTGGTGTCGAACCTCAACTGGAAGGCCGGCGACTCCGCCACGCCGAACAAGGTCGATGTGAAGCTCTCGGCCAACGGCAGGGTGACCTTGCAGAACCTGAATGGCACGGTCAACGTGATCGGCGACGTGGTCGGCTACTACATCAGCACGTCGCTGAAGGAGATCAGCAACCTGCTCAACGACACGAACGTGATCCCGACCGGCGTGACGGTGACCGGCCAGTACGACTTCGACAGCACGGTCATCGCGCCCAATGACGATCACTGGGTGGCGATCCACCTGCCGGGTACCGCTCCTGCGGCGATCACCGATCTGGTCGCCAACTTCAGCAACGCCGATCCGGCGCTGACCGATGACGAGAACACGGCGTGCACGGGCTCGTACGGAGCACCCTCCGCACCTGCCGGCAAGCTCTGCGTGTACTTCGAACCTGCGCTGACTCGTAACGTCGATCGGATGTCGGCCGGCAACCCGAGCCCGACCGGGCTCGACAAGCGGTTCTTCCGGCTCTCGTTCCAGACCGCTGCGGGCGCCGTGCTCGGCGACGACATGACGATGTACGTCACCTGGGCCTACACCGCTCCGTGAGCTGACAACGACGTTCACCCATCACCGATGGGCCAGCTGACCGCACACCGGTCGGCTGGCCCATCGTGCGTTGACGGACTGTCTCGCCAGCCGGCCCGACGAGCGAACGTGTCGGCGGTGAACACGTCGGCGCGCAGGTGGTCGGGCCAGGAGGTGGGATCGAGTCCCGCCTTGCGGAAGAGCTGTGTCAGGAACGTCGCAGGCGACGGCAGTTGCTCCCACACCGACGGCAGGAAGACCGCTCGCCTCGCACCGGAAGTGATCAACAGGCCGTCGACTCCTGGCCGCAGCACGTCGAGCAGCGCTGCGCTCGACGGAGCGGGTGTCTGCGAGAGCGGCGACAGGATCGAGATCTCGATGTCGAGGTGTTCGTAGTCGATCCATCGCAGCGCCGGCAGCCGCGGATCGGTGAACGCCGCCGACCAGGCGTGCTTGGCCACCGACACCCCCAGCGCTTCGTCGGTCTGGATCGACCCGATGCAGCCGTTGAGTTCCCCGTGGACGCTGAGCGTGACGAACGTCCCCACCGGGCGGAGCAGGTCAGCGGTCAGCGTGTGCGGAGCCGGCAGGGTCGGGCGGGCGTTGCCGAGGCCCTCGACGATCGCGCGATCGGCGATGTCCAGCAGCGTGTCGACCTGTGAGGCGTCGAGCAGTGGCTCGCGACCTGGCTCAGCAGACGGCGAACGCGCCATAGCCCACCACGCGATGATGGTCGCCGGCGGTGTCGCCGGAGTTGCGGAGATCGAGCTGCTCGACGGTGAGCCCGTGTTCGGATGCCACTTGCAGCAGGCCCCGCAGGGGGTACGCGCCGCAGGCGTCGCGATCGTCGACGGCGCCAGGTTCACGCGCGACGACGGCGGCTGCCGTGCGCGCATCGAGGCGCAGGGCGTCATCGTAGTGGTGGTAGTGCGAGAGGTCGGTGCTGACGACGACCAGTGTTTCAGGCCCGCCCCAGAGCGCCTCGAGGACCGCGGCGACCTCGTCGACCGTGGCGTCGCCGACCGAGAGGGGCAGGAGGGTGAACTCGTCGAGGACGGTCTGCAGGAACGGGAGCTGCACCTCGAGGCTGTGCTCGTCGGCATGCGCACGATCGTCGACACCGACGCCGGGCAACGCGAGCACGGCGTTCCGGTAGGCAGCGTCGATCGGCACGACCCCGAGCGGCGTGCTGAACGCATCGGCGCTCGACACGGCGAGCCCGCGCACAGCGGAACGGTGGCTCGGTCCGAGGAGCACCACGCGCCGGATCGTCGAGCGAGCCGGGATGATCCGGGCATAGGCGCTCGCCGCCACGGGGCCGGAGTACACGTAACCGGCATGGGGAACGATCAGCGCCTCGGGGACGCGGTCACCCTCGCCGGGGTGCACGGCGTCGGCAAAGGCGCGCCGGAGCGCCGCCCTGAGCGCATCGGCCGAGCCGGGGTAGAACGTGCCCGCGACCGCCGGCGGCCGCACGCGCTGTGAGGTACGCCCAGCGATGGGGCCAGTCGCACCGGTCATCGTGGGTCCCCTGTCGATCGGCGACCGCGCAGCACGACGGGTTGGCGTCGCTGCCCCCAGTGCTCGACCGGTCCGTCGAACACACCAGGGATCGCCGTGCCGCACGAGATGCAGTGACCGCTGTCGTCGAGCCGGTACTCGCCGAGCACGTAGCCGTCGCGGGAGATCACGAGCTCCCCGCACCCGTGGCACCTGGTGCTCCCACCCTCGAGGTCCCGCACGTTGCCCGTGTATGCATGGCGCACACCGTTGTCCATGGCGATTCGACGCGCTCGCTGCAACGTGGCCGGCGGCGTGGGGGCCTTGTCGAGCATGCGGTAATCCGGATGGAACGCCGTGAAGTGCATCGGAACGTCGGGCCCGAGGTGATCGACCACCCATCGCGTCATGGCGTCGAGTTCGTCGTCGCTGTCGTTCATTCCGGGAATCAGCAGCGTGGTCAGTTCGACCCAGACGTCGGTTCCCGCCAGATACTCGAGCGTGTCGAGCACTGCACCGAGCTCGGCACCACAGGTGTGCTTGTAGAACTCCTCCGTGAAGCCCTTGAGGTCGACGTTTGCCGCGTCGAGGTGACGGTAGAACTCTGCGCGGGGTGCTGGCGAGATGTATCCGGCGGTCACGGCGACGGTCTTGATGCCGAGCTCGCGACAAGCATCGGCGACGTCGATCGCGTACTCCATGAAGATCGTCGGGTCGTTGTAGGTGAACGCGACGCTGCGGCACCCGAGATCGGCCGCAGTTCGGGCGATCGTCGCCGGCGATGCCTCGTCGGCCAGCGTGTCGATCTCCTTCGACTTCGAGATGTCCCAGTTCTGGCAGAACCGACAGGCGAGGTTGCAGCCCGCGGTGCCGAAGGAGAAGACGGATGACCCGGGCAAGAAGTGATTGAGCGGCTTCTTCTCGATCGGGTCGACGCAGAAGCCGCTGGAGCGACCGTAGGTCGTCAACACGACTCCGTCGTCCTCTCGGGCTCGCACGAAACACACGCCGCGCTGGCCGTCATGCAGCTTGCACTCGCGGGGGCAGAGATCACACTGCACGCGCCCGTCGTCGAGCTGGTGCCAGTACGACGTGGGGACGGTGTAGCGATCCATGTCAGTCCTCCGTGGGAGGCGGTGGCTCGCCCTCGAAGTCCTCGGGCTCGAGGCCGACGAGGAATTCGCGGAACTGATCGACCTCGACGTCGATCTCGGCCTCGTCGAGCGCCCCCTCGGGCTCGGGGTAGGTGCCGGCCTCGTCGAGCACGTGTTCGCTCACGTAGAGCGGGGCGTGCAGCCGCACGGCGAGGGCGATCGCGTCGGATGGACGGGTGTCGAGTCGGAGGTCACCGGTCGGTCCGCTCACGGCGAGGTTGGCGACGAATGCGCCGTCGAGCAGATCGGTGATCTCGACGGCATCGAGGTGTCCGTGGAACTGCTCGACGAGTGATGCCATCACGTCGTGGGTCATCGGACGCGCCATGGTGTGGCCCTGAGCTGCCACGGCGATCGACGCGGCCTCGGCGCCACCGACGATGATGGGCAGCAACCGGTTGGGGGCGTCGTGTTCGCGAAGCACGAGTGCGGACGCGCCCGAGAGCGGATCCATCTGGATTCCGACGAGGTCGACCAACAACATGTGATCATGCTATGGGCCATATCAAGCTTTCTCACTTGTCCACAGCACCTTTTCGCACCAATGGCACCCGTCGGCGATCAGCCGGACGGTGGCGACAGCCGATCCAGCTGCTGGTGCGCCCGATCGACGGCAGCACGGTCCGGCAGCATCAGGCCGGCCCCGCTGACCGAGAGGGCGCTCGCCGCGTTGGCGAAGCGAATCGCCGGTTCCCAGTCGGCGCCTTCGAGGCGCCGCACCGCCAGCGCCGCGAGGAAGACGTCGCCCGCCCCGGTCTCATCGAGCACCTCGACCGGCAGCGTCGGGATCCGGACCACGCCGCGCTCGTCGGCGAGCAGCGCCCCCGCCGCGTCCGACTTGATGATCACACGACGCGCACCGGCCTCGAGCAGCTCGCGGGCGGCGAGCCGCGGCCACAGATCTGATCCGGGAACTCGGCCGACGAGCTGCGCTGCCTCGGCGAGGTCAGGAGTGATCACCTCGGCGGCCAGCAGTTGGTCGCGCCGCACCTGCTCGGGTGGTGCCGGGTCGAGGAACAGCGGAACGCCGAGTCCGGTTGCGTGCGCGGCGATCGCGGACAGCGCGCTCTCAGGGATCTCGGCCTGGGCGATCACGATGTCGTCCGGTCCGAGACCGTCGAGGTGTGGTTCGATGTCCGCCCAGGTCAGCCGTTCGTTGGCGCCCGGCGCGAACAGCAACGATCGATGCTTGCCGCCGTCGAGTTCGATCGCGACGAAGCCCGTCGATCCGCCGGACGTCCGGATCACTCCGTTGGTGTCGACACCATCGGCCGCCACGGCAGCGACACAGTCCCGGCCGAACTCGTCGTCGCCGACGCACGCGACGAGCGAGACGTCGGCTCCGAGCCGCGCCGCCGCCCGGGCGACGTTGCCGCCCTTGCCGCCGGGTTCCGCGAGGTGGTGTTCGGCCCACAGCGGGGCCTGACCGGCCGATGCGTGCAGGTCGAACAGGTGCAGGTCCATGTTCAACCCTCCGATCACCACGATCCGGCCCATCACCATGACTCAACAGCCACCGCCGCCGATGTGCCAGAGACCGAGGTCCCTCCCGCCACCCCACGCCTCGCGAGTGATGCTCTAGTGTCGGCACGGCGCCGGGACGACCCGGCACCGCGACGACGGGAGATCGACATGGCCAAGACGATTCTGATCACAGGGGCGGGCTCCGGATTCGGCAAGGCCGCGGCGATCGAGTTGGCGAGCCGCGGCCATGACGTGATCGCGACGACCGAGACGCAGGCGCAAGCCGACGCGTTGGCTGCCGAACAGCCCGGCATCACCACGATGAAGCTCGACGTCACCGATGCCGACGACGTCGCGCAGGCAGCAACGCTCGGTGTCGAGGTGCTGATCAACAACGCCGGTGTCGGGGTGCTCGGCCCGATGGCGACCGTACCGATGGACAAGGTGCGCCTCTCGTTCGAGGTGAACGTGCTGGGCATGGTCGCCATGTCCCAAGCGGTGATCCCGGGCATGCGCGATCGAGGCTCCGGCCGCATCATCAACGTGTCGTCGATCGCCGGAGTGCTCGCGTCGCCACTGGGTTCGCCCTACTGCATGACGAAGCACGCGGTCGAAGCGTTCACGAAGTCGCTGCGCGGCGAGCTCGCGCCGCACGGGATCGACGTCACCAAAGTGAACCCCGGCCCGTACAACACAGGGTTCAACGACCGCATGGTGAACAACATCCCGACCTACATCGACGAGGGCGACACCAGCGCGACCGAGACCCACGCCTTCGTCTCCCAGATCGTGCTCGGCGACCAGCTCGACCCGATGGAGGTCGCGATGAGCCTCGCCGATCTCGCGGAAGCCGACGAGACACCGGAGGAGACCTTCCTGCCGGCCGGAATCCGCGAGGCCCTGGCCGAACTCCTCTGACGCGTGACGGCGGAGCCGCCGACACTCACCCCTCGGCGTCGAGCGCAGCGATGAACTCGCCGAGTTCGTCGTCGGTCACCTTGGCCATTTCGGTCTCGTCGGGAAACGCGCCTGCGGCAACATCGGCCCTGAACGCCGCGAGTGCCCGCACCCGTTCGTTCGCGATCTGCTCGTGGAGCGAGGCGAGGTCGGCGTAGGCCCGGGCATGACGCGGTGCACGGGCGCCCTCCCCGCAGATGTCGGTCGTGAACAGGAACATGACGTCGGCGTGCGGGCCCGATCCGAGCGAGATCGTCGCCAGGTTCGTGCGTTCGCGGATCGCGGCCATCACCCTGGCGGGGATGAGTTCGCACTCGACGGCGAACGCGCCGGCTTCCTCGAGCGCCTGGAACTGGTGCCACAAGGCCGTCGCTTCGGCGGCAGTCCTGCCGACCGCGCGCACACCGCCGTAGAGCGTCGACTTCTTCGGCACGAAACCCAAGTGGCCCATCACGGGGATGTCCTCGTCGGCGAGACGGCGGATGCATGCCATGCTCCGTGCGGAGATCACCGCGTCGGCGCCTGCGGCCAGCGCGGCGAACGCATCGCCGAGCAACTCGTCCGCGGTCACCGCACCGTCGAAATCGATGGCCGCCGTGACGAACACGCGTGACGAGCCTTCGCGCACGGCCGGGACCGTCTTGGCCATGCAGACCACCATCTCGATCCCAGCCGCTTCGGCGGCGGCGGACTCATCGGCCGTCGATGCAGTGACCTGCGCCAGTTGTTTCCCCTGCTGCTCGAGCGAGACGATGTCAGCCACCGTGACGGTCCGTTCCGCGTCTTGGCCGTTGTAGTCGAGTATCCGCGGCATCGCGATCCTTCCGAGCCGAGTTTCGGCGAAGTGAGCCCGTGCGGGCCGGGGGCCAGACACTACGCCCGCTCCGTGAGAACTGTGTGTCCCGAGAACGGTCCTCCGGCAGGCCGGTGTCGTGCAGAACGTCGCCCGGGAGCCCACGGCAGCATTCGCCGATCGGCGGTCCGGCTCGTCGGCAGCGCACACTCGCCTGCCACGCTGGCCGACGTGGCGATCGTGACACCGACGGGGCGGCCGGCGAACGCGCTGACGTCACCGCAGTTCCGGCTCCTCTGGTTCAACAACGTCGCGTTCTTCCTCGTCGCCAACGCCCAGCGATTCGTGTTCGGCTGGCTCGTGCTCGACGGGCTGCAGCGCGGTGAGGGCATCCAGGGGCTCGTCGTGTTCACGCTCGGCTTGCCGGCCGCGTTCCTGGTGCTCCAGGCGGGTGCGTGGGCCGATCGGTGGGACCGCCGCCGGATGCTGATCGCGACGCAGCTCGCCGGTGGCGCGGCGATGACAGCGACAGCCCTGCTCGTGGGTGCCGGCATGATCAGCCTCGGCTGGATCATCATGGCCACATTGCTGGCGGGGTCCGCGGCAGCGATCGGCTCGCCGGTGCGATCGTCGCTGATCCCGGCGCTCGTCCCGCGGGAGCAGTTGTTCAGTGCCATCGCCGTGAATGCGATCGCCATGACGCTGTCGATGATCCTCGGGCCCGTCCTCGCGAAGACGGTCGGTGACCAATTCGGGTTCGAGGGGGCGTTCTGGTTCCAGGCGCTGCTGCTCTTCGTCGGCGTCGCGTTCCTCTGGGGCCTGGAGGTTCCCCTGCACGAAGAGGTGCGCGAGCACCGATCGGTGTTCGCCGAGACCCGGTTGGCGGTGCGTCATGTGCTCGATGACCGCAACCTTGCGACCCTGTTCGGATTGCTGCTCGTCGCCAGCCTGACGATCAACCCGGCGGTGATGGTGACGCTGCAGGCCTACGTGAAGGACGGGCTCGGCCGGAGCGCCGGGGACGCTGCACTGCCCTTCGCGCTGATGGGCCTCGGAATCGCGATCTCGTCAGTCGTCGTCATGCGCAAGGGCGACATGAAGAACAAGGGTGCAGTCTTCCAGCGGGCGATGATGTTCGGCACAGCGATCACCTTCCTGGTGGGGCGATCGAGCAGCTTCGGCCAGGTACTCGCGCTGTCCTTCGTGATGGGCCTGTCCGGTGGCTTCTTCATCAACATGAATCAGGGCTTGATCCAGGCCAACACGCCGCAGCCGATGATGGGACGCGTGATGGGTCTCTACTCGCTCATCACCACCGGTCTGCTCCCCTTCGGGGCGCTGATGCTCGGCCTCCTGGCGTCGGCCATCGGTGCCGGCGCGGCGATCAGCCTGGCCGGAGCCGCGGGCTTCGCAGTGGTGACGACCACGTACGTCCGCAACGCCGAACTCCGCCGACTCTCCTGAGCACGACGCACCACGTGAGTGCGATCGTTCGATCTCCGCGAAGCGGCCACTCCACGCGTCGACCTGATGTGTGATGATGCCGGCGTGAGTTTCCGGGAGCAGGGGATCCAACCGGCGGACGGATTCTCCGGGGATGGGTTCATCGTTCGGCCGCTCGTGCCGTCGGATGTCGTGCTCGACCATGAGGCGGTCATGTCGAGTCGCGAATTCCTCTACCACTGGGAGCAGGAGCCTCCGTATCCGCCGGAGGACTTCTCGGTCGAGGACAACCTCGAGGATCTCGAGCAGATGGACAGCGAGCACCGCACAGGGTCTCGATACACCTACACCGTCATGAACGCCGCCGAGACTCAGGTGCTCGGCTGCATCTACCTTCTGCCCAACGACGACCGCATGTACCGGACCGCCGAGGTGACGTCGCACGACGGCACCGATCTGTCGTCCGTCGACGCCATGGTCGCGTTCTGGGTTCGAGTGTCGATGTGGGAGAACGGGTTCGAGCGTGACTTGCTCGAGGCGATGCTCGGTTGGCTACGGGACGACTGGTCGCTCGATCGACCGGTGATCATCACGAACGAGAAGCTCGATCACCAGATCGCAACGATCGAGTCACTGGACCTCACCCGGCGCTTCGACTACGACCGCGACAAAGACATGTACACGTCCCACGCCTATGGCTGATGGCGCCCGCCGCAACTCCGCCGACCCATCACCCAGATTCTCGAGACCACCCGCCTCGTACGTGGCCAACCACGAATGCAACGTCTGACGCGACACCCCGAACCGGGCCGCCACCTCCGTCACCGTGCACCCCTCGGCAATCAGCGCCCGATATCGCTGCTCACTCACACTCATCTCCCTCATGGGAACGAGTGTCAAGGATCAACCGACACAGCTGTCAAGCATCAACCGAAACAGTGTCAACCCTCAGCCGAAGCCCCACTGAGAGGCATCAGCCGAAGTAATACACATGATGGAGTGGGGCGGGTGGGGCTCGAACCCACGACCCACGGATTATGAGTCCGCTGCTCTGACCGACTGAGCTACCGCCCCGAGGCGTGATGCGGGCCCAACCTACTCAAGCTGCGCTGACATCGACTGCCCATTCGACGGCGCTGCGGAATCACGATCATCGAACATTCGTTGTTTTCTTGTTGTCCCGCACGTACATCTGTGCTATCATGAACACATGTCGACGGGGGTCGAGGACTTGGCAGGGGTGATCGATTCGATCCTCGATGTCGACCCGCTCGCCTTGAGCGACTCGCAACTCCACGAGCTGGTCGTGACACTCCAACGACAGCGGCATCGCCTCGCCGCGGCAGCGGCGGGCGCACTCGCCGCGTGGGACCAACGAATGGTCTGGGTGACCGATGGCTCGAGGTCAGCGGCCGCCCGACTCGCCAACGAGACGTCGTCGTCGACCTCGTCGAGCCGGGTCGAACTCAGGCGCGCTCGACAACTGCACTCGATGCCTGCCACTGCCGCGGCGCTCGCGGCCGGTGATCTCTCCCCCGATCACGTCGACCTGATCGGCAAGGCCAACCAGCCTTGGCGTGACGCGGTGTTCGCCTCCCATGAGCAATCGCTCGTCGAGCAGTGCCGTGCGCTGCGATTCCACGATGCTCGCAAAGTGGTCGACTACTGGTGTCAACGCGCTGATGCCACCGCAGCCGAATCACAAGCCGAACGCCTGCGCCAGGCTGCGCACCTCGACGTGTCGTCCACGCTCGACAAGACCGTCGTGGTCAACGGCGTGCTCGATCCGATCAGCGGCTCGATCGTCAGCGACGAACTCACCCGACTCGAACGCCGGCTCTACCTCGCCGACCAACGCGACGGCGTCACGCGTACGACATCCCAACGGCGGGCGGCGGCATTGGTCGAGATGGCCCGTCGCTCAGCAGCGACCCCAGCAGGCGGACGTCGCCCCCGGCCGCTGTTCACTGTGCTGGTCGGCGACGAGACGGCCTCCAACCTCTGCGAACTGGCCAATGGCACGGTGATCACGCCGGGCCAGCTGCTCGAATGGGTCCCCGAGGCCGACCTCGAGACGGTGCTGTTCGACGGACCGTCGACCGTGATCTCGGTGTCGCATCGGCGCACGTTCACCGGCGCCATCCGTCGGGCGATCGAGGTCCGCGACCGTCGCTGTCAGCACACGAGCGGCTGCGATGTCCCCTCGAA
>JAHENF010000003.1:21632-30054 GCA_024643255.1 Ilumatobacteraceae bacterium
CGACAGGCCACGCACTCGGGGCTCCACTCCCCCATTCGTGCGATGTCCGACACCGCGGCGAACACCTCGGCGACCGGACGATCGACGACGATGGTGGCCGACCCGGTGAGTGTGTTGGGGTTGCTGCTCATGACGAAGTGTCGCACAGGTCCAACCTCGTCAGGCCACCGTCGACCCGTTCACTCGATCGGCGACCCCACCCTGCTGCCGACGACGGAACCACCGTCGATGACGAACTCGTGTCCGGTCGTGTACGTCGCATCCCTGAGGATGAACAGCAGCATCGCGGTGACCTCGCTCGGTTCGCCGACTCGCGGGATCGGGTAGGCCGCCGCCATGTTGTCGGGCAGTCCGTCGATCATCGCGGTGCGGATCGGGCCGGGATGGATCGAGTTGACGCGAATGTTCGACGGCCCGAATTCGAGCGCGGCGGTCTTGGTGAGGCCGCGCACTCCCCACTTGCTCGCCACGTAGGCGCCCAGGTTCGCCAACCCCTGCAGCCCTGCCGTCGAGGAGATGTTCACGATCGCACCCTGTCCGGCCATCTTCATCGACCGAACCACGGAGTGCATGCCGAGGAACACCCCGGTCAGATTGACGTCGAGCGTGCGCTGCCAGTCCTGCAGCGACAGCTCTTCGATCGATCCGAACGTCACGATGCCGGCGTTGTTGACGAGCACGCCCACCGGTCCCCATGCCTCTTCAGCCTGGGCGACCACGGTTTCCCAACCGGCCGGATCCGTGACGTCGAGATGGCGGTACATGACCGACGGCCCCAACTCATCGGCCAGCGCATTGCCCAACTCGTCGAGCACGTCTGCCGCGACCACCTTGGCACCAGCCCCGACGAGACCGCGCACGTGCTCGGCGCCCATTCCACGAGCGGCACCGGTGACGATCGCCACCGTGCCCTCCAACGACATCGACATGGCCGGACTCCTCACACTCGTACCTTGATGATCGAGACCAACTCTCACAGACGCGCGCCGCCGCCAACACAGCCGGAGGTCACCGAAAACGAGAAGGTCACCGAAAACGAGAAACGGACCCCCGAAAGATCGAGGGTCCGTCACACGTTGCTCCGGGAGCAGGGCTCGAACCTGCGACCCATTGATTAACAGTCAATTGCTCTGCCAGCTGAGCTATCCCGGAAGGTCGAACCGAGAGGTTATCGCCCAGACCCTGGCCATCACACGCCGATCTGGTCGAAGGGCACCACGCTGCCCTCTCGCAGTCGGCCTCCTCAGGCAGAGGCGAGGATCGGCAGGGTCGGTGAATCGCTGCCACCGGCCGGCTCTGCGGTGACCCCGAGGACGAATCCCGTCGGGTCGACACCATCGAAACGCGCTGCGACCGCACCGTCGGCGTCTGGACGGAACACCCCCGCAGACGCGGCGCCCGTGTCGTCCACGAGCCACAGCTGGTAGGTCTGCGACTCGTCGAGTGCCGGCAGCCCGTCACCTTCGACGACGATCGCTCCCTCGGATTCGGAGTACACGACGCTCAGCGTGCCGCTCAGCTCACCGTCGAGCGTCCGCTCCTGGGCGTCGGAGGCATCGACCACCGCCGCCACCCCATCCGGAGCCGACACCTGATTCGAAACGAGCACCACTCCACCCACGATCAGGACCGCAGCAGCCGCAACCGCAGCGGTGATCGCCGGCCACCGTCGGCGACGACGCACGTCGTCGAGTCGAACCGGCGGCGACAGTCGCTCCTCGGTCGATGGTTCCTGAGGCGTCCGGCCAACCGCAGCGAGCACGCTGCCGCGCAACCCGGCCGGAGGTTCCTCGGCCGACAGCGCCTGGATCGCGGCGGCCGATGCGAGCGCCTGCGCCAATTCGGAGCCCACCGCTGGGTCAACGCGCGCCGCCTCGTCGAGTTCGAGCTCGTCGGACTCGGTCAGCTCGCCGAGTGCCGCGAGGGCGATCAGTTCGTGAATCCGCTCGGTGGTCATGGCTCCACTCCCAGTCTGCCAGCGAGCTTCTTCAGCCCGCCCCGAACCCTGCCCTTCACGGTGCCGAGCGGAAGGTCGAGGAGCTCGGCAATCGCTGCGTGGCTGTCACCATCGATGAACGCCATCTCGATGACCTGACGCTGATCGTCCGAAAGCTCTGCGAGCGCTCGCTCGACGCGCTGCGCATCGAGCGACGCGATCACGACCTCGTCCGGTGCGGCAGCTTCGTCGCCACGTCGCACAGCTGCACGTTCGATTCGATCGCGCTGCGACTGCTCCTTGCGAACCCGGTCCACGGCGCGACGGCGCGCCATCGTCACGGCCCACGTCGACACGCTCGCTCGCTCCGGGTCGAAACGCTTGGCGGTGCGCCACAGCTCGACGAACACCTCCTGGGTGACCTCTTCGGACATCGCAGGATCACGCAGCACACGTTTGACGGTTCCGAACACCACAGCGACGAGCAGGTCGTACAGCTCGGCAAAGGCTGCGTCGTCGCCATGCTGCACGCGCTGCATCAGCAGCACAGGATCGGGTCCGGGGGAGGCGATTGGATCATGATGCCAGGGATGCACCCGATCGCACCGACTTCGATCGGTGGAATCGCCCGACGGCAACGTGGCGTGCACCATGGTCATGGATGTGGTTCGAATCGCGCGACGGATCGGATCAACCTCGGACGCGAACGTGGCGGGAAGGCCAAGCCTTCCCGCCACGTCACCGGTGATCGACCGATGTCACGCCTCTGCCCGTCGTCAGGGCATGAGCACCGCGTCGATCACGTGCACGGTTGCGTTTGCCGTCTGGATGTCGGCGCAACCCACGGTCGCCTGACCGTTGACCATCAACGAACCGTCAGCAGCCACGTCCAGACTGATGTCGGCGCCGTTCACCGTGGTGACCGAGTCGAGCTGAGCGAGGTCAGCGCTCGACAGCTTCTGGCCGGCCACGACATGGAGCGTGAGGATCGACGTGAGCAGATCCTGGTCGGCCAGAACCGCGTCGAGGGTGCCGGCGGGCAGCGCATCGAATGCCATGTTCGCCGGGGCGAAGATCGTGAACGGCCCGTCGCTGTTGAGCGTGTCGACCAAGCCGGCGGCAACGACCGCCTGCACCAGCGTCGACAACACCGGGTTGTTCGACGCCGCCGTCGCGGCGGGATCGTCCGTCATCCCGGCGAACGAACCCTGACCGTCGGCGGGGACTGCGGAGCAGAGGGGGCCGCTGGGCATCATCGCACCGTCCATGGCGCCAGTCGTGTCGTCGGCGGGCGGCATCAGGACCTCCCCAATGATGTGCACTGTCGCATTCGCCGTGACGACATCGGAGCAGAGCACGGCCACGCCGTTCACCGTCGTGCCGTCAACGCCGAACTCGAGCCGGCCGCCGTTGACCGTGGTGGCGGTTCCCGCCTCACCGAGAGCCGCGGCATCGAGGCTCTGACCCGCGATGACGTGATAGGTCAGGATGGAGGTGAGGAGTTCCTTGTCGGCGAGGACAGCGTCGAGGGTGCCGGCGGGCAGTGCCTCGAACGCCATGTTTGCCGGGGCGAAGATCGTGAACGGTCCGTCACTGTTGAGCGTGTCGACCAAGCCGGCCTCGACGACTGCCGCGACCAGCGTCGACAGCAGTGGGTTGTTCGACGCCGCCGTCGCGGCCGGATCGTCGGTCATCCCGGCGAAGGAGCCCTGCCCCTCCGTGGGCACGGCGTCACATGCCGGCCCGAACGGGCCCGCGGTCATGTCGTCCATGGCATCGACGGGCGCCACCGTCGTTGCCGGTGAGTTCGTGACCGCCGGCGCCGAGTCGTTGGTGTCACTTCCGCAGGCTGCGGCGACCAGAGCGAACGTTGTGATGGCGACCATCACCTTCAAGTTCCGAGTACGGGTTCTCATTGTGCTTCTCCTTGTTGTGGTGGGGGGTGTTCACGCTGCGTTGCAGCGAGTGGTGGACCTTCGTCAGGCAAATCGAGTGATTCACTCGACGAAGACCACGATCTGGTGGTGACCGGAGGCACCGTTGGGGAGTGGTTCGGATCGTTCGTCCGTTTGGATCACGCCGTCTCCGTCGGTGGCCCGACAACGGATCGAAGTGCGTCCGGTGGTCGTCGGCGTCCAGCGGAACGCCCATTGACGCCAGGTGTCGTCATTGAGCGCCGCGCCGAGCTCGCAGGCCTGCCATGGGCCGTCGTCGAGTTGCACCTCGACGGCGCGAATACCTCGCGTCTGGGCCCATGCGACCCCACCGATTGCTGCCATCCCGTCGGCCGTGCGCGTGAGCGTGCCGAGCCCATCGACGGAGTCGATCCTGCTCATCAGCTTGATCGGTGCCCGGTCGGCGTAGCCACGCGGCACCCAGTACTGCTGGAACTCGTCGAAGGTCGTCAACTCGATCTCGATCAGCCACTTGGTCGCCGACACGTAGCCGTACAGCCCTGGCACGATCAGACGGACGGGAAAGCCGTGCTCGAGCGGCAGCGGTTCGCCGTTCATCCCGAACGCGACCAGTGCATTGCGGCCGTCGGTCGCCGCCTCGATCGGGAAACCGCATGTGTAGCCGTCGATGGAGCGGCCGACCACTTGGGTCGCACCGGGTTGCAGTCCGGCCTCGGCAAGCAGCTCGTCGAGCCGCACTCCCGTCCAGCGGGCATTGCCGATCAGTTCGCCGCCGATCGTGTTCGAGACACAGGTGAGCGTGATGTCGTGCTCGACCACGTCACGGCGCAACAGATCCTCGAAACCGAGTCTCAGCTCGCGCTCGACCATGCCGGTGACGCGGAGCTCGTAGCCCTCGGTTGGCACCTGCGGCACCGTCAACGCAGTGTCGATGCGATAGAAGTCGGCGTTCGGCGTCACGAACGGAGCCACGCCCTCGACACCGACCGAGACGTCCGTCGGCGCCGGCGCCAGGGCGTTGCGCGCTGCGGGGAGCGACACGTTCTGGCGCGACTCCGCGGCACTGAACCGGCTCCGAATCGCTCGGCCGACAGCGCCCGCACCGGCGCCGACCACAGCCATCGCGGCGAGCAGACCACCGGTACGCACGAGGAACTCACGCCGTGTTCCTCGGGCTGGATCCGGCGCTGACTCCGCTGCATGATCGACATCGACCCTCGCGTCGCCGTCAGGCCCCTGCTGGAGCAGGGGGTTCGCCACCCGGTGGGCGAGCCAGAGACAGCCGGCTCCGACCGCGGCGCCGACGACCGTCGGGATCGCATCGTCGATCGAGCCGCCGGCCCGATTGGACCGTGCGGCCAGCGCGCCGATGACGCCGAACGTGGCGATGGCGATCACCCCGACGCGGAGGCGACGCACGAACGCAACCGCACCGAGCACTGCGGCGTACACGACCAGGGTGGCCCCGATCCCGATCAGCAGTGCCGGCTTGTCGTTCGTCCCGAACTTCTCGATCGCGAAGTCCTTCAGGTACGGAGGCACGTTGTCGATGACGCGGTCGCCGACGTCGATGATCGGCGAACGCCAGGTCCGTGAGAGCCCGGCGATCAGTTCCGCGACGCCGAGGGCGACGAGGGCGGCAATGATGCCTGCGGCGGCGCCCAGGGCGGCCACCCAGCGCTTGCGCAGTGCGTACATGCCCCTGGTTCGGGCACCGCCACCGATTGGATCAACCGCAGCGACGAGTGACCTCGCGGTCGGGGTCTGGCCCCGAGCAGGTGTCTACTCGACTTCGAGGAACTCGCGCAGGCGCTCGGAGCGCTGCGGATGGCGGAGTTTGGCCAGCGTCTTGGCTTCGATCTGCCGGATCCGTTCGCGGGTCACGCCGAACTCGTGGCCGACCTCTTCGAGCGTCCTCGCCCGACCACCGTCGAGACCGAATCGCAGCCGGACGATCTCCTGCTCGCGATCGGACAGCTCGCCGAGCACCTCGGTGACGGCCGTGTGCAGCATCATCCGCGTCGCCGCGTCGGCGGGGCTGTCGACCGAGCTGTCCTCGATGAAGTCACCGAGGTTCGACTCGTCCTCCTCGCCGACCGGCGAATCGAGCGACAGCGGGTCCTGCGAGATCCGCAGCAGCTCACGAACGCGGTCGGGCTCGAGCTGCACCCGTTCTGCGAGTTCGTCGACGGTCGGCTCGCGTTCGAGCTCCTGGTGCATCTGCCGCTTCGCCCGGGTCACCCGGTTCATGTGCTCGACCATGTGCACGGGAATCCGGATCGTGCGCGCCTGGTCGGCGATCGAGCGGGTGATCGCCTGACGAATCCACCAGGTGGCGTACGTCGAGAACTTGAAGCCCTTGGTGTAGTCGAACTTGTCGACCGCCCGCATCAGCCCGAGGTTGCCCTCCTGGATCAGGTCGAGCAACTGCATGCCCCGACCTGCATACCGCTTGGCGATGCTGACCACGAGACGCAGGTTGGCCTGGGTGAGTTCGCTCTTGGCACGCTCGCCGCGGCTGACGGCACGCAACAACATGCGCTCCTCACCGGACGTCAGCGAACCACCTTCCTCGTCGATCCGCGCCGCGGCGATCTTGCCCTCTTCGATCAACTGGGCGAGGCGACGCTCGTCCTCCGCGGTGAGCAGGTCGACCTGACCGATCTCCCGGAGATACATCCGCACCGCGTCGGAGGTCCCGCCTTCACCCTTTGGTGCCGACTTGCGCGTTCGACGGGTGCGGCCACGGGCGAGCAGCTTCTCGACGTCGTCGTCAGCGGCGCGTTCCTCGACCACGACCCGACGCGACATCGACGAGGGCGTGTCGTCGACGTGCTCGACCTCGACGTCGATCGTGATCCCGTGCCCGGCCATCGCGGTCTGCACTTCGAGGAGCACGTCACTGGTCAACTCCACGTGGCGAAGCACGTGAGCGACGTCCTCGGCGTGGAGCGAGCCGTGCTGACGCCCGCGACCGACCAACTCGTCCCACTCCTCGTGATCGACGGCCGCGAACGGAACGCCTCCCACCTCCGGAGCAGTCGAGGCGTCGGCGGGATCTGCGTCAGTCCCCACGGTTGCCTTCCTGCGATCGTCGATCCAGCCAACCTAGCAATGCATCGGCCGCAGCGAGGGCTCGCTCGCGATCGGTGTCGTTCAGCGCCTCGAGTTCCAGCCGTGCGGCGCGGTCCTCCTCGATCGTCGCGGTGTCGGTCATCCGCGTCCGGGCACGAAGTTCACGGCGCGCCGCTGCCCCGATCAAGGTGCGGGCCTCCACGTCGGGCACGAGGTTCAGATCGGTGACCGCCGCCCGCTCGAGCACCTCACGAGCGTCGGGCGTGGCGAGCTCGATCGCAGCCTGCAGGTCGCCCTGCGTCTCGGCCATCGCGACGAACGCCATCCGGTTCGCATCGTCGTCGAACAATGCCTCGATGAGCCAGGGCGCGATCTCATCCCAGTCCTGCGCGAGCAGTACCAGCGCAGCGAACTCGGCGTTCTCCATCGGCCCGTTCGAACGCTTCGGTGCCACCTGGATCGCCGGTCGACGCACTCCGCGCTCGGCGATCGCGACGAGATCGCTCACCGGCAGGCCGACCTTGGTCGCGACCTCACCGGCGTACAGCTTGCGAACGTTCGGGTTCGGATGCTCGTTCACCACTGCCATCGCCTCTTCGGCCAGCCGGGCGCGATGTTCGGGCGAGTCGATCGCCCGTGAGTTCAAGGTCCGCTGCAATCGGAAGCCGAGGAACGGCATCGCCGAATCGACCGCCCGGTGGAGCGCGTCGGGGTCGCTCTGCGCAAGGTCGCCAGGGTCTTTCCCCTGGGGCAGTTTCGCGACGGACACCTCGACGGCATGCTGCTGTTCCCATTCGTAGAACCGGGCGGCTGCGCCCTGGCCGGCGGCGTCGGCGTCGAAGGCGAGTACCACCTTGCTCGCGTACCGCTTCAGCAGTCGTACGTGTTCCTCGGTCAACGCGGTGCCACAGGTGGCGACGGCACGGGCCACGCCGGCGCGGTGGAATCCGATCACGTCGGTGTAGCCCTCACACACCACGACCTGGTCGTTCTTGGCGATGTCCGCCTTCGCCCAGTTGAGCCCGTACAGGATCTTCGACTTGGTGTAGATCGGCGTCTCCGACGAGTTCTTGTACTTCGCCGGATCGTCGGACCCCGGGAGGATTCGTCCGCCGAATGCGAGGGCCTCACCGGACTCCGAGAAGATCGGGAACATCACCCGCGCCCGGAACGAGTCCTGCATCTTGTTGCGCTTGTTCCGGAAGGCGAGTCCGACCGACTGCAGCACGTCAGGCGAAGCACCGAGTCCCCGCGACAGGGCATCCCAGTCGTCGGGCGCCCAGCCGAGCTTGAACTGACGAGCGATGTCTCCTGCCAGACCGCGGCGTCGCAGGTAGTCGCGGGCTTCGCGGGCGTCCGGATCGGTCAACAAGCGCTGGTGATACCACTCGACCGCCTCGTCCATCGCCTCGACGAGCTGCTTGCGCCGAGCGCGCTCCTTGGACTGGCCCGTCGTCGTGTAGTTGAGCTGGATCCCGGCCTTCGCGGCCAGGTG
>JAHENF010000003.1:30154-38154 GCA_024643255.1 Ilumatobacteraceae bacterium
GCTGGTGATACCACTCGACCGCCTCGTCCATCGCCTCGACGAGCTGCTTGCGCCGAGCGCGCTCCTTGGACTGGCCCGTCGTCGTGTAGTTGAGCTGGATCCCGGCCTTCGCGGCCAGGTGCTCGACCGCGCCGGGGAAGTCGGTGTGCTCGATCTCCTGGATGAACGTGAAGACGTCGCCGCCCTTGTCGCAGCCGAAGCACTTGTAACGCCCCGTCTCCTCACGGACGTTGAACGAACCGCTCTTTTCGGCATGGAACGGGCAGAGCCCGACCCAGTTGCGCCCGACGCGCTTCAGCGCGACGTACTGCTGGATGGTGTCGACGATGGACACCGTCGACCGCAGCCGTTCGATGTCCTCGTCGACGATCCCCATGCCGAGGCCAATGTAGCCCGGACACCGTCGCCCGGTGCCGGGCCAGACCGGTGACGCCGGTGCCTGGCACCGGCGTCACCGGTCAGCCGGCGGCGATGATCGCTTGCGCGGCCGAGAGCCGGGCGATCGGAACCCGGAACGGCGAGCACGACACGTAGTCGAGTCCGGCGTTGTAGAACAGGTCGATCGAGGCGGGGTCGCCGCCGTGCTCACCGCACACGCCGAGCTTGAGGCCGGGCTTGGTCGCTCGGCCCCGCTCGGCACCCATGCGGACGAGATCGCCCACGCCCGACTGGTCGATCGTGTCGAACGGGTTGGCCTTCAGCAGTCCCTGCTCGAGGTACTGCGGCATCATCCGGCTCTCGACGTCGTCACGGCTGAAGCCGAACGTCAGCTGCGTCAGGTCGTTGGTGCCGAAGCTGAAGAAGTCCGACACCTCGGCGATCTCGTCGGCGCGGATCGCTGCCCGCGGCGTTTCGATCATCGTGCCGATCGTGATGTTCGGCTTGCGCTTCATGCCCTTGAGCGCCGAGTCGACTTCGACCTGCACCCAGCTGCGCGCGAGCGCCATTTCCTCGCGGGTCACCGTCAGCGGGATCATGATCTCGACGATCGGCTTCTTGCCGAGGGCCCGCAGCTTCGCTGCGGCCGAGAGGAGCGCGCGTACCTGCATCGCGTACAGACCGGGCTTGATCACGCCGAGTCGCACACCGCGGGTACCGATCATCGGGTTGTGCTCGGCCCACGTCTCGGCGGCGCTCAGCAGTTCCTGCTCCTTCTTGGTGAGCCCCTTGCTCGCCTCCTTCACCCGCAGC
Source organism: Ilumatobacteraceae bacterium (assembly GCA_024643255.1). Taxonomy (GTDB): domain Bacteria; phylum Actinomycetota; class Acidimicrobiia; order Acidimicrobiales; family Ilumatobacteraceae; genus Sva-07. The sequence continues at coordinate 31,346 of JAHENF010000003.1, forward strand.
TCCTCCACGGACGGGAGGAACTCGTGCAGCGGCGGGTCGAGCAGACGCACGGTGACGGGCAGGCCGTCCATGGCGTCGAGGATCTCCATGAAGTCGGCCTCCTGGACGGCGCGCAGCTTCTCGAGCGCGGCCTCCTCCTGTGCCGGCGTCGAGGCGAGGATCATCTCGCGCACGACGGGCAGGCGGTCGGGGGCCAGGAACATGTGCTCGGTGCGGCAGAGGCCGATGCCCTCGGCACCGAGTTCGCGAGCATTCGTCGCGTCCTCGCCGGTGTCGGCATTGGCCCGAACCCCGAGCTTTCCCTTGCGGACCACGTCGGCCCACTTGAGGATCGTCTCGAACTCGGGCGGCGGCTCCGCAGCGCGCAACTCCATCGCTCCGAGCACGACCTCACCGGTGGTGCCGTCGAGCGAGATGACATCGCCCTTGTTGACCTCGATGTCGCCGACGGTGAACTTGTCACCCTTGATCTTGATGTCCTCGGCGCCCACGATGGCCGGCGTTCCCCAACCACGGGCGACGACCGCGGCATGGCTCACGAGGCCGCCACGCGCCGTCAGGATGCCCTGGGAGGCCATCATGCCGTGCACGTCTTCCGGGCTGGTCTCGTTGCGCACCAGGATGACCTGCTCGCCGCGCTCATGGGCGGCAGCAGCCTCGTCGGCGGTGAAGTAGACGGAGCCGACCGCGGCGCCCGGCGATGCGCCGAGCCCCTTGGCGAGCACTTTGCCCTTGGATGCGAACTGTGGGTGCAGCACGGCGTCGAGATGATCGGCGGACACTCGCATCAGCGCCTCTTCGCGACTGATCTTCCACCGGTTCGAGCCGGCCCCGGTTCCCTTGGTCATGTCGACGGCCATCTTGAGCGCCGCCGCGCCCGTCCGCTTGCCGACACGCGTCTGGAGCATCCAGAGCGTGCCCTGCTCGATGGTGAACTCGGTGTCGCACATGTCGGTGTAGTGCCGCTCGAGCCGTCGGAAGATCTCCATGAGATCGCCATGGATCACCGGGAAGTGCTTCTTCATGTGGTCGAGGTCTTCGGTGTTGCGGATACCCGCCACCACGTCCTCGCCCTGGGCGTTGACCAGGAAGTCGCCGTACGGCTTGTTCTCGCCGGTCGCTGCGTTGCGCGTGAATCCGACCCCGGTGCCCGAGTTGTCGTCACGGTTGCCGAACACCATCGTCTGCACGTTCACGGCGGTGCCGAGCTCGTGGTCGATCTTCTCGCGGACGCGGTAGGCGATCGCACGCGCGCCGTTCCAGCTCTTGAACACCGCCGCGACAGCGCCGTCGAGCTGGTCGCGCGGCTTCTGCGGGAACGGCGACCCGGTCGCCTTCTCGACGATCGCGAGGTAGTCCTTGCACAGCGCCTTGAGCGCATCGGCAGGAATCAGGTTGTCGAGCTTGACGCCGGCCTTGGCCTTCGCGGCGTCGAGCGCCTCCTCGAACGGCTCGCCGTCGACGTCGAGCACGATGCGCCCGTACATGGCGATGAATCGGCGGTACGAGTCGTAGGCAAACCGCTCATCGTTCGTCGAGTGGGCGAGGCCCTCGACGCTCAGGTCGTTGAGGCCGAGGTTGAGGACCGTGTCCATCATCCCCGGCATGGAGAACTTGGCGCCGGAGCGGACGCTGACCAGCAGCGGATCGAACGGGTCGCCGAGCTTGCGGCCCATCGCCTTTTCGAGCTTGAAGACCTGCTTTGCGATCTCCTCGTCGAGGCCCTCAGGCCAGCCGCCGTGCATGTAATCGCGACAGGCGTCGGTGGAGATCGTGAACCCCGGCGGCACCGGGAGCTTCAACACGCTCGTCATCTCGGCGAGGTTGGCCCCCTTTCCACCCAGCAGGTCCTTGTACTCCATCGGAGGGCGGCGGTGCTTGTGATCGAAGGCGTAGACGTATGGCACGTTGGTCGAGTCTAGGCAGTCAAGTGCCGAGCGATTGCTGGCTCGTGGCGTCACGGCCCCAGGAATCGGTCGTAGCCTCCACAGGAATGTTCCGGTTGCTGGGTTTCCCCGTCCATGTGCGGCCCGGCTTCGTCATGATGATGGTGCTCATCGTCGTGCTGTACGGCGATGCGTTCGGCATCTGGCTGGCGGGCGCACTGGGAGCGTTCACCCTGCTGCACGAACTCGGCCACGCGGTCGCCGCCCGCCGGGCGGGGGCGCGAGCAGAGATCTCCCTCAACTTCCTCGCCGGCTACGCCTCCTACGCGCCGACCCGACCGATCTCGCGGCTCGAGCACATCGGCATCTCGTTCGCCGGGCCCGGCATCCAGATCGTCACGAGCGTGGCGATACTCGTCGCGATGGGTGCCGACGTGCTGACGCCGTCGTCGCTCAACGGCGACCCGGCAACGTGGGCGATCTTCTGGGCGGGGCCGGTGATCGGATTGTTCAACCTCGTTCCGATCCTGCCGCTCGACGGCGGCAACATCGTCACCACAGCGCTCGACCGGTTCCTGCCGGGCCGGGCAGAGCGGATCATGCTGTGGTTCTCGCTGGCGTTCACGCTCGCGTTCTGCGTGGTGGCATTCACGAACGACCGATACCGCGGGTTCATCATCGTCATCGGGTTCATCCTGATCAACCAGTTGCAGATGCTCGGAACCACGAAGGAACCCGTGTCGCCGTGGCATGCGGCCGACGAGGCGCTGCGCGCCGGCAAGCCGCAGAAGGCCAGGAGAATTCTCGTCAACGCCCTGAGCCACCACCGCCCCGAGGAGCCGCCGCCGGCGGTGACACTCCCGACGGCCGACATCACCGAGTTGATCGGACTCCTCCCGGAGCCGTTTCCGTTCGGCGATCCGTGGAACGAGTACGTCCTCGCCAACCAACTGATGCGCGTCGGCCGGTTCGAGGATGCCGCCCACTACGCCGCCGATGGATATGCGCGACATCCGCACACTCTGGCCGCTGCCACCGTGGCCCGGGCAGCTGCGGCACTCGGCGATCAGGCGGTGGCGATCGGCTGGCTGCGGACGGCTGCCGACGCCGGAACATCGCCTGCCGGGCTCGCGTCGATCATCGACGGTTCCCCCGAATTGATCGGCATCCGTCAGCACCCGGATGTCGTGGCCATCCGCAGCACCCTCTCCCCCACGCTCGCCTGAACCCCATCCCTTGCCCGACAAATGCGGACGCGGTCCGGAAATCAGGCGAGGTGAGCTGGGAGACGCCCGATGTCGTGGCCTCGCTTGACGTGGGCCAACGCGAGATCACCTGACGGGGAGACGCTCGTGATCGTGCCGATGTCGGTGCCGTCGACGTCGGTGACCGGATCGCCGACCTCGGTGCCGCCGACCACGTCGACGATCCGCAGCGAACGGGGAGCATCGGCACCTCGACTGTCCATGCGCTCCACCAACTCCTGGCCGGGATAGCAGCCCTTGGTGAAGCTCACCGTCACGGGAACGACGCCCGTGACGGCCGGGATCGTCTCGCCTGGCACGATCTCGAAGCCCATCCGGGGCCATCCCGCGGCGACGCGAGCGGCCTCGTGAGCCGGCGAGGGCACCGCCGAGACCGCAGGCACGACAGTGATCTCGGCAGCGACCCGGATCTTGAAGCGGTTGAGTCGGGCCGCCAACGCCTCGCCGAATCCGGCGTCGGTGTCGAAGTCGACGATCTGCTCGGCCGAACGCGTCACCCGGGCGAGCGACTCCACCTTGCCCGTCGGGTCCAGGACCAACGTCCAGCGTGACTCACCGATCGCCAGGTCACGGATGTCCTGGGCGATCTGCGAATGCAGGTAGGTCAGCGCGTCCGGACCCTCGACGATCACATGGTCACGGGCGGCGGTGTCGATGGCAGCAGGGTCGGGGGTCACGTCCCCAGTCTGCCGTGGCACACTTTGATCCTCATGTCGCAGCAATCAGATCTCGCCCAGCGCGCCGTCGACTCCTTCCTCACGCTCGTCCACCGGGGCACCCGACTAGCAGCGGGAACGCTGGCGATCGTCATCGTCATCTGCGTCGGCGGGCTCCTCCTCGGCCTCGCCGCGCTCTCAGGTGGCGTGCGAACCGCCTGGTTCCTGCTGGGAGGCATCGGGGCCGCCGTGGCCATCGGATGCGTGGTGCTCGCGATGTTCCGACTCTGGGCGATCACCACGCTGAGCGTGGCGCTCGTCAGCGACATCCAGGCATTGATCTCGAGTGGCCCCGGCTCCGAACGCGTCGTCATCGAAACGGTCGAGTCGAGCGACGGCGTGCAGGACCAGAGTGCGGTGGTGATGTCTCGTCAGTTCTTCGCCATGAACGAATCCGTCGGCGGCCGCGCCGGGCAGTTCGTGGCGTTGTCGATCGCCCTGAAGTCGGTGACGTCGTTCCCGCTGCTGATCCTGCTGGCGACGGCGATCACGTTCGGATTCGCCGGCCTGAGCGTGCTGTTCCTGCTCGGCCTCGTCTTCTGACCCGCACCGAACGTCACGTTTGACCCGGCACCGTGTGACGCGCACTGCCGCGGGCGTGGCTGGGTCAGGCGGGCGTATCGGCGGCGCGACGGGCGGCGGTCATCCGGCGGGCCGCCGGGATCGCGGCGAGGAGTGCAGCAGCCTTGTTGCGGCACTCGAGGTCTTCGTCGTCGGGAATCGAGTCGGCGACGATCCCTGCTCCGGCCTGCAGGCTCGCCGTACGACCATCGCCGGTGACGAACATCGTGCGGATGGCGATCGCGGTGTCGAGGTTGCCGGACCAGTCGACGTAGCCGACGACGCCCGCGTACGGCCCGCGTTTGACCGGCTCGAGCGAGTCGATGATCTCCATCGCGCGCACCTTGGGTGCGCCGGACACGGTTCCTGCGGGCAACGTGGCGCGCAGTACGTCGATCGGCCCGAGCCCGTCACGGAGCCGCCCCGACACCTGCGACGTCAGGTGCATCACGTGGCTGTAGCGCTCGAGCGTCATCAACTCGTCGACCGTGACCGACCCGAACTCGGCCACACGACCCACGTCGTTGCGCGCGAGGTCGACCAGCATCACGTGCTCGGCGCGCTCCTTCGGGTGTTCGATCAACTCCGCCGCCATCAACCGGTCGTGTTCGTCGGTACGGCCGCGCCGCCGTGTGCCGGCGATCGGCCGGGACACGACCGTGCGACCGAGCAACTGCACCATCGGTTCGGGTGACGACCCGACGATCGTCAGCTCCGGATGCCGCACGAAGTACATGTACGGCGAGGGATTGACCTGTCGCAGCACTCGATACACGTCGAACGGATCGGCGCCGAGTTCGAGGTCGTAGCGCTGGGCCAGCACCACCTGGAAGATGTCGCCGGCGACAACGTGATCCTTGGCCACCTCGACCGCTCGCTGGTAGAGACCGCCGGGCATCGACGAGTGGAGTTCCGGCAACTCGTCGTCGGACGACGGAGGTTCGACCGGCGTGTACGGCAACGGCGCCGCGAGGTCGGACACGGTGGTGAGCACCCGCTCGACCGCGGCGTCGTACGCGGCGTCGAGCCCCTCGGCATCGAGCCCGAGCGTCGGGACACTCTCGATCAGGTACACCCGCTGGCGCCAGTGGTCGAACGCCGCCAGCGAACCGATCACCGACATCACGGCGTCGGGGTAGCCCCGGTCGTCCGTCGGCGTGTCGGGCAGATGCTCGACCTCGCGGATCACGTCGTAACCGAGGAACCCCATGATGCCGCCGTGCAACGGTGGCAGGTCGGGGAACGCCGGGCTCGTGTAGCTGGCCAGCATCGCCTCGAGTGCCGCGAGCATGCCCTGGTCGGTCGGGATGTTCGCCGGCAAGGGACCGTCGAGCTCGACGATGCCGTTGCGCAGCAGGAGTGTCGCCGACGGATTCCGTCCGACGAACGAGAACCGCGCCCACCGTTCAGCGCCCTCCACCGACTCCAGCAGGAAACCCGGGCCATCGCCCACGAGCTTGACGTACGCGGCGACGGGAGTTTCGAGATCGGCGAGCAATTCGGTCCACACCGGCACGATCGTGTGCTCGGCGGCGTGCGCGTGGAATTCCGCGCGGGAGGGCTGGATCTTCATGCGCTCAGCCGAACGACCGATGAAAGCACGTCCGAGCACCGGTGTGGCAGGCGCCCGCGCCCTCCTGCTCGACCTTGAACAGCAACGCATCGGCGTCGCAGTCGTAGTACGCCTCGCGAACGAACTGGCGATCGCCACTGGTGTCGCCCTTGCGCCACAGCTCCTGCCGACTGCGCGACCAGTAGACCATCCGTCCCTCGGCGAGCGTCATCGCCAGTGATTCCGCATTCATCCAGGCCAGCATGAGCACATCGCCGTTCTCGACATCCTGCGCGATGGCTGCGACGAGACCGTTGCCGTCGTACTTCACGCCGGCGAGTTGTTCGTCGGTCGCTTTGATCGTGATCCCTTCGGGCATCGGGCCAGCCTACGGGTCGTCCCGATGCGCGACCCTGTGCGTTCGCTCAGGCGACCACTTCGGAGATCTGGAACGTGACCCCCGGTGTTCGTGAAGTTCGGAATGTCGGCGGTCCGCCTCACCGGCCGATCGCGATGTAGGGCCTGTCCATGCCGGCGTCGATCTCCCATTTCGTCGGCTTCATCGTGCGATCGACGATCTCGAAGTGCGTCGTCTCGTCGTCGTCGACGTCGAACGTGGCGTCGTCGCTCGTCGGGTACATGACGCTGACTTCGATCATGAGGTCCTCCCGGTGGCTGACGTCTCGAAGGTACAGCGCGGCGCTGACGGCCCTCGGGTCAGAGGTAGAGCCCGGTCGATGCCTCGATGCGCTCGGCCGCGACCGCGTGCAGTTCGCGCTCGCGCAGCATCACGTAGTCCTCACCCTGCACTTCGACCTCGTAGCGGTCG
>JAHENF010000003.1:38254-128259 GCA_024643255.1 Ilumatobacteraceae bacterium
GCCCTCGGGTCAGAGGTAGAGCCCGGTCGATGCCTCGATGCGCTCGGCCGCGACCGCGTGCAGTTCGCGCTCGCGCAGCATCACGTAGTCCTCACCCTGCACTTCGACCTCGTAGCGGTCGTCGGGGCTGAACAGCACCTTGTCGCCGACCTCGCAGGAGCGGACGTTCTGCCCTTGCGCCACGACCGTCGCCCAGATGAGCCGTTTCGCCACCTGAGCGGTCGCCGGGATCACGATGCCGCCGGACGACTTCCGTTCGCCGTCCTTGTCGGAGATGCGAACGAGGACTCGATCGTTGAGCATCTTGATCGGGAGTTTGTCGTCGTCGGCAACCATCGGTGGAAGGGTACCGTCGAAGGTCGTGAGCACTTCCGTCTCCCCTCGCGTCGTCCACTTCGCGGCGTCCGACGGCATCGGTCTCGTCGGCGACCTGGCTGTCCCCTCCGATCCGGTGGGCGCGGCCATCATCTGCCATCCCCACCCGCAGTACGGTGGCAACCGGTTCAACAACGTGGTGACCGCGCTCTTCGACGCGCTGCCGGCAGCGGGCATCGCGGCACTCCGGTTCGACTTCCGGTCGCCGTTCACGGGCGGTACAGGTGAACATCTCGATGCGCTCGGAGCGCTCGACGCGCTCGCGGTGGAGGTGCCCGGCGCCGGGCTCGCCGCGATCGGCTACTCGTTCGGGGCGATGGTCGCGCACGGGCTCCGAGACGAGCGCGTGTCGTCGCTCGTGCTGATCGCGGCGCCGTTGGCGATGGCGCCCGACGTCCTCGCGCCGACGGTACCCACGCTGGTGCTCACGCCCGCGCACGACCAGTTCAGCCCGCCCGAGCTCACCGAGCCGATCGTCGCAGGGTGGACGGCAGCGCGTGTCGACCGGCGCACGATCGAGATGGCGGACCACTCCCTGGTCGGCCACACCGCCGCGATCGCCGACGCGGTGACGTCGTGGCTCAGGACTTGACGGCGGCTTCCATCTCTTCTTTCACCTCGTCGGTGAGGAGCGGGATCACGTCGACGGTCTCGAAGTTCGACTCGACCTGGCTGACCTTCGACGCGCCGGTGATCACCGTCGACACGTACGGGTTCTTCGTGCACCAGGCGAGGGAGAGCTGCGCCATCGTGCAGCCGAGCCGGTCGGCGATCGGTCGGAGCTTCTCGACCCGGGCGATCGCCTCGGCATCACTCAGACGGCCCGCGAGCCAGCCGTAGCCGTCGAGCGCGGCGCGCGAGTCCTCCGGGATGCCGTCTTTGTACTTGCCGGTCAGCAGGCCCGATGCGAGCGGGCTCCAGATCGTGTTGCCGTAGTTGAAGTCAGCATTGATCCGCGCGTACTCGCGTTCGACCTTCTTGCGTTCGAGCAGGTTGTACTGGCTCTGCTCGGTGACCGGCTTGTGCAGGTGATGACGATCGGCGATGTCGATGGCCGCTCGGATCTCGTCGGCCGACCACTCGCTCGTGCCCCAGTACAGCGCCTTGCCGGCGTCGATGATGTCGCTCATCGCCCACACCGTCTCCTCGATCGGCGTGTCCGGGTCGGCGCGGTGGCAGTAGAGCACGTCGACGAAGTCGACCCCGAAACGCTCGAGCGAACCGTCGATGGCGTGCATGAGGTACTTGCGGTTCAACGTGTTGTTCATGTTCGGCGTGTCCTTGTGGAGCCCCCAGAACACCTTGGTCGTCAGCACGTAGGACCAACGCGGCCAATCGAGCTCACGGAGCGCGGCACCCATGATGGTCTCGCTCTTGCCGCCGGCATACGCCTCGGCATTGTCGAAGAAGTTGCAGCCCGCATCGCCGGCGGCAGCCATGCACTGGAGGGCGAGATCCGTGTCGAGCTGCGTGTCGAAGGTGACCCAGCTGCCGAACGACAGCACGCTCACCTTGAGGCCGGTGTTGCCGAGCCGGCGATATTCCATCTTGGGATTCACGTTGGGGGTAGCCATGCCGACGACCCTATCCACCCCTCATTCGACCCATCTCGCCCGGTGGCACAAAAGGGTCCGCCTCGGCAGGATCTGCTCCGGCCGAGCGGTCAGAGGGGGCTGACGCCGGCCGCGCGGTCGCTGGCGACCTGTTCGGCCATCAGGTCGAGTGCCGGTCCACGCAGCTTGCGGATCGTTCGCTGATAGGCCGACGCGTCGAGCGTCGCAGCAAGTTCGGCGGCCACGGTCACCGCTCGCTCGAGCACGTCGTCCGCCGGCACCACTTCGTCGATGTAGCCGACGTCGACTGCGTCCCGCGGCGTGGTGAGTCGGGCGGTGGCGAGCGCTCGTTGTGCGTGACGCTTGCTGAGACGTTCGCCGGCGATCGTGAACGCCCAGTCGGGCAACACCATCTTGATCGCGACCTCGTTGAGGCCGACCTTCGCGTCGATGTCGGCGCCGATGCGCACGTCGCAGCCGAGCAACACCAGTGCGCCGGCGGCGAGTGCATGCCCCGTGCATGCCGCCACCACCGGGACCGAACAGCCGTAGATGCGTTGGACGAGCGCCCCGCCATCGGCAACGAGGTTGATGATCGCCGACAGGTCGTCGCCGAACATGACGCCGAGGTCGAACCCTGCCGAGAACCGCCCCGGACGTCCGTTGATGACCAGCGCGCCCACTTCGGCGTCGGTCTCGGCCTCGGTGATCGCTGCCTGCACCGCGGCGATCACGTCGAAGGACAACGCGTTCGCCTTGCCGTCGTCGAGGTGAACGATCATGACGCCATCGCGCCGTTCGGTGGTGACTGCTGACGTACTCATCCGGCGAACGCTACGCGATGACCGGGCGAACGGAGACGCCCGCGGCGGCCATCTGTGCCTTGGCCTCGGCAACCGTGTGCTCGCGGAAGTGGAAGATCGACGCCGCGAGCACTGCGTCCGCACGCCCGACGGTCACCCCCTCGACGAGATGTTCGATCGAACCGACGCCACCACTTGCGATCACCGGAACGGTCACCGCATCGACGATCGCCTCGGTCAGCACGAGGTCGAAGCCTTCGCGGGTGCCGTCGCGGTCCATCGAGGTGAGCAGGATCTCGCCCGCCCCACGGCGCACGGCTTCGCGAGCCCATTCGACCGCGTCGATGCCGGTCGGCGTACGACCTCCGTGCAGGTAGACCTCCCAGCCGGCGGCCGCATCGTCGTCGTCGGATCGACGCTTGGCGTCGATCGCGCACACCACGCACTGGACCCCGAACTCGGCCGCGATCTCGGTGATCAACTCGGGTCGCTCGACCGCGGCGGTGTTGACGCTGACCTTGTCGGCGCCGGCACGCAACATGCGTCGAGCGTCCTCCAACGTTCGGATACCGCCGCCCACGGTGAACGGGATGTACACCTCGTCGGCGACGCGGCGCACCATCTCGACCGTCGTCTCACGATTGTCACTCGAGGCCGTGATGTCGAGAAACACCAGTTCATCAGCACCTTCGAGGTCGTATCGGGCGGCGAGCTCGACCGGGTCGCCGGCGTCGACCAGGTCGACGAAGTTGGTGCCCTTGACCACGCGCCCGGCCGTCACGTCGAGACAGGGGATGACGCGCGCGACCCTCATGACGCCGCCAACGCCGCGAGCGCCTCGACGACCGTGAAGCGACCTTCGTAGACCGCTTTGCCGGTGATGATCCCGCCCAGGTTCTCGATCCGAGCGAGCGCCACCACGTCGGCGAGGCTCGATACGCCGCCGCTGGCGATCACCGGGGCGCCCGCGAGTTCGGCCGACCTCGTCAGCCCCTCGATGTCCGGTCCGACCAGCATGCCGTCACGCCCGATGTCGGTGATCACGAACACTGCGGCCGTCGGAAACAACTCGAAGGCCTGGTCGAGCATCAACCCGCTCCCCTCGGTCCACCCGTGAACCGCGAGCTCGCCGTTGCGATGGTCGAGCCCGACGGCGACGGGCACCAGCTCGGATGCCGCCACGACCAGCGACGGATCGCTGACCGCGGCCGAGCCCATCACGACTCGGGCGACGCCGGCGTCCGCGAGTTCGCGAGCATCGCCGGTGGTTCGGACTCCCCCACCGGTCTGCACCTCGGCCGAGCCGGCGAGCGCCGCCGCGATCGCCGCGACGACCGGTCGATTGACCGGATCGCCGGACCGGGCGGCGTCGAGATCGACGACGTGCACCCAGGTCGCGCCCGCCGCGGCGAACCCCCGCGCGACCGACACCGGATCGTCGCCGTACACCGTCTCGTCGGCGTAGTCGCCCTGTCGGAGTCGCACGACACGACCCCCGAGCAGGTCGATCGCCGGATACAGCTCGATCACGAGCGGCCGCCACAGATGTCGACGAAGTTCGCCAACAACCGCAGGCCGGGGCGGCTCGACTTCTCCGGATGGAACTGCACGGCGAAGACGTTGTCACGTCGGAACGCCGCGTTGATCGTCGTGCCGTACTCGACCGTCGCCGCGACCACCGAGTCGTCGTCTGGCACACCGTGCAGCGAATGGACGAAGTAGACGTAGGGCTCGTCACCGAGACCACGCAGCATCGGTTCGTCGGGGTCGACGATGTCGAGCCGGTTCCACTGCATCTGGGGAATCTTCGGCCCTGCGGGGATCCAGGTGACCGTGCCCGGAATCAGTCCGAGACCCGCCGCACCGGCGTTCTCCTCGGACTTGGTGAACAACATCTGCATGCCGACGCAGATGCCGAGGAACGGACGGCCCGAATCGGCAGCGGCGTGCGCCGGATCCTCCAGGCCCGCCACTCGCAGCGCGTCCATGCACGCACCGAACGCACCCACACCGGGCAACACGACACCGTCGGCGTCGGCGATCAACACCGGATCGGCGGTGAGCCGAGCATCGGCCCCCTCGTGCTCGAGCGCCTTCTGCGCGGAATGCAGGTTGCCGATGCCGTAGTCGAGCACGGCGATGACCGGTCGGGTCACAGCACACCCTTCGTCGAGGGCACACCGCCGGCATCGTCGATGCGCACGGCATCGCGCAGCGTCCGGGCGAGCCCCTTGAACGTCGCCTCGATGATGTGGTGGACGTTGCGGCCGCGGATCAGCTCGACATGCAACGTGATGTTGGCCGCCGTCGCGAAGGAAGCGACCGCGTGCTCGGCCAACTGCGGGTCGAACGCCGGATCGCCCAGCGCCAGACACTCGGGCAGCGGGACGTGCCATTCGACCCAGGGGCGCCCGGACAGGTCGAGTGCAACGTCGACGAGCGCCTCGTCGAGCGGGTACCGACCGCTGGCGAAACGGCGGACGCCCGACTTGTCGCCGAGCGCCTCGGCGAACGCCTCGCCGATGGCGATCGCCACGTCCTCCACGGTGTGGTGGGTGTCGATCTGGAGATCGCCGACCGCCTGCACCCGCAGGTCGAACCCGCCGTGGCGACCGAGCTGGTCGAGCATGTGGTCGTAGAAGGGGATCCCGGTGGAGATGTCGGTGTCGCCCGTCCCGTCGAGGTCGATGTCGACTTCGATCGAGGTCTCCTTGGTCGAGCGGCGGCGCTGGGCGGTGCGGGTCATACGGTGACTCCATCGGTCGAGGAAGGGTGGGTGAGCACGTCGGCGAGCGCGGTCAGGAACGCGGTGTTCTCCTCCGGGGTGCCGACGGTGACGCGCAGGCAATCGGTGAGACGAGGCCAGCCGGAGCAGTCACGGATGAGCACGCTGTGGTCGACGAGCCCCTGCCAGACGGCGAGGCCCTGGCCCGGCCCGACGCGGAACAACACGAAGTTGGCGCCGCTCGGGAACACCTCGAGGTCCAGGTCGGACATCGACGCCACGATCCGCTCGCGCTCGGCAACGATGTGCTCGACGCGATCGTTCATGTCATCGGAGTACCGCAGCGCGAGCCGTCCGGCGATCTGCTTCACGGCATCGAGGTGGTACGGCAGCACCACCTTGTCGAGCTCGGCGACCAGCCAGGTCGGCCCCACGAGATAGCCGAGGCGGGCTCCCGCCATCGACCACGTCTTCGAGAACGTCCTCGTCACGACGAGCGGACGATCCTCGGCGACGAGGTCGAGGGCACTCCACTCGGCGAATTGGGCATATGCCTCGTCGACCACCACGAGGCCGGGCGCGATCGAGAGGAGCTGCATGACCCGCTCGACCGGCTCGACGAGTCCGGTCGGATTGTTCGGCGAGGTGAGGAACACGACGTGCGGGCGGTACTCGGAGACCACACGCTCGACCTCGGCGGGATCGAGCGTGAAGTCAGGGGCCCGCTCGCCCTCCACCACCGTTGCTCCGGTCACCCGGGCGATCTGGGCGTGCATCTGGTAGGTCGGTTCGAACGTCGCGACGGTCCTGCCGGGACCTGCATACGCGAGCAGCACCGTCTGGAGCACCTCGTTGGAACCGTTGGCCACGAAGATCTGGTCCGGGTCGACCCCGTGGAGCTCGGCGATCGCTGCACGCAGTTCGGTCGCCGCGCGGTCGGGGTATCGATGCCATTCGACCCGGGACACCTCGGCTGCCACGGCATCGCGGAAGGCGGCCGGTGGTGGTTCGGGCGACTCGTTCGTGTTGAGGCGCACACGGACGTCGACCTGCGCCGAGTGATACCCGTCGAGGGCGCGAAGGTCGTCTCTGACGGGAATCACCGATCGAAGTGTAGAGGGAGGCCCCGGCGGGGTCCCGGTAGGGTTTCGCTCCATGGCCGGATCCGTCGAATCGACTGCCGCCGAACTCGCGGCGATCGCCGACAACGTGGCGCAGTATCGAAGCCGCGTCGGCGGGCTGGCCGAGCCCTGGGTCGGCTCGGATCGCGACGATCTGGTGGCCGCGATCCGCGAGGCCGAGCGTCAATTGCGCAACGCCGAACGCACGCTGATCAGGGCACTCCGCGCGGCCAGCTGACGCCGCAGGTCAGCCGATCGAGCGGGACGACCGACCCGAAAATGCGGCGACGGCCCCTCGAAAGGGGCCGTCGCACAGTGCGAGGCCGGGAGGCGGATCCCAGCCGTCGCAGCAAACCAGGTGGCGGGAACCTGGTCACAGAAAACTATACACCTGAGTTGCACCCAGGCAAGGACCTTGCGCCCGCACGCAGTTGCTCGTCAACGGGCCCGCCGGGGCGATCCGATCGACCCACCGGGCGCCCTGCAGCGGCCGGTACTCTCGACACATGCGTTGTCTCGAGATCAAGCGCCAGATGGCCACCGACGAGATCGCGCACGTCACCGAACTGCTCGATGCCGCCGCCCGCGCCGACGGTCGCCGCCCGCTGTCGGATCACCTCTACCTCGACCTCGTCAACGGTGGCCTCGACGGCTTCGCCGGGTTCCTCGCGTCCGAGCCGGGCCACGACCATCCGGTGGCCTACGCCCAGATCTCGCGCGGCAACGACGCCTACGCGTTCGAACTCGTGATCCATCCCCACCACCGCTACGAGATGGCCACCCTCGGGCCCGAACTGATCGATGCCGCGATCGACGTCGTGGCAGGCGCCGGTGGTGGACTCGTCAACTGGTGGGTGTTCGAACCGACCTCGGCCCACGTGCAGCTCGCCAGCGATGCCGGCATGGCGCCCGGCCGGAGCCTCTATCAGATGCGCCGTTCGCTCCCGACGGGCCTCGATGTCACGGTGACGACGAGGGCGTTCGTTCCCGGTTCCGACGATCAGGCCTGGTTGAGCGTCAACAACCGGGCGTTCGCCGGCCACGGCGAGCAGGGCGGCTGGACACTCGACACCTTCTGTCAACGCCAACAGGAGGCATGGTTCGACCCGGAGGGCTTTCGCGTCCACGACATCGACGGGCGGATGGCGGCGTTCTGCTGGACGAAGGTCCACGATCCGGCCGCGCGCGGCGAGGACCCACTCGGCGAGATCTACGTGATCGCCGTCGATCCCGACTTCCACGGACGCGGCCTCGGGAAACAGCTGACCCTGGCGGGCCTCGAGCACCTCGCCGGGCGCGGCATCACCGAGGCCATGCTCTACGTCGACGCGGACAATGTCGCCGCAGTCTCGCTCTACGAACAGCTCGGATTCAGGATCCACTGCACCAACGCGGCGTTCGTCGTCGACGTGGCACCGAGCGGCGGTGCATCATGACGACGGCCGAGGTCGGACGCAATTCCGATCTCCCCACGTGGAGCGTCGCGGACGTCCACGACTCGCTCGACGCCCGGTCGTTCACCGACGCGATGGAGCGATCGTCGGCCGACGTCGACCGCCTCGTCGCACTCTTCGACGAATTCGACATCCGTGCGCAGACGCCACGGCGTCCGAACGCCGCCGACGCAGCGGCCGCCGATCGGGCGATCGACGAGCTCAACAGGGTGAGCGCCGAGTTGGCGATCGTGCGGGTGTACGCGTACTCGATCGTGTCGACCGATTCCCGTGACGCCCGTGCACAGTCAGCCCTCGCGGAGACCCGCCAGATCGACGCCACGCTGCGGCCATTGTCGGCGCGTCTCGCCGACTGGGTGGCATCGCTCGGCGTCGACGACCTCGCAATGCTGAGCGACGTCGTCGCCGAGCACGGCGGACCGTTGCGACGCCTCGCCGCGCGCGCCGAACATCAGATGTCCGAGGCCGAAGAGCATCTGGCCGCAGAACTGTCGGTCACGGGGAGCACTGCATGGGGGCGGTTGCAGAACGACGTCACCTCACAGCTGACCGCCGACGTCGAACTGCCCGACGGCACGGTCACCCTCCCCCTGCCCGCTGTGCGCGGGCTGGCGACCGACAACGACCCCGTCGCGCGTCGGGCCGCCTACGAGGCCGAGATGCGTGCCTGGCCGACGATCGAGGTTCCGGTCGCCGCCGCCATGAACGCCATCAAGGGTGAAGCGAACGCACTCAACCGTCGACGCCACTGGCCGTCGCCGCTCGAGGCGTCGCTCTTCGCCAACAGCGTCAGCCGCCGAACCTTCGATGCCATGCAGTCGGCCGTCGTCGGCGCACTGCCCGATCTCCGTCGCTGGATGCGCACCAAGGCAGCACTGCACGGGCATGACCCCGCCGACGGGCTGCCCTGGTGGGACCTCGTGGCTCCGTTGCCGTTTGCCGGTGCCGAGGTGCGCTGGGACGATGGGGTCGAGGTGGTGCGGTCCGCATTCTCGGCGTACAGCGACGAGCTGGGTGGCCTGGTCGACCGCGCGATCGATGAACGGTGGATCGACGCCGCACCGAGGCCCGGCAAGAGCGGTGGCGCGTTCTGCGCTCCGTTCGTCGGCGACCGATCGCTGGTGCTGCTCAACTGGGCGGGCTCGGCCGACTCGACCCAGACGACCGCCCATGAGCTCGGCCACGCGTACCACAACACCACGCTGGCTGACCGGACGCCGCTGCAGCGACAGCTCCCCATGGCGCTGGCCGAGACCGCCAGCATCTTCTGTGAGACCCTCGTCGTGGAAGCAGGCCTCGCCCGGATGTCGGGCACCGATCGCCTCGCCCAGCTCGACGTCGATCTCGTCGGCACCAACCAGGTCGTCGTCGACATCCACTCACGATTCCTGTTCGAGACCGAGGTGTTCGCCCGTCGCCGCCGCCGGACGCTCAGCGCCGACGAACTGAGCGAGATGATGACCGAGGCACAGGCAGCGGCCTATGGCGACGGCCTCGACCAGCGAAGCGCTCATCGGTACATGTGGCTGCTCAAACCGCACTACTACGGCTCGCACTTCTACAACTGGCCGTACACGTACGGGTTGTTGTTCGGCCTCGGCCTGTTCGCCCGGTACCAGGACGATCCGGAGCACTTCCGCTCCGGCTACGACGACCTGTTGTCACGTGCCGGAATGGACACGGCGGAGGAGCTGGGCATGTCGTTCGGACTCGACGTCACCGATGAGGCGTTCTGGACAGCGAGCCTCGACGTGGTGCGCACCCGCATCGACGACTACGTCACGCTCGCGCATACCGCGCTCGGTGAACCGGGCGGTGCCGCATGACCACGCGATACGAGCTGACCCGCGACGGGCTGACCGAACTGCTCGACGGCGAACCGCGCTACCGCCTCGACCAGCTGTGGGAAGGGCTCTACACACACCTCGCCGATCCCGTCGACATCACCAATCTCCCCAAGTCACTCCGGGCACGCCTCGACGCCGAACTTCCACTCGCGCTGCAACCGGTCACCGAGTCGGTCAGCGATCGCGGCGACACGGTGAAGTTCCTCTGGGAACTCGACGGTGGAAGCCGGGTCGAGACCGTGCTGATGCTGTATTCCGACCGCGCCACCGTCTGCGTCAGCAGCCAGGCCGGATGCGCGATGGGATGCGGGTTCTGCGCCACCGGCCAGGCCGGGTTCACCCGCCATCTCACCGTCGGCGAGATCGTCGAACAGGTCGTCCGGGCGGCCCAACGAGCCCGACGGCTCGACCGCCGGGTGAGCAACATCGTCTTCATGGGCATGGGTGAGCCGATGGCGAACCTCGACGCCGTCTGGGCGGCGACCGAGCGGTTCCACGGCGATCTCGGGCTGTCGGCGCGCCACATCACGATCTCGACGGTCGGCGTGATTCCGGGCATCCGCTCGCTGAAAGACCGATCGCTGCCGGTCAACCTCGCCGTGTCGCTGCACGCGGCGAACGACACCCTGCGCGACGACCTGGTGCCGATCAATCGCCGCTACCCGATCGACGACCTCATGGCCGCATGCGCCGACTATCTGCAGGTGAAGCACCGCCGGGTGAGTTTCGAGTGGGCGATGATCGAGGGCGTCAACGACCGCGACAGCGATGCGCGCGAGCTCGCCGCGCTGTGTCGTCGGCTCAGCCCACACGGACACGTCAATCTGATTCCGCTCAACCCGACGCCGGGATACCCGACCACCGGCTCGTCGCCGAAGCGCGTCGAGGAGTTCCGCGACCTGCTCGACTCGTTCGGCGCCAACGCGACCGTTCGGCGCAATCGCGGGACGGACATCGACGCGGCGTGCGGACAGCTCGCGGCCGGTCAACCGGTCGTGCTCACCCGGCGCCGGTGACGTAACGGGGATTGGCGACGGCGAGCTTGTCCAGCACGCTCTCGAGCAGCAGTGCGCGCAGCTCGTCTGCGCGATCGTCGAAGTCGCGCCGGCGGATGGCTGCGGCGAGTTCCGCATCGCTGCCCACTCCGAGTCGGGCCAGCCGCGCCTCGTGTGCCGCCGCCTGACCTGGCCCGAGTTCGATTTCTCGTTCGACGATGCCCAACACGTTCGCGGCCACGCGGGCGTGGAAGCGCAGGCGTCCCTCGGTGCCGGGAATCAACTCGCGGTCGATCCATTCACGAACGGCTTCGAGGAGCTCATTCGCGTTCGGCGCATCGTGCGGAGCGGTCATCTCACCAATGTCCTTCCAGGGCTGCGAACAGGTCGTACTCGTTCTCGCAGACCCGCCGTCCGATCGCCGCGAGTTCGTGGCTCCGAGCGGCACCGGTGAGATGCACGCTGGCCTGCAGGATGCACATGACCGCCCACTTCCACGTGCCGAGCACCTCCCACCAGTGCACGACGACCGGGTCGACGGGAGCGCCACCCGCCTCCTCGTACGCCGCGAACAACTCGTCGTACCGACCGAGCCCGGCGACCGGTGGCGTCGCCCCGAAGCGCCACGCCTTCACGCACAGCCAGCCGAGGTCCTCCATCGGGTCGCCGAGGTGCGCGAGTTCCCAGTCGATGACGGCGCGCAGCCCGTCGCGACCGACGATCATGTTGCCGAGGCGGAAGTCGCCGTGGACCAGCGTGGCGCGACCGGCCGGAGGGCGCGTGTCGATGAGCCAGTTGCGCACCAGCTCGAGCACGGGATGCGGCTGTCCGAGCCCGTCGAGCACGTCGGTGTAGTACTGGACCTGATCGGTCTGCTGCAGGCCGGAGATGGTCGCGACGTCGAGGGCGTGGATCCGAGCGAGCGCGGTGCCGAAGTCACCCACCAATCGCGAGCGGGCGTCGGCGAAGTCGTCGTCGCGCAGGATCTTGCGCGCGATCGTCTCGCCGTCGATCGCCTCGAGGATCATGAACGCCATGCCGTCGTCGCGTCGACGGGCGTCGAGGAGTGCGGGGACCGGTGCGCCTCCGCGCCCGGCGGCACGCACGACGCCGGCTTCGATCAGCATGTCGCGTTCGTCACCGGCACGTTGGCGCTGGAGGATGAGCGGGCGACCGTCGGCCTCGAATCGCCAGGTTTCGCGGGATGCCCCGCCCGACAGCCGGTGCAGGCCGTGGATCTCGGCATCGTCGAGCAGTTGCGACAGCATCGTCGACAACTCGGTCCCCACGGCAGAGCTCTCCATCGCTCCGACATTCGCAGATCGGCAGCCGGTGCTCCGCACCGGGCGCAGCAGCGTCAGCAGCCGGCGACGCGGACGCTCGGCGTCGGGTTGACGGCGAGACCACCACCGGGGTGCACTTCGAAGTGGAGGTGCGGAATGCCGGTGGCGTTGCCGGTGTCGCCGTTGTAGCCGATGACGTCACCCTGGTTGACCCGGCGATTCGCTCCCTCGTAGCGCGACAGGTGGGCGTAGTAGTACCGGTTGCCGTTGTCGCCCGCCAACGACACGGCGTTGCCGCCCAACCGATTCTGCTTGAAGTTCACCGTGCCGCTGACGACGGCGTAGATGGGCGTGCCCATCGGGGCGAGCATGTCGACGCCTTCGTGGCGACGGCCACCAGATCGCGGTGCGCCCCAACTGTCGCCGTAGGCCGACCCGGGCATCGGGCAGATGATCGCGTCGATGTAGATCTCGCCGTTGAGCACACCGATCGGCGTGCTGCCCGCACCGCCGGTACCGGTACGTCCACCGCTGCTGCCGCCGGATGCGCCGGTGTTCGGCGCGAGCGTCGGCACGGGGACGCCGTCGGTGGGCATGTCACCGTCGGCCGCAGTGGGATCGGCGGTGGGATCGGCAGCGGCGGCAGCGGCCGCAGCGATGGCCGCCTCGGCAGCGGCGACACCCGGGTTCGGTTGGGCCCTGGCTGCGGCCTCGCTGTTGCGCAGTTGGGCCTCGACGAACTTCGACAACGCCGCTTCCTGTTGCGCCGCCAATGCCCGCACGACCGCCTCGTCGGTCAGTCGTTGCTCTTCGATCTCGCGCAATCGCTTGACCTCGGCGTCGGCCTCGGCCTGGAGCTTCGTGAAGAGCACCTGCTGGTCCTCGATGTCCTGGCGTCGGCCCTCGAGCTGCTTCTGTTTGGCGACCAACTCCTTCTGAACGAGTTCGAACTCGTCGATCGAGTTGCTCCCTGCGTTCGTGACCACGTCGACGAGCACCTCGGCCTGCACCTGGTCCTTGGGCGCCTGCAGGCCGGTCAACAACGGGATCCCCTTCGAGCCACTGGTCGCGAACCGCGCGACGGCGAGCGACTCGACGTCGCGACGCAGCCGATCGACACGTTCCTGCAGCGCGCTCTCGTCGCTCTCGAGGCCCTTCGCCTGATCCTGCAGGACCTCGAGGTCGGACTGCGCCTGGAGGAATGCGGCCGCGGCTGCGTTCGCCTTGTCGCGAGCAGCCTGGATCTCGCGCGCCGCCTGCTTGGCGGCCTCGTCGCTGGTCTGTGCTGCAGCCGGTGCGTGCGGGCCGAGTGGCACGATGATCACGCTGCCCAGGGCCGCCACCACGACCGCACTCGCGAAGCGCCCGAGACGTCGACGGAGACCTCCTCGACGCGCCGGCGCGCCGGGGCATGCGATCCTGTCCGCCGGTGTTGGGGGCATACGCTGGGCGATTCTACTGGACATGTCGATCAGGTACCGGGCAGCTCGACGACACTGATTGCGTCGGTGAACACACCCGCCACCTGCCTTGTCGGCACGCGACGACGTGATCTTGAACGAATCCACACTCAAGTTGCGGCGGTCCGCGCCCTCAGGCGGTTTCGGTGTCCGGCGGCCCGGTTGACAACAGCGATGCGAGCGCCAGCGCACCGCGCTCGACATGGTCGTCGAGCACCCGTTCGAGCACGGCTCCGGTCCAGAGGTTGCCGCCGTAGCTCAACGTCATCGTGACCTCGATCTGCGACGACGCCGACGGTACGAGCGTCGACTGGAGCACCCACGGCGAGTGCCGACGACCATCGACCTCCTCACGTTCGAACACGACGGTGCGCGTCGGTTCGTGGACGCTGCGCACCATCCGCAACCGCTTCGAACGCGCGAGCGGGCCGACCTGCGCTCGAAGTTCGACGTCCCACGCTCGTCGAGCGCCGGCAGTCGGCGGCAACTCGGTCACAACATGGACCAGGTCCATCCACTCCGGGTAACGCCCGAGGTCGTCGAGCAGTTCGAAGACGACCGATGCGGGACCGGGCAGCACGACCGTGCGTTCGATCCTCATGGTCGACGGCCTGGTGCCGCAGCGTCGGTCATCGCCGATCGTCGATCAGAGATCAGGCCGGTCGGCGGTACGAAACGCCCGCGAGAGCAGCGGGCTGCGCGCCGTGAGCAAACCGTCGAGATCGTCCGCCTCGTCGAAGCTGGGAGTCCACGGCCCGGGGTCGACGGCCTCCCGATCAACGATCGGTTCGTCGTACACGATCGTGACCACGTCCCGGTCCACCTGCGCGAGGAACTCGTCGCTCAGACGCAACTGTTCGCCGGTCGCATCGTCGGGGATCGTTCGGGGCGCTCGTGCCACTCTGGAGCGGCTCGGCGGCGTCGGAGTCGGAGGCCGGAACAGGTGCAGGTCAGGATCGCGGAGATCGTCGAGCGTCCAACCGCGAGGCACGATCATCGAGTCGGCATGGCGACGGCACAGCACGCCGCCGATGCCGCTGTCGTCCTCGGGCAGCACGTCGATCCAGAACACGAGATCCTCGGCGCGCATGCCATACGCCACCGACGCCATGTCGGAGCAGCCGGGGCGTCCGCACAGTCGATCCATCCGCGCTGACACTAGTCGGACCGATCGCTCGCACCGGCTGATGCAGCCGCCAGCGCGCGATGCGCGACGCGCACATCGCGATGCGTCATGATGTGGCCGACAACTCCGCCACGACACGAGGTACGCATGATTCGACTCCTGATCCGCATCGGACTCTCACTGCTCGGCAACGCGCTCGGGCTGTGGGTTGCTTCGCTGATCCTCTCCGACATGAGCGTGAGTGGCACCGCGTTCGTCATCGCGGTGATCATCTTCACGGTCCTGACCGCCGTGATCCAGCCGCTGATCACCAAGATGGCGATGCAGAATGCTCCCGCCCTCCAGGGCAGCAGCGCACTCGTCACCACGTTCATCGCCTTGCTGATCACCGAGCTCGTCTCCGACGGGTTGACGATCTCCGGGCTGTCCACGTGGATCTTCGCCACCGTGATCGTCTGGTTCTTCACGATGCTCGCGGCGTGGCTGTTGCCGATGTTCCTCTTGAAGGAAGCCGTCGACAACAAGAAGTGATCAGCGCTCCCAGAGGCCGTAGAGACCTCGGGGATCACGCCACACCAGACGCGCACCGGAGTTCTCGAACCCATCACCGGTGACCTTGGCGAACACATACTTCGACGTCGCGCCGTCGGCTCGGTCGTGGACGACGGTGAACTCCGTACGCGGCAGGTGGAACTGGTAGAGCATCATCCGGCTGGTCGCGGTACTGCCCGGCGGCAGGTAGAAGTCGACGGCCACGCCGTCGGGGAGCACTCCGTCACGCAGTACTTCGACCGCGCTGATGTCGCCGGAGTCGTCCCAGAACTGGTCGACGATGGTGGAGGTGCGAATGCCGGCGAGCGTCACCAGGACCCCGACCGCGGCGAGGACGACAACCGCACGAGCGTGGCGCCGCGCCGCGTGGGAGATGCCGGCGAGCCCGAATGCGAGCGCGCTCGCCCAGACACTGATGCGGAGCACGTCGATCGCGGTGTCCGACGTGGCGAAGGGCTGCAGCCCGAGGATCATCGGTTCGAGG
The DNA here is from genome assembly GCA_024643255.1 of Ilumatobacteraceae bacterium. Classification (GTDB taxonomy): domain Bacteria; phylum Actinomycetota; class Acidimicrobiia; order Acidimicrobiales; family Ilumatobacteraceae; genus Sva-07. The sequence goes on from JAHENF010000003.1 coordinate 54,033, forward strand.
CCGTTGCTGTCGGACAGGACGTCGCTGCGAAGCGCCCAGAGGCCGGCTCCACCCAGGAGGACCGCCGTCGCGATCGCCGCGCCGAACGCGACGACGCGCTGCAGCGGGATCGCACCGATGAGCACCGCCAGCCCGACGACCAGGACCGGTGTGACCACCGCATCGTTGTAGCGGCCGTACACCAACTGGTCGCTCCGCCAGCGGTCCGACATGAACACGATCGACAGGGCGACGCACGCACCCACGACGACCAGCACGAGGCGCGCGTCGCCACGCGTCGGTGCTGTCGGCTGTTCGGGTCCCGTTGCTGCCCTGACGAGCGCGATGACGCCGAACGCGACGATGCCGATGCTGGCGACGAGGAGGTACCAGCTCTGGCCGAGGGCCGACACGAGAACGGGCAGCCGGCTCGTCAGCTGCTCTCGCACGCCGCCGATCGAGTTGCGGGTGCTGGGTTGATTCCAGATCCGGTCGACGAGGTACGAGGTGTACGCCGAGACGGCGTACGCAGCAGCGAGTGCCGTTGCGATGCCGATCGCGGCGTCACGAAGCGCCATCCGTCGACGGAATGCCGCGAGGCCGATGACGCCGATGGTGATCAACGTGAGCGGCAACATCCGGCTGTGCGCGCCGAACGCCGCGCCGGCGAGCAGCGCCGCGAGTACGGCATCGCGACGTGTCGGCGACTCGTGCAGCCGCAGGAGCACCAGCAGGGTGGCCAGGAAGAGCGGGGCGACCAACGACTCGGAGAAGACGAAATCGGCGGTGAAGATCACCGACGGGGCCAACGAGACGATCAACGCGACTGCCGCGCACCACCGGATCGTCAGCGGTGTCAGGCGGCGCGCGACCTGGACGAGCAGACCCGCAGCGAGACCACCGAGGACTGCGTTGAGTGTCAGCGCCGTGTGGAACACCGTGGTCGGATCGTCGGTGAACCAGTAGACGGGGGCGAGAATCGTGCCGAACAACGGCCGCCACACACTGTGGTTGTCCATGTTCCAGCGGGTGCCACCTCCGACGAATCGGGCGATCGCCAACTGCGCCGGCTCGTCGGGCCAGATCGCGTACTCGTCGCGGCCGCGGGAGATCCATCGCCTCGCAATGGTGACGACGAACGCCACCGCGACGGAGGCGAGAGCCCAGCGGCGACGGTCGGACATCGAAGCGATGTCTACCATCGTGCGTTGTCACCGGCTACCGTTGTGACATGACGGGTGCTCCTACATGGGGCCCCGACGGTGAGTCGTTGACGAGCTTGCTGTCCGAGCGGCCCCGACGCCAGCTCGATCGTGGTGCGCGCCTCTTTCACGAGGGCGACGCTCCGAGTGACGCCTACGTCGTGCACAGCGGTCTCGTGAAACTGGTGATGACGGCTGACGACGGCACCGAAGCCGTGATCGAATTCCGAGGACCGGACGACCTCGTCGGCGAACGGTTCGCCGACGATCGCCTGCCGCGTACGAGCAGCGCAATCGCGGCGATCGACACGTCGGTCTCGGCAGTGCAGCAGGGCGAATTCATCGCGCACCTCCGCCATGACGCCGACCTGGCGTTGACGATGCTCTCGCGCCTCGCCCGGACCGCGCGCACCAACGCCCGTCACATGCTCGACCTGACTGTCGGCGACGCGGTGAACCTGGTGGCGACCCGCGTGATGCAGCTCGCTCGGGATCCGATCTTCGCTCCGGTCCGCGAGGATCGAAGCGGAACGATCGTCATCGAGATGCCGCTGTCGCAACAAGAACTCGCGAGCTGGGCCGGCGTCTCCCATCGGTCTGCGACCGGTGTCCTCGAGCAGCTGCGCGAGGAGGGCCTCATCTCGACGAGCCGACTCCACCTCGAGATCCATGACCCAGCGGCACTCGCGACGCGGTGTGTGACGCGGCCATCCGCGGCTGCTGCCGAGTAGAGGACACGGCCGACATCGAGCGTGGCAAAGGTCACGCTTCGTGTGCGCAGGGGTGCGTGGACACCCCGCGTCGTTGGTCGCACAGTGGAGCACCCGCCAACCGCCGTTCGGAGACGCCGCCATGTTCCCTACCGATCCCACATCCGTCCAACAGCTTCGTCACGCCGACCTTGTCGCCGCCGATCAGTATCGACTGAGCCACCGATCGGACAGCTCGGACGCTGGAGACAAGCCCCGATTCCTGAGGATGTTCCACCATCACGCTCCGAACCGGCCGGTCATCGATGGATCGCTCGAACTGTTCGTGGGGCTCGACCGGCAACAACTCGATCGGCTGGCGCTCCACTTCTCGTTCGTCGAGGTGAACGATGGAGCATCGCTCGCACGCCAGGGTGACCCGGCTCGCGAGTTCGTAGTGGTGCTCAGTGGCCAGATCGGTGTCTCCCTCGATGGGCTCGCCCTCGCCGTCTTCGACCGCGGCGCCCAGTTCGGTGCTCTGCCGTTGCTGGACGGAGCACCGGGCCGGTTCAGCCGTGCCTCGTTCGATGTCCTGGAACCAGCGACGATCGCCATCGCCGACCGCAGCCAGTTCTTCGACATCCTGAAGAACTTCCCCGTCGTCGGGCAGCGGATCGTGCAGATCGCGGAAGTCCGACGCGCCTATCTGCGGGGACACGCCGACGCTCGCGCGTTGGCCGCGGACCGCGACACGGCCCCGTTTCCGGTTCACCTCCTCGAGCAGGTCTGAGCGCCGAACCTGGAATCCCGCCGCGTCGACCTCGAGGCAGCGGTGATGCGAGTCGATCGCCGAATCAAGTCGCGTCATCACCATGCCGATGACATGATGTGGCATCGACGACGACGGCACTGGGCGGCTCCGCGTCCTCGCAGGCCGAGACGCTCGATCGCGCGGCGTGGACGCCACGGCCGCTGACCGCGTTTGCGCTCAAGTTGACGCTGTTTCTCGCACCGATCCTCGCGGCCGTGCTGGCCGTTCGGGGCTTCATTGCCGCCGTCTCCGCCCCGAACGGCACCCTCCTCTACTGGGTGTGGATGGCGGCGCTGGTCGCCGTGTCGTGCGCGGTCTCCGTCGGAATGCAGCGGGTGCTGCGCCGACTTGCCCCGTTGACCGTCTTGTTGAAGATGTCGCTCGTGTTCCCCGACGAAGCGCCGGATCGCTTCGGTCTCGCGTTGCGCAGCGGTACGTTCCGATCCTTGAGCCGCAAGGTGTCGGGCCCGAACGACCTCCGCAGCGACGACCAGGCCAGAGCGGAGCACCTCGTCGAGGCGATGGGCCAGCTGGGCCGCCACGACCGGATGACCACCGGCCATTCGGAGCGGGTGCGCGCATATGCCGTCATGCTCGGCGAGGAGATCGGTCTGTCGGCGGACGAACTCGACAAGTTGAACTGGGCAGCGCTGGTGCACGACATCGGCAAGCTGGCGGTTCCCTCCGAGATCCTCAACAAGCCCGGCCGACCGACCGCGGACGAATGGGCCGTGCTGCGCGAACATCCCGGTGCCGGCTATCACCATGTCAACCCGCTACGGCCGTGGCTCGGCGACTGGGTGGATGCCGCCACACAACATCATGAGCGGTGGGACGGTGGCGGGTACCCCCTCGGTCTGGCGGGCACCGACATCTCGATCGCCGGGCGGATCGTCGCGATCGCCGATGCCTTCGACGTGATGACCGCGACCCGGTCGTACAAGAAGCCACTCGCTCCCGAACAGGCCAGGGCCGAGCTGACGCTGAACAGCGGCACGCAGTTCGACCCGCACCTCGTGAGGAGCTTCCTGCAGATCTCGCTGGGACGGATGCGTCGCGCCATCGGCCCCCTCGGCCTGCTCGGCAACTTTCCCGACCTCATCCGAGTGCCGCTGACCGTGGCGCTCACCTCGACGACAGCCGTCGTGACCGCGGCAGCGATCGCGGCAGGAGCGAGCGCCGGGGCCATCGCACCCAGGACGATCTCCGAGCCCGCAGCCGTCGAGCAGTCGATCGAGATCGACAGCGCACCGGCGAACCAGGTACCCAGGTCAGGCGGTGGAACGAACCCTGATGGGACCCGGCTGACGGCCGTGCCGGGAGACACCATCGACGCTTCCGGAGCGACGGCACCGGCCGATCCGCTCACCGACGAGGCGCTCGTGTCGACCGTCGTGCCGGTGATCGAGGAGTCGCCGACCGAGTCGATCCTTCCACCGATTTCGACACCTGACGATCCCGCGGTGCCCTCTGTGACGACCGCCCTCCCGACGACCAAACCGCCGGCGATCACCACTCCACCCACGACGACGAAGACGACCACACCACCGACGACTCCTCCGACCACGACGAAGGTGACCGCGCCGCCGTCCACCGCACCACCGACGACGGTGGACACATCCCCCGTGGCCGACGACACCGCGACGGCACTCTCCGGAGCGAGGGTCAACATCAAGGTGCTGCAGAATGACGGATTCCCGGGTGCGACCATCGACTTCAAGACGCTGGCCGTCCTCATCGCCCCGGCGAACGGCACCGTGAAGGTCATCGCCGGCCAGAACCTCCTCTACCAGTCGAACGTCGGCTTCCGAGGGAACGACACGATGACGTACCAGGTCTGCTCGACGCTCGGCGCGTGCGACACCGCGGTCGTGACCGTCACCGTGACGTGAGGACCTGACCCCGGATCTCCGTCCACCGACCGGCGAACGTGGCGGCAGACTTCGACGATGAATGAGCCGAATCGCCGGGATCGGGGCCGGTTGTTCGATCCGGTTCCCGAGCTCTACGACCGGGTGAGGCCGAGGTGGGTCCCAGAGCTCTTCGCAGACCGATCCCACCACGACCGCACGATGGGCGCAGCGCGACCCGGGTCGCGTGCGTCGATGCGCTCCAGGGTCGCCCGGGCGAAGTGGCCGACGAGGTCGTCGGTGTCCGGTGTGGGCGACGAGGGGGTCTCGATCAGCAGCACGGGCACCGGCATCGCCGCGGCCTGGCGGACGGCGAATCCCCGGTCGGCTGCGCCGACGACCATCGTCGCCCGCACATCTGCAGTGCCGGGTGCGGGCGCGGACATCGCTCCGGGCGTCGTCAGGATCCGTCGGCGCATCTCGCGCCGTTGCGTATCGATCGCGGCAGGTCCGAGCCACGGACCACCCAAACCGTCGACCAGTACCAGTCCCGCCGCCCGACCACCCAGCGCGAGGATCTGAGCGGACGCGCCGTTGTGGCCGACGCCCACGACGATGAGTTCGTCGGGAGCCTCGGCGCGCAGGAGGTCGAGCGCCACGAACACCGCGTCGCCCGTCTCGTAGTGCCCGCCGATCGGGGGTGGCATGCCGTTGTGCCCGGGCAGGTCGGGTGCCAGGACGCGGCCTGGCCAGCCGACCAGCGCTGCAGCCCACTCGCCGCCGCCCGGAGCACCGACGTCGTGGAGGACGAGGAGGTCGGTCATGGGCGGGCGCCGATCTCGTCGAGGAACCGGGTGATGCGATCGAGCACGAAGTCGGGTTGTTCGACATGGACGTAGTGGCCGGCCCCGGGCACCGACTCCAGCCGCCCGTCGGCGAGCATCGCCACCCGCCGCTCGGCCTCCTCGTCGTGCACCTCGGTCCAGGCATCCTCCTCGGAGCTGACCAGTACGAGCGTCGGCGCCGCGACGTGGCGGTACTGGGCGAGGATCAGATCCAGCGAGAATCCATCGGGGATCCCGGTGCGGCAAGCGGGATCCCACTTCCACACGAACCCGCCCTCGACCTCGTTGGTGCCGAACTCGACGAGGTGTTCGAGGAACGGTTGGGGCAGTCGGATGTTGATCGCCCCGCGCCGCTCGGCGAGCTGGTCGCGTGACGCCCACGGCCGCGGCGGGCGGCTGCGGAACTTGTCGATCTCGTCGAGGCTCCGCGTCGCCACGTCAACGATGTCGTCGTGAACGAAGACCTCGGTCGGCGGGCCCAGCCCATCGAGGTTGACCAGCCAGGCGAAGCGCTCTGGCATCGTGGCCGCGGCGGTGAGGATCTGACCGCCGCCCATCGAGTGCCCGACCATGCCGATCGGCGTGCCAGGCGCCGGAGCCAACAGCCGGGCGAGCTCGCACAGGTCGATCGCTGACGCGCTCCACGCCATCCCCGACGTCAACCGACCCGAATCGCCGTGGCCGCGCACATCGATCGCCACCACATGGAACCCGAGCGCCGCCAGTCGGGGAGCGAAGCCGTCCCACGCGCGGCCGTGGTCATAGGCGCCGTGGACCAAGACGACAGGCGGGGCCGAGGGGTCGCCCCAGCACCACGCCCGCAGTCGCGTCCGGTTGACCTCGAAGAAGGTTGCCCGATCTGGCGTCGCGAATTCGTCCCCCACGATCGACCATCCTCGCAGGCGGCCACACACGGAACCGAGCGAGTTCCGGCGACCTGGACTTGCGGAGTGGGCGATGGGAGTCTCGATCTCCCGACCTCCACGGTGTGAACGTGGCGCTCTTCCAGCTGAGCTAATCGCCCCTGAGGGAACCCACAAGTTACCAGTGCGCTCGACGCATCACGCCTCGAATCAGGGAGCGAATTTCACGGCACGGCGACGCACGCAATGCCCATGCCCTGGCGGTCCTGGTGCGGCTCCGTGCGTGTCGGACACGTTGCGTCGAACGGTACGAGGGCTTCGACCACGAGGTCGACGGCGACGTCTCCGGTGCACAGCACCTCTCGCGCGAATCCGTTGGACTCGATCGTGACGCAACTCCCGACACCGAGGATGCCGTCGGGCCCGAGAGGGTCACCGGGATCGGTGAACTGGGCGAGCACGACCACCCCGATCACGCCGATCACACCCACGAACAGCAGACTGCGCCACGGAATGCGCGCCGGCCCGAGATGGCTCGGATGCACGGTTGGCGTGAAGCCGTTCGATGCATCAGACGCGGCGGGGTCAGGTGTCGGCGCCGGCCGCGGTGTCCGCAGCCCCGCGTCGTAGACGGCCCGTCGGGCAGGGTCGCCGAGGACCCGGTATGCCTCGTTGATCGCCGGCATCGACGTCGCGCCCACCGACGAACCCACCGACACCTGGCGATCGGGGTGGTGTTCGCGAGCGAGCCGTCGGTAGGCCTCGCGGATCTCGGCGTCGGACGCCGCCGGCGAGACCCGAAGTGTCTCGTAGTACGTCGGTGCGGGCACGGTCCGTTCAGTAGCCGGCGTCGACGTCGACGACACCCACCAGGTCTTCGCCACGAGCGAAGCGGCGGACGTTCTCGGTGACTCGATCGGCGAGCAACGGCATGGCCATCTCGGGTGTGTTCCCCACGTGCGGTGTGATGATGCAGTTCGGCAGCGACCAGAGCGGGTGACCGTCCGGGAGCGGCTCGGGATCGGTCACATCGAGGCCTGCTCCGCCGATGACGCCCGAGCGCAGCGCATCGACGAGGTCGTCGGTGATGATGTGTCGGCCCCGCGCGACGTTGACGATCCAGGCGTGGTCCTCCATCAGCGCGAACTCGTCAGCTCCGAACATCGCCTCGGTCTCGGGCGTCAGCGCCAGCGCCAGCACGACCAGATCGGCCCCCGGAAGGGCATCGGCATATCGATCGGCTTCGAGCACGTCGTCGACGCCCTCCATCGCCTGGACATTGCTGCGCACGACCGTGATCCGACAGTTCCACGGTTGGAGAAGTCGAACCAGCGACTCGGTGATGCCGCCACCTCCGAGAATTGTGACGTTGCCGTTCAAGAGGTTGCGGCCGGCCGGCGCGCTCCAACCGGAGGCCTGGGCGTACGCAGCGACGTTGCGCAGCCCGGCGAGCCCGAGTGCCAACGCCATCTCGGCGACCGGCTCGGCGTACACGCCCTTGCCGCAGGTCCAGACGCGGTCGTGATCGAGATGGTCGACGAAGTTCTCGATTCCTGCGAACGGAAGCTGCACCCACCGGATGTGCTCCGCTCCGTCGATCATCGATGCGAGCGCCTCGACGTTGCGGGCATCGCTCCACACGATCGCCTCGGCGGACTCGACGTCGACGAGTTGAGCCCCTCCTTCGATCACCGCATCGGCGAGCCACGAGGGAGCCGGATCGGGGCCGAGGTGGATACGGGGTGCGTCGGTGTTCGTCATCTTCGACCGAACCGTAGTGGCTCGATCGACCGACGATCCGGATCCGGGAGGTCGATCATCGGGCATGATGAGGCGATGACGAGCACCGCACCCGTAGTCCGCACCGTCGGCGTCCCTCGCGAAGTCAAGACCGCCGAACATCGCGTGGCGATGACACCGGACGGAGTCAGGGAGTTCGAGCGCCACGGCATCGCCGTGCTCGTCGAGACCGGCGCAGGCGAGGGGGCCTCGATCACCGACGACGACTACATCGCAGCAGGCGCCGACATCGTGCCGACCGCCGCCGACGCGTGGGCCCAGGAAATGGTCGTCAAGGTGAAGGAACCCCAGCCTTCCGAGTACGGATTCCTGCGCGAAGACCTGACGCTGTTCACCTACCTCCACCTCGCGGCCTACCCCGGTGTGGCCGAGGCGTTGCTGGCGTCCAAGGCCACGTCGGTCGCCTACGAGACCGTCCAGATGGCCGATGGCTCGCTGCCGCTGCTCGCGCCGATGAGCGAGGTCGCCGGGCGGCTCGCCCCGCAGATGGGGGCGCACTACCTCGAGCGCCACAACGGGGGGCGAGGTGTGCTGATGGGCGGCGCTCCCGGGGTTCGTCCCGCCAAGGTGGTCGTGCTCGGCGCCGGCAACGTCGGATGGAACGCAGCGTGGATCGCCGCCGGCATGGAAGCCGAGGTCGTGCTCGTCGACAAGAACCTCGACCGGCTCCGTTTCGTCGACCAGATCCACCGCGGGCGGATCATGACGGCGGCCTCGAACCGCGGAGCGATCGAGCGGGCGGTGGCCGACGCCGACCTCGTCATCGGCGCCGTTCTGGTCGCCGGCGGCCGGGCTCCGGTCGTCGTCAGCGAGGAGATGGTCAAGCAGATGAAGCCGCGATCGGTGATCGTCGATGTCGCCGTCGACCAGGGTGGGTGCATCGCGACGACAAGGGAGACCAGCCACGACGAGCCGACCTACGTCGCCCACGACGTCGTGCACTACGCGGTGGGCAACATGCCTGGCGCAGTGCCCCACACGAGCACCTACGCGCTCACCAATGCGACCCTGCCGTACCAGCTCGACGTCGCGCTCCACGGAGCGATTGGTGCGGCGCGGCGCGACCCTGCGATGGCGCACGGGCTGAACACCGTTGGCGGCGAGTACGCCAACGCGATCGTCGCCGAGTCGCTCGGCGCGACTGCGGTCGATCCGCTCACTTCGGGCTGACCTGCCTACCATCGAGTGATGGCCGCCATCGCTCCTGTTCCCGCCGCCGACCTCGAGATCCCGGTGATCGACATCGGACTCGACGACCGGGCACGGCAGGCCCAGATGGAGTCCCTCGCCGAGGACCACTGGATCGCGCGCAACCCGATGGGCTTCTCGATTCTGCAGTACAGCGATGCCGTGGCGGTCCTGCGCGACAAGCGCTGGCACAGCGCAGCGTCGAAGATCCCCGAGATGATGGGCATCACCGACCCAGCCTTCGCCGAGCGGCGGGTGTCGATCCTGTCGGCCGAGGGTGACGTCCACACCCGCCTGCGACGCTTGGTCGCGAAGTCGTTCTCGCCCCGTTCGGCCGACCGGCTCCGGCCATTCATGCGCGAGGTGGTCGACGGCCTCGTCGACAAGGTCGCGGCGAGCGGTCGGGCCGACGTCGCGGTCGACATCTGCGAGCCCTATCCGATTCCGATCATCTGTGAGCTCCTCGGGGCGCCGAAGCAGGACTGGGAACTGTTCTCGAAGTGGGCCGAGGACGTGCTGCGCATCTTCAACGGGACGGTGCTCGACGAACTCGACGTGATCAAGGCCGCGCAGATGGAACTCGACGAGTACTCGCGGGGTCTGATCGCCGACCGCCGCAACGATCCCCGCGACGATCTGATCACCGATCTCATCGCCGCCGAGGAGGAGGGCGACAGGCTGAGCACGGAGGAGCTCGTGATGATGGTCGACGCCGTCATCGTCGGCGGCACCGACACCACCCGCAACCAGCTCGGCTGCACCGTCGGACTGTTCACCGAACACCCGCAACAGTGGAAGCTGCTCGCAGAACGGCCCGAGCTGGCGCCACGCGCCGTCGAGGAGGCGATGCGCTACTTCGGCGCGGTGCGCGGCACCGCGCGCTTCGCCAGCGAGGAGATCGTCTACCGCGACGTCGCGTTCCCCGAGGGCTCGATGGTGATGCCGTCGCTGGCGCTCGCCAATCGCGACCCAGAGGTGTTCGACGACCCGGGCACCTTCGACATCACCCGCGAAGCCGCCGGCCAGCCACACCTGACCTTCGGCAGCGGGATCCACTACTGCCTCGGCGCCGCGCTGGCGCGCGCCGAGCTCCAAGAGGCGCTGCCGATCCTCGCCAGGCGGATGCCGGACCTCGCGGTCGACGGCGCGATCGAGTGGAAGCCCGCGACCACGGCGATCTTCGGGCCCGCGCATCTACCGGTGACGTTCACCCCCGGACACTGACGCCGCGGCAGCCCGAGCGACGGGCTTGACCCGGACGTCGCCATCCGACACAATCGAACATGTGTTCCTCCAAGGTTCGTTGTTCGGAACGTTGACGCCCGGCTTCGACGCGTCGTTCGCCGAATGCGGCCGGCGCCAGCTCGATGCGACCACCTGGGTCGACGTGGCGCCGGGGTGGCTCAGCGGTTCGGATCGCGTGTTCGACGAGCTCGTCGAACGACTGCCGCTGCGACAACGCACCGGTGTCAGGATGTACGACCAGATGGTCGACGAACCCCGCCTGAGCGCCTGGTGGGGCGTGGAAGTGGGCGCCCCGGAGCCGATGCCACTGCTCGCCGAGATGCGCGGCGTCCTCGCCGAGCGCTACGACGAGACGTTCGACTCGATCGGGTTCAACCTCTACCGCGACGGAAACGACTCCGTCGCCTGGCACGGTGATCGCCACCGCCACGTGGTGACCAATCCCGTGATCGCGATCGTGAGCGTCGGTGCACCACGCCCGCTGCGGCTGCGGCCCCGGGGCGGTGGCGCATCACTCAGCTGGATGCTCGGCAACGGCGATCTGTTGGTGATGGGCGGCGCGTGCCAGCACGACTGGGAGCACACGGTCCCGAAGGTCCGCGTGACGACCGGGCCCCGGCTGAGCATCACGTTCCGGTCGGTCTGACGCAGGCGTCGGATCGCCGTCAGTCGTCAGTCCGTCCCGGGTCAATCGTCGGCGGTCGGTGGCCGGCGGTACCGCTTGACCTCACCGCGTTGCTTCTTGGCATCCATCCTGCGGCGTTGCGACCCGCGTGTCGGTCGGGTGGCGCGTCGGTTCCGCGGAATGTGGAGCGCGCCGCGGAGCTTGTCGGCGAGGCGTTCCTCCGCGAGCGCGCGATTGCGAAGCTGCGAACGCTCGTCGTCGGCGACCACCCGGACGACCGGACCGAGCTTGGTGACGACTCGCGCGCGCTGGGTGTCGGTGAAGGCCGAAGAGGTCTCGACGTCGAAGGTCAGTTCGGCTCGCGTCGCCGCCTTGTTGGCGTGCTGGCCGCCCGGACCACCCGACGGGCTGAAGCGGACGTCGAGTTCGTGGCGCGGGATCCGCACACTGTCGGTCACCACCAGACGATCGTCGCTCGCACCCACTCCCCCAGCATGCCCGACAGCCCACACGTGACGTACGGTGCGGGCATGGGAGACATCAAACTGGGGTACAACACCGGGTACTGGTCGGCTGGGCCGCCGAAAGGTGCACTCGACGCGGTCAAGGAGGCCGAGCGCCTCGGGTTCAACTCGGTGTGGACCGCGGAGGCCTACGGCTCCGACGCGCTGACACCGCTCGCCTGGTGGGGTGCGTCGACCGAGACGATGAAGCTCGGCACCGCGATCATGCAGATGGGAGCGCGGACCCCGGCGGCCACGGCGATGGCCGCGATCACGATGGATCACCTGTCGAACGGGCGGTTCATCCTCGGTCTCGGAGCGTCCGGCCCGCAGGTGGTGGAGGGCTGGTACGGCCAGGCCTATCCGAAGCCCCTCGCACGCACCCGCGAGTACGTCGAGATCGTGCGCCGGATCATCGCCCGCGAGGAGCCGGTCGAGTTCCATGGCGAGTTCTACGACATGCCGTTCAGCGGCGGCGCCGGGCTCGGCAAGGCGCTGAAGTCGACCGTGCATCCATTGCGCAACGACATCCCGATCTACCTCGCGGCCGAGGGCCCGAAGAACGTGGCGCTGTCTGCCGAGATCTGCGATGGCTGGCTCCCGCTGTTCTTCTCCCCCAAGGATGATCAGTTCTACCGTGACTGCCTCCAGCAGGGCTTCGACGCGTCGGGCGACCCGACGAAGCAGGACCGCTTCGAGGTGACCGCCACCGTGATGCTCATCCCGGGCGACGACGCCGAGAAGTGCGCCGACCTCGTGCGACCCTTCCTGGCGCTGTACGCCGGCGGCATGGGAGCGAAGGACGCCAACTTCCACTACGAGGTGTTCGCCCGGATGGGTTACGGCGACGTCGCCGACAAGGTGCAGGCGCTCTATCTCGAGGGCAAGAAGGCCGAGGCGGCCGCCGCGATCCCGCTGGCGATGGTCGAGGACGTCGCGCTCGTCGGCCCGCCCGACAAGATCCGCGACGAACTCGCCAAGTGGCGTGAGACCTGCATCACCGAATTCCTGCTGAGCGGCCCGGCGATGGCGCTGCCCAGCTTCGCCGAACTCGTCCTCGGCTGACACCCACCGACCACCCCACTGCGATGAGTTCCAGCGCGACCCGTGCGCGCCCAGACTCATCGGTGACCGGGTTCAGGCCCGTGCGATGAGTCTCAGCGCGACCCGTGCGCGACCAGACTCATCGGTGGGGGTCGAGTCGAGCACTCACGAGGTGATGGTGCCGACGCGGCCGGCGTCGACCCACTCGCGGAGCTTCTCCCATGCGTAGATGCCGGTCGAGTGACCGTCGCTCCAGTCGAGGCTCAGGCCCCATGCTCCGGAGAGCTCCGCGTCGGTGATCGTGATCGACTCGCCCTTGTCGATCCACGGCGCCACCGGCTGATCACGGGTACGCCTCGCATTGCACTCGGCGCACGGACATGCCTGGCGCAGCGGGGTGAGCTCGAAGCGAGCTCGGACGCCGTCCTCGAAGAGCACCTCGACGTGCGACTTGCGGTCCACTTCGACCGACTCGATGTCATGCTTGGGCACGTGGGGAGCGTACGGCGACCACGCGGCTACCGTTCGGCGATGGGCCTCGAACTACGCAAGGACTCGATCGACCTCGGCGTCGTGATCAAGGACAGTGAGCGCTCACTGGCGTTCTACCGTGACGTGATCGGGCTCGAACACGTCGCCGACACGCCGATGCCCGCACCGCTGAGCGGCACCATGCACCGGCTGATGTGCGGCACCACCCTGATCAAGCTGGTCAAACTCGACGCTGTACCCGCTGCGGAACCCGCTCCGGGCGGGCTCGGCGGAGGAACCGGCTATCGGTACTTCACGATCTCGGTGTCGAACCTTGCCGACGTCACCCAGGCATGTCGCGACGCAGGGGTCCGCATCATCATGGACAACGTCGAACTCCGTCCCGGATTCATGGTGTCGATGGTCGAGGACCCCGACGGGAACTGGGTCGAGTTCATCGATCCCGGAGCCTGACCGAGCGTGATCATTCGATGACCGGCGAGCTGATCGGGAGGGGACGCGACTGCGACGTCTTCCATGACGGACCGGACCGTGTGCTGCGGCGCAACCGGGCCGGTACGTCGACCGAGGTCGAGGCGCTGACGATGCGACACGTCGCTGCGCACGGCGACCCGTGTCCGGAGGTCTACGACGCCCAGGGCCCCGACATCGTGGTGCAGCGGCTCGACGGTTCGACGATGCACGACGGCATGAGTCGGCGGCCGTGGACGATGGCGGCGGCGAGAACGCTCGCCGACCTCATCGACCGAGTCACCTGATCGAACGCTTCCCTGCGTACCCTCGGTCGGAGATGTCGTCACCCCACACCACGGCACCGCCGCTGATCCGACACCTCCCCGGACCGGGCGCGCGGTTGGCCGACGGCACGATCGACGGTGATGCCGTGCTGGGCGGGTTCACCGACTACGTCGGCGAGATCGGCCTGGAGCTGTACCCGGCGCAGGAAGAGGCGGTGTTCGAGGTCGTGCTCGGCAATCACGTGATCCTCAACACACCGACGGGCTCGGGCAAGTCGCTCGTCGCGACCGCGGCTCACTTCGCGGCGCTCGCGGCCGGCAAGCGGAGCGTGTACACCGCGCCGATCAAGGCGCTGGTGAGCGAGAAGTTCTTCGCGCTGTGTCGCGAGTTCGGCTCGGATCAGGTCGGGATGGTCACGGGCGATGCGGCGGTGAACCCGGAGGCGCCGATCATCTGCTGCACGCAGGAGATCCTCGCGAACTGGGCGCTGCGCGACGGCCGCGACGCTCCGGTCGACGTCGCGGTGGTCGACGAGTTCCACTTCTACGGCGACCCGCAGCGCGGATGGGCGTGGCAGGTGCCGCTGCTCGAGTTGCCCGACACACAGTTCCTGCTGATGTCGGCCACGCTCGGCAATGTCGAGTTCTTCCGCGCCGACCTCACCGCGCGGACCGGGCGCGACACGACGGTGATCAAGTCGGTGCAGCGGCCGGTGCCACTCGACTTCGAGTACCGCACGAGCACCCTGCATCACAGCGTCACGTCGCTGCTCGAATCCGGACGGGCCCCGATCTACCTCGTGCACTTCACCCAGAAGGACGCGACCGAGGCGGCCCAGAACTACCTGGCGCTCGACCCGCTGACGAAGGACGAGAAGGCGAAGGTCAAAGAGGCGCTCGGCGGATTCCGCTTCGACTCTCCCATCGGCAAGGACCTGCGCCGGTACATCACCGCCGGCGTCGGGGTCCACCACGCTGGGCTCCTCCCCAAGTACCGGCTGCTGGTCGAGAAGCTCGCTCAGGACGGACTGCTCAAGATCATCTGTGGTACCGACACGCTCGGCGTCGGCGTCAATGTGCCGATCCGCTCGGTGCTGTTCACGCAGCTCTGCAAGTACGACGGGTCGGGTGTGCGGATCCTCTCGAACCGGGAGTTCGCCCAGATCTCCGGGCGCGCGGGTCGCAAGGGCTTCGACGATCGGGGCGACGTGTGGGTGCAGGCGCCCGAGCACGTCGTCGAGAACCAGCGTCTCGGCGAGAAGGCCGCGGCCAGTGGCAAGAAGAAGGTCGTCAAGAAGAAGCAGCCGGAACGCGGCTACGCCCACTGGACGCAAGAGACGTTCGACAAGCTCGTCGGCGGCGAGCCCGAGGCTCTGAAGTCACACTTCCACGTGAGCCACCAGATGGTGATGAACCTCCTCGACCGTCCGGTGGTCCACGACCCCGAAGGCACCGAAATCGACGGTTGCCGCGCTGTACGCACGCTGTTGACCGACAACCACGAGCCGCGACGACGCCAGCGGGCCCACATCCGCCGGGCGATCTCGATCTACCGATCGCTGGTCGACGCCGAGATGTTGGAGTTCCCCGACGAGCCCGACGAGTACGGCCGCCGCGTGCGGGTCAACTTCGACCTCCAGGACCAGTTCGCCCTCCACCAGCCCCTGTCGCTGTGGGCCGTCGAAGCCCTCGGCGCACTCCCCGCCGCCGAAGCCGCAGCTGCCGCCGCGGCCCATCAATCCGAACCCCAACTCGAACCCGAACCCGAACCCGAATCCGAACCCCAACTCGAACCCGAAATTCGGAGCGAACGTGTCGCTGAGCGCAACGTTGGCTCCGAATTTGCGCGGGTTGAGGGGTGGGGGATCGACCATGCGCTCAATGTGTTGACGATCATCGAGTCGGTGCAGGAGAACCCCGGCGTGGTGCTCGCGGCCCAGGTCAAGCGCGCCAAGGACGATCTGATGGCCGAGATGAAGTCGTCGGGCGTCGAGTACGAGGAGCGCATGGAGCGCCTCGCCCAGGTCGACTACCCCAAGCCGAACCGGGACTGGATCTATGGCAACTTCAACGAGTTCCGCACCCGCCATCCGTGGGTCGGCTCCGACACCGTCGCGCCCAAGGCGATTGTCCGCGAGATGTTCGAACGGGCGATGACGTTCGGCGAGTACATCAACGACTACGGCCTCAAACGATCCGAAGGCGTGCTGCTGCGGTACCTCTCCGACGTGTACAAGGGACTCGTCCAGAACGTCCCGGAGGAGCTCGCGACCACCGAACTCGGCGACATCGTGGCCTGGCTCGGAGCGGTGGTACGCGACGTCGACTCCAGCCTGATCGACGAGTGGGAGCGGCTACTTCACCCCGAGGATGCCGAGTCGGGCGTCGACCTCCGTCCACACCTCCCGACCGGCGAGCGCACGATCGTCGACGACGAACGCGCCTTCCGGGTGATGGTCCGCAACCGTGCATTCGACTGGGTGCAACGGCTGGCCCGCCGCCGCGGGTACGACGAGATCGTCACCGACGCCGCTCGAGAGCTGTGGCCGTCGGGCGAGGCGCTCATCGAGGCGATGGCGCCGTACTGGGACGAGCACGATGCGATCCTCACCGACCCGGGCGCCCGGTCCGGTGAGCTGTTCCGGTACGACCGTGCGACCGGCCGCGTCACCCAGATCCTGCATGACCCGGACGACACGAACGAGTGGCGCCTCGAAGCGGTGGTCGACCGTGCCGCCAGCGCCGACGAAGGTCGCGCCATCCTGCGCCTCGTGTCGGTCACATCGGCCCACTGAACATCGAGGGACAGAAGGGCGATGATCGCGCACTCGACGTGCGCCGCCCTGTTGCGATGAGGTTCATGGCCAGCTGCTCGTCCGGAATCTCATCGCCCGACTCGAACCAGCTGTTGCGATGAGGTTGCGGACCACCCCTCGGGCCGGAAACTCATCGCTCGGGGCCGCACGCCGCCGACACCAGCAGCGGGTCGCGATTGCTGAAGACTCACGAGATGAAGTTGAGCGCGGGGATCGTGCTGTACCGCTCGACGGGCGGACTGATCGAGGTGTTGCTCGGCCACATGGGTGGGCCGTTCTGGGCCAGCAAGGATGCCGGCGCGTGGACGATCCCGAAGGGTGAGTACGAGGTCGACGACGACGCCTTCGTCGCCGCGTGCCGGGAGTTCGAGGAGGAGGTCGGCATCCCCATCCCCGCGACCGAGTTCACCGACCTCGGCGAGGTTCGGCAGTCGGGGGGCAAAGTCGTGCGGGCATGGGCGGCCGCAGGCGACCTGGACCCGGCGACGGCGGTCAGCAACACCTTCGAGATCGAGTGGCCGCCGAAGTCGGGCGAGATGCGGGCGTTCCCCGAACTCGACCGCGTGCAGTGGTTCGATCTCGACGCGGCACGTCCCAAGATCATCACTGCGCAGCGCGAGTTCCTCGACCGCCTCGTCGCGATCGGGGTCTGACCCCGATCGCGATCAGGTGATGAGCGACGACGGGACCGCGACCACTCGTGCGCGCAACCACTCCCCCAGCGCCTTCGCCTGGGCGTCCTGTCGGGTCGACGCGGCGACGCCTTCCTGCAACAACCCGCGGACCACGAAGTTGAGGGCCCGCAGGTTCGGGTAGCGATACCGATCGATCGTCATCTCCGCGGTCTCCGGTAGCAGGACCCGCAGCCGCTCGACGGTCAGTTCGTGGTCGATCCATGCCCAACCGGCATCGTTGCGGGCGTACACGCCGAGGTTCGCATCACCGCCCTTGTCGCCCGATCGAGTCCCGACGAAGGTACCGAGCGGGACCTCGACGACATCGCCGCCGGACAGTACCGCCGACGGCATCGCATCGACATCGATCGGATCGCCCGTCGGCGCGATCGACTCGATCTGCGTGGTGGAACCGTTCACGTGGATGTACTGCGGAACGAGGTCGTTCGGCACGGTTGCCGGGCGATACACCCCGAACGGCGACGCCGCGCCGGGCCCACCGCTGAGGCCGTACATGCCCGGAATTCCGGCGAGGGCGGTGTGCACCATCGCATCGGCGAAGGCCCGGCCGACCTTGCGTTCGTCGGGGTCCTTGACCGTCACCCGCCACAGCGCGGTCGCCTCCTCCTGCGTCGCAGGATCGGACTTGTCGGTGCGCACGACCCTGCTGTCGATCGAGGCGAAGTCGTCGGGGCCGTACGGACACGCGTCCCAGAAGGTCGCCTGAGCGAACGCCGCCTTCTCGTCGACGTCGAGGCCGGTCAGCGCCACGGTGAACGAGTTGCGGAACCCGCCGAGTTCGTTCATCGCCACCTTGAGCGTCGATGGCGGGGCCTGGCCCTTCGTACCTGACACCCGGACCCGGTCGGGCGCCAGCTGGGCGACCTCGATCGTGTCGAAACGCGCCGTCACGTCGGGGCCGAGGTACTCCGGGCCGCCGATCTCGTAGAGCAGCTGTGAGGTGACCGTCTCGACGTTGACGACGCCGCCGGTCCCCTCGTGCTTGCCGATCACGCACGATCCGTCGGCGGCGACCTCGGCCCAGGGGAACCCGAATCGGGCTCGGCCTCCTACCTCGTTGCGTCCGTCGATCTCGTGGAAGAACGAATAGTTGCCGCCCGTCACCTGGGCGCTGCACTCGATGACGTGACCGGCGACGACACCTCCGGCGAGCTGGTCGAAGTCATCGCGGCGCCACCCGTGGTGCCACGCCGCCGGACCACAGGTGACCGCGGCATCGGTGACGCGACCGGTGATCACGATGTCGGCGCCCTTGGCGAGTGCGTCGACGATCCCGAAACACCCCAGGTAGGCGTTTGCCGTCAGGAACTTCGACGGGTCACCGAGGTCGGTGCCGGCTCCGAACGGTGACAGCGCACCGGACGCCACGAGTTCCTCGATGCGCGGCAGCAGGTCGTCGCCGTCGATGTACGCGATCGTCGGTGACAGCCCGAGGCGGTCGGCGACCTCGGCAACCGCGTCGGCGCAACCGCCGGGATCGAGCCCGCCGGCATTCGACACCACCCTGATGCCCTTGTCGAGGCAGGTCCCCATCACCTGCTCCATCTGCGACACGAACGTCCGGGCGTGGCCGCCGCCCGGATGCTTGGCCCTGATCCTGCTCAGGATGAGCATCGTGAGTTCGGCGAGCCAGTCGCCGGTCAGCACGTCGATCGGGCCGCCCTCGACCATTTCGAGCGCGCCGCTCGGTCGGTCGCCGAAGAATCCGGAGCAGTTGGCGATCCGGATCGGCGAACCCGGTACCGCGGTCACGACTCCTCGCTCTCGTGGTGTTCGAGTGCCACGAGCAACTCGCCGGTGTCGACGCGGTCGCCGACGGCGAAGCGCACCTCGGCGACGGTCGCGTCTCCCGATGCGACGATCTTGTGTTCCATCTTCATCGCCTCCACGACCATCAAGAGTTGTCCGTCGACCACGGCGTCACCGGCCGCGACATGCACCGCGATCACCGTGCCGGGCAGCGGGCTGATCGGGCCACCGGTGGCCGACTCGGCGTCGTGCAGCAGGAAGCGCGGCGCCCGCGTCAGGGTGAGGGCGCCCGCCGAACTCCGCACATGGACGGTGACGGCCCCGACACCGTCGTCGTCGAGGCCGAGCATCGGATGCACGACATCGGTGTCGACCACCTGGCGACGGCCGTCGATCTCGACGGTCTGACGGCCCACGAATCGTTCGAGCAGCCGGACGGTCAGCTCGGGCCGATCGTCCGGACTCAACGCGCCGGTCTCGTCGGGTTCGGGCCACGGTCCGAGCCTGACCGTCGCCGTCCGCAGCGTCTCCCCGCCGGGCTGCCACGCCTGCGCCATCGTGTACTCGACATGCAGATGCTCGCCGGTCACCTCGGTCCACACCTGGCGTTGCCCTTGCGTGCGCAGGTTGCGCCAGCCCGACGGAGCGAAGGGCGCTCCCCTGTCGGTCGAGCGATGTTCGAACTCCAGCGCGAACACGGCGCCCAGCAACAGCGCCACCCGATCATCACCGGTCGGACCCAGCGGCGCAACGACGGCGGGGTGTTCGTCGAGGTAGGCGGTCGGCGTGTCGGCGGCGAGGAAGTCGGCTTCGGCGCAGATCGCCACCAGCGTGTCGAGGTTGGTGCGGATACCGGTGATCTGCGAGGTCCGCAGCGCCCGGGCGAGTTGTCGGGCGGCGCCCGGGCGCGTCGGAGCGTGGGCGATCACCTTGGCGACCAGCGAGTCGTAGTCGGAGGAGATGACCGACCCGGCGCGCACGCCGGTGTCGACGCGGACCCCGGAGCCGATGTCGAACCGGTCGATGTGCCCCGTCGACGGCATCCAGCCGGCGGCCGGATCCTCGGCGACGACGCGGACCTCGATCGCGTGACCGCTGATCACCACCTCGTCCTGGGTGATCGGGAGCGGGTCGCCGGCGGCGACGCGAAGTTGCAGTTCGACGAGGTCGAGCCCGGTCACCGCCTCGGTCACCGGATGCTCGACCTGCAGGCGCGTGTTGACCTCGAGGAAGGTGATCGTGCCGTCGGCGCCGACCATGAACTCGACCGTCCCGGCACCCTCGTAGCCGACGTGGCGGGCGAGGGCGACCGCCCCGTCGCACAGCGCGGCGCGGATCTCCTGCGGGATTCCCGCGGACGGCGATTCCTCGACGATCTTCTGATTGCGGCGCTGGATCGAACACTCACGCTCGCCGAGATGGATCACGTTGCCGTGACGGTCGCCCATGATCTGGACCTCGACGTGCCGACCGCGCTCGAGGTACGGCTCGATGAACACCGCCCCGTCACCGAAGGCGGACAGCGCCTCCCGCGAGGCGGCGGCGACGGCGTCGTCGAGTTCATCGGCGCTGCGCACGACGCGCATCCCACGGCCACCACCACCGGCGGCCGCCTTGACCAGCGCCGGATACGCCACGACGTCGTCGCCGACGACCTTGCCGTCGACCACGTCGATCATCGAGGTCGTCGGCACACCGGCCGCGAGCGCCGCTCGTTTGGCCGCGACCTTGTCGCCGAGCAACGTGACCTGTTCGGGCGTCGGGCCGACCCAGACCAGCCCCGCATCGATCACCGCGCGGGCGAATGCTGCGTTCTCCGCCAGGAACCCGTAGCCGGGATGAATGGCGTCGGCCCCGGCCGCGAGTGCTGCCGCGATGACCGCGTCGCCGCGCAAGTAGGAGTCAGCCGCCGTCGCCCCACCCAGCGCGATCGCGACGTCGACCGAGTCGACGTGCAGGGCGTTGCGGTCGGGCTCGGAATACACCCCGACGGTGTCGATGCCGAGACGATGTGCGGTCCGCGCGATCCGCACGGCGATCTCGCCGCGGTTGGCGATCAGGAGACGGGAGATGCTCATCAGTGCCTCCACACGCCGTATTCGGTGGCACCCTGTACCACGTTGCCGTGCACTGCCGACAGCGCCATTCCCATCACCGTGCGCGAATCGGCGGGGTGGATGATCCCGTCGTCCCACAGCCGGCCCGTCGAGTAGAGCGCCGTCGATTCGTGCTCGATCTGCGCCTCGAGGCCGGCGGTCTGCGCGGCGAGGGCGTCCTCGTCGATCTCGATGCCGCGACCGGCCGCGGCGTTGCGGGCCACGATCTCCATCACCCCGGCGAGCTGTTTCGGCCCCATGACCGCCACTCGGTGGTTCGGCCAACTGAAGATGAACCGCGGGTTGTACGCCTTGCCCGCCATGCCGTAGTTGCCCGCGCCGTAGCTCGCACCGACCATGAGATTGAAGTGCGGCACCGTCGAGTTCGACACCGCGTTGATCATCTTGGCGCCGTTGCGGATGATGCCGCCCTGCTCGGCCTTGGAGCCGACCATGAACCCGGTGATGTTGTGCAAGAACGCGAGCGGTGTGTCGCGCTTGTTGCACAGCTGGATGAACTGCGCGGCCTTCGATGCCTCCTCGGAGAACAGGATCCCGTTGTTGCCGAGGATGCCGACCGGGAAGCCGTGGATCGACCCCCACCCGCACACGAGCTTGTCGCCGTAGAGCGGCTTGAACTCCTCGAACCGGCTCCCGTCGAGCAGGCGGGCGAGCACCTCGCGGATGTCGAATGGAATCCGCACGTCGGCCGACGCGCAGCCCATCAACTCGGCCGGGTCGTACAGCGGCGGATCGTCAGGCTCGCTGGCGCCGGGCCCGAGCTTCGTCCAGCGCAGGTGGCGCACGATGCTGCGAGTGATACGGATCGCGTCCATCTCGTCGACCGCGAGGTAGTCGGACAGACCACTCGTGCGCGAATGCATCTCGGCACCCCCGAGCGTCTCCTCGTCGACGATCTCGTCGATCGCCATCTTCACGAGCGGCGGCCCACCGAGGTAGGCGGTGCCCTTGCCCTTGACGAACACGGTGTAATCGCTCATCCCGGGCGTGTATGCGCCGCCGGCGGTGTTCGGACCGAATGCCATCGTGATCGACGGGATCCCCAGCTTCGACAGCTGCGTGAGGTCCTTGAAGCTGGCACCACCCTGGATGAACAGGTCGGCCTGCCGCGGCAGATCGGCGCCTGCGGACTCGTTGAGCACGATCACCGGCAGCCGGTTCTCGCGGGCGATCTCGTGGAACCGCGACCCCTTCTTCCAGGTCGTCGGGTTCCCCGAGCCACCCCGATACGTCATGTCCGATCCGGAGATCGCGCACTCGACGCCCTCGACGATGCCGATCCCGGCGCAACTGCCGACACCGACGGGGTCCTGCGTTCCCCATCCGGCGAGCGGACTGAGTTCGAGGAAGGGAGTGTCGGGGTCGATCAGCGCCTCGATCCGCTCCCGCACGAGCATCTTGCCGCGAGTGCGGTGACGGTCGACGTAGCGCTGGCCACCGATGGTCGGCACCGTTGCGAGTTCCGCGGCGACGACGTCCCACAGCTGCTCCATCGCGGCGAGATTCTCCCGATACTCGTCCGACTTCGTGTCGAGTCGACTGCGCAGGACGGTACCGATGGTCACCAGGCCACCGTAGTGGAGCGAGCGATGAAGCTTCCGAGCCGCATGCGGGCCCGCTGATCGGGTACACCTTGGGAGATGGACGTCCGCGACGTATTGGCCGATCTGGTCGCCGAACAGCAGAGCCTCGACGACATCATGGTGGCGCTCACGCCGGAGCAGTGGGGACTGCCGACGCCCAGCCCCGGCTGGAACATCACCGACCAGATCGGGCACCTGACGTACTACGACGGCACCGCGGCGCTGGCAATCGTCGATCCCGAGGCGTTCGTGGCGGAGATGACGACATTGTTCGGCAACGCCGAACAGTCGGCCGACGAATTCACGCTCGGCCGATATCGAGCGATGACCTCCGACGAACTCCTCGCCGCGTGGCGGGCCAACCGTGAGGCACTTGCGACCGCAGGAGCGAGTCTCGCCAACGACACACGCGTCGCCTGGTACGGACCTTCGATGGGGGCCAAGTCGTTCCTGACCGCGCGGCTGATGGAGGCGTGGGCACACGGTCAGGACATCGTCGACGCCATCTCGATGAACGGCGGCGCGACCCGCGAACCGACCGACCGGCTCCGCCACATCTCCCAGCTCGGCTTCATCACGCGCGGTTGGACGTACATCAACCGTGGGCTCGACGTCCCGTCCACGCCGGTTCGCGTCGAACTGACGTCACCGTCGGGCGAGATCTGGCGCTTCGGCCCCGATGACGCCGGTGAGTCGGTCGTCGGCCCAGCGCTCGATTTCTGCCTCGTCACCACGCAGCGCCGCCACGTCGACGACACCGAGCTCGTCGTCTCGGGCGCGTCGGCGCGCGACTGGATGGAGAAGGCCCAACTCTTCGCCGGCCCTCCCTCCGATGGTCCCCACCCCCGGAGCTCATCTCCGGGCGGACGCTGAGCGCACCCCTCCGGGAGAATTCCGGAAGGAGCCGGGGCCTAGGGTCGAGCGCATGGAGCCCTTCACGATCGATGTCGCCCAGAACGTGCTCGACGATCTCAGGACGCGACTGCGCAACACGCGCTGGCCGGAGCGTGAGCTCGTCGACGACTGGTCACAGGGCACGCCGCTCGCCTACGTGCAGGAGGTGTGCGAGTACTGGGCCGACGGCTACGACTGGCGAGCTCGCGAAGCCCTCCTCAATCGCTTCGACCAGTTCACGACGCCGATCGACGGCCTCGCCGACCCCGGGTTGCATTTCGTCCACGCCCGCTCGCCTCACCCCGACGCGCTGCCACTGCTGATCACCCACGGCTGGCCCGGCTCGATCGTGGAGTTCCACAAGGTGATCGAACCGCTGACGGACCCGACCGCGCACGGCGGCAGCGCCGCAGATGCCTTCCACGTCATCGCCCCCTCACTTCCGGGCTTCGGGTTCTCCGGCAAGCCGCTCGACACCGGATGGGGTGTTCAACGCATCGGCGAAGCGTTCTCAGAGCTGATGGCCGACCTCGGCTACGACCGTTACGTCGCACAGGGCGGCGACTGGGGTTCGGCGGTGACCACCGCAATCGGCGGAAACGACGTGGATCACTGCACGGCGGTGCACGTCACGCTCGCGATGGGTGCCAGGCCGAAGTTCGACGGCGCGCCGACGCCGGAGGAGCAACGGGCCCTCGACGGGCTGGCGTACTACCAGGAGTGGGACTCGGGCTACTCGAAGGAGCAGTCGACACGCCCACAGTCGGTCGGCTACGGGCTCGTCGACTCGCCTGCGGCCCAGGCGGCATGGATCCTCGAGAAGTTCTGGGCCTGGATGGACTGCGACGGCCATCCCGAGAACGTGCTCACACGCGACGAACTGCTCGACAACATCATGCTCTACTGGATCAACGGCAACGGCGCCTCGTCGGCACGCATCTACTGGGAGAGCTTCGGCCGCGGCCCCCAACCGAAGACCGTCACGATCCCGTCGGGGTTCACCGCGTACCCGAAGGAGATCTTGCCCCCGGTGCGGGCATGGGTCGAGGGGTCGTTCACCGACATCCGGCACTGGCAGGAACAGCCGAAGGGTGGCCACTTCGCCGCGTTCGAGGTTCCGGATCTGTTCGTCGACGACATCCGCACCTGCTTCCGCCAGTTCCGCTGATCCGCGACGCTCAGCGCTAACTTGACCCACGGGTCAAGGCCCGCCCTCCCAGATGACGACTCCCACCGAAATCGACGTCGCGCCACAGCACGGCCACACGCCGGGCACTGCGCGGGCCGCGTTCTCCTACCGCGGATTCCGGATCATCTTCATCGGGCTGGCGCTGTCGAACATCGGCACGTGGATGCAGAACTTCACGCTGCCGGCCTACATCGACGACCGCACCGGCCGGCCGGCGCTCGTGGGCCTGATGGTCTTCATGCAGCTCGGACCGTTGCTCGTGTTGTCGATCCCCGGCGGGGTGCTCGCCGACCGCGTGTCGAAGCAGAAGCTCCAGCTCACGATGCAGAGCGCATCGGTCGTGCTGACGATCGCGATCGCGTACTTCGTCGCCGGTGATCACCCGCTCTGGACGATCTTCGCCGCCCAACTCGGCATCGGCATCGCCAACGCGTTGAATGCCCCGGCGTTCCAGTCGTCGATGCCGCTGCTCGTGCACCGTCAGGACCTTCCTGGGGCGATCAGCCTCAACTCGGCGATGATCAACGGCACCCGCGTCGTCGGGCCGGTGCTCGCCGCGATCCTCGCGGTCGCCGGGATGAGCGTGTCGAGCATCTTTCTCGTCAACGCCGCCACGTACCTGTTCTTCATCGCCGCACTGCTGATCGTGCGCATGCCCGACGTGCGCAGCGGCAACACCGCCAGGGGCTGGCGCAGCCTGCTGACCGGCGTCACCACGGCCCGCCACCGCAAGGTGCTCAGCCGCCTGCTGCTCGGGATGTTCCTGTTCTCGCTGTTCAGCCTCGTCTACATCGGGTTGTTCCCGTCGGTCGTGCGACTGAACCTCGACATCGCGCCGTCGAGTGCGACGTACCGGTGGCTCTACGCGATCTGGGGGCTCGGCGCGTTCTTCGGAGCGATCTCCGTCGGGACATTCCTGTCGAGAGTCGACCGCAAGGTGCTCATCGTCCGCGGGTTCATCGGCTTCGGCTTCGCACTCGGGGTGTTCTCGCAACTGCGCGGTCCGGAACTGGCATTCCCGGTCGGCTTCGTCCTCGGGTTCTTCTACTTCATGACCGCCACCGCGATCACCACGACACTGCAGCTGAACATGAAGAACACCGAGCGGGCGACGGTGATGCCGCTGTGGTTCATGGTTTTCGGCGGCACGGTACCGATCGGCAACCTGGTGTTCGGCGTCGTCATCGAGTGGGTCGGCGCCCGAGCGGTGCTCGGGTTCGGCGCGGCGTTCGCGTTCTTCCTCGCCTGGTGGGTCGACCTCCGACGACTGCCGCCCGATGCGTTCCTCCCCGAGGAGGACGGCGGCGAGCCGATCACCCCGACGAACGCGAGCCGCCTGGTCTAGTCGCCGAGGAGCTGCGCGACGACACGCTCCAGGCCCGCCGAGCGACTCGCCTTCACCAGCACGGCCACGTCGGGACCGAGACGACCGATCACCGCGCGGACGTCGTCGGTCGGTTCGACGCCGTAGAGATCGGTGCCGACGACGATCACCTCGATGCCGAGGGCTGCGGCATCGTCCGCGATCCGACGGTGCGCCGGACCCGGATCGGCGATCTCGCCCATCAGCCCCACCACGGCGATCCGCCGCTCGGCGCGCATTGCGGCGAGTGCCTCGAGCGCCGCGCGCATCGACGTCGGGTTGGCGTTGTAGGCGTCGTTGATCAGCGTGGCACCGTCGGCAGCCGTGCAGACCTCCATCCGCATGCCCGACACCCTGGCGGTCGACAACGCATCGATCGCCGCCGACAGTTCGACGCCGACGACGCCCGCCACCGCGATGGCCGCAGCGGCGTTGGTCACCATGTGCAGACCCGGCACCGCGAGACGCACCTGTCCGCTCCCCCATGGCGTGTCGACTCGGAACTGTGCGAGCGCCGAGTCGTCGAGCACGACGTCACTGACGCGCACGTCGCCGGTGACCCCGAAGGTGAGCACCTCGGCGCCGGTTCGTGCGGCCATCGCGGCGACTCGGGCGTCATCGGCGTTCAGGACTGCCGTCCCCGACCGGGGCAATGCCTCGATCAACTCTCCCTTGGCGGTCGCCACCCCGTCGATGCCGCCGACCAGTTCGGTGTGCGCTTCGCCGACCACCGTGACCACACCGATGTCGGGCCGAGCCACCTCGCACAGTCGACTGATGTGCCCGAAGCCCCGCATGCCCATCTCGACGATCAGCACTTCGGTGTCGTCGGGTGCGTCGAGGATGGTCACGGGCAGCCCCTGGTCGTTGTTGAAGCTGCGTTCGTTCGCCCGCGTGCGGCGACCGGCACTGCACGCGGCCGCCATCAGATCCTTGGTCGACGTCTTGCCGACGCTGCCGGTGACCCCCACCACGCCTGCATCGAGACGGCGGCGCGCCCACCCCGCGAGCGCCAGGAGCGCGAGCGCGGTGTCGGCGACCTCGATCGCCGTACCGTCGCGACGGTATGGATCGGGCTCGCTGGTCAGATGCACCAGAGCGCCCCGTTCCCGGGCGGCGCCGATGAACTCGTGGCCGTCACGCTCGGCGATGATCGGCACGAAGAGTTGGCCTGGCTTCGTGGTCCGCGAATCGAATGACGCACCGTCGAACTCGACGTCGGGTCCGATCAGTCGGCCCCCGATTCCGGCGGCGGCCTCGGATGCTCGAATCCTCACGGACGCCGACGGTACCTTGGGCCGATGACCTCCGAGTCGCATGAGGAAGATCTGGATCGTCGCATCCATCTCGTGGTGCTGTTCGGTGGCGAGTCGGCGGAACACGACGTCTCGTGTACCACCGCCGCGCACGTGCTCCGTGCCGCCGATCCCGCGCGCTATCGGATCACGCCGATCGGCATCTCGACCGAGGGGCAGTGGGCGCTCGCCGACCACGCCGCCGAAGCGCTGTTGGCGGGAGCGGATTCGATCCCGGGACGGCTCGACCCGGCGGGCACCAACATGTCGCCCACCCCGATGCTCACCGATGCGGCGAACTCCGAGGAGCTCACGGTCGTGCTCCCGTTGCTCCACGGCCCGCTCGGCGAGGACGGCACCGTGCAGGGCATGCTCGACCTCGCCAATGTGCCGTACGTCGGCAGCGGTGTGCTCGGCTCCGCGGTGTCGATGGACAAGGCGATGGCCAAGCAGGTCCTCACGGCCGCCGGCATTCCGCAGGCCCGCTACCGCGCCTTCGCCGAACACGAGATCACACCGGGACTCGCGGCCCGGCTGGTCGACGAGTTGGGCCTGCCGGTGTTCGTGAAGCCCGCCAACATGGGCTCGTCGGTCGGGGTCTCGAAGGCGTCGAGCGTCGAAGCACTTCGCGATGCGATCAACCATGCACTCACCTACGACGAGATGATCGTCGTCGAGGAAGCGATCGTCGGACGCGAGATCGAGGTCGGCGTCCTCGGCACGACCGACCCACAGGCGTCGGTGCCCGGCGAGATCGTGCCCGGCGAGGAGTTCTACAGCTACGAGGACAAGTACGTCACCGACGGCGCCCAGTTGCTGATCCCGGCACCGCTCTCCGACGCGGCCACCGACGAGGTCAGGCGGCTGGCGATCGAGACGTTCCGCGCGCTGCGATGTGATGGGCTCGCACGCGTCGACTTCTTCTACGAGATGGACGACGACGGCAACGGCCGCGGGTTTCTCTGCAACGAGGTGAACACGATGCCCGGCTTCACGCCGATCTCGATGTACCCCAAGCTCTGGATCCACTCCGGAGTGAGCTACAGCGAGCTGATCGACCGGCTCGTCGAGCTCGCCATCGATCGTCACACCCGTCGCCGCCGCAACACCAAACGCTGACCCACAACCTCATCACACCACCACCGATGAGGTTCCGGCCCACCCCTCGCCCCACAACCTCATCACACCACCACCGATGAGGTTCCGGCCCACCCCTCGCCCCACAACCTCATCGCACGAGGATGTCAGGGGACGTCAGGGGGCGAGGGCGGCGCGGAAGAAGGCGCGCAGCTCGTCGCGCAGGCCTCGTAGGCCGGCGGCGTCGGAGTGCCAGCCGACCGCCCGGAGCGCTTCGGGTTCGGTGGCGATCCCCGTCAGCGTCGCGTAGCCGAGCGCCGCGATCAGGCCGGGGTCGCCGCGACGCAGGCGACCTGCGTCCATCTCGTTGCCGAGATAGGCAACGGCCCGATCGACCAGCGATTGCAGTCGTTCGCGCAGGCGCGCTGCCTGGTCGGACTCGAGCCGGCTGACCTCGCGGATCAGTCCGAGCAGCGCCGGGCGCCGCACCGCAGGACGGAACACCGCACGGACGACCGCGTCGACCCGGTCGAGCGGGTCGTCGGGTGCCGCACGGAGCGCGGCGTCGATCACGACGACGAGTTCGGTCGCCGCGACGGCCAGCACCTCGTCGACGAGCACGTCCTTCGATTCGAACCAGTAGAGCACCGTCTGTTTTCGCACCCCGACCACGCGTGCGATCTCGTCGAGCGACACCGCGTCGACGCCTCGCGTCCCGAACAGGTCGAGGGCCGTCTCGAGGATTCGGTCACGGGTGGTCATCTCTCTACCAATTGGTAGAGGATCGTGGTAGAACTGTCAACCGTGATCGCCGAGGCACTCGCCGGGAAACGGATTGCCATCACCGGCGCGACCGGATTCGTCGGCACCGCCCTCGTCGAGCGGCTGCTGCGCTCGGTTCCGGGATGCGAGCTCGTGTTGCTCATCCGTGACGGCCAGCGAACCCCGGCCGCGAAGCGCACCGACCGCGAAATCTTCAAGAACGACGCGTTCGACCGACTCCGCGCCACACATGACGACGACTTCTCGTCGGTGACCTCGCGGGTCAGCACGATCGCCGGCGATGTCACCCGTGATGGCCTCGGCCTGAACGAGGCCGACCGCGCGTTGTTCGCGTCGTGCGACATCGTCATCCACTCCGCCGCCGCGGTGTCGTTCGACTCGCCACTCGACTCCGCTGTCGAGATCAACCTGCTCGGTCCATCGCGTATCGCCAACCTCTGCAACGAGATCGGCATCACCCCGCACCTCGTCGCCGTGTCGACCTGTTACGTCGCGGGCAATCGGCGCGGCAACGCCCCCGAACAGCTCGTGAGCGACGGGCCCTTCGACATCGGCATCGACTGGCGCAGCGAGGTGGCGGCGAGCCGACGCCTGCGATCCGACGCCGACGCCGCGAGCCGCAGTCGCGAGAACCTGGAGCGGTTCCGAGACGAGGCGCGAACCGAGCTGGGCGCCGCCGGAGCGCCCGCGCTCGCCTCGAAGACCGAGCAGCTGCGCGAGCGCTGGGTCAAGGACCAGCTCGTCGAAGCCGGACGCGCTCGAGCCGCGAGCGTGGGCTGGCCCGACGCCTACGCGTTCACGAAGGCACTCGGCGAACAGGCACTCACCGACGTCAAGGGTGCTGTGCCGGTGTCGATCGTCCGACCGTCGATCATCGAATCGGCGCTCGCCGAGCCGAAGCCCGGCTGGATCCGCGGGTTCCGTATGGCCGAGCCGGTCCTGATCTCCTACGCGCGAGGATTGCTCGACGAGTTCCCCGGCGTCCCCGAGGGAACCGTCGACGTGATTCCCGTCGACATCGTCGTCGCCTCGATCATCGCCGTCGCGGCACTCGGCCCCGAGCGTGCACCGGCGATCACGCAGGTCGCCTCCGGTGGCATCAACCCACTCAAGTACCGGATGCTCGTCGACAACGTGAGCGGGTGGTTCCTCGAACACCCGATCTACGACTCGAAAGGTCAGCCGATCGTGGTGCCCGAGTTCCGCTTCCCCGGTCGGGGTCGCGTGCAGGCACAGCTCGGGCGCGCCAAGAAGGTGCTGACCGCCGGCGAGAAGGTGCTCCAGAACCTCCCGTTGCGCGGCCGCCAGGCGGAATGGTCCGCCCAGATCGAGACCAAGCGCGTCGAGATCGAGCGGGCGCTCACCTACGTCGAGTTGTACGGGCTCTACACCGAGTGCGAGGCGATCTACCAGGTCGACAACCTGATGCTCACGTGGGGCGAACTCGACGACGTCGACCGAGCGGAGTTCAACTTCGACCCTCGTTCGGTCGATTGGCCGACCTACATCACCCAGGTCCATCTGCCCTCGATCGTGCAGCACGCACGGGTCAAGACCACCCCCGGACCCGCGGCGTCGACCGACCGCATGGCCCGCATGCGCAAGCAGGTACTCGACCCCCGACGTCAGGTCGTCGCCTTCGACCTCGAGAACACGCTGATCGCCTCGAACGTCGTCGAGAGCTATTCGTGGCTCGCGACACGCCGGCTCGACACCCCTGAGCGGGTTCGCTATTTCCTGCGCACCCTCGCCGAGGCACCGGGCCTGTTGAAGCTCGACCGTGCCGACCGCACCGACTTCCTGCGGCACTTCTACCGACGATACGAGGACGCTCCGGTCGAGCAGATCGAGCGCGATGCCCGCGAGATGTTCGCCCAGCTGATCATGACGAAGTCGTTCCCCGACGGCCTGCGCCGCGTCCGCGAGCACCGGGCGCTCGGGCACCGCACGATCCTGATCACCGGTGCGCTCAGCTTCAACGTCGAGGGGCTCCGGCCGCTGTTCGACGAGATCGTCGCCGCCGAGATGTCGATCCGCCCCGACAACACCTACTCCGGCGAGATGGTCACCGTGCCACCGACGGGCGAGGCACGAGCACAGATCCTGTTGGACTACTGCGATGCCGAGGGCTTCGACCCCGACGAGTGCGTCGCCTACGCCGACTCGTCGTCGGATCTTCCACTGTTCGAAGCGGTCGGCTTCCCGGTCGCTGTCAACCCGGAGACGCGACTCGCGGCCATCGCGCGCAAGCGAGGTTGGCTCGTCGAGCACTGGAGCAAGTCACCCGGTGGTCCCCGGCCGAAGCTGCCGATCGGGCCGCTGTTGTCGGAACGTGAACGTCGCCAGCGCTTCGGATCCGGAGCCCGCCGATGAAAGCCCTCCAGGTCTCACGGTCGGTGCCCAAGCTGGGCATGGCGCGTCTCGCCTCGGCCGTCTCGCCGCTCGCTGCCGCGAAGCTCGGCCCGTTGGCCTACACCACCGTCGACGAACCCGAGCTTCCCGGTCCGGGCTGGCACCGGGTGCACACCCGGCTCGCAGGAATCTGCGGATCGGATCTCTCACTCGTCGAAGGGCACGCGTCGCTGTACTTCGACGACGTGGTGTCGTTCCCCTTCGTTCCCGGTCACGAAGTGGTCGGCGAACTCGACGACGGCACCCGCGTGATCCTCGAACCGGTCCTCGGCCACGAGGCCCGCGGCTTCGCTCCCCCGTTCGAGGGCGCCGCCCCCGGCGACGGCGACGATTACTCCCACCTGTCGACCGGAGCGCTCGAGCCGGGCATCCAGACCGGATTCTGCTGTTCGACGGGCGGCGGCTGGGCGCCGACATTCGTCGCGCACGAGTCGCAACTCCACCGCATCGGTGACATGCCCGATGAGCGCGCCGTGCTCGTCGAACCGTTCGCCGGAGGCATTCACGCCGCACTGCTCGCCGCCCCGGTGGTCGCCGCCCGCCAGGACACGACCCGGCCAGCGGTCGTCGCCGTGCTCGGCGCCGGCACGATGGGGCTCGCCGCGATCGCCGGCCTGCGCCGTTACGTGCCCGACGTCGAGATCATCGTCGGCGCGAGGTATCCCCACCAGCAGATGCTCGCGAAGGCCTACGGCGCCGACGTCGTCGTCGGACCCGACGGCCTGCAACGTGCGGTGCGGCGCGCCACCGGCTGCCACCTGATCGGCGACCACCTCAGCTCGGGCGCGCACGTGACGATCGATGCGGTCGGCACGAGCGCCACCGTCGCCGACTCGCTGCGCATCACCCGGCCACGCGGTCGCGTCGTGCTCCTCGGGATGCCGGCCGAGGTCACCGTCGACCTCACGGGCCTCTGGCATCGTGAAACCGAATTGAAGGGCGCCTACACCTACGGCACCGAGCATCTCCCCGATGGACGCACGGCGCGCACGTTCGACCTCGCGATCGAGACCGCCACCGCCGTCGAAGCCGAGCGGTTGCTCTCGGCCACCTATCCCCTGTCCGACCACGTCGACGCCATCGCCCACGCCGCCACCGCCGGCCGCCGCGGCGCCGTGAAGATCGCGTTCGACATGCGCACTGGAGACACCTGATGCCCAGACCTGGATTCGTTCTCGACGTCGATCGTTCGACGCCGCCCACACTCTTCTGGCACGGAGAGGGTTTCCGCCTGGAGAAGTTGCCGGCCGACCGCAGCCGGGTGATCTATGCGCCCGAGCCGCACGACGCGATCGACGACGTCGACGGTGCCATCCGCACCGCGTTGCTCCACCCGATCGACATGGATCCGCTGCCGTCGCTGCTGTTCCCAGGCATGAAGTTGACGATCGCGTTCGACGACGTGTCGCTCCCACTGCCGAAGATGCGCCGCCCCGACCTGCGCCAACGGATCATCGAGCAGGTGCTCACGATGGCCGCTGATGCCGGCGTCGACGACGTCCATCTGATCGCCGCGCTCGCACTGCATCGGCGCATGCACGAGTTCGAACTGCGCCATGCCCTCGGCGACCGGGTCTACGACGCCTTCGAGCCCCGCGGCCTGCTGTTCCAGCACGACGCCGAAGACCCCGACAACCTCGCGTTCCTCGGCACGACCGATCAGGGCGAGGAGATCGAGATCAACAAGCGGGCGGCCGAGTCCGACCTGCTCATCTACGTCAACATCAACCTCGTCGCGATGGACGGTGGCTGGAAGTCGACCGCGGTCGGCCTCGCGAGTTATCGCTCGCTCCGCCACCACCACAACCCGACCACGATGGAGGCGTCGCACTCGTTCATGGACCAGCACGCCTCCGAACTCCACAAGAGCACGTGGCGCATGGGCAAGGTCATGCGTGATCATGGCCCGAAGGTCTTCCAGATCGAGACCACCCTCAACACCGACACGTTCCCGCAGCCGTTCGAGTTCCTGGCGAAGCGCGAGTGGGAATGGAACGCCAAGGACCGCGCGCTCTATCTCGCGAGCGCCAAGGCGCTGGCCAAGGCACCACCGCGAACGGCCCGCAAGATCTTCCACGGCATCGAGGCCCCGCATCAGATGACCAGCATCCAGTGCGGTGAGGTCGAGGCGGTCCACAAGGTCACGACCCAGAACGTCTACGACCAGCAACTCGTCGAGGTCGAGGGCCAGACCGACATCCTGATGCTCGGGATCCCGTACATCTGCCCCTACAACGTGAACTCGATCATGAACCCGATCCTCGTGATGTGCACGGGGCTCGGCTACTTCTTCAACCTCTATCGCGGCAAGCCGCTCGTGCGTGAGGGCGGTGTGGTGATCCTGACCCACCCGACCACCAACGAGTTCCACCCGGTTCACCACCCGAGCTACATCGACTTCTTCGAGGAAGTGCTCGCGGACACGACCGATCCGCACGTGATGTCGCAGAAGTGGGAGCAGCAGTACGCCGAGGACGACTGGTACCGCCATCTGTACCGGACCACCAACGCCTACCACGGCGTGCACCCGTTCTACATGTGGTACTGGGGCAGCCACGGCATGAAGCACGTGGGCAAGGTGATCATCGTCGGCGGCGACGCGGCCACGGTCCGCAAGCTCGGCTTCACGCCGGCATCGACGATGAACGACGCGCTCGAGATCGCGTCCGACACCGTCGGACGCCACCCGACGATCACCCACATGAAGACCCCGCCGCTGATGATCGCGGACGTGAAGTAGGTCGCTCGTGGTCGACCGGAACCTGCAACGGGCCCAACGGGTCGCCGGCGCCGCCGAGGACGCCGTGCGTCGCGCGGCCATGCCGCTGCGCAACTTCGGGTTCCCGTACCGCACACCCACCGTGCCTCGCGGCGTCGAGGTGCCGCCTGAGGTGTCGGGGCTCGGCGCCCACTACGACACGGAGTGGGCGCGTCGCCCCTTGGCGTCGTCGGTGCGCACCATGATCATCGAAGGCCCGATCCGTCTGACGGCGCGAGTGCTCACCTCGCCGGAGATCGTCGGGACCGACCGGCTCGCCGACCTCACCTCGCTCGACGATCCGCCGCCGGTCATCTTCGCCCCGAACCACCACAGCCACCTCGACACCGGGTTGATGATCCGCTCGGTGCCGTTGGCCTGGCGGCACAAGCTGGTGGTTGCCGCAGCTGCCGACTACTTCTTCGACAAGAAGTGGAAGGCGGCGCTCTCGGCGTTGTCGCTGAACGCGATCCCAATCGACCGCGAGGTCACCGGGCGGACGTCGTCGGACCTGGTCAAGAGCCTGATCGACGACGGCTACAGCCTGGTGATCTACCCGGAGGGCGGACGGTCTCCCGACGGTTGGGGCCAGGACTTCAAGGGCGGTGCCGCCTACCTCTCCGCCCGCACCGGTGCACCGGTGGTACCCGTGTTCATCGACGGCACCGGAGCGATCTTCGGCAAGGGCATGAAGCGGCCGAAGCCGGGGCGTACGAAGGTCGTCTTCGGTGCGGCGCTGCGAGCGGACGAGGGAGAGTCGACTCGTCGTTTCAACGCCCGCATCCAGGCTGCCGTGACGACCCTCGGCGACGAGGCGATCACCGACTTCTGGACAGCCCGCCAGCGCGCCGCGACCGGCACCAATCCGCCCTTGACCGGGCCGGAGCACACGGGTTGGCGACGCGACTGGGCGCTGGCCGAGCGCCGCAAGCTCGGCACCGCCGGGCTCAGGCGCCGCCAGCAGCGGCGCTGGCCAGACCTGGGCTGAGCGATACGCGCCACACCGCGGCGAATACGATGTGCATCGTGACCGCACCGACGCTGCCCGCTCGAACTCCGGGCCGCATTCCGCTGCGACGCCACGTGATCGAGTTCGCGATCACCGCCGCGAGCTTCTGGCTCGTCGCGTGGATCATGCCGAGCATCTCGATCCGCGACGGGGGCACTGCGCTGGTCGCTGCCGCACTCCTTTCGGTCCTCAACGCGGTGCTCTGGCCGATCATCTCGCGGTTCTTCTCCCGCATCATCCTGTGGACAGCCGGGCTCCTCGGCCTCGTCGCCAACGGATTGATCCTGTGGCTCGCGAACGAGCTCCTCGACGGCCTGACGATCGACTCGATGTGGGCCGCCGTCCTCGCTTCGTTCTTCATGACCGTGATCGGCATCGTGCTCAGCACGTGGCTGTCGGTCGACGACGACGCGGTGTGGCAACGCCAGACCGTTCGCCGGATGGTGAACCGCCTCGAACCACCGACGCCGACCGACGTCCCCGGCATCCTGTTCCTCCAGATCGACGGGCTCGCTGAACCAGTGGTCCGACAGGCGATCGCCAACGGGCACGCTCCGACGCTCGCACGATGGGTTCGCGACGGCTCGCATCGCATCACGGGCTGGGAATGCGACCTGTCGTCGCAGACCGGTGCCAGCCAGGCCGGGATCCTGCACGGAAACAACCACAACATGCCCGCGTTCCGCTGGTACGACAAGGAGGCCGGCAAG
The DNA here is from genome assembly GCA_024643255.1 of Ilumatobacteraceae bacterium. Lineage (GTDB taxonomy): Bacteria > Actinomycetota > Acidimicrobiia > Acidimicrobiales > Ilumatobacteraceae > Sva-07. The sequence continues at coordinate 90,356 of JAHENF010000003.1, forward strand.
GTCTTCACGTCGAACCGACCGAAGGACGCCGCCGAAATCGAGGCCCGCCAGTCAGACGGCCACGGGTTGCTCGCCGATGGCGGAGTCTCGCGGTCGAACGTGTTCTCCGGCGACAGCGTCGAGTCGGCGATCACGTTCAGCACGCTGCTCGACCGCAGCAAGCACAGCCACAAGACGGCCAACTACTTCCTGTCGGATCCGTACGCGGTCAGCCGGCTGATCACGCTGACGATCGCCGACGCGTGGCGCGAGATCGTCGACCGTCGCGACACCCGACGGCGCGACGTCGTCCCGCGTCTCGAGCGGGGCGGCATTTATCCGATCCTGCGAGCGGCGACGACGACCATCCTGCGCGACCTGACGATCTACACGCTGATGAGCGACGTGTACCGCGGCGTGCCCTCCGCGTACGCCGACTTCGTCGGCTACGACGAGGTGGCCCACCACTCAGGCCTGTTCGCGCCGACGGCACTCGACACGCTGCGCCGACTCGACGCCCAGCTCGCTCGACTCGAATACGCCATCGCCGAGGCACCGCGGCCATATCACGTCGTGGTGCTCTCCGATCATGGTCAGACCCAGGGATCGACCTTCCTGCAGCGCTACGACATGACGCTCGAGGATCTCGTCGACTCGCTGATCGACAGCGATATCGACATCGCCGTTCCGGAGATGTCGTCGGAGGGCTGGGGCAACCTCAACGGTGCGCTCACCGAGGCCGTGCGCGACAAGGACAGCCGGGTCGGCAAGCTCCTCGCCACGGTCACCCGCAACCGCATGGTCGACGGTGACGTCGTGCTCGGCCCGGCCCACGACGACGAACTCGCTGCGTCGACGGGCACCGACGAGGCGTCCAAGGCCGATGTCGTCGTGCTCGCGTCCGGCAACCTCGGCCTGGTGTCGTTCACGGACATCGAGGGACGAGCAACGATCGAGCAGTTGGCCACGCGCTTCCCGGGCCTGGTCGCCGGCCTCGCCGAGCACCCGGGCATCGGCTTCGTGCTCGTGCGCTCCGAGGCACTCGGCGGGCTCGTGATCGGTGGACGGGGAATCCACTACCTGTCCGACGATCACGTCGAGGGCGACGATCCCCTGGCCGGGTTCGGGCCGAATGCGGCCGACCACCTGCGCCGCACCGATTCGTTCACCAACGCCCCCGACATTTTGGTCAACAGCTTCTACGACCCTCACGCCGACGAGGGCGCCGCGTTCGAGGAACTGATCGGCTTCCACGGTGGCATGGGCGGCAACCAGACCCACCCGTTCCTGTTGTTCCCGGCAGGATTCGAACTGCCCGACGAACCGATCGTCGGCGCCGCGACGGTCCACCACTTGTTCAAGCGCTGGATGGCCACGATCAACGACGGAACTGCGGCAGCCCCGTGGACCGTTCCCGAGCGGCCCGCATCCGCCCCGATCCCCGAGATCGCCACCGACGGCTGAGCATCGTGGAGCTCACCTGGGTCGGCCACGCCACGATGCTGATCGACGTCGACGGTTACCGGGTGCTCACCGATCCGTTGTTGACCAAGCGGGTCGCCCATCTGCGGCGCCGCCGCCCGGATCCGGTGCCGGAGTCGTTCGACGTCGATCTGGTACTGCTGTCGCACGTCCACCTCGACCACGTGCACCTTCCATCGCTCAGACGTCTGCGGCCGACCGCGCGCGTGCTCACGCCGGTTGGTTCGGGACGGCTGTTGCGCAAGGCCGGCTTCGCCAACGTGACCGAGATCTCCGTCGGAGACCGTGTCGAGTCCGGACCTGTCGTGGTCGACGTCGTACCGGCAGCCCACAAGCGCGGTCGGGGTCCCCACTCGCGCGTCAGCGCCGACCCCGTCGGGTTCATCGTCGCCGGCGCCGGGCGGCGGATCTACTTCCCCGGCGACACCGACCTGTTCGACGCGATGGCCGACTTCGGCGACATCGACGTTGCGCTCCTGCCGATCTGGGGCTGGGGGTCCACGCTCGGTGAAGGCCATCTCGATCCTCGACGCGCCGCCGCAGCGACAGGTCTGATCAAGCCGGGTCTCCTCGTGCCCATCCACTGGGGCACCTATGCTCCCGAAGATGGTCGGCGGCGCCTCCCCCGATGGTTCGACACCCCGCCGACCGACCTGCGCAGAGAACTCGAGTCGATCGACGAACTGCATCGACTCGGTCTCGTCGAACCCGGCGAGTCGATCACGGTGACGAGCCGATGATCAGCCGCCGACTCGTCGCCCTCGGGGTCGTCGCCGCCGCGACCGTGGCCGCGTGCACGACCGAGCAGTCGTCGAACCCTGCGCCCACGCTGACATCGACCACGTCGACGACGAGCACCACGACCACGACGACGTCCACCACGACGACGCTGCCGCCCAAACCGACCACGACCGTTGCCCAGTCGACCACGTCCCTGCCGAGCGGTCCCGCCGACGTGGAGGTGCCCCTCTTGATCGGCGGCGCGCAGGGCGGGTGGCTCTCCCTCGGTGCCTGGCGGTTCGACGCGTGGGCCGAAGCGGTCGACAACGCCGGCGATCCTGTGACACCGACGATCGGACCGGGGACAGCCGTCACCGTGTCGAACCTCGGGCCCGACAAGAGGGGCAAACTCGGCACCTACACCGACGCCTGTGGGATCGACGGCCGCACGGGCCCGACGATCGACGTGACCGTCCCTGCTCCCGATCCGCCCTCGTTCGGCTATGGCGCAGTCGCGCTGCCGACTCCGTCGTGGGATCTCGAACCCCGCCCGATCGCGGTGCTCGCCAAGGGGCCGGCGGCCTACGAGCAACTCGGCGCCGACGCGTTCAGTCGCGATCCCGTCGACGGGACGCAGGGCACGGTCACGCAACTCGTGGTGACCGATCTCGACGGCGACGGCGACGACGAAGCGGTCGTCGTGTACGAGCACATCCAGAACTCGATCCGAGGTGCTCCTGGCGACTTCGCTGCGGTGCTCCTCGTCGACGCGACGACGCGCACCTCATCGACGGTGCTGAAGTCGTTCGTCGACCGGAATCTCGGCGCCAACAGCCTCCCGCTGATCGAACGGTTCAGGGTCGTCGATGTCGCCGACTACAACGGCGATGGTCGGATGGAGGTGGCCGTCCACTCGTGGTACTACGAGGGCGCCTCGGTGACCGTGTTCGAGTACGACGGCTCCGAACTCACCCAGGTCCTGTCGACAGGCTGCGGCGCCTGAACGCGCCTACCAGGTGTCGATGTTGGCTCGGCGGGGTGCAGCGAAGGGGTCGATCGCGGTCCGATGGGTCTCCGGTGCCGCGTCGAACAAGGTGCTGATCCACCGACGCGTTTCGGCCGGGTCGATCACGTCGTCGATCTCGAAGTGGGTCGCAACGCTCACCGCTTTGCCGTGTTCGTACAGGCGGTCGACCATCTCGCGGAAGAGAACCTCCCGTTCGGCATCATCGGTCACGGCGTCGAGCTCCTTGCGATAGCCCAACCGCACCGCACCCTCCAGTCCCATGCCACCGAACTCGCCGGTCGGCCAGGCCAGACACGCCAGTGGCGCCTTGGTGGTGCCGCCCATCATCGCCTGGGCACCGAGGCCGTAGGACTTGCGCGTCACGACCGACACCATCGGCACCGACAGGTTCGCACCGACGACGAACAGACGGCTGCAGTGCCGAACGAGCGCCGTCGCCTCGACGTCGGGTCCGACCATCATCCCCGGCGTGTCGACCAGTGTGACGACCGGGAGCCCGAAGGCGTCGCAGAGCTGCAGGAAGCGGGCTGCCTTGTCGGCACCGTCGGAGTCGATCGCTCCGGCGAGATGGCCGGGGTTGTTCGCCACCACACCGACCGGTCGGCCTTCGAGTCGTGCGAGCGCCGTGACCATCCCGATGCCGAAGTCCCGGCGGAGCTCGAGGACCGAACCGACGTCGAACAGGCCCTCGATCGCGGTCCGGATGTCGTAGGCGCGCAGTCGATCGACGGGCACCACGTCGCGCAGCGCGGTCTGGTCGGGTGCCTCCCAGTCGGTCGTGCGGCCCTGGAAGTACGAGACGTACTGCTTGGCGACCTGTACCGCCTCGGCTTCATCGGCGACGACGACGTCGACCACGCCGTTCGCCCGCTGGACCTCGATCGGGCCGATGGCCGTCGGCTCGAAGACACCGAGCCCTCCGCCCTCGATCATCGCCGGCCCGCCCATACCGATGTTCGAGTCGACCGTCGCGATCACCACGTCGCAGCACCCCAGGATCGCAGCGTTGCCGGCGAAGCAGTACCCCGACGCGATGCCGACGAGCGGCACGGTTCCGGACAGCTCGGCGAACCACCGGAAGGCCAGGCAGTCGAGGCCGCTCACCCCGATGCCGTCGGTGTCGCCGGGACGACCTCCTCCACCCTCGGTGAAGAACACGATTGGGATCCGGAGCTGCTCGGCCACCTCGAACAGGCGGTCCTTCTTGCGATGGTTCTGTGTGCCCTGCGTGCCCGCCAGCACCGTGTAGTCGTACGACACCGCTACGCACTTGGTGGTTCGACTCGAGCCCGACGATGAGAACAGCTCGACATTGACGTCGCCGATCCCTCCGACGAGGCCGTCGCCGGGGGTCGACGCGATCAGGTCGTCGACCGAACGTCGGCGACGCTGGGCCGCGATCACGAGCGGGCCGTACTCGACGAACGAGCCGGGATCGACGAGGTCGGCGACGTTCTCGCGGGCGGTGCGATGATTGCGACTGCGTCGGCGGGCGACCGCGTCGGGTCGTTGCTCGTCGAGGCCGACGAGATGGCGCTCGAGCACCTCGCGCAGATCGTCGCGTTCGAGACCGACCGGACCGCTCGACGTCGGTGCGGCGACCTGGTCGTCGTCGGTGACCACTTCGCGCACCTCGACGAGCACCTGACCTGCCGCGACGGCCTCGCCGTCGGCGATCATCACGACCTCGACCACACCGCCCACCGGCGAGGTGATCTCGTGATGCATCTTCATCGACTCGACCAGCGCGAGCACTTGGCCGGAGCGCACCACCGAGCCGACCTCGACGAACACCCCGACGATCGTTCCCTGCAGTTCCGAACCGACCGCGACCGCCGAACTCACCTCAGCTGGTTCCCTCAGGCGAACGCTGGAAGGTGGTGATCGACTGTTGACCCATCACCAACTCCGCAGCCACCGCCGCGAACAGGGCCGGCACGATGAAGCCTGGCTGTCCCGTCGCCTCGGCGACGAACATCACGGCAGCGAGCGGAACGCGGTACCCCGCGCCGAGGAACGCAGCCATGCCCAGGAGCACGTAGAGCGTCGGATTGAGCGGGTTGACGATGTCTCCCACACCGCGCCCGACGATGGCCCCGCCGACGACGAGGGGGATGAACAGTCCGCCGACGCCACCCCCGGCGAGCGTGGTCGCCGTGGCGAGACATCGCAGCACGAGCACTGCGGCGAGCAACCAGATCGTGTGTTCCTGCCCCAGCCACACGATGACGCCGTATCCGGAGCCGATCGTCAGGCTCTCGCCCGTGAGCCCGCGGCAGATCACGAACAGCAGCGCCAGCATCACGGTCGACAGCGCGACGCGCAAGCCGATGGGCCGCAGCGTGAAGCCCTTGGCGTAGCGGATCAGCCGCGAGAACATCCGCGCGCCGATGGCACAGCAGATCCCGATGAGGATGGCACCGGCGAGATCCTTGTACTCGAACGTGGCGCTGCCGTCGGTCTGGAACGTGAAGATCGGCCGAACGTTGCTCAACGCGACGAATACGAGGTATCCCGACGCGCTCGCGACGAGGGCAGGCAGCAGCATCCGGCGAGCCATCTGGTCGCGGTACGGCACCTCGAGGGCGAAGATGGCGCCGGTCGCAGGCGCCTTGAAGATGGCCGCCACGCCGGCTGCCGCTCCGGCGACGAGCAGCGTGCGGTGATCGGCCCCGCGGAACGCCTTCGGCAGGCGGCGCTGCATCATGGCGCCGAGCGCGGACCCGCCGTACATCGACGGACCTTCGAGGCCCATCGGCCCACCGAGCCCGAGCGTGGTCACCGCCGCGGCCATTCGACCCATGAATGCACGCAGCCGAACCGGGTACTCGGGATCGTGGAATGCACGGAGGTATTCGTCGGACGTTCCCGACGATGCGCCGTTGCCCAACGTCCGCAGAAGAATCGCGCCCAGCGCCAGTCCGGCGCCTGGAGCGAACGCGCCGACCCACAGCGGAGCTGCGAGCACCCTGTCGTACGACACCTCGACGACGACGTACTCGAAGAAGCGGACCATCAGCCCGGTGATCGATCCGGTGATCGCCGCCAACAGCACGACTTCTCGTGAACGGCGGACGAGATCTCGGAACTCTTCACTCCGGATGTCGAACGACGGTGGGCGCCAACCCAACATCATCTTTCGATCCGACACGACGGCCCAGTCTAGACGGTGAGCGCCGACCGTCCGGTACTGTCGGTTCATGGCTGTGGCGGTGGTGACGGGGTCGGCGGGTTTGATCGGTTCGCAGGCGGTGCGGCACTTCGCGGCGGCGGGGTTCGATGTGGTCGGTGTCGACAACGACATGCGGCGGGTGTTCTTCGGTGATGATTCCTCGACGGCGTGGATGGCCACCGAACTGCAACGTGAGCTCGCCGAGCGCTACACACATGCGAGTGTCGACGTGCGTGATCGTGACGGCATCGACGCGTTGTTCGCCACCTACGGCTCGGACATCTCGTTGGTGATCCACACCGCGGCGCAACCGTCGCACGACTGGGCGGCGCGCGAGCCGTTCACCGATTTCGACGTCAACGCGGTCGGCACGCTCAACGTGTTGGAGGCGACCCGGCGGCACTCGCCCGACGCGGTGTTCATCTTCACCTCGACCAACAAGGTGTACGGCGACACCCCGAACCGGTTGCCGCTGATCGAGCAGGAGACCCGTTGGGAGATCGACCCGACGCACACCTATGCCGGCGGCATCCGCGAGGACATGTCGATCGACACGACGCTGCATTCGATCTTCGGGGCCTCGAAGGTCGCTGCCGACGTGATGGTGCAGGAGTACGGCCGGTACTTCGACATGCAGACCTCGGTGTTCCGCGGTGGCACCCTCACGGGCCCGAACCACTCGGCTGCCGAGCTGCACGGGTTCCTGGCCTATGTGATGCAGTGCACGATGACCGACACCCCGTACCGGGTGTACGGCTATCAGGGCAAACAGGTCCGCGACGCCATCCATTCGGCCGATCTGATCTCGTGTTTCGACCACGTGCAACGCGCCGCTGCGGCCGGGGTGCGCCGCTGCGGCGAGGTGTACAACATCGGCGGCGGACGGTTCTCGAACTGCAGCGTCATCGAAGCGATCTCGCTGTGCGAGGACATCACCGGGCGCACGCTCGACTGGACCTACGTCGACGAGCACCGTGTCGGTGATCACATCTGGTGGATCGGCGACAACGGCCACTTCGCGGAGCTGCACCCCGACTGGCAGCTCACCTACGACGTCCCCGCCATCCTCGTCGAGATGCACGACGCCAACCGCGACCGCTGGACCCAGCGAACCGACCGATGATCGACCTCGGCAAGGTCGACGTGATCGGCGTCGCCGTCGACGCGGTCGACTACGAAGCGGCGGTCGCCCGAATCATCGACGCCGCCGAGCGGTCGCAGCCGTACCGCGTCTCGGCGCTGGCGGTGCACGGGGTGATGACCGGCGTCGACGATCCCGAACACCTGAGCCGCCTCAACTCGTTCGACCTCGTGACCCCCGACGGGCAGCCGGTGCGTTGGGCGATGAACTGGATCCACCACACGAAGCTCCCCGAGCGAGTGTACGGCCCCGACCTCACCCTCGCCGTGTGCCGTGCGGCTGTCGAGCACGGCCTCTCGGTGTACTTCCACGGCAGTACACCTGACACGCTCGCGCACCTCGAACGCCGCCTCCCCACCCTGGTTCCCGGACTCGAGATCGCCGGCACCAGCCCGTCGAGCTTCACGACCTCGACGGTGATCGAGCTCGACGAGCTGGCCGAGCGCATCCGGGCGACGGGGGCATCGATCTGCTTCGTCGGGCTCGGGTGCCCGCGTCAGGAGGTGTTCGTGTTCGAGAACGCCGATCGCCTCGCCATGCCATGCCTCGCGGTCGGCGCGGCATTCGACTTCCACGCCGGGCTCCAGGCAGAGCCGCCGGCGTGGATCCAGCGCGCCGGGCTCCAGTGGATGCAGCGGCTGGTCGCCGACCCCCGCCGTCTGTGGCGCCGCTACCTCATCCTCAACCCTCGATACGTCGGTCGGGTGCTGCTGGCGCGCCTCGGTCGAGACACCGCCCCGGCGCCTGTACAACCTCGACACGTCGGCTACAGCTGAGCGACGACGCGTCGCGTCAGGACACGCTCACGAGCCGGCGTTGGCGCCGAACATCGCGGCCGGAGTCCTGGCCATGATCCACAGGTCGGTCCGCATCGACACGTGCTCCACGTAGTCGAGGTCCCACTGGCCGTTCTCGTGCATCGGACCGCGTCCGCGTGCAGAGATCTGCCAGAGTCCGGTGAGGCCCGGCTTCACCTGGTGGCGTTGGTGCAGGCCCGCAGCGTAGGTGTCGACGACCGACGGCAGCTCGGGGCGCGGCCCGACGATGCTCATCTCGCCGCGCAGCACGTTGAACAACTGCGGGAGTTCATCGAGGCTGTAGCGACGCAACATCCGTCCCACCGAGGTGTGACGTGGATCGCGATCGGTCTTGTGGGTGAAGCGACGGTCATGGATCACGTCGAGGCGCTGGCCACGACGGTCCGGGCGCATCGTGCGGAACTTGAGGACCTCGAAGTGTTCCCCGTCGAGGCCGACGCGACGTTGCCGGAACAGGACCGGACGCCCCATCGACACCGCGACGACGCCGGCGACCACGAGCATGGGGACCGCGGACACGACGAGCAGCGATGCCGCGACCACCCGATCCATCGCCGGCTTGAGCAGCCCGACGTACATGCCACGGGGCGCACGGATTTCCCTGGTCGGGAACTGGACGACCGACGCCGAGTGCAGCCCGCCGGCCGTCGGCAGGGCCTCGTCGCCCCACGGTACGAGTTCGCTCGTCATTGTTCCGCCTTCCATCAAGCCCGCGGAGATTCAGTCACTCTCCGTAGCGTTCAACCCGCCACCAGTCGCCGGATCAGTCGATCGGTATGCCGACTGCGCCTGTACTGGAGCGGATATTCTCCCACGCCGAGCGCGCAGGAGCCACCACATTGACCAAGACTTGACAGCCACGCAGAGTGAGACCCTGGCCGACATGGACAGCCGAGTACGCTGCGGGGAGATGGAGATCGACGCGCGGATCCGGACTGCCGCACGTGTGGCGATCAGGGTCGGGGCGATGGCCACTGCCGACCTCCGACCCCTTCCCGATCTCGTGATCATCGGCGTCAAGCGCGGCGGCACGACCTCGCTGTTCCGCGACCTCGAGCGACATGGCGCGATGTGTCCGCTGGTTCCCTCTGCTCGACGGCTCCCGATGCGCGAGAACATGAAGGGCGTCCACTATTTCGACGGCGACATGGAGCGGTCGATGCGTTGGTACCGCAGTCACTTCCCGACGTCACTCAGCCGCCGCATCCGCACCCGGCGAGCCGGGTCCAGTTTCACCGCCGAGGCGAGCCCCTACTACTTCTTTCATCCGCTGGCCGCCGAACGCGCTGCTGCACGACTGCCGACCACGAGGTTCGTCGTGATGCTGCGCGACCCGGTCGAGAGGACCGTGTCGCACTGGGCCGAGCAGACGCGCAATGGCGTCGAAACGCTCTCGCTCGACGATGCGCTCGACGCCGAGTCGGACCGGGTCGGCGACGACCGTGCCAGGCTCGCCGCCGGGACACTCGGAGAGAGCGCCGCGGACGAGCAGCAGACCTATGCCGCACAGAGCGAATATGCCGCCTCGTACGATCGCTGGGTCGGCGCGGTCGGCGCGGAGCGCGTCACCGTGATCTTCTCCGAGGACTACTACGCCGATTCGTTCGGCACGGTCAGTCTCCTCACCGACGCCCTGGGCGCCGGCCCGCCGCCACCCGATGCTGTCGGGATCCACCGCAATGCCGCGCCGCGACCGGGCCGCATCGACCCGGATCTCGATGCCCGACTCACCGAGCGGTTCCGACCCGATGTCGAGCTCCTGAGCGAACGTCTCGGGCGAACTCCTCCATGGCCGCGCTTCGCGCCCGTCGCTCGATGAAGGTCGATCGATGAGGGTCCTGCAACTCCACACCCGCTACCGCATCCCGGCAGGTGAGGACTCGGTGGTCGACAACGAGGCGGCCGCCCTGCGCCGCGCCGGTCACGACGTCAGCCAGGTCGTCGTCGAGAATCCGTCGAACAGCGCCGACGCGATCCGCGAGCTCGCGCGGAGTCTGCACAATCGCCCCGTCGCTCGCCGGGTCCGCGCCGAGATCGAACGGTTCGAACCCGATGTGGTGCACGTCCACAACACGTGGTTCGCGATGTCGTCGTCGGCGATCGCAGCGGCCGCCGGCGTTCCCGTCGTGATGACGCTCCACAACTATCGACTGGGGTGCATCACCGTCGACCTGTTCCGAGACGGACGAGTCTGCACGGCGTGCGTCGGGCGTTCGCCGATCCGCGGGGTGGTGCACGGCTGCTATCGCGACTCGCGCCTGCAATCGGCTGTTCAGGCGACCGAGGTGGTCGTGACCCGTCGGCGCGGCGTCCTCGATCGGGCTGTCGACCGCTTCGTCGCTCCCTCGGCGTTCATGGCCGACCGGCTCCTCGACATCGGCATCCCGGCCGAGCGGATGGTGGTGAAGCCCCACTTCGTCGCGGATCCCGGGCCGCGGAACGCGCCACCGTCCGCGTCGGGCGATGTGCTCTACATCGGCCGGCTCGCCCCGGGCAAGGGTGTCGAGACGCTCCTGGCGTCGTGGGGCGACGCGGCCCGCTCCTCGGAACCCCCTCGTTCGAGACTCGTGGTCATCGGCGACGGGCCGATGGCGGCCGACCTCCGCACGTCATTGCCCGCAGGCGCCGAGATGGTCGGATGGCTGTCACGGGCCGAGGTCACCGAACGGCTCCTCACGGCGCGGGCACTCGTGATGCCGTCGGAGTGGTACGAACCATTCGGCATGGTCCTGATCGAAGCGATGAGTGCGGGTCTCCCGATCATCGTCACCTCGGCGTCGGGAGCCCGGGCCATCGTCGAGGCGCCCGATCGACTCGTCGTGCCACCTCGACAGCCCACGGCGCTCGCCACGGCGATTTCGTCGCTCGACGACGTCACCGTCGACGCGGTGGGGACGGCCAATCGCATCACCTTCGAGCAGCGCTACACCGAGCAGGTCGGGGTGGCGAATCTGGAGGCGCTCTACCGCTCGACGATCGAGGCGTCCCGATCATGAGCGACTCGTTCGTCTCCTTCCCGTTCGCGCGTCGATTCACCATGCGCGCGGATGCCGGTCGATCGGCGCGCCGTGTTCGGCTCCTGGCCGGGACCTCGGATTGGCGACGCGACACGCTCGACCGAGCCGGCTCGGCAGCGATCGCCGTGTTCGGTACCCGAGCCTGGCGGAGGACGTCGCCGTGGGCGTGGCCCGATTGTTCGCCGAGCGAGCTCGTCGACGAACTCAGCGGAACACTTCCCGGCCTGGCGATCGTGGCCGCTGCAGCACCGCGTCAGGCGGGCCGAGCCCGGCTGTCGCTCCTCGGACGCTTGGAGGGTCGCACGATCGTCGTCAAGCTCGGCCCACTCGGCGACGGCCTCGAGGTCGAGGCGACGGCGCTGGCGCTGTTGACCGACGATCCGCTCCCGGGGATCGCCACGCCGGCGGTCATCGAGACGGGCGCGCTGAGCCGGTTCGGCGGCGTCGCGTACCTCGCGACGTCGGCGCTCGGGCTCGACGGACAGCGCCCCGCACTCGACGAGCCGCTCCATGCGTTCGAGTCGGATCTCGCCGACCGGCTCAGCGCCCTCCCGCGTCCACCCGACTGCCCGGACGGGTGGGTTCCGACTCACGGTGATCTGACTCCGTGGAACCTGCGGCGCACGAGCTTCGGGCTCGCGCTGTTCGACTGGGAGGCCGCCGGCTGGCGCCCGCGCGGCTCGGATCTCGATCACTACCGCCTGACCTGTGCCGAACTGCGGCGCTCGCGTCGCCGATCGGTCAGATGACCACAACCGCCGACGCCGTGCGATACGACGAGTTGCCGGCGGCGTCGAACGCCTGCACCTGGATGTAGTGGGTTCCCGGACCGAGGCCGACGACGTTGACCGCTGTGGTCGGACTGGCCACGACCGCCACCTCGACACCGTTGCGAGTCACCCGATACCTCGCCACGCCGACGTTGTCACGCGAGGCCGACCACGCCACGTCGATCGATCCGTCCGGGCGTGCGACCGCGGTCAGGTCACGGGGCGTCGACGGATTGGTCGTGTCGGCGACCGGTGTCGGCGCGATCGTCACCTTGAACGATGCCGTGCGATACGACGAGTTGCCGGCGGCATCGAACGCCTGGACTTGGAGGTAGTGGTCGCCCGGGCCGAGCGCGGGCAGGTTGACGGCCGTGAGCGTGCCGGGCACGACCGCGACCTCGACCGCATTGCGCGTCACGCGGTACGACGTGACACCGACGTTGTCGCGCGACGGCGACCAACTCACGTCGACCGACGCGTTCGGCAACACGATGGCGGTCAGATCACGAGGCGTCGACGGGTTGGAGGTGTCGGCCACCGGCGGTGGGTCGACGTCGACCACCGGAAGGGTCGTCGTCGTGACGTCGGGCGGCACCGGCGGCACCGTGGTGTCGGTGGGGATCAGCCGACCGAGCACCGATTCGGTGCGGGCCGACTCGTTGCCGGCCGCGTCCCGGGCGGCCACCTGGATGTAGTGGTCGCCAGTGCCGAGATCGAGTCGGGCCGACGTCACGTCGGCAGCGACGGTCGCGACGAGCGTGCCATTGCGATACACGGCGTAGCCGGCGACGCCGACGTCGTCGGTCGACGCGCTCCAGCTCGCCGTCAAGGTCACCGATGCTGCATCGGCAGCGACGGTGAGGTCACGCGGCACCGACGGCGCCGACACGTCCGCGCCGGCGAGGTCGACGCGCACCGACGCCGTCTTGTTCGAGTCGTTCCCTGCCGCGTCGAATGCCTGCACCTGCAACCAGTGGGTCCCGCGGCCGAGACCGGGGAGGTTCACGGACGTTTCGGTGACGACGACGAGCTCCACACCGTTGCGCAACACTCGATAGCCGGCGATGCCGACGTTGTCGGTGGACGCCGTCCACGAGAGATCGATCGACTGGTCGGGACGAACCACGGCGGCGAGATTCTTCGGCGTCTTCGGCTTCACGTTGTCGACGGCGCGGAGCACGCTCGTCGTGGCCGAGCGGTTCCCGGCGGGGTCGACGGCGCGCACGAAGTAGCGGTCGGCGCTCGAGCCGGCCGGGTCGACGTAACTCGTGCCGTAGACCAGCGGGCTCACCACTCGGTCGTTGCGCAGCACTTCGTAGCCGATGTAGCCAGCACGGTCGTCGGTCGATGGCGTCCAGCTGAGGTCGATGCCGCCGCCCGACCGGACCGACGCGAGCGCCTGGGGGACGGTGGGAGCGGTCGTGTCGCGGGGGCAGAACTTCGAGAAACCCTCGAGGTACTGACGTTGTCCGTTGACGTACGGCCCGCCCAGGAAGTCGCCGCCGAACCAGACGCAGCCGTCGACGTCGGTGTGGAGCGCCCAGGCGCCCTCCGAGTACGCCGAGCGCAGCCCCGGGACGAAGTCGGCGGCGTAGGCGTGCGTGGTGACGTCGAATGCCCCGATCCAGTTGTAGACGTCGGCGCGCGTGTAGTTGTCGGGCAACGGATACGACGTCGCGTCGGTGTAGATCCAGGCGTTCCCGTGGCTGCCCTGCATCACGTGCTGCCCTGCGAGGGTGAGCACCTGGGTGTCGCCTCCCTGGTCCTGTGCGACGTAGGACTTGAGCAGGCGGTAGTCGTCGGCGCGGTACACGTGCGTGTTGTGCTCCGAGCCCCCCTGCCAGACCTCGGACCCGACGCTGAGGACCGCCTGCTGGTACCGGCGAGCGATGTTGCTTGTCGTCCACAGCGGTTCGGCGAGGCCGCCGACGACCGAACCGTCGGCGGCGTTCAATGTCCCGACACCCATCCGATCGACATCGTTGATGCCGCTCAGCGAGCCGGCGATCTGCACTCGGCCGTTCGTCGCATCGACGTCGTAGGGAACGCCGTGCACGTCGGGGCGGAATGCCGTGTCGGGATTGCCGGTGGCGACCGACACCCGTGCGAGACGTCCGACCTGCAGCGTGCGCTGCGTCCCGGCGATGCTCGTGAAGTTGCCGCCGACGTAGATCCAGTCGCCGTCGACGTCCACCGCTCGGGCGAGCGGGCGCTGGGTGGTCCCCGAGACCGACAACGAGGCGCGCCAGGAGGCATCGACGGCGCCGGTGACCGGATCGAGCGCAGCGAGCGCGCTGGTGCCGGCCACACCGTTCACGTTGGTGAACTGCCCGGCGACGATCAGCCGTCCGCCGGCGATGTCGAGATCCCACACGGTGCCGTCGAGCGCGGGCCGGAACGTGCTGATCCATGCGCCGCTCGCCCGGTCGAAGGCGGCGATGTACGGCTGTTTCACGAGCGATCCGTTCGCGGTGTCGCGCACGTCGGAGAACTTGCCCCCGACGTAGACGCGATCACCCCAGGTGGTGATCGCGAGGACCGGCGTGTCGAGCTGCGGCTCGGAGTCACCGACCTTGAGCACTCCGCTCACTCCCCCGGCGATCTCGATCGGCCGATCGTCGAGCATCGGGCTGAGCGTCTGCGCGGGAAGGCCCCCGTCGGCGATCGTCGGCAGTGGCGCGGACATCGTCCGTGGGCGCAGGAAGAGTTGCGTGAACGGGATCGCCTGGTTCTCGGTGTTGTACTCCCAGAGGTACGACGTGGCGTTGCGCTCTCCGTCGACGTTGCCGCGATACGAGAACCCGGCCTGCCGACCGTGGCCGCTCCACGGAAACGTGAACCAGCCGTCGCGATTGGTGGCGCTGCGGTTCCCGGCGCCGGACTCGCCCCACATCGCGAGCGAGGAGTCCTTCGTGTTGGACCCGGTGCCCCTGGTGCCGTCGATCGAGAACGACGAGAGTCGGTGCCCGCCACCGAGCGCCCATGACCATCGTCCGAGGTCGAGGAAGTTCCACCGCAGGTCCTGCCACGACGACCCGGTCTTGTCCGCGGCGCGCCGTACCCGCAGCCCGTCGGCGAGATCCTTGACCGCGCCGCCGGTCAACAGGGCATCGATGGTGTCGGTCGAGAGTGCCGCGGGTGAGAACGCGTCCGGGCCGGTGACGGTCTCGCGCAGCTTGGCCGCTGTCGACTGGCCGTAGTCGCGGAACGTCCATCCCTCCCGGCCACGGGCGATCATGACCCAGCCGCCGCCATCGGTGGTCATGTCGCAGTAGAACTGCTCCGGGCGAACGAGCTGATCGTTGCGCAGCCAGTAGATCCCGTCGCTGCTGCCAGGATGCAGCTGCTTGATCTCCCAGCACGATGCGGCCGCGTCCGCCGGGTTCGTGCCGTCGGCTCGGCCGGGTTCCACGGCAACCGCGACGCTCGACACGATCGCCACGCCGGCAGCGATGCCCGAGACCGCGAGCAGTGCGACCAGGGATCGGGCCCGCCACCCGACCCCTGGCCTGATCCGGTCGTCCCCGTGGAGTTCGTGACTGCGTTGCATACGTTCTCTCTCCGCCGACTGCACCGGATGTGCACCGCCGACAGTACGGCCGCTCGATCACGCGCCGCCACGAAAAGTGGTCAAGATCGCGCGCAATGCCACACTCTGTGTGGTTTTCGCCCGCCGGAGCGTGAAGCTGCGCTCCGAAGCTTCAACGAATGCTCAAGCTCACCGGCGCCTGGCCCGATGACCTTGCGTGGAGCAGGTGGACACGCGCGCTGGGCGATCGGTGACGGGCGTCATCGGGCCATGAGCACGCCGCTCGCCGAGAACTCGTCGATCGGGCCCCTCGAGGCCTTCTGGCGGTACCGCGCCTGGACCGTGCCCGTCACGCTGGTGATCGGGCTGTTGGCCGGGCTGTTCGTGCTCGCGACGTCGGGCACGTCGACCGCGTCGACGACCCTCTACCTCACCGACCCGCGTGGCACCCCGGTGTTCCGCGACGGCTCGAGCACCCCGACAGATCTGAGCAGGTACGCGCGGCAACGGGCCGAGTTCGCCGACTCCGCCGAGGTCCACGAGGCCGTCGCCGCGGTGATCGACGGTGAGACCGTCGAATCGATCGATGACGCCGTCGTCACAGGGACCACCTCGACCTCGGACGTCAGGATCGACTGCACCGCCGACAACGACGATCTGGCGCTCCAGATCTGCGACGAGGTCGTCACCGCCTACCTCGACCTCACCGAGCGCGACACCGCCGCACGCGCGGACGCGCTCGTGAACGCGTTCCTTGCAGAGCGCGACCGCCTCGTCGAGGAGAACGGCGGGCAGTCGACCATCGATCAGATCGACTTGCAGATCGCCGAGGTCAGGTCCGAAGCGGCACTGATCGGCAACGGCGTCGAGTTCGTCGAACCGGCCGAGGTGAACCAGAACTCCCGCATCCTGCCTGCCCTGCAGTACGCGATTGCGGCCTTGCTGTTCGCCGCGTTCGCCACGGCGATCGTGGCCTGGTTCCGGGCCGGACGGCGACCGGTGGTCGCGTCGAGCTCGGATGCCACTGCCACGTTGGATGCCCCGCTGCTGGGTGAGATCACCGAGCCACCGGGCGCGCTGTTCGATCCCGCCGCGCCACCGGGCGCGGCGTATCAGCTGCTCGCCACCAGCCTCGGCGCCGTGAACCCCCAGGGCGGGGTGGTGCTGACCGCGACCATCACTCCCAGCCACGAAGCCCCCGAGACCGTGGCGCGCCTCGCCGTCGCCGCGGCCCGTGAGGGTCGCAGGGTGCTCGTCATCGACGCCAACCTCCACGACCGAGGTGTCAGCCGCCTGTTCGGATTCGACCAGGGGGTCGGCGGATTCACCGAGCTGTTGGCCGGCCTCGCCGCGCTCGACGACGTCCGACGTACGGTCGGTGTGGGCGGACAGGCTCACCTCGATCTGTTGATCGGCGGCAGGGCCGTCGACGATCCCGCCGGGCTGTTCCGGTCGCAGGCCGCCCGGTCGACCCTGCACGCGGTACGCGGCAGCTACGACCTCGTCCTGATCGACGTGCCCTCGCTGCTGGCCGTGGCCGACGGCTCTGCGCTCGCCGGCGACGCCGACGGCATGATCCTGATCGTCGAGCGTGGCACGGACGCCCGCGACCTCGACATCGTGCGCCAGCGACTCGAGGTCCTGCGCACCGATCTGATCGGTGTCGTGTACGACCACCGCGCGCACGATCACGGGCGGTGACGATGGGACGCCGACCGCTCGGTGCGATCATCTCGCAGCTGATCGTCGCCGGATCGAGCCTCCTGCTGTCGTTGGTCGCCCTGCGCGAACTCGGCGCGTCCGGCCTCGGCGTCTTCAGCCTGTTGCTCGGGATCCTGATCACGGTCAACTCGGTGCAGACCGGGTGGATCGGCGACTCGCTCACCGTGATGGACCGGTTCGACCCGGGCATCCGACGCGCACTGTTCCAGTCCCAGTGGGTGGCGCTCGCGTTGATCGCCGTCGTCACGTTCGCGCTCGCAATGCAGATCGACGGCGTCGACGGTACGACCGCTGCGCTGTTCGCCCTGGCGTCGGTCGCCTGGGCGGTCGAGGAGACCTTCCGGCGCATCCTCATCGCGCGGCGCGAGTTCTGGTCGCTGGTGGCGAACGACAGCGCGTTCGCGACCGGTTCGTTCGGCCTGCTCGCCGTGGCGGTGGGAACCGGCAGCGCGATCACGATCGAGACCATGGTGCTGTCGTTACTCGCCGGCGCCGTCGTGGCGATCGGTGCGGCGATGGTGCAGCTGCCCCGCGTCGAGGTCCTCCGCGGACCTCTGGGGCCGTCGCGCATGCGCGAGCTCGCATCGTTCGCCGGGTGGCGAGCGGTTCAGGTCGGCCTTCGTCCCGGGACCATGGCGCTGATGCGGGCGCTCGTCGCCACCACAGCGTCGCTGACCGCGCTCGGTCAGCTCGAGACCGCTCGG
The DNA here is from genome assembly GCA_024643255.1 of Ilumatobacteraceae bacterium. Classification (GTDB taxonomy): domain Bacteria; phylum Actinomycetota; class Acidimicrobiia; order Acidimicrobiales; family Ilumatobacteraceae; genus Sva-07. The sequence continues at coordinate 108,437 of JAHENF010000003.1, forward strand.
CTGCTGGTCGCGCCGGTGCTTACGATCGTCAACGGCGCCGGGGTGTATCTGCTCCCCACCTACGCCAACCAGGTTCGCCGGGGCACCCTGTTTCGCCCATCGGTTCGCCGTGCGATGTTCGTCGTCGGTGCGCTCGCCGCGGCATATGGCGCGATCGCGGTGGCGCTGCGCGGTGTACTCGTCGACCTCTTGACCGATGGCTCCACGGCCGTCAGCGTGGGAGCGCTCGTCTCGTGGGCGACGTTCGCGCTCGCGTTCGGCCTCGGCGTCCCACCCGGAAGCGCGACGGTGGCACTCGGCCGATCGCGTCGGACGTTCGCGATCCGCGCGGTCGACGCCGCCATCGGGCTCGTCGGTGTCGCGATCTTTGCGGCACTCGGATGGATCGACGCCGTGCCGGCCGGCCTCGCCCTCGGGGCGTTCATCGGCGCAGCGCTCCTGGTTCGGTCGCTGCGAGTCGAACGCGACGGCGATCCGACCGCAACGGTCGAGTCGGTCGGCGATGACCCCGACGTCGCCACGTTCGATGGCGAGGCCGAGGTGGCCCCAGCCGCTGCCCATTGGAGCTGGATCGATTCGACGCCGATCTCGTCGCCTGCGACACCTCCTCCCCCACCTCGACGCCCGACTCCTCCCCCACCTCCTCCCCATCGACCCGCACCTCGACCCGCTGCGGTGACCACGGCGCCGACACGACGACCTCGACCGGTCGCACATCGCACGCCGCGCGTCGACTGGCACCGCGAACTCCTCTGGCTCGTCCCGCTGCTGCTGATCGTCGCCACCGAATTCAAGATTCGACGACGCAGCATCGACGACGTCCTGACCGGCGCCATCGACCCGATGATCGCCTTCGAACTCGTCGTGTACGCCGTCGTCGGTGTGTGGGCGCTCTGGCGCCTCGTTCCATCGACGCCCCGATGGTCCGCACTCACGATGGTCATGTGGGGATACATCCTCACCACCTCGGCAAGCGCGCTCTATTCCACCTTCCCCATGCTGGCCCTCGCCAGGTCCGTCCAGCTCATCGTCATCGGCACGGTCGTCCAGCTCTTGGCGAGCGAAGGAACGCCGCGGACCGTCAGCCGGTTCCTGCACGGCTGGGTCCTGTTGCTCAGCGGTTCGATCGTCGCTGGTCTGTTGTACGTCGCGCCGACGACGGGGCCGCAGGAGGGGCGGTTCACCTGGCTCTCGGTGCACAGCGTCAGCGCCGGATCGATGCTCGCGTTGTCGGTCCCGGTGCTGTTCGGGTTGTGGCTCAGCTCAGCACGCCGTCCGCTGGCGTGGCCTCGCTGGATCTACGGTTCGCTGTTCGTCGTCCACCTCGTCTTCCTGCTGCTGACCCGGACGCGCGGGTCGATCGGCGGCGCGATCGTTGCTGTCGCCGCGATGGCGTGGCTGTCGTCAGGGCGCCGGATGAGGCCTGAACTCGTCCTGGGCAGCCTCGTCGTCGGCGGTGCGCTCGCGCTCGCGTTCGGACGCCAGGTGCTCGAGTTCATGACCCGTGGCGAGACCGTCGACCAGATCGGTACCTTCAACCGCCGCACCGAGATCTGGTCGCTCGCCTGGCAGTCGTTCCTCGAGCATCCGTTCTTCGGGCTCGGTCTCAGTTCGGCCAAGGGCGTGTTCTTCGACGAGACCGGCCTCGGTGGAGCCCACAACGCCGCGATCAACGTCATGATCGATGTCGGCCTCGCCGGGCTCGTCTGGTGGTTCGCCCTCCTGATCGGCTCGCTCGTCCTCCTCGGGCGGCTGCGCGGCGTCGAGCGACGATCGTCGATCCTGCTGCCGGGCGCGACCGGGCCGGCGCGTTCGGACACCTTGATCCTCATCGGGTTGTTCACGGCGATGCTGGTCAACAGCATCACCACCGAAGGCCTCGGTGCGGGCGTGAACGTCTCGGCGATCTGGCTGTTCGTCGTCGCCGCGTGGTTGACGATCCTCGACCGCAGTCAGCTCGAGACGCGTGCAGCGCGACAACGCGAGCCGGCCGCCGACCGGATCGCGAGCCCCGCAGGACGTTGACCTGGGCACCTTAGGATGGCGACATGGCAAGAGTGGTCGTCACCGGCGGAGCAGGCTTTCTCGGATCCCACCTGTGTCGCGCCCTGCTCGAGCGCGGTGACGAGGTCGTCGCACTCGACAACCTCATCACCGGGTCGATCACCAACATCGAAGAGTTGTTCGGAGCGGGATTCACGTTCGTCGAGCACGACGTCAGCACGCACGTCTGGGTACCGGGTCCTGTCGACGTCGTCATGCACCTGGCGAGCCCGGCAAGCCCCGTCGACTTCGAACGCATCCCCATCCAGATCCTCAAGGTCGGCGGCCTCGGGACGCACAACACGCTCGGGCTGGCGCTCGCCAAGGGGGCTCGCTACTTCCTCGCCTCGACGTCCGAGGTCTACGGCGACCCGCTGGTGCACCCCCAACCCGAGGAGTATTGGGGCAACGTGAATCCGATCGGGCCCAGGGGCGTCTACGACGAGGCCAAACGGTACGCCGAAGCGATGACGATGGCCTACCACCGACACCACGGCGTCGATGTGCGCATCGTCAGGATCTTCAACACGTACGGCCCGCGGATGCGACCCGACGATGGGCGCGCCGTGTCGAACTTTCTGGTTCAGGCGCTACGCGGGGAACCGATCACGATCTTCGGCGACGGTGGGCAGACACGCTCGTTCACCTACGTCGATGACGAGATCCGGGGGTTCCTGGCGCTGCTCGACTCGGATGTGAACACACCCATCAACATCGGCAACGACAACGAGTTCACCATTGCGCAGTTGGCCGAGTTGGTCCTCGAGGTGACGGGATCCACGTCGGAGCTCGTCCATCTGCCCCTGCCCGTCGACGATCCGATGCAGCGCAAGCCCGACCTCACCAAGGCCCGCACGTTGCTCGGCTGGGAACCGACCGTGCAGCTGCGCGAAGGGCTCGAACGCACGTCGGCGTACTTCTCGTCCCGCGTGCTCTGAGCCGTCGCGCCGGTTCCGAGAGCGGTCAGCGGCGACCGACGCCGTCGTACTCGAAGCCGGCCTCTCTGACGAGGTGGGGATCGAACAGGTTGCGGGTGTCGACGATCGAGACGCCGGGCCGGCTCCGCGCGGCGAATGCGGCGAGCTCGATCTTGGCGAACTCCGGCCACTCGGTGAACACGGCGATGACGTCGGCGCCCGATGCGACCTCGAGCGGGTCGTCGAGCAAGTGGATCCCATCGAGGACCTGTTGCTGATGCGGCGTCAACTCACCGGTCGCGGTGGGGTCGTATGCCTGCACCGACGCTCCGAGCCGACGGAGTTCCTCGATGATCGCCAGGGCCGGCGACTCGCGCAGGTCGTCGGTGCCCGCCTTGAAGGTCAACCCGAGCCCACCGACGGTGATCCCGGACAGGTCGTGGTCGGGCCGCCGTGCAGCGGCGGCGATCTTGGAGACCATGCGTTCGAGTTGCTCGTCGTTGACGTCGATCACGCCGCGCATCATCGTGAAGTTGTACCCGTGGTCCTCGGCGATCTTGACGAGCGCCCGGGAGTCCTTCGGGAAACAGCTGCCACCCCAGCCTGGGCCCGGCCGGAGGAATTGCATGCCGATGCGCTTGTCGGAGCCGATGCCCTCGACGACTGCGGCCACATCGGCACCGACGGCCTCACACATGGCGGCCACCGCGTTGACGAAGCTGATCTTCATCGCCAGGAACCCGTTGGCGGCGTACTTGATCGTCTCGGCCGAGGCCGGATCGGTGATGTGGATCGGCGTGTCGATGCTTCCGTACAACTCCGCCACACGCTCCGCTGCATCGCGGTCCGCACTGCCGATCACCACGCGGTCCGGGTGGAGGAAGTCGTGCACGGCGGTGCCTTCGCGCAGGAATTCGGGGTTGGACACGACGAACACGTCGTCACGCTGCAGGACCCGCTCGACGGCCAGCGTCGAGCCGACCGGCACCGTCGACTTGTTCACGACGACCGCACCCGAGCGGAGCACCGGGGCGATCTGCGCTGCAGCCTGCTCGATGTACGACAGATCGGCGCTGCCATCGTCGCCCTGCGGTGTGGGAACGCACAGGAACACGATGTCTGCGCCTCGTGCCGCCGTCTCGGCTCCGAGCACGAACTCCAGGCGTCCCTCGGAGCGGGCCGCGTTCACGATCGATTCGAGACCTTCCTCGACGATCGGGATGTGGCCGTTGTTGAGCATCTCGACCTTGCGTTCGTCGATGTCGCCACACACGACGTGGTGGCCGAGATGGGCGAAGCAGGCCCCTGTCGTCAAACCCACGTATCCCGTGCCCACCACGGCCAGTCGGATCGGCGTGTCACTCATCGGATCGATTCCTCGTTCATCAGCTGTCGGTCGCGCGGATCATCGCATCGACCGTGTCAAGAGGGTATCGGTCCCCCTTCGCCCGACCTGTACCCCCCGAACGATGGCGTCGGTGATTCCGACGAGCGATGTACCTTCGTGGCGTGAACGCCTTGCTGGCCCAAGCCAATCTCGACACCACCTGCGGTGCGAGCCCGAGTTGGATCTGCGAGCGACTCTTCGAGCTGACCGACGGAAACCGCGTGATCCCGGTGCTGGTCGACACGATCGTCGGCGTCGGTGTGATCCTGATCGTGGCCTGGGTCGCGTCGGCACTGGCACGCCGATACTTCGGACATCTCGTCGCACGCGTGGTCGCCCCCGACCGGGCAGCGGCATCGCGTCAGATCTCGAGACTCGGCGAGCGGGCGGTCGACCTGGTCGCCACGCCGATCGGCATCGACGACGTCGACGACCCGCGACGCGAGGCTCGGATCACCTCGATCTCCGCGGTGGTCGGCAGCACCACCACCGTGATCATCTGGTCGATCGCACTGGTGATGGTGCTCGGTGAGCTCGGCGTCGACGTCGCTCCGATGATCGCAGGGCTCGGCATCGCCGGCGTCGCGCTCGGTTTCGGCGCCCAGAGCCTGGTCAAGGACTGCATCGCCGGGCTCTTCATGCTGCTCGAGGACCAGTACGGAATCGGCGACATCGTCGATCTCGGCGAGGCGGTCGGCGTCGTCGAGAAGGTGTCCCTGCGCACGTCGGTGCTCCGCGGGGTCGACGGCACGGTCTGGCACGTCCCGAACGGTGAAGTACAGCGCGTGGGGAACAAGTCACAGCTCTGGTCGATCGCGCTGCTCGATGTCGACGTGGCCTACGACTGCGACCTCGCCGCGGCGCGTCAGGTCATCATCGAGTGTGTCGACGAGGTCTGCGCACGCGATCAATGGGCCGACGCCGTGCTCGAGCCGCCCCAACTGCTCGGCGTCGAGGCCCTCGGTGCCGACGGCATCACCATCCGGGTGACGGTCAAGACTCAGCCCGGCATCCAGTGGGCGCTGCAACGCAGCCTGCGCGAGGCGATCAAGGGTGCGCTCGATGGCGCCGGGATGGAGATCCCGTTCCCCCAACGCACCGTCTGGGTGCGGCGCGACGCCGGCTCCGTCGACGGCGACGATGCGCCACCGACGACCGATCCCTTCACCGCTGCGCCGTGATGCCACAATGACGACATGACCGGCGCCGTCTTGGTGGGATTCGACGCCCTTGCCCCCGCGTTCGGCACCACGTGGCTCGTGCTCTGCACGGTGTGCACCCTGGGCGGCCTCGCCGCCTTCGAATGGCAACGTCGGACCGTCGCACCGCCACGACCTGGCCCTGCGAGCACGGTCACCAGGCTTCGCGACGACACCCCGGCCGTCGTCAACATGCTGGCCAACGATGCCACCGTCACCGCCGCCGGTCTGCGCGCAACGGTGATCGATCTCGCCGCACGAGGATGGCTGAGGGTGCTCCCACCCGACGACGACGACGAACTCGCCCGGGTTCGCCCGGCCGCCCAGGCCAACCAGGGCGACGCATTGCGACCCCACGAACGTCTCGTGCTCCAACACGTGATCGCGAGGTTCACCGCCGATCGAGCGATCCCCGCCCGATACCTCGCGGTCGACATCCGCGGTTCGTGGTGGAGACGCTTCGCCGGCCTCGTCGCCGCCGAGGCCCGCGACACCGGCCTGGTCACGCGTCGCTGGCGACTGTCGGATCTCGCCGCACCGGTCGCCCTCGGCGTGCTCGCAGCCGTCTGCTGGATCCTCGGCATCCGAAGCGGATCCGACACCGCGGTCATCGATTCCGTCGAGCGACGGATCATCGCGGGCGTCCTTCTGATCGGCATCGTGGTGTTGGCGGTGCGCGTGGTCAGCGTGCTGCTCCAACCGCTCTCGACCCACACGAACATGGGAGCCGGCGTGTTGCAGGAGTGGTTGGCGGTTCGTCAGCGCCTCGATCAGGCCGGCTTCGGCGACCTCGCGCCCAGCGCTCAGGAAATCGGCGACCGACGGCTCGCGTATGCCACTGCGATGTGTGTCGCGGAAGGTGCGGCGGTCGAGCTCCCGCTGGCACGTGAAGATCATTTCCGGGCCTGGAGCACCGTGGGAGGCCGGGCCCGGCTCGTTCGTGTCACCTACCCGGTACGGCCCGGTTTCGGATTGGCGCCGCTGACGGCCATGGCCGTGGGCATCGTGATGTTCCTGGTCGGACTCCGGTTCCACAGCTGGACCGACGGCGTGGCGCGCGGCGACGGGTTCTCGTGGATCTACGACCAGTTCCCCGACCTCGACTGGCTGATCGCCGACATCGCGACGGGGCTCACGATCCTGTCCTTCGCGCCCATTCTGCTCGGGCTCTGGCTCGCCGTCGCCGGCATCGTCGACGTCTTCCGGAGCGTCGAACGCACGGGCGTCGTCGTCCGGGCACGCCGGCCCGTCGAGGTGTCCGGTCTGCCGCGTCGATTCCGCCGGTTCCTCGATCGCGATCGCTACCGGGTGTACGTCGCGATCGACGACGGTTCGTCCGACACGATCACCGCCTGGCGCGCCACGGAGCGAACGGCAGTGCCGCAAGGGGCTCGCGCCACCGTCAAGGCCACCAGCGTGCTCGGGTGCGTGCGCAGCGCCACACCGGTGGGTCACCGACTCGACGTGTGACCCGCCCCGACTCGCCAGAAACCTGCCTTCAGGTACTCGCCTTCGCGGAATCCCACCGGATGGTCGATGTCGTGGCCCGTTCGCTCGAGCTCGGTCATCGGCCGCCCGGCGTCGCGGGCAGCGTCGAGGACCGTGTCGAAGAACTGTTCGGCGGTGACGCGACTCGAACACGAGGCTTGCATGAGGATTCCGCCTGGTCGCACCAGGCGCAGCGCCAGGTGGGTGAGTCGCGTGTAGGCCCGCAGCGCCCCCTCGACGTTCGCCTGTCGCTGCGCGAACGAGGGCGGGTCGACCACCACGATGTCGTACGACTCTCCACCGCGGGCGAGTTGCACCATCACCTCGAAGGCGTCTCCGACCTCGGTGGAGAACGCACACGCTCGTACCACCGGTTCGTTCAAGGCCATGTTGCGCTCCGCTGCTGCCAACGTCGGTGCCGACAAGTCGACAGCGTGGACCGAGCGCGCCCCTCCCGCCGCGGCGTGAACGCTGAATCCTCCCGTCGACGCGAACACGTCGAGGACGTCACGATCGGCCGCCATCGAACCGATACGACGCCGATTCGCGCGCTGATCGAGGAAGTGTCCGGTCTTCTGGCCGGTACGAACGTCGGCCTCGAACACGAGTCCGTCCTCGAGGAACCGCACGGGTCCTTCGGCGACGACACCCGCAACCACGTCGCCGTCGACCAGTCCGAACGTCTCGCCGTGCTCCAGATTGCGTGACAGACGCACGACGACCCCGCCGCACCCGGTGAGATCGAGCAGTACTCGGGTGATCGCCAGCAGATGGGGAAACCACACCCCTGAATACAGCTTGAGGACGAGGACATCGGCGTACCGGTCGACGATGAAGCCCGACATTCCGTCGTTCTCGCCGTTGATCACCCGGTACGCGAGCTCCTCGGCCGCAGGATCCGACGTGAACACCTCGCGCCGCGCGAGGGCCGTGGCGATCGTCGCCCGCCACCAGTTGTCGTCGATGGGCGTGGGTCGGCCCACGTGAAGCACACGGAACCTGATCGGGGACTCGGGGTCGTAGAGCGCCATCGCAACGAACTTGCGGTCGTTGTCGAAGATCACCGCAAGGTCGCCGGCCGTCGCCTCATGGCTGATCGACGTGACCGACTCCTCGAAGACCCAGGGGTGGTGTGCCTTGACATGACGCAGCGCATCGGGCGTCACCCTGACCGCGAGCCGTTTGTCGTTCGGGCGCGGCACCCGCAGCAGCCGACGATGGATCTCCGGTCTGCTCATGACGTGCGGAACGACGCCACGATGCCGACGTTCGGTGATGAGTTGCCGCAGTAGATGTCGGCCCACGCCGACTCGACCCCACCCGGCCCGGTGCGGTGATCGATGACCATCCACGACCGGCTGCCCTCGATGAACTCGTGCAGCGCCGCGGTGGTCCGGTCGCCGTACTGCTCAGCCCCCCAGGCGGCGATGCGTCGCTCCACGTCCATCGGGGCGAAGAAGAACTGCGGGGCCGGGCCGGCCAGTGCGTCCGCCCCGGCAGGCGGGACGGCGTCGTGGTGGCTCTTGCCGACCATCATCGAGTACCTCGTGTGATCGCCGAGGTGGCCGTGCAAGACGGCGAGCACGGACGGGTTGCCCGCCATGTCGATGATCACGCTGTCGACGACGGCGAGTTCATCGACGTCGTCGTAGGTGAGCACGATGTCGTAGAAGCCGAGCGAACGCACGAAATCGGCATTGGCCGCCGACGTCAACCCGACCACGCTCAGCCCGTCGCGCAGCGCCGCGCGCTGCGCGAAACCGATCGCCGTCTTCGACGATGCGGAGAGCACGACCACCTGTTCGGCACCGAAGTACGGGTCACCACCTGCACCGCCGCAATCGGCGAAGAACTCGTCGGCCAGGAACCCGGTCAGGAACAGCACGCGCAGCACGGCATGGCGATCCTCGCCGTCGGGCGCGTCGTCGTACCACGGGTCGAGCGCCGTCGACCCGTACGCCCGATAGATCGGAGCGTGGGCTTGGCGATGAGGGCCGTCGTCGCGGAATCCGTCGGGCGTGGCCGACGCGGTGAAGGTCACGGAACTGGCCATCGGGTACCACCCGTAGTACCGGCCGCCGACGGGAAGATCGGCGACGCGTGACTCGACGATCTCGGCCCATCCCATCGCGGGGACCCGGCCCCATGTCTGCGGATCGTCGGTGGCGGGGAAGAAGTCCCAGTACCCGAGCATGTCGCCGGCGCCGGCGTAGCTGATGTTGTTGGCGGTGACGGCGAAACTGTCGATCCTCATGCGGATCTGGCCCTCGACCAGTTCGTCCGGTGGGAGATCTCTGAGCTCGCTCTCGCCGAACGACGCCCGCCGGACTTCGAGGACCTGATCGGGGATGTTGCCGTGCGCCATACTCCCAGCATGCCTGATCACGCTTCGCCTCTCGCGCTCACCAACCTGTTCGGCCTCGAGGGCAAGGTCGCCGTCGTCACGGGCGGATCACGAGGGATCGGGTTCATGATCGCCTCGGGACTCGTGGCGAACGGTGTGCGCACCTACATCACCGCGCGAAAGGCCGAGCCGTGTGATGTGGCGGCGGCGGCGCTGTCCGAGCACGGCGAGTGCATCTCGATCCCGGCGGATCTGTCGACCGCGGACGGGTTGGCGTCGTTCGTCGGGGCGCTCGCCGAGCGTGAATCGCAGGTCGACATCCTCGTCAACAACGCCGGGGCAGCCTGGGGGGCGCCGCTGGGCGAATTCCCGGAGATCGGCTTCGACAAGGTGATGGACATCAACGTGAAGGCCCCCTTCATGTTGACGCAGGCGTTGCTCCCCCAGCTCGAGGCGGGCGCCACCGCGGACGACCCCGCGCGCGTGATCATGGTCGGCTCGATCGACGGCATTCGGGTCCCGATCGGTGACAACTACTCGTACTCGGCGTCCAAGGCGGGCATCCACATGATGGCGCGCCATATGGCATCACACCTGGTCAGGAGGAACATCACGATCAATTCCGTCGCCCCCGGCCCGTTCGAGTCGAAGATGATGGCCTACCGCCTCGACGACCCCGACAGTCGAAAGATGGTCGAGGCGTCGGTGCCACGTCGCCGCATCGGCTCCCCCGAGGACGTCGCCGGCACCGTGATCTTCCTGGCGAGCCGGGCCGGCGCCTTCACCACCGGTGCGGTCATCCCGGTCGACGGCGGCATCTCGACGCTCTGAGCTCATCTGGTGACGCGCGCCGGTCCGATCTGCCACGATCGGGACATGTCAGCACCCGTGTTGCCCGCCAGCTTCCATCACGATGAATCGCTGACGGTGGCGGCCCCGAATGGTGGCCTGGCCAGACGCGAGATGGTGGACCACACGACCCGGTTCGAGCGGCGGCTCTGGCCGGCCGGTGATCACGTGTGGTGCATGATCGGCAACGGGCTGTCGAACCAGACGTTCGTGGAGGGCCCAGAGGGCCTGATCGTCATCGACACCGGCGAATCGATCGAGGAGATGGCAGCCGCACTGGCCGACGTCCGCGCGTTCACCCAGGCGCCCGTCGCCGCGGTCATCTACTCGCATTTTCACTACGTCGGCGGGACGCGGGCACTCCTCGACGCCGGAGCGCCCGCCGACGTCCCCATCTGGTCGCATGCCAAGGTGCTCGCCAACCGCAGCCGCCAGGCCGGCGAGGTCGGTCCGGTGTCGCGCAGCGGGCTGATCCACCAGTTCGGCATCCAGCTGCCCGACGAGGGACCCGATGCGCTGGTCGGCGCCGGCATCGGACGGGCGTTCCGCAATCCGGAACACGCGCCGTTCACGGAGGGCTTCCTGCCCCCGACCGCCACGTTCGACGAGCCCGTGACGATCTCGTTGGCGGGCCTCACCGTCGAGATGACACCGGCGCCGTCGGACGCCGACGACTCGGTCACGATCTGGTTCCCCGATCTCGGCGTGTGCATCAACAACATCGTGTGGCCCGCGCTGTTCAACGTGTTCGCGATTCGCGGCGAGGAGTACCGCGACCCGCGCGTGCTGCTCGGCGGATTCGACCATGTGCTGTCACTCGGGGCCGACCATCTGGTCGGGACTCACGGTCCGCCGATCAGCGGCAGCGAGCGCATCCGGTCCGAAGTGACACGGAGCCGGGACGCCATCCAGTTCATGTGGGATCAGACCGTGCGCGGGGTGAACATGGGGCTCACTCATGGCGAGCTGATCGAGTTCGTGCAGCTCCCCGAGGTGTTCTCCGAGTCCTATCTCCAGACGCAGCACTACGGCTTGGTCGAACACCACGTGCGCCAGATCCACACCGGGCTGCGGGGCTGGTTCGACGGCGATCCCGAGCACCTCTTCCCCGTTGCGCCGGCCGACCGGGCGCAACGGCTGATCGAGGGCTTCGGGGGCGCCGACGCCGTGCGCACGAGGGCGAACGCAGCGCTCGAGCACGACGACGTGCGCTGGGCACTGGAGCTCTCCTCGTGGCTGGTCCGCTCGCCGGACGTCGAACAGCCCGACCGTGACCGACTGGCCGCGGTGCTCCGCACGATCGCTCGTCGCACCACCTCGGCCAATGTCCGCAACTGGTGCCTGACCAGGGCCCGGCATCTCGATGGCGTCACCGACACCGACCGGTTCCGGCTCCACCGCATGAGCAGCAGCCACGCCGCCGACGCTCCCGTGACCGACCTGGTGCACGTGCTGCGCGTCATGCTCGATCCGCACCGCTGCGCCGGCATCGATCGGCAGTTCGCTGTCGAGTTCCCCGACGGAACCACTGGTCTGCACGTTCGCAACGGGGTGGCCGTGCCGACGACGGGTTCCGGGGCCGCCGTCACGCTGAGCATCACACGCGAGGCGTGGGCCGACCTGTTCAACGGTCGTCGGAACCTCGACGAGGCGCTCGAATCCGGTGATGCATCGACATCGGATGCGGACGCGGTACGAGAGCTGCTGTCCTGGTTCGATCTCGGCCGAACGATTCGAGATCCCTCGTGAACGCCGGGCCGACGACGGTGAGACCGAGGTGATCGCGTGAACCAACGGGCCTCGGCACACGCGAGCGAGGACACGCGCCTGGTCAGCGTGCGGAGAGTTCGAGGTGGTTGTCGGTGGCATTGACGAAGACGCGCGGTTCGACATCCGTCCGTACAACCGGGTACCGACGGATCATCTCGGCAATCGCACGCTGAACGTGGCCACGTCCCGAGCGACCCGTCCGAGGACCGCGCCGACGATCACAGCGATCGTCGCGATCACCAGGGTCGTGACGAGTTTGCCCTCGACCGAACTGTTGTCGGCGATGAGATTCCACATCGTCAGCACCCCGTCGCGGCGAAGCGCCGACATGCCACGACACGGGTTGCGACGAACTCACCCATGACCCCAGTGGAGACCACTGGAGGCGCACATGCCGGAGAACGAAGTCCCGACAGGTCGTGGTCCCCCCGGAGTTCGAGGGTCAGCGTCGGAACCAGCTCTTCTTCGCCGTGGCGGTGGTGGCTTCCGCACACTGACAACGCTCGTGTTTCGGGATGTGGCCGAGCACCTGCTCGACGTGGGCGCCACAGCCGGCCCAGCCGGCGCGGCCACATGATCTGCAGGTGGTCTGTCTACACATACCCCGGAGGGTATATGACCGGCCCGCTCGACGCAACCCCGGATTCAGACGATACGAGCCAGGCTCACGCTCACCGTGAGCCCTCCCCCATCGGTGTCGGTCAGACGCGACGACCCGCCCGAGGCCGTCGCCAACGCGTCCACGATCGCGAGCCCCAATCCGGTGCCGGGCCGTGTGTCGTCGCCTCGCCAGAACCGCTGCGTCGCCTCACGCTTGTCGTCGTCGGACAGCCCCGGGCCGTGGTCGACGACGGAGAGGATCGCGAACGACGGCGACGTGGTCAACGCGACCGTCACGGTGGTGCCGGCGGGCGACACCAACAGCGCATTGTCGAGCAGGTTGTCGAGGATCTGCTCGATCGCCCCCGGAACCGTGCGGACCACCACGGCATCGTCCCCGACGGGCCCGACGAGGCCGACCCCGAACTCCTCGGCGGCGGCCGTCCATGTGTCGACACGATCGCGGATCAGCACCCGGACGTCCTCGGTTGCGGTCGCCGGATGATCGCTGGCTCTGGCCAGCTGCAACAGGTTGGTCACGAGTTCGGTGAGTCGACCGGTTTCGTCGATCGCCCGCTCGACCTCGTCGTCGAGTTCGGCGGGATGTTCGGTGTCGTCGAGGCGACTCTGCAGGTTCTCGAGCCGCAGGCGCAGCGCGGTCAGCGGTGTCCGGAGTTGGTGCGAGGCATCGGCGACGAACGCGCGGTGCGAGCGCAGCAGTCCATCGAGCTGCACGGCCATGGTCGCCATCGTGTCGTCGAGCGCGCGGATCTCCGCCGGCCCTCCGATCGCATCCGGGCCGACCGACAGATCACCGGACGCGAACCGACCGGCCGTGTCGGTCAACTCGCGCAGAGGGCGCGTGACCGAGCGGGCGATCACCCAGCCGATCAATGCCACGACGAGCAGCACGACCGCCCCGACACCGGCCAACGCCAGCCAGAACGATCTGATCCGGGCATTGACCTCGCTGGTGTCGAGCGTCACCCGCACCGCCCCGTGAACCGTTCCCCCCGATGCAACGGGGAGCGCCACGTAGAACAAATCGGTCCCGAGGGTGTCCGACGACCTGGTGCCGGACGCCCGGTCGCCCGTCAACGCGACGGCAATCTCGGGCCGGGTCGAGAAGTCGCGCGGCACTGCGGCGTCGGTGTCGACTCGGGAGATGCCGTCGCCATCGACGACGACGACCCGGGCCCCGGTGCGGCGTTCGTACGTCTCGGCGGCGGCCGGATCGAGCGGGCGGGCCGCTTCGAGATCGTCCTCGTACAGCGTGGCGATCACGCTGACGTCGTGTTCGACGTTCGCCGCGAGGCGTTCACGCTCACGCTGGGCGTAGAACGCGCCGAGTGGGATCTCGAGCACCAGCAGGACGATCAAGGTGATCGTGAGATAGCTGAGCAGGAGCCGCTTGGTCACGAGGGCTCGGCGTCGGCGTAGCGGTATCCGACGGACCGAACGGTGTCGATCACGTCAGGCGACAGCTTGCGGCGCAGCGATGCGACGTGGACGTCGAGCGTCTTGGTGGAGCCCCACCAGTGCTCGTCCCAGACCTCGCGCATCAGTTGTTCGCGCGTCTTGACGGCGCCCGCATCGGATGCCAGACACACGAGCAGGTCGTACTCCTTGGGCGTCACCACGACGGCCTCACCCTCGAACTCGACGCTGCGACCACGCAGATCGATCTTCAAGGCTCCGACTTCGAGCATCGCCGACGGCGTCTGCCCGGGAACGGAAGCCGTCCGTCGCAGCACCGCGCGGATCCGCGCCACCAGCTCACGGAACCCGAACGGTTTGACGACGTAGTCGTCGGCGCCCAGTTCGAGCAGCACGACCCGATCGATCTCGTCGCTCCTGGCGGTCACCACGATGATCGGAACGGCACTCGCCGACCGCAATTCCCGACACACCACACGACCTTCGAGGTCCGGCAGCCCCAGGTCGAGGAGCACAAGATCGACTGGTGGGGCGCTGAGAGCCTGAGCACCGGTTGCCGCCACCTCGACCTCGAATCCTTCGCGGCGCAGGCCGTCGGCGAGAGGTACCGAGATCGATGGATCGTCTTCGACGAGCAGAAGGCGCACACCGCCACATTCGCGCACGGCGGCGGTCGCGGATGGATCACTTGCCCAACGTTTGCCTTGGATTTGCCCTCCGCTGGACAGCGAACACGTACCGTTTGACCCATGAAGTCCCCCACCTCCCGCACGACGCTCATCACCATCGCCGCGGTCGTCGGCGTCCTCACCGCCGGAACCGCTGCGATCGCCGCCAACATCGGCATCCTCAACGCGACGACCGGCGGCCCGATCGGTGCGCTGTCAGCGACCGACGATCTCGTCCAGACCACGCCCCCGGAGGCGAACATCCAGGCGATGGTCGAGGTGCCGGCCACGACGGAGACGACCACGACCACCGAACCCGAGCCCGAAACGACCGAGGCGCCGGGCAGCTCCTACGTCGTCGACGAGGCCGGAGCGGTTACGGTCATGGCAACGCCGGACGGCATCGTCCTGCTCAACATGGTTGCGAACCCGGGATGGACCGTGGTGCCGGCACAGACCGATCCGATGTCCCTGACGGTGACGTTCGACAATGGATCCCGCACGGTGGTCTTCGCCGCCTCGCTCGGAGCCGACGGTGAAATCGTCGCCGACGTCACCGAGCCCGTGGTGGTGGTCGCCCCGCAACCGTCGAAGTCGTCGACTGCCACGCAGGCGGGAACCACCGGATCGAGCAGCTACCACGACGACGATCACAGTGACGATCACAGCGACGATCACGGTGACGACCACGAGACGCACTCGTACGAGGGCCGCGGAGACGATGACTGAGATCGATCCCCTTCTGGGTCGATCGTTGCCACCACCGTCGAGGTCGGCGGCGCAACCACAGGTGCGGCAAAGCCGGCGACGTCACCCCGCAGCCGGCGCCCGCGCCGTCGCTGCGGGTCTCGGGGCCACGACGATGTTCGGACTCGTCGCCACGATGGGGATCGCACACGCCTACTCGCTGCAGGCATCCACCGCCGGCACGGCACCGACCGATGTCGCCGCCGCCCCGACTCCGACCGTTGCGCCGGTCGTCACTCCGGCAGTTGCACCGGCAGTTGCTCCGGTCACGACCGGCACTCCCGGTGCGGACACCACGGTCGCCGCCCCGGCCGCAGCGGCGGCACCGGCGCCGATCGTGCTGCAGGCGCGACCCGACGTCCGCGTCGTCACGCCGGCACCCGCACCGGCGTCCGCACCCGCTGCACCGGTGGCCACCACCAGTGGAAGTGGCTGAACACCGAGCTCGCGTGATGGCGAGCGAACTCCACATCATCGTCGTCGGCGACGCCGATGTCCCGAGCGCAGCAGCCCTGCTGTCCGACCTCGAGTCGCACTGGAGCCGGTTCATCGTCGACAGCGACATCACCGCACTCAACAACGCCTCTGGTCGCCCCGTCCGGGTCCACCCGTCGACGATCACCCTGATCACCACGATGATCGACGGGTGGCGCCTCACCGACCACGCCTTCGATCCCTCGGTCCTGCCGATCGTGTGCGATTCCGGGTACCGCAACAGCATCGACGATCCCTACAAGGTGACGCTGCTCCCCGACGGAGCCATGCTGGTCGGTGGGTACGACGAAGCGCCGGCGATGGACGGCATCGTCATCGAGGCCGCGACCTCGACCGTCAAGTTGCCCCCCGGACTCGCCATCGATCCAGGCGGTGTGGGCAAGGGCCTCGCTGCCGACCTGGCGGTTCGACACCTCCTCGACAACGGCGCCGCTGGAGCGCTCGTCAGCATCGGCGGCGACATGGTCATGGCCGGCACACCGCCGGAGGGCTCCGCCGGTTGGAGGGTGGCGGTCGACAACCCCGACGCATCGCTCGGCAACGCCTGCATGCTCGAGGTCGAGGCAGGTGGTGTCGCGACGTCGAGCACCCGTTCGCGGCGCTGGGTACACGACGGCAGCGAGCGCCACCACGTGATCGATCCACTCGCGCGCGATCAGTCGACCACCGATCTGGCGACCGTCACGGTGATCGGGCGCGCCGGCTGGCTGGCCGAGGTCCACGCCACCGCGGGACTCCTCGCAGGGACCGGTGGCGTCCTCGACTACCTCGAGCGCAACGAGCTCAGCGGCATCGCCATCGACCTCGACGGTCGCCTCATCCCGACAACGGATCTCTCGAGCGCGGTCGCCTCGTGAACCCGCAGTTCTGGTGGTATCTCACCCGGGCGTCGGGCATCGTCGCGTGGCTGATGCTGACCGCGTCGGTGGTCTGGGGCATCGTGCTGTCGACCCGGGCATTCCCCGACCAGCGAAGGCCGGCATGGTTGCTCGACCTGCACCGCTGGTTGGGCGGGCTCACCGTGTCGTTCGTCGTGATCCACCTCGCTGCACTCGTGGCCGACAACTACGTCACGTTCGATCTCGTCGACCTGCTCGTGCCGTTCGCCTCGGAGTGGAAGCCGCTCCCGGTGGCCATCGGCGTGGTGGCGATGTGGCTGCTCGTCGCCGTCGAAGCCACGTCGCTGCTCATGAAACACCTCCCCCGCCGCGTGTGGCGGGGGATCCACTTCACGAGCTACGCGGTGTTCCTGCTCGCCAGCCTCCACGCCTCGTTCTCCGGCACGGACCGCGCGAACTGGCTCTATCAGGTCAGCGCAGCGGCCTCCATCGTCGCGGTGATGTGGGCGACGGTGTATCGGCTCACACATCCCAAGCGAGTGGCTTCGCGCCGCATACCATCGCGCTCGACGGCCAACGCGGCTGCTCGGAGCGAGGAGCCCTGATGGAGATCAACACGCTGTTCGGCCTGCCGGCGCACCCACTGATCGTGCATGCCGCGGTCGTGCTGCTGCCCCTTGCAGCCATCGGCATGATCGTGGTCGCGGCGATTCCGCGATCGAGGCGGCTGTACGGCCCGATCATCTTCGGCCTCGCCCTCGCCGCCACCTTCGCGGTGGGCCTGGCGCAGCAGTCCGGCGAGTCGCTGCAGGAGAACGTCAAGGAGACCGCCCTGCTCGAGCAACACACCGAGCAGGGCGACACCGTGCTCCCTTGGGCGATTGCGGTGACGTTGATGAGCGCGCTCGTCGCAGCTGAGCCCTATGTGCGCGATCGCATCACAAAGCCGTCACCGCGGGTGGTCACCGCACTCCTCGTGGGGGGATCGTTGATCGTTGGCATCGGAGCCACCTGGACCGTGATCGACGTCGGCCATTCGGGCGCCAAGTCGGTCTGGACCAGCGTCTCGGGCTGACTCACCCGCCCGAAGGGCACCGCACGGGCACATCACATGCCGGGGGTTTCGACGAGAATGTCGACCGGCGAATGGGCCGCTGAGCGGTACTGTGCCGAGAGTGGGAGCCGAATTGGCCGTCGTCGTCGACGACCTTCGCAAGGTGTTCGAGGTGCCGGTTCGCGATCCAGGGCTCGGAGCAGCGGCGAAGAGTCTCGTCCGGCGACAGCACCGCAGCGTGGTTGCCGTCGACGATGTGGGCTTCGCGATCGAGGCCGGTGAGATCGTCGGCTTTCTCGGCCCGAACGGCGCAGGCAAGACCACCACGTTGAAGATGCTCTCGGGACTGCTCCACCCGACGAGCGGGCAGGTGGAGGTGCTCGGTCACCAGCCGTCGCGGCGCGAACGCGCCTATCTGCGGCGCATCACCCTGGTGATGGGCAATCGCAACCAACTCCAGTGGGATCTGCCGGCACTCGACAGCTTCGAGCTCACCCGGGCGATCTATCGGCTTCCCGAGCAGTTGTTCGTCAGTCAACGTGACGAGCTGATCGAGCTCCTCGACATCGGCGCGCTCGTCGACAAACCCGTGCGCAACCTCTCCCTCGGCGAACGAATGAAGGCCGAGATCGCCAACTCACTCCTGCACCGTCCCGAGGTGCTGTTCCTCGACGAACCGACGCTCGGCCTGGACGTCACGATGCAACGCCGGATCCGTACGTTCCTTGCCGATTACAACGGGCGCCACGGGGCCAGCATCATGCTGACCACCCACTACATGGCCGATGTCGAGGCGCTGTGCGAGCGCGTCATCGTGATCCACCACGGAACGATCCTGTTCGATGGGCCACTCGCCGATCTGTCGAAGCGCTTCGCGACCCACAAGACGCTCGTCGTCACGCTCGATGCGCCCGCGGACCTGTCGTCGTACGGCGACGTGATCAGCGTGACCGGCACGCGGACCACGCTGCGGATCGAACGTGACGACGCAGCGCGCGTCACCGGCCGACTGCTCGCCGACCACGAGGTGCGCGATCTCACGGTGGAGGACCCTCCGATCGACGACGTGATCGAATTGGCATTCGCCAGCGGCCCGACGACGACTTCGTCGACATGACGGCCATCACCGCCGAATCAACGCCGGTCGCCGACGAACCGATCGCCTACGAGAGCGCGACCCGCGCGTATCTGCGGCTGTATGCCACGCTCGGACGCACCTCCATCATGGAGCAGTTCCAGTACCGGGCGGCGAACTATTTCTACATGATCGGAATGGTCGCGGAACCGGTGGTGTACCTGGTGGTGTGGTCGACGATCGCCCGTCAGCAAGGCGGCAGCGTCGGCGGCTACACACCACAGACGTTTGCGGCCTACTACATCGTCTGGACGCTCGTGCGGAACATGAACATCGTGTTCACCCCGTTCGGCTGGGAGGAACGAATCCGAGAAGGCCGCCTGTCGGCGCAACTCGTCCGTCCGATCCACCCGATCCATTACGACCTCGGATTCTTCGCAGGGTGGAAGGTCGTCGTCATCGTGTTGTGGATCCCGCTCGCTGCCGTGCTGTCGCTGATCTTCCATCCATCGCTGAGCCCGACCGCCGCCCAGGTGGCGACATTCCTGATCGCCATCTGGGGGGCGTATCTGATCCGCTCGCTCCTGCTGTGGATGCTCGGGATGGTCACATTCTGGACGACCCGCGTGAGCGCTCTCTTCGAAGCGTTCTTCGCCGCCGAGTTGCTCTTGTCGGGGCGTTTGCTTCCCGTGTCCCTCATGCCCGATTGGGCGCAGACCCTGGCATCGTTCCTGCCCTTCGAATCGACATTCGGGTTCCCGATCACCTCGCTCGTCGGGCCGATCACCACGGCGGAGCTGATCGAAGGACTCGCTCGTCAGCTCGTCTGGATCGTGCTCGGCACGATCGGAGTACGGATCATGTGGCGCCGGGCAGTGCGCTCATACACAGCGGTCAACGGATGACGAACA
>JAHENF010000069.1 GCA_024643255.1 Ilumatobacteraceae bacterium
TGTCGCGCAGTGAGCTCGAGGCGACGGCGGGGATCGCGAAGACGCCCATGGCCCCGAGGGCGAGCGCCAGGGCCAGGATGCTGGTGACGATGCGGGCGGGCGCCCGCGTGAACTCACGGAAGATCTGGCGCATCACTGGGCTCCTGACGAGACGATGCGGCCGTCGAGCATCGAGATGATGCGGTCGGTGCGAGTCGCGAGGTGTTCGTCGTGTGTGATCAGCACGACGGTGGTGCCGCCCGAGACCAGACCGGCGAGCAGATCGAAGACGACGGCACCCGACTCCTGGTCGAGGCTGCCCGTGGGTTCGTCGGCCACGATCAGTCGAGGCTGCGCGACCAGGGCCCGCGCGACGGCGACGCGCTGCTGCTCGCCACCGCTGAGCTGTGTGGGCAGTCGCTTGGCCTTGTCGGCGAGGCCGACGGCCTGAAGCGCATCGAGGCTGCGAAGACGGCGGTTCCGTCGAGACGTTGAGCCGTCGGCGAGTTTGACGGCGAGTTCGACGTTCTCCCGAGCGTCGAGTGTGGGGAGCAGATGGAAGTTCTGGAAGACGATGCCGACGTTGCTGCCGCGCCATCGGGCGAGGCGATCATCGGACAGCTGGTCGATCCGCACGCCGTCGACGACGAGCGAACCCGCGCTCGGACGGTCGATACCGGCGAGCAACGCGCCGAGCGTCGACTTCCCCGACCCGGACGGCCCGACGATGGCGACGAGTTCGCCGTGGCCGAGCGCGAGGTCGACCCGGTCGATTCCGAGTTGTGCGGTGGGGCCCTTTCCCCAGCGACGGGTCAGGTCCAGCGCCTCGACGAGCGGGCGCGCCCGCTCGACGGATGCCGGGGTTCTGACGACGGGTGGTTGCACCATGAGTTCCATGTCATCGATGGTGCGCCTTCGTCGCCGCGCCCACCATGGAGTGCACCGGCGAATCGATGGTGGGGACAACCCCACCATCGAAGGTCCACGATTCGAGGCTGACGCGGCCAGACTGCGGCCATGACGCGCTTGTTCGTCGCCATCTGGCCGCCCGACGACCTGCTCGAACGGCTGGCCGACATCGAGCGCCCGAAGGACCCCGGCGTCAAGTGGCTGCCACCCGAGAACCTGCACGTCACCCTGCGCTTCCTGGGCGACGCCGACGAAGACGACGTGATCGAACGGCTCGACGCGGTGCTGCTGCCGGCGGCGACTGCCATCGTCGGGCCGGCGTTCGACCTGCGCGCCGAGCGGTCGATCATGCTGCCTGTCGCCGGCGTCGACGACCTCGCTTCGGTCGTCGATCGGGCGCTGCGAGGGGTCGGCACGGCCCACGAGCGTCGGCGATTCGTCGGGCACCTGACGATGGCGCGCCTGGCGCGCCAGGCGCGTCCCGACCGCAGCGTGGGGCGGCGCTTCGACGCCGAATTCGTGGTGCGCGAGGTGGCGTTGGTGGCCAGCACGCTGACCGACGCCGGATCGATCTACGACACCGTCGGAACGTGGCCGACGCGTTGAGCATCGGATGTGGAATCCTGCTCGCATGGACACCGACCGACATCCGCATCGTCATCGGATCTCTCAAGGGAGCACCTTCGAGCAACAGGTCGGCTACTCGCGCGCGGTGGTCGACGGGCGCTTCGTGTTCGTCGCCGGCACGACCGGTTTCGACTACTCGACGATGACGATCTCCGACGACGTCGTCGAACAGGTCGAGCAAGCGCTACGGAACATCGACGACACACTGACTCGCGCCGGGTCGTGCGCCGACGACGTCGTCAGCGTGAGGTATCTCGTCCCGGTCGCCGACGACTTCGAGTCCTGCTGGCCGTCGTTGCGGCGCTACTTCGCTCAGGCGCTTCCAGCAGCCACCATGATGGTGGTCGGGTTGGCCGACCCGCGCATGAAGATCGAGATCGAGGTCACGGCGCTGAAGCCGGTCTGAGCGCACCCGGCCACGCGAGTGATGAGCAGAGTCGAGACGGCGTGTCGCTCAGACCACGTCGCGGCGTTGCACGGAGATCAGTCCGATGACCGCAGGGATCAGCGCCCAGATGGCCAATGCGGCGAACGCTGCGGGTTGGCTGATGTCGTCGACGGTCCCGGAGATCACGTTGGCGAGATTTGCGGGCATCCACGACGCGGTGCCGTTGGCGAGCTGGACGACGAGCGGCGGCGCGATCAGGAAGATGAACACCGTGAGGGTGACGGCGCCGCCGACGTTGCGCACGATGGCGCCGACGCCGGCACCGAGCAGGGCTCCGGCGGCACCGGCGAAGCCGGCGGCCGCAACGACTCGAATGACGTTGTTGGTCGAGACGAGGAAGCCGTAGTCGGTGGTGGGCAGCGCGACGGCGACCGCGACCACGGTGAGACCGGCACCGACGAGGCTCAGCACGCAACCACCGATCGACACAGCGCCGAACTGTGCGATGACCGCTCGGTGCCGTCTGGGCGATGCCAGGAAGGTCGGCACCACCGTGCCGTGACCGTACTCGCGGGCCACAGCCATGGCGCCGAAGAGGCCCGCCCCCATGAATGCGTTGAAGGCGAACGCCATGAGCGATTGTTGATCGACAGCGGTCGCGACGAAGCCCTTGCTGCCGTCGAAGTCCGTGCCCGCGATCACGGCGAACGCGTTGAGGGAGGCGATCACGATGAGCGCGGCGAGGAACGCGAACGGCATCTTGGTGCTGGTGAGCTTGCGGAGCTCGGATCTCACCAGTCGTCTCATCGCCCGACCTCCTCGTCGCCGGGAGACCCGTCGGTCCACTCCAGGAACAGCTCCTCGAGCGAGCCGGCGTGAGGCGACAGCTCGTGCAGGGCTGTCCCGGCCGCGAAGGCTCGTTCACCGATCTCTTCGAGGGCCATGCCGCGAACCACCAGTCCGTCGAGGCCACGACCCTCGGTGGTTGCGCCTGCGCGCTCCAGCTCCGCTGCGAGTCGGCCAGGATCGGCGGTCCTGACCAGCGCTGCCGACTGCTGGAGTTCGGCCAACGAGCCATGGGTGACCAGTCGGCCACGGTTGATCACCACGACGTCGTCGGCGAGGTGTTCCATCTCCGACAGGAGGTGGCTCGACACGAACACGGTCCCACCCTGGGCAGCGTGCGAGCGGAGCAGATCACGCAGGGTTCGGATGCCTTGCGGGTCGAGGCCGTTGCCAGGTTCGTCGAGGATGAGCACGGCAGGTTCGCCCATGAGCGCCGCGGCGAGTCCGAGACGTTGTCGCATCCCGAGCGAGTAACCACCCGCTTTGCGGTTGGCGGCTCCGGCGAGGCCGACTTGCTCGAGCATCTCGTCGACGCGCGAGTACGGGATCCCGGTGGCATCGGCGAGGATCCGCAGATGGTTGCGACCGCTCCGCCCGGGGTGAAAGGCGTCCGACTCGATCATTGCACCCACGGTTCGGGCCGGATCGTCGAGTTCGCGGTAACGGTGGCCGCCGATCGTTGCCCGGCCGAGGTTCGCTGCAGCAAGGTCGAGCACGATCTTCATCGTGGTCGACTTCCCGGAACCGTTCGGCCCGAGAAAGCCGGTCACGAGTCCCGGGCCGACCGCAAAGCTCAAGTCGTCGACGACCGTGTTGTCGCCGTAGCGCTTGGTGACGTGGTCGACCTTCACGGTGTACGCCTCGTCGGGCGAACCGGGCTCGCCCGACCGGGGGTCGGCCACGGGTCCAGTGGGTGATATCGGGGTCATGCGGGCTGCCTCACGAGTTGGCGAGTCGCTGTCGATGACCCATCATCATCGAGTTGCCGGTCAGGCGGCAGGGGCGAACGTCACCACCGGCGAGGGCACTGCCTGCCGCGGCGATGCTTCAGTCGGTCAATGTGACGACGACACCGCGATCGGCGTACGGCATGCGGTTGCGCTTCACGATGCCCCCGATGGTGCCGAGCAACTTCGTGACGTTGGTGAAGAAGCCGTACTTGGCCTTGATCTTGCGGTGGATGTCATCGAGCTCCGCTCCGGTCACGAGCACTGCCGTCGCGTCGACCGGCTCCGTGCCAGGCTTGACCCTGCCGCGTGAATCGCACGGTTGCAGCCGGACCTTGCTCGTGTGGGCCAGACGCTTCGCCTTGCCCGTGCCAGAACTCGTGTAGAACCCGACCCTGCCCTCGCCGAGCGGAACTGCCCACACGGGTGTCGACACCGCCTCACCGGTCTTGCGGAACGTGGTGAACAGCAAGTACTTCTCGTCGGCGAGCGTCATGACCAAGAACCTAACTGACGTAGGTTCGCGGCATGACGAACCAGCGACTCGTGGTGCGGTGCTTCATGATGTCGGTCGACGGCTTCGCGGCCGGCGTCGACCAACGACTCGAGCAACCGTTCGGCGACCACACCGAAGGTTTCACCGACTGGATGTTCGCCACCCGTTCCGGCAACCTGATGCTCGGCCTCGACGGCGGCGAGGAGAACGCCGACGACCCGTTCGTCGCGCACAGCTTCGACGACATCGGCGCCGCCATCCTCGGGCGCAACATGTTCGCCACCTCGCGCGGCCCGTGGGTCGACGACGGTTGGACGGGCTGGTGGGGTCCGAATCCGCCGTACCACGCACCGACGTTCGTCGTCACCCATCACCCCCGGGACCCGCTCGTGATGGAGGGAGGGACGACGTTCCACTTCGCCACCGCGGGGATCGAGGACACCCTGGAGCGAGCGTTCGCGGCGGCTGATGGCAAGGACGTGCGGCTGATGGGCGGCGCGGCGACGATCGGGCAGTACCTCGCCGCCGGACTCGTCGACGACCTGCACATTGTTGTCGTGCCGATGCTGATCGGACGCGGCGAACGGCTCTTCCCCGAGTCGACTCCACCGCCTCCCTACGTCTGTGTCGAGCACATCGCGACTTCCGCCGTCGTCCACCTGCGCTTCGAACGGGAACGGTGACCTCCGGCGTCGATCAGCAGTCTGGGCGAGTGGTACGAATACGTCATGGGGGATCTGCTCACCGTTCACGCTGCCAACCAACCGGACAAGCCGGCCGTCATCGACGATCGCACCGGCGGTGATGTCCGCCGGTTGACGTTCGCCGAGTTGGAGGCACGGGCGAACCGGTTGGTGCACGTTCTCGTCGACCTGGGTGTGGGGCCGGGCGACAAGGTGGTCTGGTGCGGGCAGAACTCGACGGGCATCGTCGAGATGGTGCAGGCCGCCCGCAAGATCGGGGCGACGGCGGTGCCGTTGAACTACCGACTGTCCGACGAGGAGGCCGCGTACGTCGTCGATCACTGCGACGCGACGACGGTCTACGTCGATGCCGAGTACGCCGCGCTCTTCGAGCGCATCAGGGCCGAGATCCCGAAGGTCACCAACGTCGTCGTGTTCGACGGGGCGGCGCCGGACGGCATGATCGCGATCGACGCGCTGGTCGACGCGGCATCGCCCGAGGTGTGGGACCGCCCGGAGATCGACGAGGGCGGCGCGACGATGATCTACACGTCGGGAACGACCGGCAAGCCGAAGGGGGCTTTCCGGCGCAACCCCGCCGACCCCCGCCAGGGAGCGGCGCTGCTCGCGCACATCGGCTACCGACCCGACGACATCTACCTGACGACCGGCCCGCTCTACCATTCAGGCCCCGGCGGATTCATGGCAACCGCGATCGCGATGGGCCAGACCGTGGTGCTGCAACGCAAGTTCGATCCTCAGGACTGGCTCCGACTGCTCGAGACCTACAAGGCGACGTCGACGTTCTCCGCTCCGACGCCGATCCGGATGATCTGCAACCTGCCCGACGACGTCAAGGCGAAGTACGACACGTCGTCGATGCGGGTGATGATCGCCAATGCCGCACCGTGGAGCTTCGCCCTCAAGCAGCAGTACCTCGCCGACTTCCCGGCAGAGTCGTTGTTCGAGATCTACGGCTCGACCGAGTTGGGTGTCAACACGGTGTTGCGACCGGAGGACCAGCTGCGCAAGCCGGGGTCGTGCGGCAAGGAGGCGCCGATGGTCGAGATCCGTCTCTACGACGAGCTGGGGAACATCGTCGAGGGCACGGGCCCCGACGCGACCGGTGAGGTGTACGTGCGCTCGGCGGCGGTGTTCGCGGACTACTACAAGCAGCACGACAAGTTCGAGGAGGACCACCGCGACGGCTTCCAGACCGTCGGCGACATCGCGTACCGCGACGACGAAGGGTTCATCTACATCTGCGACCGCAAGAAGGACATGATCATCTCGGGCGGGATGAACATCTACCCGGCCGAGATCGAGGCGGCGTTGGAGGGGCACCCCGATATCTACGAGGCGGCGGTGTTCGGCATCCCGAGCGACGACTGGGGTGAGATCGTCCACGCGGTCGTCGTGAAGCGAGCCGGTTCGGATCTCGACGAGATCGGCGTGAAGGAGTTTGCCCGCGAGCACCTGGCGAGCTACAAGATCCCTCGTTCGATCTCCTGGCTCGACGAACTCCCCAAGACCGGCTCGGGCAAGATCCTCAAGCGCGAACTTCGCCAACCCTTCTGGGCCGGCCGCTCCTCCAACGTCTGACCGGTTACGCCGGTGCCAGGCACCGGCGTAACCTTTCGACTGGTGGACCACCCGATCGAGTTGCCCGCCGTGGTTCAGAACAAGGCGGTCGCTGTCGGGGCCGCGCACTGGATCGACGAGCTGCCGGCGATTGTCGCTTCGCTCGAGCAGGACTGGGGCATCGATGTCGGCATGCAGTTCGACGAGGGCACCGAGGCCTACGTCGCCGAGGCCCGTATGGCCAACGGCACGGCAGCCATTCTCAAGGTGCTGATCCCGCGAGGATCCGATGTCGCTGACCACGAGGCGACCGTGCTCCGCTGGGTGGCCGGAGAGGGTTGCCCACTGCTGTATCGAGACGATCCCGAACGCAGCGCACTGCTGATGGAACGGTTGGGGCCGTCGATGTTCCACCTGGCGTTGCCGTACGAGGAGCGGCTCCCCCTGCTGTGCGACGCCGCAGCACAGATCTGGCGCCCTGCCGGCGGGTTGGGGCTCCCGACCGGCGCGGAGAAGGCGACGTGGCTGACGGAATTCATCGCCACAACGTGGAGCGCGCTCGACGCGCCGTGTGCCGAGCAGACGATCGGGCACTCGCTCGCCTGCGCGCAGCGTCGCCTCGAGGCCCACGACGACGAGCGGGCGGTGCTCGTCCACGGCGACGTCCAGCAATGGAACGCACTTCGGGCCGCCGACGGCTTCAAGCTGGTCGACCCCGATGGGCTGCTGGCCGAGCCGGAGTACGACCTCGGCGTGATCCTGCGCGAAGACCCCGACGAGCCGCTCGCGGCCGACCCACTCGTCACCGCGCAGTGGATGGCCGAGCGATGTGGACTCGACGCGACGGCGATCTTCGAGTGGGGTGTCGTCGAGCGGGTCTCCACCGGGTTGCTCGCGACGCAGATCGATCTCCAACCCGTCGGCCGCCAGATGCTCGAGGTCGCCGACCGCCTCGCTGCCACCCACCACCGATGAGTCTCAGCGCGCACAGGTCGCGCCGAAGCTCATCGCACCGACGGGACCCACGCCAGCGATGAGTCTCAGCGCGGACAGGTCGCGGCGAGACTCATCGCAGGCGATGGGAGGTTCTGAGGGCACGGACGATGAGGAAGAACGGCACGATGCGCGTGTCCGCAACCTCCGGGTGGCACGCAGCCGTCTCCTCGGAGGCCACCGGTTCGATCACCCGGTCGACGGTGAATCCCGCATCGATCACCATGTTCAGCCAACTCGACACCGTCCTGCGGGCCGCCGTGATGGTGAAGGGTTCGTGCCGTGCCCGCATCTCGTCGGGAACCTCCTTGAAGGTCCACGACGTCGTGATCGGGCCCTCGACGAAGTAGTCGCCGATCGCCGCCCAGGTCCTCACACCGTCGTCGTCGATCCATGTCCGCAGCGGTGTCGTGTTCACCGGATGGGCAATCGAGAACTGGACGCAACCGCCAGGCTGCACCACACGGGCCATCTCGCCGAGCGTCACCGCCGGATCGGGTGTGTCCATCAGGCTCATGAACGCCGTCACGACGTCGAATGTCGCATCAGCGAATGGCAGCTCCATCGCATCGGCGCGGACATGGGCGATCGATGGATCGGCATCGCGCGCCGAGCAGATGAAGGTCGCGGAGATGTCGATCGCAGTGAGGAGCGCGCCCCGATCGCGCAACAGCCGCGTGTTGTGCCCATCTCCGCAGCCCACATCCAGGCACCGCAGGCCGTCGACGTCAGGAAGTGCCTCGAGGAATGCGGGGGTGTTGACGAGGTCGCGATACCGATCGGCGCCTGCACGACTCATCTCGATCCACGCCGGAGCGTTGGCCTCCCACTCGGCGCCCGTGTCGACGGTCTGGCCCATCAGTGGAGGCAGAATTCGTTTCCCTCGGGGTCGAGCATGGTGATCCAATGGCCTTCCGGTTCGTCGAACTCGGCGACGTTCGTCGCGCCGAGCGCGACGAGTTCCGCAGCTCGCGGGTGGAGGTTGCTCGGCTCGACGTGGACGTCGAGGTGCACACGATTCTTGGCCGTCTTGCCCTCGGGCACCTTCAGGAAGAACACGCGGGGACCGGCGCCGTCGGGGTCGACGATCGCACAGGCTCGGTCAGGGTCGGACTGGTCGATTCCGAAGGCGGTCAAGGCGGCCTCCCATGTGTCGAAGCCCGGTGGCGGTGGCTGCTCGACATATCCGAGCACGTCGCACCAGAACCTCGCGAGCGCTCGCGGGCCGACTGCATCGAACGTGATCTGCACCTGACTGGCCATGGCGACATCATGCCCCTGACGTCAAGCGCCTCGAGTCAGTCGCCGAGCAGGAACAGGCAGAACGGGTGTCCGGCAGGATCGAGAAAAACGCGCACACCCTCCTGCGGCTGGTGGGTCGCCAGTGCAGCTCCGGCGCCGAGCGCCCACTCGCCCGCCGCGTCCATGTCGGCGACGCCGAGATCGAGGTGCATCATCATCTGCTGGCGGTCGGCGACCTGCGGCCACGTGGGTGGCACATGGTCGGGCTCGGTCTGGAACGACAGACCGGTGCCACCACTCGGATCGCGCAGGATGACCCAATCGCCCTCGTCGACGGCGATCGCCCAGCCGAGCAATCGCTCGTAGAAGCGGGCGAGTTCCCGAGCGTCGGGCGCACCGAGCACGACGGCGCACACCTCGATCGACGGGCGGTCCATGACTGTGAAGGTACTCCGCGTCGAGGCCGCCTAGTCTCGACGCCATGGGCTTCGCGAACGCCGTCGTCGAGAAGATCCTCGGGTCACCGGCACATCCGATGTTGTCGGGCTCGACCGTGCTGATCCGCTACACCGGCAATCGCACCGGAAATCAGTACACCCTGCCCGTGCAGTACGCCGACGCTCACCATGGGCTGGTCGTGATGGTCGGCGAGGCCGAATCGAAGACCTGGTGGCGGAACTTCACCGAGATCGGCCAGATGCAGGTGCTCCTCAGGGGCACGTGGACGCCGATGACCGCCCACGCCCTGAGGGGCGAAGACGAACCCGACGCCGTGACGCCGCTCCTGCGTTCGTATGCGGCACGGTTCCCCAAGGTGACCAAGACGCTTGCAGGCGACACGCTCGAGGAGCGCGTCCGTGAGGCGGTCGTCGTGTGGCTCCGTCCGGTCTGAGCAGGTCCGAGTGTCACGCCGGGGTGGCGAACACCTGTGTCCAGTACGCCTGACCGTTGGCGCCGTACGCGAGTCCGATGCCGATGCGCGTGTTCGCCGACAGGATGTTGGCGCGGTGCCCGGCGCTGAGCATCCAGGCCGTCATCACGTCGGTGGGCGTCGCATAGCCGTACGCGACGTTCTCGGCCACCGACCGCCAGCTGAACCCGACGCGATCGACTCGTTGAGCGAGTGTCGACCCATCGCTCCCGAGGTGTGACATCAACTGGTGCAGCGCCTGGTCCTCGGAGTGCCGTTGCGCGGCCAACTCGAGCTTCGCGTCGGCAACCATCGGTGGGAGCCCACGGGCGGCCCGCTCGGCGTTGACCAGGCCGATCACGGTCGAGCTGACCGTGACGGGTGGCGCCGGGGGGTGCAGCCGAACGGCCTGAGCCATCGGACCGGTCGCGGCGGAATTGACGGTGATCGGGTTCGCCCCGTGCACCAGGTTCGGCAGCATCAGGATCACGGCCAGCGCGCCGAGGAATCCAGCCAGTCGTTTTCGCATGTCGATCTCTCGCTCCCAGCGCCCGCACTTCGAATCGTCACACAACTGTAATGGATCAATTCCGGGCGAGGAGGTCATCTGGCGGTGAAATTGTGCCGCCCTCTGGACAACTCACTTGCACTGTCGAGACCGGGTGGTCGACAGTGGGCGCGTGCAGATCGATGTTCGCCGAATCGCGCCGACCGATGCGGCCGAGCTGAAGTCGACGCGCCTCGCCGCGCTGGCCGATGCACCGTTCGCATTCGGCTCCACGTACGCCGCCGAGGTCACGAGATCCGATGACGACTGGCTCGAACGCGCCCGGCTCGGGGCGACCGGAAGGAGTCGCTCGACGTTCCTCGCTCGTGTCGATCAGCAGGTCGTCGGCCTGGCGGGGGGATACCGGGAGGCCGAGCGGCCGTCGATGGTGGAGCTCGTGTCGATGTGGACCTCTCCCGCGGTCCGGCGCTCCGGCGCAGGCCGTCTGTTGGTCTCGGCCGTGGTCCGCTGGGCCGCCGACACGGAGGCGACCTCGGTCGGGTTGTGGGTCACACGGGGCAACGACCCTGCCCAACGCCTCTACGAAGCGATGGGGTTCCGGGTGACCGGAGATTCCCAGCCACTGCCGTCGGACCCGTGTGCCGACGAGATCAGGATGCTGCTCGACCTCCGCTGAGCGCCCAACTCTGTGACACCCATTGGTCATGATGGGGTCATGGTCACGGGGAGAACATCGACGGCGCCCGCCGCGAACGCTTCGTTCGACCCGCTCGATGCCGCCGATGCTGCGACGGTGGCGATGCGCCGGGCGCGGGCCGCGCAGTTGGATCGCGTCCACCAGGCCGTCGAATCAGGTCGTTGGCACATCCACGGGTTCCGTTCACCGCACGCGTGGCTCACCACCACCTCGGGCGAGGCACCCGGCGCGTGTTCGCTCACCCTGCAACTCGCCGAACGGATCCAGCACATGCCGATCGTCAAGGACCGCTTCACTCGCGGCGTTCTGGCCGAATCGGCGCTCCGGCTCCTCGCCGACACCTGGCACCCCGATCTCGCCGACGTGTTCGCCCGTGACGAGCAGATGCTGGTCGGCTGGGCCTCGAACCTCGCCCACCGCGACTTCAAGATGGTGCTCTCCACCTGGAGGCTCCACGCGGACCCCGACGGAGCCGATCG